>JALWRC010000001.1 GCA_027080725.1 Saprospiraceae bacterium
CAAAATAACTTCTACTTATCCATCAGAATACGCTTGTCAGGACACAGGCGAAATTAAGAGCTAACCATGGTGCTCTGGCAACATTTGAATGTCGAGTTAGATTTGAGTGAATTTTGCGTTTGAACGAGACAAAAAACGCAGGCGTACCCACCAGCTACGTCGAGTATTTATAGCGAAGTGCAGACGCAAAATACACCGAAGATACCCGACAATTTAATCTTGACAGAGCACCACTAGGGCGGGCTTAACTTCTGTTGAAGGGAACACGGCTACTATGCTTCGAAGTAAAACTTTGCCTTAATGATATTTAGACCATAGAAGATATAATAACACTATCCAGGGTTAGCGCCGGTTCCCGCTTGGAATTTCGCCGGAATAGGCCATATAATACATTCACTCTGTATAGTAAGCTCTCTGAACTTTTACTATTCATTAGACATTCGTTCAAGAACTACCAAACCACTTGTCTAAACTGGAGATTTTTATAATATAATTATTCTTGTGGAAAACTAGGACACCTCAAACTATTTACCCCCACTGAAGTAACGTATTATTCCGCTGTCTTTCTATATTTTGCGAATAATAGTGCACTTTGTCATACACCCCTCCTGGTTCCCTCCTCCTTTCTCATGCAAAATCCCTAACTTGCGGTTTGTAATGTATTATTGAGGTTGGTGAAAGCCACAACTTATCAAAAAACACAATGTATGTCTATGAAATATTTCCTTGTTCTCGTGTTGGGACTCTCCGTATTGACGGGGTGCAGTTCCGGGAGTGTCAAAAAAGCGGCAAAGACGCAGGAGGTGCAATTGGTAAAAAACATTGCGCCGGGGTATTTTAAGCCCCATTGGATGCCGGACGGTAAAAAGCTCCTCGTCACCGGGGTACAAGACAAAGGGCTCCACCTCTTCGATTTGAGTTCCGAAAAGATGACTACCTTATGCACCGACAAGGGGGCAGGAAGGAATGTAGCGGTCTCGGGGGACGGCCGGCACATCGCCTACAGCGCCTTCAATCTCATCAAGCGCCGGCGCGCCAACACCATTCATTTACTGGACGGGGAAGAGCACAACAAAGCCATTTTTTCGGATCGCGCCCCTTGCAAAATCATCGGATGGAACGCGGGAAAACTGCTCTACCTTGTCGATAACACCCTTCATGCATACGATCCCGCTGCGGGTACGGACACCGCTGAGCCAAAGGACATCACGGTGGGTTATGCCGACATGGACTTACACCTCGTGTGGTATGACCACGGTCAAACTTCCGTCTTGGACCCGTTGGGCAAAGGCAATTACATCTGGGCGGAGACGTCTCCGGACGGCAAACACCTCGTGTTCAATTTCGCCGGCTCCGGTACGCGCATTTGCGATGCAAAAGGTAAAATCGTCGCGAGTTTGCAGCGGCTACATGCCGCACACTGGACCAAAGACGGCCGATGGCTGATAGGGATGGACGAACGGGACGACGGACTGAAGTTTACTTCTTCCGATATTTACAAGGTATCCAAAGACGGAAAAACACGGATTAATCTCACCGAAAACACTTCCGTTATCGCCCTCTACCCGCGGCTCTCTCCGGACGAAAAACAAGTAGTCTTTCACTCTCCGGAAGGATGGCTCTACACTCTGCAGGTTCAGTAATTTTGTCATGTACCACCGATTAGTCAACTGTTGCGATGCGTAAAATTTATACCAACATGCCAACCATTTCATACCATAAAACCCTCTTCCTTCTCCTCGTCCTATCTCTGTATGGCATACGCGGGATGCATGCCCAGCCGCTGAAGGACGTACGGATATGCATCGATGCCGGACACGGAGGCCACGACCCATCCAATGACCGGCGCGTCCCATTAGCGCACGGTCTTATATATTGGGAATCCGAAGGCAACCTCACCACCGCTGTGCATCTCCAACGCATATTAGAGGGATTGGGGGCTAAGGTGCGGATGACGCGTACCAAAAACGATGACAGCGACGATATCAGCCTCGCCTCGAGAAGTGCCATCGCCAATGCTTTTGGCGCCGACTATTTCCACTCCATCCACACCAATGCCGGAGGGGGCAACTACTCCCTTGTCCTCTACAAAGAGGTCAACGGCACGGCGGCGTGGCCCGATGCCATAGCGATGGGCAATATCATGTCTCCCCGGTTGGAGAACCTGCTCAAGACCACCGGACACTACAACCGCGGCGACCAATCCTTCCTGGGCTTCCACCTCGGGGTTTTGCGCAATACCGACATGCCGGCGACCCTTTCGGAAGGGGCATTCCACGATATTCCGGCGGAAGGATTGCGCCTCAAAAACAGTAAATACTTAGAGAACTACGCCTGGGCTATCGCCCAGTCCTTTTGCCAATACTTCGATGCCCCCTGCTTCACCACCGGTCGTGTCGGAGGTATCGCCACGGACAAATCCACCCATAAGACCATCAACAATGTACATGTCGTCGCCACACCTTCCGGGAGTTCCTACACCGGAGATGACGGCTACAATGGCTTCTACGCCTTGGGAGATCTCGCCCCCGGCACGTACACTTTAGAGTTCACCCGCTCCGGATACCTTCCTTTGACCCGGCGGGTTTCCATAGTTAAAGACCGTTATAAAGACATGGATATCGAACTCATCCCGAGCAACAATGGACAGCCCTTTGCTGATTTTAAAATCACGGGCCTTCCGGCAGGGGCCTTGGATTCGCTGACCTTTGATGCGAGCGCCTCAGCGGATGATGGCGGGATTACGCATTACGCCTGGGAGTATGGAGATGGCGCCACAGATACCGGCCGTATCGTGCGGTATGCCTATCCACAGGACGGCCATTACACCGTCACCCTCACCGTTACGGACGACGAGGGCAACACCTCATCGCTCTCCAAGGCTCTGGATATCCAAACCGGCGTCCCGGGCGCCCCAACCCTTGTCGCCATCCAATGGAATGCCTCCGGAGATTCGATACAGGTGCATTGGAAAGCCGCTTCCGGGTTGGCTGCCGCGGGATTCCACCTTCAGTATGCCCCCGCCACCGATCCCTCCCATTTTGTGGATTTGGCGGGAGACACGACCCTAAGGAAAGGGAGCAACCATGCGATGATTTCTGCCGGCAATCTGCTTCCCAATACCCTCTACTTTCTGCGGTTGGTAGCCGTCAACCGCGGGGGAAAAGCCGGCGCTCCGGGGGACACCTACTCCCTCTTCCGCTCCGGATGGAGAGACCCGAAACCGGTGCTCATCATCGATGGTTTTGACCGTCGCGCCTCTTACCCGGAGCCCACCCACACCTTCAATACGACCTACAGCAAGGCCCTTGTGCACAATACGCTTGCCATAGACATCAGTTCCGCTGCCAATGAAGCCATCGAACGGGGACAGGTGGAGCTCGGCAGGTATGAAATGGTGATTTGGATGCTCGGAGACGAGTCCACCAAAGACGAGACCTTCAGCGCCAAGGAGCAAAAGGCCGTATCCACCTACCTCAAAGCAGGGGGCAAACTCTTTATCACCGGCTCCGAAATCGCATGGGATTTGGACCAAAAGGGTTCCACTACCGACAAGAACTTTTACCACAACTATTTCAAAGCGAAATTTGTCAGTGACGGCGACGAGTCGCTCACCATCGCAAGGGGCAAATCCAGCACCTTTTGGGCGGGGCAGACGCTGCATTTCGGGGTTGTATATCCGGAGGATTATCCCGATGTACTCGACACGTACCGCGGAAGCAAGCCCATCCTCACCTACAATGACGGCAGCCTCGCCGGGGTCTCCTTTGCGGGAAAAATCAGTGGTGGCACGACCTACAAACTCGTCAATATCGGCTTCCCCCTCGAGACGGTGAAGCGGACGAAGGAGACGGAGATGTTCATCCGGGGGGTGCTCCAATTCTTCGACATCCCACTCGTGCTTTCGTCCGCACGGACTCCACAAAATCCGGGCGCTATCCCGATTATAATCGGGCCTTCGCCCTTTGGAGAGCAACTCATGATGACCAACAAGTCCGGTGTTGTTGTCCGGCTAAAGATACGCGCCGTCACCCTCAGAGGGGAGCCCCTCTGCAGGCGTTCGATCGCACTCCCTCCAAGCGCCAAATACCGCCTCAACACCGCGAAGTGGCCCAAGGGAGTCGTCCTCTTCCGGATAGAGATGCCCCATGGTGCGATAAAAACCTACAAATTGGTCAAGCAATAGTCACCGGTGGATAAGTGTACGCGATGAAGGGGCCAAAATCACATATCACACCCACGATCCATCTCCTGTTGCGCATCTATTTGCTGGCACTGGGTGTTTTTTTCTCTTTCCGGCTACTCCTGCTGCTCACCGAGATTAGCCGGGTCAGCGGCATCGACCGACTACCGGACAAACTCTTCACCGCATTCCTCATCGGCGTCCGTTTTGACCTCGCCATCATCGGCTATATCACCCTGCTTCCGGCACTTATTTTGCTCCTCCTCGCTGTTATGGGCAAGCGAAGTTCCATTGTCAACCGCATATTATTCTACTATTTCATGCTCCTATTTACGTTCTCCTTCGTAATCGCTGCGGCAGACATCCCGTATTTCAACCAGTTCTTCAAGCGCTTTGACATCGGAGCCTTCGAGTGGATGGACTCCCCCCGGTTTGTGCTGAAGATGATCTTTAGAGAACCGCGATATTATCTGGCATTCCTCCCTTTCTTTCTCCTGACCTATTTCTTTTATCGAGGGATGAAGCGAGTTTTTAGCAGGTATGAAATGGTCGATTATCGGGAGAGAGGCAACATTTTGGCCGGCAGCCTGCAAGCCTTGCTTATCCTTGGACTTATTTTTTTGGGCATCCGGGGGCGTATCCAAAAGAAGTCGCCGATACGGGTCGGGACCGCTTATTTCTGCTCTAATCCCATGCTCAATCAGCTGGGTTTGAACCCGGTTTTTACACTGATGCGCAGTGCGCTGGACGCGATGGATGAAGACAACGCCACGGTCTCATTGATGGATTCCGGGCGCGCGCTGGAGTATGTCCAAAACGCCTTGCACCTCTCCCCTCCTCCACCCGGCATGCCTTTAGCGCGCACCATTCTAACCGACACCGTCTCTACGACCAGGACCAATGTCGTACTCATCATCATGGAGGGCATGAGCGCCGCAAAAATGGCACATTTTGGGAACCGGGATACCCTGACCCCCTTTCTCGACAGTCTGGCCGATGCATCGCTTTTCTTTGACCATATCTACACGGCGGGAGAACATACATTCAATGGCATCTTCAGCACCCTTTTCTCTTACCCCGCGTTGTTTCGACAGCATCCACTGAAGGGTATTGTGAGGTATCACGGCATTTCTCACGCCCTAAAGAAGCAAGGCTACACCACGACTTATTTTACCACGCACGACGGCCAATTTGACAATGTGGAGGGATTCTTACGCGCCAATGATTTCGACAACATTGTCTCAGAAGACGATTATCCAAAGAGAGAAGTGAAGACCACGCTGGGTGTTCCGGACGACTACATGTTCCGGTTTTCCATCCCCTATCTCAACAACTTGCACCGGACAGGCAAGCCCTTTTTCGTCGCCTTCATGACTGCAAGCGACCACGGACCGTACTACATCCCCGGTTACTACCAGCCCCGACACGGCACGATGAAGCAACAAGCCACGGCCTACGCCGATTGGTCATTGCGGCGATTCTTTACCTTGGCGAAACGGCAAGGATGGTTTGACCATACGATATTTGTCTTCGTAGCAGACCACGGGGCACCGCTGGATGTGCACTACCCCCTATCGCTCAATTACCACCATAGTCCTCTACTATTTCATACCCCTCCCAACATCCACCTACCGGAAACCCGGCACGACCTCGGAAGTCAAATCGACGTCTTCCCTACGATTATGGGATTGCTCCGGCTCCCCTACATCAATGAGACGATGGGGATGGATTTGTTGAGGGAGCGGCGTCCCTATGCGCTACTCAACGGAGACGACAAAGTGGCTGCCATCGACCGGGAATGGCTCTTCGTCCTCAAGGGCCAAGACCGATGGCTCTTCCGCCACCCTACCAAAAATCCGGTGAACTACCTCGACAGCTTCCCCGTCCGGGCAAAGGAGATGGAGACCTACCTACGGGCGCACCTGCAAGTGTATCAAGACCTCCTAATACACGATAATACCGCCGGAAAGGAAGACCAATAGGCTCAGGTCCTTTTTGTGCTTACCCTGAGGAGGAGTGCAAGCACCCTAACATACCTAAAAAAGCCTTCAAAAAAGTGGGATAAACACTTTTTTGAAGGCTTTTATCCTGTGGTATCATCCAAAGGAACCGTGACTATACCGGATGACTATTCCGGGTCATTAGAATCGATAACCGATATCCAATCTCCAATACACATCGAGGTTTACAAATGGAAGCATCGATATGTCTTGCCCATCAATTTCATTGTAAACTGCGCGGCCACCGCCCAAAGCTGTCTCCACTGTAAATTGCTTTTGTGAAACCCATTTGTACCCCAAAGCGAGCCCCAATGCATCTCTTGTGGCGTAGACGCGATCAGAAGTAGTGGAGGCACTCCCCTGATACTTGCGATACTTATTGTAGAGGAGTGCGTAGAAACGATCTCCCCCTTTGGCAGATGGCATGAAATAGTGCTTGACAGCTAAAGAGGCAGCATAGCGATTGATATCCGCCCGTTCTCCGTTGTCCAATGTCCAATTGGTCAATTGGTAGCCCAGACCCAGCTCGGCACCCCAATTGGGAGAAAAGACATATTCAGCTTTTACAGGAAAATTCTTAAACAAATAAGCGACCGGATTGGTCTTCACCTCTACCTGTGCCTGTAATGCAAAAACCAATAACATCATCATCGAGAGCAATAAAATTTTTCTAAACCGTTTCATAATTTTTCAATTTTGTAATTAACAAATTAGCGCTTTGCGCAGAAAATAACTATCCATATAACCTCGCTCTTTTACTCCGACTCTTCGTTGCTCAAACAGTCACTATACTACGGCATGGCTCCTATTTGAGCGCCTCGATTCAAAGGAAAATAGCTTCGGTTGCTATGTAGTGTATGCGAGAAAACTCTTCAAAATTAGAAATGTATCTTTTGGCGATCTTTTTATTTTTCTCAACTCACTGATACCCCGGCATCACTTCGTCTCGAAAAACGAAAAAGCTCATCCAAAATCTCTCATTTCATAAAATTTGATAGTTTTCTAGCAGACACTATGTATATTTATTTCTTGCGCCAAGCACTAGGTCTTTCTGACTTCGCTTTTAACTCATTTAAGAGTATTCAGGCGGATAATAGATAATGCGTTTATCTACAGTCGTATGACCCTTTCGAAAGTGAGACGACAAAAGCCCCCAAAAGGATACAGGGTTTACTTCGCTTTATGAAATGTTTAACATGCAAGGATAAAAAATTAGGAAAGTGATAAGAAAACAGTATGTTTGTGAGGATAAAACAGCGGGGCATCAACTCCCCTCATCGGAATCCAAATAAAGTGAGGCAATGAAATACAAAAGCATCTACGTCGCAGCGACCTCCCAACACGTGGGAAAGACCACCTCCACCCTGGGCTTGGTATCCAATTTTTTAGCACGGGGTTTAAACGTCGGGTATTGCAAGCCCGTCGGACAGAAATACCTGGATTTTGGACAATTCCGGGTGGATAAGGACGCATTGCTCTTTATGGATTTGATACAATTCGAGATGCGACCGGAGATACATAGTCCTGTCATCTTGGGTTCGAGTACCGTCACAGACTTCCTGGACCACCCGGAGCACTACAAATTCCCCTCCGATATCGCACATGCGAAGTCTGTCCTGGAGCAGGAAAACGAGCTTATCATTTACGAGGGGACCGGACATCCCGGCGTCGGGAGTGTCGTCAATCAGTCCAATGCGCGGGTGGCCAAAATGCTGGATGCCAGCGTCGTTATGGTCGTTGAAGGCGGCATCGGCAGTACCACAGACATGCTCAATATGTGTTTGGCATTATTCAGAGAGCGAGACGTCCCCATCCTGGGGGTCATTATCAACAAGGTGCGAAGGGACAAATTGGAGAAAGTCACCAACTATGTGAGCAAGTATTTGAAGAAAAAGGGGTTGCCCCTCTTAGGGGTCATCCCATACGACCACAGTTTGGCCTTTCCTGTGATGCGCACCATCGCACGCTCCGTTAAAGGAGTCGTCCTGGCGCATTCCGACAAACTGGACAATAAAGTGGAAGACATTGTAGCGGGTTCCCTTTTAGACAAGCAAGACTGGACGAAAGAACGGGATCTCCTATTGGTCACCCCGTACAGCCGGTTTCGGGAATCCATCTCCAAGATAGAAAAGGGCACGGAAGGGCTGGAGCTATCCAAACCTCCCCTGGCCGGAATCGTCGTTTGTGGGCATGGTGAAATGGATAAAACAGCCATGGAATATGTAGAAAAGCATGAAATACCTTTGGTCCAGACCGACCTCGACACCTTCGGCAGCGTCATCCGCATATCCAACATCGAAGTAAAAATCAACCGGAGTACTCCCTGGAAAGTCAAAAGAGCCATCGAGCTCATCAAAGAGAATATCGACATGGACCAAATGCTGATTCCGAAATGACGGGGAGGGAGGCTTGCACAATTTCCATAAATGGTTAAAACCATTGCAAAAAATGTCTTTCACCCTAAACCCACGGTTAAAACCGTGGGCTATGTTAACGAAAAATGCTTTCGTATGAGCACTTAGCGTCAAAGGAAAAACGTATAGCTTGCCGCGCCCTTATTTTATTCGATGGGTTCTGAAGGATTACATTCCAAAACTTTAACATTTCGAGGCATAGTTGTATCCTATTGATACTGTACGCGTTACACATTACCATACAAAATTTATTTATTTTTATCCATTTTTTCTCGATAAATTTTACTTCATATCCAAAATAATGTTTTACCTTTAACTGTGAATCCTATCCCAAATTAGCGATTTAACACATATGAACCATGTTTATTCTATAACGCACTCTCCCCACAAAATCACCGGCATACCCTGTCGTCCCTTCCGGTTTTTTGCCGTATCTTTAGACACCTTTTTGCACAAAGCACAAAGCACAAAGCACAAAGCACAAAGCACAAAGCACAAAGCACAAAGCACAAAGCACAAAGCACAAAGCACAAAGCACAAAGCACAAAGCACAAAGCACAAAGCATTTGAATCATGTGCTATTCTATCGAGGAATCCTCTTTTACAAATACAGATTACACCGCTTATTAGAACCACCTTAGGTAAAATGGATATGGAAGTTGCAAAGATGCCCGTGTGGTGGCATGGTCAGCTTCCTTTTTGGTAGATGACCCTCCTACCAGATATGAGTGAAATCAAAAAAAGAGAATCCACTTTGTCGAATGATTTCGAATTGCAGACCCTCTTTCTCGGTACTAATCGAGGCTGCAAAGCTAAGAATATTTTCTCTATTTTTTGATTTCGACCTTACTATTCTTCTCACTCGAATAAAAATCAAAATCATGAAAAAAAATATTCTTATTTTTGTACTGGTAGTAGGCTATTTTGGCTCCTATGCTACCTTAACGGCTCAAGAAAGCCAATACAAACCCAATTTCTATGAAATGAAAGCCCAATGGCTAAATAGAATCAGTAGTCTGGACACCTCAGAAACCTCCGGTGAGGACGGGGTCCTGTCAAAATACCGAAGATGGTATCACCTTTGGCGGTATCGCATAGGTCCCGGAGGGGATATGACCACCGCCAATGAAAAAATGCATGAATACATGCAAAATACTAATCTCGGCAAA
>JALWRC010000002.1 GCA_027080725.1 Saprospiraceae bacterium
TCATGTGTTTGTATTTTTGCAGGGATGAATCACAGCTAGAGGTGATTACCGCCCTTGTAGGGGCTGGTTGTGATTTGCTTTCAATTTGTATTTTTGCAGGGATGAATCACAGCATACCTCATATAAGGTACTGTGATTCATCTCTTTATACAGTGACATAGAAACCGTTTTTTTACCACAATTCCAACTGTACCGGGCCCTTGGGCTTGGGTTCTTCTTTCCTGCCAAAAAAGATCTCCATCATTCCAAATTGGCGGTCTGTGATGGTCAATATCCCTACTTTGCCCAATGGAGGCAAAAATCCTTTGACCCGGTCTTCGTGCACTTTCGCATTTTCACGACTGGTACAATGCCGCATATAAATGGAGAATTGAAACATCCGGAATCCGTCCTCTTTAAGGGTATTACGGAACTTTGCGGCGCGCTTTCTATCCGTCTTGGTCTCTGTCGGCAAATCAAAAAATACAAACACCCACATCACTCTATATTTGCTTAACCGTTCTGATTTGATCATAATGCGCTACGTTTAGTTCGGGATACTTTATCTTGCGTCGTTTGCCTTTATAGCATTGATACAGGGAGGAGGAGGTGTGCGATACTCCCACCATCAAAGGACTTCGTTTCTTACCAAAATGAGCATCCATCGAACAAAGGGACAGTAACCTCCGCTTGCTCTCCTTGCTCAAAAAGGTATTAATTTCGTCGTGGACGAACATGTCATACACCAACAGGTCAACAAAAGGACGAAAGGGTTCCATCACATCATCTGCCAAACAAAATGCATTGTATTGGTTCTTATGGTGCATCCCCAAAGTCAATAACAGTCCGGAAGATACCAGTGCCCGGGCAACCAAACTGCGCAATATCGCGTACCCGTAATTGAGAAGATTATTGGGCACTTCTCCATATCTATCGCGGATAAACCCATCAAACAGCTGTGGCCAATAATAGGCTGCAGCCTGCCCTTCGACATTGGTCCTATCCCCGCTGGTGACCCGTGTTGCCAGCACCTCCAATCGCTTGTACGGCTTGCCAACGATTTCAAGCACCGCTCTTTGATTCTCGATTTTGGCTACTATCGTCTGCTGCCACATATTATTGAGCAAGGGCTTGGACGCTGCCAGTTGGACCCGGTATCGCTCACTCTGCAAGCTATGCCCCACCAATGGCAAAAAAATACTATGGGGCATGCGCTTGTCATCACAACTCACCACGACCGTATTGTTGGCCTGAAGGGCCTTTAGACAATTGTGCGTAATGGTAATCTGTGGATGGTCCAAAATCACCATGCCTATATCCTCTATAGGCCGGGTTATTTCATCCAGCCCCTCCCATCCCTTGGATTGGATACAAAGCTGGCGCATCTTGACTTTGAGATAGGCCGGATTTGAGAAATACAGTGTTTGCTTGATCATGATACCCGTTCTTTGCCCTACTCGTTACAAAAAATAGGCCAAAATGTCTGACATTCAATATATTAGGATATTATTACATCTATTCTTTCTTTGATTTATCCGGTTCCCTACGGATTTTTTGCATTTCTTCGACATCGGCTTTATCCTTGAGCCGCCCGGTGTTCATTTTCATCAATACCAAATCCCGGTAATGGACCACATTCAATACCAACTCGTCCTCCAATACAAAGGTCGATCTCCGCGGCCACGCTTCGTCGAAATCTATCAGGTTGACGCGTGTCACAAAATCCACCTTAGCCGGGACCGCATAGATAGAGAATACTTGTGGGATCGAAAAATCCATTTCGGATATCGACCGGACATCTTCTTCTTCAAATCCCACAGATAGCAATACCCGCTGTATGCGTCGAATGTTCTCTTCTTCCGTAGATATCCATAAGTCCATATCGCCCGTCGTCCGGTGATAACCATAGACATTGACGGCATAACCACCGATCAGGAGATACCGCACCTCCTCTTTGTTAAACAACTCCAAAATCTCCTGGTGTTCCGGCAAAAAGATGTCCATATTTGTGCTATACTTTTGACTTATTGGTTAAACCGAATGCGCAAGGGTAGATTCTCTTTACCCGTCCTCCCTACCCCAAAAGCACGGCGGATAAGACTCACTGTATGCCGCAACCGGGTCACTAAATCATGGGTTTGAAAATATCGTATTTCGTCTTCTTTATCCTCATCAGAAGAAGAAAAACGAATGCGCTTCGATTGATACTCCCTGGCAGGTTCGTTGACTAACCCGTCTTCATTTTCGCCCCCATCTCCCCGGTCCTCTTCCTTACGTACTCCCCCGATGACCTCGACAATCTGCCCCAGATGGTTTAGGCGAACTTTTAAAATCCCTCGAAGCCTACTTGGGCTTTGAATAAAGTGATATTTAATCCCAATTAGCGATTTTCTATTCTTTAAATCATCCCCGGAAACAGCCCTTGTTTCCTTATGGTTTGTAAACAGGTAATTTTTAGTTGATATCTTCTGCACCCTAAAGAGATGAGGACTGATGATAGCCGCATTCTGCTGATCCTTCAAATCAAAATCCCAAGGATCAAACCCTTCAGATGGGAAGATAAACATCTCATTTTGCTTTAAGGTGAAAACAAATCTCCACCCTTGATCTGCATTATAATCTTTATCTACCGGTGGTAGCCCCTGGTTGACCCGGGTGACCGCTTCAAAGAAGGAGACTGCTTTTTCTTGCAACTTCCCTTCCGGGTCGATATAGATAGCCACATGATGGTTGTTGCCGAGATTGACAAAATCAGCCGGTACAAAGGCACCATTTTCATCCCTTACAGGTGCTCCATGATGATCGCGTTTGATATGCAGTGCATTGTCACTCATCCCCTGAAATTGTGCGCGTATAGTCACTCGCTTAATAGCGATGCCCTGAGGCTCATTGAGCCAAATGGGATTCGTCTCCAAATCTGCAAATGCCTCTTTGGGTTTGCCACCATACTCCGCCAGTCGCTCCTCTAATTTTCTCTTAACTCCTTGGTCGATGACACTTGATACTTTAAGGTCAGGGCCCACGGGTTTACGGATAGTGAATACTTCTTTTTGCAGGAGGACATCCACTTTCTCCGGCAATACTTCTCCGGTGCGTTCCTCCACAATCACCGGATTTTTCTTCAAGGAATTCTTACCTACAAACGCTTTCTTCGGATCTCCACCATAGGCGTTGAGGCGTTCCAACAAAGCCATTCTATATATGGGTTTGGTCACTTTAGATATGAGTTCGGCATCCATATTACTACCGATTTTCACCGATTTTTTCTCAGGGACCATTATTCGTCCATAAACCGTCTCCTGATGCAATTGTCCCCTCGGAGTGCGTACTTTTTGAGGATTCTTGGCCCCCTTTATTTTGTTTAGATTCCAAGTGGTCACCTTATTCTTGGCTTTATGGGAGACAAGGATAGACTCCAGATGTTTTTTGGCCTGCTCCCGGAAGTCGGGTATGGGACGTTTGAATCGTCTCTTTTTGCGACGCTCCGGGCCTCGATCGACTACCTCTGTAATCTTCTCCCTGATACCATAAAGCCGGGAATCTTGATGTCTTATTTCGTCCACGCGCACACTTGATAATGCATTCAAATTATTCAAGTATTGCACATGGCTACGAGTCGTAAACGCTACTGTCAGCGCGTCCATCGCATGATGCCGGTGATCATCCCGCTTAGTCCAATCCTTGATCTTTTTGATTTGTTGGCCGTTCTTTCGTTCTTCATAATACGTCATGCCGGCCATTTCATACTTGGGCATATTGAGTTCTTTCATGACATTCACCAAGTCCCAATCCTCTCTCAATTTGGCCGTAATCTGTCCGGAAGTCGTATTTACATCCCGGATGACCCTTTCGAGCAATTCTTTGGCCTTCTTAGCGATATATTGGCTGTCCCTGAGGTCGCGCCGGATAAAATCCTCGGGAATCTCACTTGCTTTCATCAATAATTTATCCCGCTTCGCCTTGCTAATAGTGCCCCTTCCTCTATTGTAAAGCGTGGCGACCCGTTGCTCATAATTGTCCCTGTCCAAGCGTTTGTCTTCTGATATGAAATCGTAGGCGGTGCGGTTGCCCTTTTGAAGGTTGACATCCCGGTAAGCCAAGGTTTTATTGGAAAAAGAGTCGTCAAACAAGCGCGCCTTGGGAATGATGTGTTCGATATCTATCTTCTTAGAGAACAGGTCTTCTTTTCGGATATAGCGATTGGTAAAAGGAGTGTGATACCCCAAGGGGCGAAGTTCGTCATACAGTTTATAACGGATGATGTCATTGCGCGTCGGATTCAGAATGCCAAATTCATTTCGCAACACCTGACGGATCTCTTCGTGTCTCCTGAAAGCCGCATTCATCCCTTTGGTTATTCTATCGCGCTCTTTGATAGAAGCTTTCAATTCACGCGCCAGCTCAATCCGTACTTCATCGGGCTTACCGTATTGCTCGATAACTTGATTGACGACATGCACCATCTGATTGAGAATTTTCTCGACCACCGGATTTCGCAAGCTATTTTTCTTGAGCAATTCCATCTTTGGCTCTAATGTGCGATTGTCCCACTCCTCTTTCGTTTTCGAATTAGAATGATTATAACCGGCGAGCATGCACGCTTCAGAGTACTCATGCCCGGCGCGTAAAAAAGGCAGTATTCTTTTGATGGCCTTAGCACTTAAGCTCCCATAATCCTGAAGCAACGAGATATTGGCCAGCATCCCGGCATATTTAGGGGGAAAGCCGTATTTTAAGTGTAGCTTCTTCTTCAACTTGACCATATTTTTTCCGTACACCAGCTGCTCTTCTTCAGGGATATTAAGCGGATCGTCCTCCGACGAATAAATCAGATGCCATAAACGGTAACTTTCCTGCTCCTCCACTGGCTCTTCCTCCGGATTAAAATCGAGGATAGAGGGCATTATCCCCAATTGCTCAAAAACCGCCTTCAACTCCTCTTCGACTTCTTGTGAAAGGCGCTTTGACCAATCAAATCCATATCCTTCTGCCTGCGCTATACTCTCGTACACTTTATAAAAAGCCTGTTTGGTGCGATTTCCTTCTATGGATTCATAATTGGCATTCCAGTTGGAGGGCCGCCGGTCGATATCTAGATACCGTGCGATAATCTTTAGAATCTCCGGGGCTTTCATTGAGCTTCTTCTGTCTAACTCCTCAAAAACCCTTTGACGGATATCCTCATCCAACTCTCGAAACAATATTTTCTCTCTGGTATCAAAATGTTCAAATTCGAGATTATTGAGCATTTGCCATATCTTGAAGTGCTGAAACAAAGGAGAGGATCTCGGGATAACTCTCGGTCCAATCTCCATTCGTTTCTTCTTTCCATCCCGCTCTACATCTATTTCTGATTTTTCAAATTCACATCTGCTAATCAGTCCTTTTTGACTCTTGAGACGCCGTTGGTGAAAAATAATGGTATCTCGAATCTTAGCCTTACGTTCACCACTCTTCAATTCAGGATAATAAGTTGCCTGTGTCTCCCATACTTTTTCAAACTCATCCATATAGTCTTGCCTATAAAAGACCATGTTCTTTAAGGAGGCATGTGGGTTTGACTTTACCTTGTCATATTTGTACTGTCCCACCGTCTTTTTATTGAAGTACAACTCCTTGCTCCTGTCGCTTATAGCACCCAAGTAACCACTGGATTTATTAATATCGTTATTTATTTCCTGAAGGACAATTGCCAAGGTTTCCAAATCCATTTTTTCCTGCAATGCGGCCACCCTCCAGGCATAATTTTCCTTTTTCTGCTCTATTTTCTTCCCTGTTCGTTTGATGCCTTCCAGACCAAAGGGCTCTTTGCAAATGGCCCAGGTTTGATTTTTGTTTTTTCCCAACAGATTATCGTACAATTCGTCTGTCAATTGATCCGGGTAATAGATGCGCTGTACCTCCCAAATCCTATCGAACTCCCCCTGCAAGTCGGAGCGATAAAAATCGGGGAAATGCCCCGTTCCCGCCTGTAGGAGTCTGTAGATATATTGTCCCGGTGTAAGGTCGTTTTCATACAATTCGAGAGCGATACCCATACTGTCTATGGCTTCTCCCTCTTCCTCCGTTTTGGCTTTTCGGTTGCTCTTGTAGCCCCTTTTTTTATTAATTGCGAGCAGCACACGTGCAAACTCCGCTTTACTCACTTGTTCTGTTGCCGCTTTTGCGCGGAGGGCTAATAATTCAAATGTGCTTCCCTTACCCGATTCTGCGAGCGCGTCTTCTGCGGTTATAAACCCCATTTCTCGCAATTGCTCCTTGAGATGTTCCCTTCTCAATTTATATCTGAACAAATTCCTACGCGCCCCGCGTTTTAGCGTGCGCGTGGCATTTTTGGATTGTGGCTTTCCCCTTTCGAAATCTTGCTTTTCATCCGTGGTGAGCGGTACAACTCTTACCCCAAGTTTGACGATTTTAGAGGTTTCGTCTTCTGTCCCCTCTTCGACCAATGCCCATCCGATGGAGGTGGTTCCCAAGTCCAATCCTAATACTCGTTTCATTATCATACGCTTTAGTGATTCTCGTTCAATCGCTAAAATACGACAAAATATCGAAAAGACAGGCACTAATTCCCAATAAATCATATCTTTGCAGTACAATTGAAAGCAAATCACAATAAGGATTTATTTCCGTTGTGAAAACATGCAAAGCGGCACGAAAGTGTCGCTTTTTTTATCTCCCCAACTCCCCCTGAAACTCTTTTCTTTGTACTTTTGTGAGGAAGGCCAACTCCTCTTAATCAAGCCACTTATCATAATGAAAAAATATCCTCTACCCTATTACGCCGTCATTTTCACCTCTATCCGGACGGAAGGGGACAACGGGTACGCCGATGTGTCCAGGCAAATGATGGATCTCGCCCGGCAACAAGAGGGCTTTCTCGGGGTCGAATCCGCCCGACAGGAACTCGGCATCACGGTCTCCTATTGGGCGTCGCTCGAAGCCATCGAAGCGTGGAAAAACAATAACATGCACCAAATCGCCCGGCAAAAAGGACGTGAAATATGGTACCGGTCCTTCCGGGTGCGTATCGCCAAAGTCGAGCGCGAATATGGATTTAGGGAGGATTTATTATAGTTTTCTTATTCTGATTCTTCCCGGGTGGATTACCGTAAATGAACCCATTAATTCTTTACCGAATTGTTCGATAATCTTTGATACGATTCCTGCCTTTTTATCAGAATCCAATTCATAAAGTCTATTCAGAATTATTCCGGAGTGAACTTTTTTGTCTCAATAAACCAACTCCCCAAAATCTTTATCTCTTGTTATCAAAATACGATCTTGTTGATTAGCATATTGGAGAACCAAATCATCTGTAATTCCAGATGCTAATTCAGCTATATATAGAACATCATGTCTTTTCTTTCGAAGCGCTTTAACAATTTGTAGATCTACTCCTTCGTCAACTACAAAATTCATATCGCAACAGGGTAAACTCTTTCACCTCTTAACGAATCAGCAGCAAAAGAGAGGGCTGCCCAAATACTTTCTTTATCTAAATTTGGGAATGCATTGAGTAAATCATCCGTGGTCTTCCCGGCTGCTAATTCTTCTATAATCAACTCTACAGTAATTCTAGTGCCTTTAATAATTGGTTTTCCAAGCATTACTTTTGGATTGATTTCGATATAATTCATATAAGTATTCATAATTCAGAATTCATCTATTTGCTTTTTATTGTCTTTAAAGATCAAATGGCACCTTTGAGATGATTAAAACAATTCTACCATTGCAGGATTAATACTTCTTTTAATCATAACGGTTTCATAGATACAATCTTAACGATTTTAAAGGAATTTAAGTTCCTTCATTTTATTTTGTTCCTGACGCGATAGTACCTTGATTGACAAAAACGAAAAAACTGTATAAAAGTACAAAGAATTTGAATACTGAACTGTTGCTACCCCAACGAAACAAGTCCTAAAGCAACCGACACCATCTCCTTTCCTTCATACCAAGTAGCATTAATCGAATACCGTCCGCCAAAAAGGATAGACTTCTCCCGTCTCAAACCGCGTCTTGTCTGCCGGCAATTCCAAAAAGCCATCGCTATACACCAGGCGGGTAAAATCCCCCGAACCATGTCCGGGTTGAGGAGCCGCCCGGCAGACACCATTCTCATCCACCGTCAACGATGCTTCCAGCAAGCGCGTCAAAGCGGGCTTAAACTCCAGTCCTTTGGAGAGTACCACCGGAATCGCATAATCCGCTTCCAATCCCAAACAAGCCCGCATCCAAGGGATCACATAGCGCACCGTGCTCGCCATCGAAGAGACCGGATTGCCCGGCAAGGCAAAAATACACTTCCTCCCCAGGGTGCCAAACCAAAAGGGCTTCCCCGGACGCTGTGCGACGCGATGAAAGTGCTTTTCAGCCCCGAGCTCCGACAAAACACCCGGGATGTAATCAAACTTCCCCTTGGACACCCCGCCGACGAGAATCAAGGCATCGTGAGACTCGAATGCCTCCCTCAGCCCCCGGCGAATATCATCCTTATCGTCCTTGAAGTGATACATCTCAATCCGCGGATGGTAAGGAGCCAATAGCGCTTGAATCGCATATACATTCGAACGCCGGATTTGGTGGGGAGCCGGCTCCTCCGCGACGGATACGAGTTCGTCACCACTCGATATGATACCAAAGGAAGGAACCCGGAACACTTCCACTTCGACCATACCCTCAGAAGCCAACATCGAAATATCCGTCGGTGTCAAGCGCTTTCCTGCGGGAATCAACACCTCCCCCACATGATTGTCCTTGCCCCGGTGATGGATATTTTGGCCTCTGACCACCGTATCTACCATTATCTCAGCCCAACCATCCCCGACTTTCAAATCCTCATACCGGATCACCGTGTCTACCCCTTCCGGAAGCGCTGCCCCCGTCATAATCTCCACCGCTTTGCGCGGGTCTTCCACCTCGGCCAATGGATCACCGGCGGCAATCACCCGCTCCATTTCAAATCTCCGCTGCCCGGACTCCACCATTTCATACAAGACCGCTATACCATCCATCGCCACCCGGTCGAAGGGAGGTAAATCACGCGAGGCCCTCAGCGGTTTGGCCAAGACCCGTCCGACCGCTGCTTGGTAATGCACGCCTTCCGTCCCATAATCCATCGTATGGCCCAGCACAATGTCAAATGCTTCTTGTAATGTTATCATTTTGTCCTTTTTGCACAAAGGTATGGGTTTTCATTATATCTTTGCGGATATAATGCTTGGATTGTAGTCGCCGGGTATGAAATCGTGGGCACAGCACTAAAAGAAGGATTGCGTTTATGAAAGTAAAAGCCAGGATATGGATGGAATCAGACAAGGGCTTATTGCTCGGCAAAGGGCGATACGCTTTGCTTCGTGCGATAGAGCGCCATGGCTCCATCAACCGGGCAGCCAAGGAAATGCAACTCTCCTACAAAAAGGCCTGGCGCCAGGTGAATGACATCAATGCCAACGCCAGAGAAAAAGTGGTCATCCGCGTCAGTGGCGGAAAGGGGGGTGGCGGCACTCGTCTGACGGCCTATGGCAAGGCATTGTTGGCGGCGTTTGATGAGATGGACCGGGCATGTGCTGTTTTTCTGGAGCAGCAACTTGAGCGTTTTAAAGCAATAAACTAATCACCATGGCTACCATTACGATACATTACTTCGGGATGCTCGAATCCCTGACCGGCAAAGCCGAAGACCGGGTGGATATACCGGCCGGTTGGTCTGTGGGCCAACTCCTCGAGCACCTCGACCGGCAATATTCCGGACTCAGGGACAAATGCTTCCGGGTAGCCGTCAATGACGTTATTCAATCCGGAGAACGGGTGATTGATGAAGGAGACCGCATCGCCTTCATGCCTCCTTTCGCAGGGGGATAAACGGAGACCATGACGATGAACAGAAGATACGACAGACAGATGCTATTGCCCGAAATCGGAGCGGAGGGACAGCGCCGGTTGAAGGAAGCACGGGTGCTGGTCATCGGCGCCGGAGGACTCGGTTGTCCGGTGTTGCAATATCTCACCGCTGCGGGGACGGGGTTCATCCGCATGGTCGATGCGGATACCGTGGCTTGGACCAACCTCCACCGGCAAGTGCTATACGGTACAGAAGACGTCGGACGTCCCAAAGTAGAGATCGCCAAAGAGGTGCTTTCCCAGATGAACGGGGAAGTGGAAATCGAAGCCCTGCAAGTCTTTGCCACACCGGACAATATATTTGAACTGATGGACGATATCGACATCGTGGTAGATGCCACGGACAATATCCCTACCCGGTATTTGGTCAATGACGCCGGGGTATTGTCGGGTATTCCGGTGGTTTATGGAGCGATCCACCGCTTCGAAGGACAGGTGACCGTCTTCAATTATCAAGGGAGCGCCCATTACCGGGATCTCTTCCCCGAGCCTCCCCGCGAAGGGGAAATTCCGGACTGCCAAACGGCCGGAGTGCTCGGAGTTTTACCGGGTATTGTCGGGGCTTATCAGGCGGCAGAGGTGCTCAAAATCATCACCCGGTCCGGAGAGGTCCTCGCCAACCGGTTGCTTTTTATTGACATTTGGAAGCAGCGACACCATGTGTTTGAATACCACCCGGCAGCACCCGGCCACCCCTCCCTGCCCGCTACCCGGGAAGCCCTTCAGGCCCAGGACTACCGGCAGAACTGCCTCACACCTGCCAATGGCCGGACGGTAGATAAAGAGGCATTTTACACACTGCTTGAAGAAAAACATATCGTCTTTCTCGACGTCCGCCAACCCGAAGAACTTCCGCGATGGACGGACGACCGGGTCCTCTCCATTCCACTTGACCGGCTCCGGGCGGAGAAGCAGCTATTGCCCAAAGACAAAAAAATAGTGACCTTCTGTCAGACAGGAATCCGCAGCCGTCAGGCGCTGCCCCTGCTCGACGATTTCATACCTCGAGAAAACCTCGCATATATCCCTTTTTCAATTCACCAAATACTCGCTTATGTCACACAGATGGATCGAAGGTAATATTCCGTTGGAAGCGATAGAGCTTATCGCCCGAAAGGGCCGGAGCCGGAGAAAAACCGGGGCTCAGGCGTTTTTTCTCGGTCAGATCAGGGCAGATGGATGCTGGGGAAAGACAGTGCAGAGCATCGAGTATTCGGCCTACCGGGCATTGGCGGATAAGACCTTCGAGCAGTTGATCGAGGAGGCCAAAAAGCGCTTTGACCTGGAGGCGGTCGAACTGCTCCACAGCGAAGGCGAAGTGCCGGTCGGAGGATGGAGTTTGCTCGTTTGGGTGGCTTCGGAACACCGGCAAGCGTGTTTTGATGCCTTGCGGTGGTTGGTCGATAAGGTCAAGGAAGAGGTGCCGATTTTTGCAAAAGAGCACTTTGAAGAAGGCGATTTTCAATGGAAAAAAAACAAATAAAACGATATGGTTGATATCACTCACAAACGTACGACCCTGCGACGCGCCATAGCGGAGGCGACGGTGCGGGTCAGCAAAGAAGCTACTATCCGCGCCATCCAACAAAACGAGGTTCCCAAAGGCAATGTCTTCGAGATGGCCAAAACTGCGGGATTGCTCGGGGTCAAAAAGACACCCATGCTCATCCCAGATTGTCACCCTATTCCGGTGGAATTTACGGCGGTCTCGTATGAAATCGCCGGCCTGGACATCAGGATAACCATGGAGGTCAAAGCAATCTACCGCACCGGGGTCGAAGTGGAGGCCATGCACGGAGTCTCCGTGGTGGCACTCACCCTTTACGACATGCTCAAGCCCATCGACAAAGGGGTAACCATCTCCAATATCCGGTTATTGGAAAAGTCCGGCGGAAAATCCGATCTGCGCAAGAAGGTCAGCACTACGGTCAAAACCGTGCTGATCGTGTGTTCCAATGCCATTGTCAACGGCAAAAAACCCGACAAGATCACCCCACTCGTCCAAGACTTTCTCGAACAGTATCAATTGTCTGTCTCCGATGCTATCACCATCGGCGACGAAGCAGCAGCCCTACGCGAAGGGCTGGAGCAAATGTCGGGTTGCGGGATGGTCATCATCGCCGGAGGAACAGGGTTGACACCCACCGATAAAACGCCGGAAGTCATTCGCCCGATGTTGGACAGGGAGATTCCGGGTATCGGGGAGACCGTGCGGCACTACGGAGACCACCGCACGCCAAAATCCCTGATGTCCCGTTGTTTTGGCGGGATGAAGGGCAACACGTTGGTGCTCGCATTGCCCGGTTCTTCCGCCGGCATGGAGGATGCCTTGCACGCATTGTTTCCGTTTTTACTGACCATGGTGGACAAACTAAATCACGACAGTTAGCATGACGAATCCCTCATCCATATTGACCGATTCACACGGCCGGGAGCACACCTATCTGCGCCTCTCCCTCACCGAGCGTTGCAATCTGCGGTGTACTTACTGTATGCCTGCCGAGGGAGCCGATTTGAGCCCCAAGGAGCACATCATGAAGACGCATGAAATCGTCGAAATAGCAAAGCAATTTGTCGACCTCGGAGTGACGAAGATTCGATTGACCGGTGGAGAACCCCTCGTCCGGAAAAACGTCGAGGAAATTCTCCGGTCTTTGGCCGCCCTCCCCGTAGAATTGTCCCTTACGACCAATGCCGTTATCCTCGACCGCTACCTTCCGTTGCTTAAGGAACTCGGCATCCGGTATCTCAATATCAGCCTGGACCACCTGGATGCCCATCGCTTTCTGATGACCACTTTACGGGATGATTATGACAAGGTGATGCACAATATTCTCCTGGCAGAAGCGGATGACTTCTTTACCGTCAAGGTCAATGCCGTCCTCATCAAGGGGATTAACGACATGGAAGTGGTGGATTTTATCCGTTGGACGGAGGATAAAAACCTGCATGTGCGCTTCATCGAATTCATGCCCTTCGATGGCAACAACTGGGATATGAGCCGCCTGGTCTCCTTTGATGAGATCGTATCGGCAGCCATGCAGCATTTTGGCAAAGAGAATGTCCTGCGCATCGATGACCGGCCGAATGACACTTCCGAAAATTTTAGAATCAGAGGGCACAAAGGCACCTTCGCTATCATTTCGACGGTCACCCGCCCATTCTGCTCCACCTGCAATCGCATCCGGTTAACGGCCAACGGAAGGATAAAAAATTGCCTGTTTTCCGGGACGGAGACGGACCTTCTGACTCCCTTTAGAGCAGGAGCGGATATTCGCCCCTTGATTAAAAACGCGATCCGGAGTAAACATGCCGTCAGAGGGGGAATGGATGATTCGGCCTTCAAAAACCCGGGCAATCACCACAACAGAAGCATGATATTAATAGGGGGATGAGATACCTCCCATACCTCGTCGATGTTTGTAATACACACGCGGATAACTCACAAGCACCAATAGTACCAAGTACTTCAAATATCCGGCGGCTTTATCTGGTAATCTCCGTCTGTCTATCATGGTGTCGGTGGGTTTGGCGATAGGTGTATGCCAGGTTTCTCTTTTATTCATTTCTCATTTTTGCCAAATACTCTTTTGGTGTCAATATCGACAAATCACTTTCCTTGTAATCCTTTGTGTTGCGGGTGATGATTATTTTATGCCCTGATTCTACAGCGCAAAAGTTTTGAACACTATCCTCAAAATCCATAAAACGCGAATTGGACGCTCGATCTATTACCTTTTGACCGACACTTTCCATATGCACGATTTTTAAGATCTTCTTTGTCATTGAATCTGCTTTTTTTCGGTTTTCCAGTCTTCTGATTATGCAATTTACATTGGTGATACTTATTGGCGAACTAAATAGCTTCACACCGGAATCAATGCATTTCTCAATTAATTCGGCAATATGCTCTGAGAATGGCGCTCTGTCAAGCAATAAATCCAAAAGCACATCAGAGTCTAAATACAATTTTTTCATTTGCCAAAATATTTTTTGACAGTGGTCTATCAACGCTTAAGTGACGAGGTAGATTTGAGCGTATTTTACATCTGAACGAGGCAAAAAACGCAGGCATAGCTATTAGCTACGTCGAGTATTTTTAACGAAGTTCAGGCGCAAAATACACCGAAAATACCCGTCAATTTAGGTTTGATAGAGCACAAGTGCATCTTGTAGTATTTCCTTGTAAGAGCTAAATTCTTTGGGCATCTTTACCGACCCTTTTAGTTCTCTCACCAATTCCAGTTTTGTTGTTTTCTTATTCAAGCCTTCTGTTCCGGCAAGGGATTTCAAGTACTCTTCTACAATACTAGTGCTCCGCGCAGAAAATAACTACCCATATAACCTCGCTCTTTTCTCCTGACTCTTCGTTGCTCAAACAGTCATTATACTACGGCATAACTCCTGTTTAAGCGCCTCGATTCAGCAAAAAAACTGCTTCGGTTGCAAAGGGGATTTATTTCGTACGCGGAGCACTAGATAGGCTTTTACCACTCGATTTGGCATATCTTTTTGCCGCCTCGATAACAACTTGATGGATAGATAAGGTTAGCTTGGTGTTCATACGTACACTTTTTTACGTGTAAAGGTACGAGATTATTTTCATTTTGTCCATGTTTTTCGATTTAATGAGGGTATTACAAACATGGATTTCTTTGAGTCCTTGCCCCTTTGCGAGCAAGAATCTTTTATTGAACATTTATCACAAAACGAAGTCAAGTACCAGGCTCCAAAAGCTGGGAAACATCCCATTTGTATATTTGAGTGCATTTCATAATACACACTTCTATTGGAGAAAGGGAATGGTAAATACAACCCCTTTTGACCGAAAGGGAGAAAAGTCATGGCGTACATTGATATCATAGGTGCTAAATTTGCCACGACATATTCTCCGATTAATGTTTGAATCGAAATGCCTTTTTCTGCATTTACCTTTCTAATCATTGATAGACTGAGTTTGCGTTCTCCATTCAATATTACACTCACACGGCTTCTTTATGCAAGTTGCCTTTTCAATTCACTCTTTTTCATGCCGAGTTGATCAATTCTAAATAAAATGGCCTCGATTGGGTCGGGTGGTTCAATCGGGTAGTTCTTAATCGTATATGCTATTCATCTCATCCACATCACAAATCCCCTGAATAGGCACAATTCATTTCCGAAATTGTGTATTGGTTAACACTTGCTGATAGTCCTGTCGTTAGCTATGAATAAGTACAACTTGTGCCTTTTCACATTTGCTTTTCCTCAATCCCAAAACTTAGAAGGATTAATAAAGAAAACGGTATCAATGAAATAAAGAATGCCTTCTGCTGTAATTACATTTTCATCGTGCAAATCTTCAATAATCAGCCCCAGGCTCTTATTTTCGTAATCATGTCGTCTTATATTATCAAACCCATTAGCTGCCATAAACTTTTTGACTTCGTTCAAATCGGTCATTTCGTCTGCTTTGATGAATGCTTGCTTCACTACTGCATATAATATATTATCCGACAGGTGAAATCCCAAAAGAGTGTAAGCTGTATCTGCAAAAAAGTAATTGTGCAGTAGCAAATTAAAAAAATAATCTTCCCATGAGGCATAATATATGGAAGTATTCAGCTTTATAACTGCATTTTCCCCAGCGATGTACACTTATTGCTCAGCTCCACTAGCAATAAAACGCTCTTCCGGGATATTCTCTATCAATAAATTGCTATATTGAGCAAACTCAATCAACTTCTCTTTTTCTCGCGCTTTGTTTTGGTGTTTTTCTTCAGCCATTGGACTTGTTTTCTTGCCACTGCTAAGCTGACCGGTGACTGTTTGGATAAGCGCATCATAGCTAGCGCCGCTCTTTCCCGAAATGAGATCTTGTAATTCATTTTTTATTTGTTTGGTATTCATTATAATATAGTGAAGCCTATTTATTCTATCTGTTTGCAATTATGATTTTATCTAAATAGATGGTTTCCCACGACTTATTAAAATTTCTTACACAATTCAAAGTTGTAAAATTAACAATACTGTGATCTAACTCCCGGAAGTAATTAATTATCTTTAACTATTTCCCATTGTTTTGATTCTCCGGAACGGTGTTATCCTATAACAACTTTGATCATATCTCTATCTTTGTATGCAAATATCTTATCAAGATATTCCTCTCACACAATCAATTTATTCATAACGCGAATATAAACAAAAACTATCAAAAATTGTAAAAAATGCAAGTTTCGATAATTTTGCTTTACCTTTTATCAATATAATAACACTGAGATTTTCAAGAACCAACAACTTACTAATAAGCCCTATTTCATCCGCTTTCTTCCTACTCTTCCTCTTCCTCCTCCCTCAAATCCCTCACTCTGGGGATAAAACCGAGGATTGCGGCGACGAGGAGCAGGAATAGTGCTGTTGCTCCGAGTGTGATGTATAAGTTATAATCAACCATTTCATACCAAAAATCCTTACTCCAATACCACCCCATCGCAAGGAGGGCCATCAAGAGCATGCGAAGGATCAATCGCCCCGGGACTTCCCGCAGGACGTACCGGATGACCAGATAAAAACCACCTGTCATCATGAGTATCTGGGTCAGGAAGGTCGCCCGGGCGGCTCCATATGCCTTCCATTGGGGAATCCACCAGAGGTTGAGTGCGACATTGAGCAATGCGCCGGTCAGGTAGAGGTAGTTGACGCGACGGACTTCCCCTTTGGCGAGGAGGAGCGCACCGAGAATGTAAGAGATAGCCGATGCGGCAAATCCCAACATCAACATCCCCAAGAGTTGGCCCCAATAAGGGGTGGCGTGGGTGTAGAGGAGCGTCATAATCTCCTGCCGGAACAACATCACCATCAGCGTCAGCCCTATCCCACCGCTCCACAATATCCCGACGCTGAGTTCGAATAATCCCCTTATGGGCTTCCGCTCGCGAAACATGCGCGCGAACATCGGCAAGAGCAGGGCGGCGAATAGGTAAGCAAACATATTGGCCGTCTCGAGAAGGCGAAAAGCCGCGGCGTAAACGCCCGCCTGATAGTCCCCGTCCGGGAGCATTCGCTTGATCATAACGCTGTCCATACGCGTGTATATCGTCGAGAGGAAGAGCACCAAAGCGTAGGGCAGACTCTGCTTCAAAATCACCATTAAGGTGGGCTTGGATATCCGGAATTTTAAGCCCCGCAGGTGGGGCCACAGCACGAACAAGGCGACCAAAACCGTCAGTAGCAAAGAGGCCGTCTGCGCCCCGATAAACCAATATATCGTAAAATGAATGCGGTGCGGAAGCCCCCAAAGGCAAATACCGCAAATCAATATCATCCACGCTTTGTCGAGTACGGACAAAATGCTGTCAGTTCGGTACCTTCCGATGGCGGCGATATTGGCCCGGAGATAAAAGAGATAGGATATGATGATTTGGTTGAAGGCCAGCATTAAGATAATGGGAATGAGCACTCCGCGGAACCCGAAAGCAATTCCCCCGATGGTGACCGCTACGAGGTAAAACAGCGCCAAAACCCCTTTCAAGGTCAAAAACTGTGGGAAGTATTTGGCGAGGAGTTTAGGGTGTTTGGAAATGTGCTGAGCGGTATAATTTTGGATTCCGAAATCATTGATAATCTGAAACAGATAAACGAAACTCAAAAGAGCAGCATAATATCCGCCGTACACATCCGGACCGAGGACATTTTGCACCGTTCGATCCACCCCAAAGATGTAGAAGGGCTTAATCAACAGATTGAGCAAAATTACTAAAGCGATATTGAGGGTAAATGCTTTTTTCATCCTATTACGACCATTATCGTGTCATCATCAATGGGCCTCCAGCCAGTTCTCCCCGGTACCCATATCCACTTTGATCGGGACGAGAAGACCGGGCAGGGCTTGCTCCATTTTCTCTTTGACCAAGGCCTTTAGCGCCTCCAATTCATCCCGCCGGACGTCAAATACGAGTTCGTCATGCACCTGTAAGAGCATCTTGGATTCGAATCCCTCCTCTTTCATGCTTTTTTGGATATCGATCATCGCCACCTTGATCATATCGGCCGCTGACCCTTGGATGGGAGAGTTGATCGCGTTGCGCTCTGCGGCATTTTTGACGACATTATTGCGCGAGTTGATGTCGCGCAAGTAGCGCCGCCGCCCTTTGAGGGTCTCCACATATCCATGCTCGCGGGCGAAGGCAATCGTCTTATCCATATAGGTGCGGATGCCGGGAAATTTTTCGAAATAACTATCTATGATCTCCTTGGCCTCCGTCCGGCTTATATCCAATGCCTGTGACAAACCGAAGGCGGATTGGCCGTAGGCGATCCCAAAGTTGACGGCTTTGGCTTTTCGTCGCATTTCGGGCGTCACCTCACCGGGCGGTACGCCGAAAACACGCGCTGCGGTGGTCCTGTGGATATCTTCCCCCTGCCGGAAAGCCGCGATCATCCCCTCATCTTCGCTCATATGCGCCAACAACCTCAACTCGATCTGCGAATAATCCGCAGCGAGAAGCAGGTATCGGTCATCGCGGGCGACAAAAGCCTTGCGAATCTTCCTTCCGCGCTCCGTTCGGATGGGGATATTTTGGATATTGGGATTCATCGAACTCAGCCGTCCGGTCGAGGCGATGGTCTGACTAAAGGTCGTGTGGATTCGCCCCGTCTTGGGATTGACCAATGCGGGAAGGGCATCCACATAAGTCGATTTGAGCTTCGTCAGCTCCCGGTACTCCAATATATCCCCTATGATGGGATGCTTGTCTTTGAGCTTTTTTAGGACCTCTTCCCGGGTCGAGTACTTTCCCGTCTTTGTCTTGGGGCCCTCGTACTCGATTCTCAACCGGCGAAACAACACCTCCCCCACTTGTGCAGGGGAACTGATATTAAATTCGACCCCGGCACGACGGTAAATCGACGACATAATGTGGTTAATCTCTTCGGCCAACTCCACCGAATAGGCTTTCAGAAAGTCCACATCTAAGCGAATGCCTTCCAGCTCCATATCTGCCAAAACCGGCATCAGGGGCAATTCGATCTCCTCCAATATAGTCGTCTGCTCGCGCTCTTCCACCATCTTATGCATGATGGGTTTCAGGCGAAGGGTGATATCGGCATCCTCCGCTGCATAAGTGCACAACACCTCCGGATCAATGGAGCGCATACTCTTCTGTCGCGGTCCCCGCTTGCCGATGAGTGACTCGATGTGAATCGGCTCATACTGCAGATAATTTTCCGCCAGGATATCGAGCTTGTGTCGTCGCTCCGGATCCGCTAAAAAATGGGCAATCATGGTGTCGTAATACGGGGGTTGGAGCTCGATACCGGCCGTTCGGAGCACTTTGATATCAAACTTTGCATTGTGTGCGATTTTTAAGCTATTCTCATCTGCGAAGAGGGGCTTGAATGCGTCCAAAACCCGCATTGCCGCCGCTTTATCCTCCGGAACAGGGACAAAATACCCGGTGTTTTCCGCACTGCTGAAAGACATCCCCAATAATTCGTCTTGCAAGGTATCCAAACCCGTCGTCTCCGTATCAAATGCCCACTCCCGGGCCTTCATTAGCTGCTTTACGAGCGCCTCCATTTTGTCCGGGGTATCCACGCATTGATAGTCCTGTTTATCCTTGTCATAGTGCGATTTTGAAAGGACGGGAGCGCCCTCCGACCCCATTGGAAAGAGGGAGAGTTGGTCTCCGGGTTTTGGAGCGGCAGCCGCCGGCTCCTCATTGTAAATCCGCCTCAGGAAAGAGCGGAACTCGAGTTCCTCGAGCAATTTTTTCAATTGCTCATCGTCCTTGGGGCCGAGGAGCAATTTTTCGGGATTAAACTCGACGGGGACATCGAGGATGATGGTCGCCAGCTTCTTGGAGATAAAGGCATTTTCCTTGTCCTGCTCCAATTTTTCCTTCAGCTTTCCTTTAATTTCGTCGATATGGTCGTAGAGGTTTTCGATGCTGCCGTATTGGGAGATGAGTTTGGTGGCCGTTTTTTCGCCGACTCCCTTGACTCCGGGGATATTATCGGCACTGTCCCCCATCAAGC
This sequence comes from Saprospiraceae bacterium, assembly GCA_027080725.1. Taxonomy (GTDB): domain Bacteria; phylum Bacteroidota; class Bacteroidia; order Chitinophagales; family Saprospiraceae; genus JALSTN01. The sequence goes on from JALWRC010000002.1 coordinate 19,900, forward strand.
CCAAAATGTCGATAAATTGCCTGGGGTCTTCCAATCCGTATTTCTCCATCACTGTCGCGGGGGTAATCACTTCGGGTGGGTTGCCGCGTTTGGCCGGCTTGAGCATCTTCACCTTATCCGTCAGGAGTTGCATAAAATCCTTATCCGGTGTGACCATATACACCTCGTAACCCGCTTCTGCAGCCTTCTTGGCCAGGGTGGCTATGACGTCATCCGCCTCATATCCCTCCGCTTCGAGAATCGGGATATGAAAGGCCTCCACGAGCTTACGGATCCAGGGCTCGGCCAATTTGATATCCTCCGGAGTCTCTTCCCGGTGCGCTTTGTAGAAGGGAAATTCCTTCGCGCGGAAGCTCTCGGATTTGTGATCAAAAACCACGGCGATATGCGAGGGCTTTTCTTTTTCCAATATTTCGAGGAGGGCGTTTAGGAACCCGAATACGGCCGAGGTGTTGAGCCCTTTAGAGTTCATCCTCGGATTGCGCAGGAAGGCAAAATAAGCCCGGAAAATCAACGCATACGCATCGATTAAGAAGAGTCGTTTGTCCTTGTTTTTCGTCGTTTGTGTCATGTGGATTCTATATGCATTTTAGGTCCGGAAGGAGGGTTTGGCATGAAATGGTTAATAATAGAAGAAATAGAGAGAAAAGGAGGCAAAAGTCCCAAGCGTTTTGTCGACCCCGTCCGCCACTTCGTGAATTGCGGCAAATCCCGGCCATTTCAAACCCGGTTGTATGCCCGCTTTGATAATCGGGGACAGACCGATATGAGGCAAGAAATACATCTGATACCCGAGGCCAAAGTCGATTTTAAAATTGAGCCCGTTATGCTTCTCACCGGCCGGATCGATACGTTTGTGGTGCCAGACGACGGCAGGGGTACACTGCAGAAATAAGCTCGTCTTCCAGCGCTTGGTCTTACCATCCATCGGCGGGGCATCCAGCCAAGGATTCAGCTTGATGGGATGGAAGGGAAAAAAGGTCATATCCACTTCGAAACCCAGAGTTTTATCCGTATATCGGAAGGTCGTATCTCTTCCGGACAGCCGGGTGGAGGATTGGAGGAGGTAGAGCCCCGGCGCCATCCCAAAATTGTATCGCACGTGCTCAAACCAATAGCTTATCCCCGCCCCGGCATAATGCTCCAAAACCTTATGGTCGCTCCGGAAATACTCCGATGCAGAGTTATTCCACGCAGGGGCGGACTGATAGTGGTATATCGCCTTCGCTCCGGGTTGAGCCCATAAGAACAATGGAAGAAGGGCGATACACCCGGCCCATAATAAGGTAGCGATCTCTTTTCTGTAGGAGGTATGAAATGGTCGAATCATGGTTTTTATTGACATTTATCTTATCTGAACAGGTCCGGTTTTGGACGGTATCCGGCGCCCTCCCGGAAAGAGGCTCTTCACAATTGTGGAAAATCACTCGACAAAATCCCGGATATCCATTCCGCTTTTCTCCGACAAAGATAACAGCATCCCAAAGAGGGTTATTGTTTTTCGCACAAATATTACGACATTGCCCATACGACCTTCATCTGCCAAGGACTAAATCAGTTCCCCTTCATCTTCGAAAAGGGAGACTTCAAATGGAATGTATCCCCCTTCTCCTTGATGTGTGTATTGTAAGATGCACTATTACGACTTGTACGCCTTGGTGCCACAGGTTTAAGTAGTATAGCCTGTGCCACTTTAGCGGTAGGGATACACTCTTTATCTAGCTGAGTATTACCCTAATGAAATTCCCTACAGTTAAAGCAACATACCCCCCCCTCTCCTTCATCATAAATATTTATATGATGTACAGATTGAATATGAAGGAGTAGAGCCTGTGCCGCTGTGGCGGTAGGGATGGGGGTGAGGTTGTAAAAAAGTGCATTTTGTAATACACACATCCACACCCCATCCACCCCAATGAGCTAAAATGCCTTATATTTGCGTTTATTATAATATTTTGCTTTGTGCCGAAAGTGAAACATAAACGATTTGACCCCTTTCTGCGCAAGGCCAACTGATAAAACAGCAGTCCAAGCATCGACCTATCATGGCAAAAACAAAAGAAACTTCAAAGGGAACGCTACGTCGCATCCTTGCATTTTTAAAACAACATTATCTCATCAGGAATATCCTGTATTTGTTTCTGACAGCTGTATTTCTGTTGCTTTTACTTAAATTCGCCTTAAACATGTACACCCATCACGGGGAGCGAATTGAGATGCCGGAGCTCTTGGACAAATCCTTGAGCGATGTTCAAAAAATCGCAGACAAATACCACTTTGATGTCATCCTTTACGACTCTGTTCAAATTGTCGGCAAACCCGGTGGAATCGTCTTAACCCAAAATCCACCTACCGGCTCCTATGTGAAGAGTGGAAGAAAAATCTATTTGACGATTTCCAAGTATAACGCGGATCGATTTCCCGTCAAGTTACTGCCTACCCTTTACGGGAAAAAATACAGCCTCAAAAGACAAGAAATTCAGGATCGCTTCTCCGTTCAGATGAAAGTAAAGGGCTACAAATACGACCCGGGGCCCATAGATCACATTCTGGAGGTCTATTATCACAATCGTCCTATCATCAATCGACGGGGACGCAACCTCAAAGTACAGATTGCCAAGGGCGACACCTTGGAAGTGGTGCTCTCCAAACACGGAGGTGGTGAAGTACCCATCCCGGATTTACATTGCAAGCCCCTCGCCGAAGCTAAATTCCTCATCGAGTCGTTAAAACTTAAAGTGGGCAAGGTCAACCATATGGGTTTCGTAGATGACCCGTCAACGGCCTATGTGGTCTCCCAATTTCCTTCTTTCAAAAGCGGAGAAAAGATCCCGATGGGGGCTTATATGGACCTCTCCATCACACAAGAAAAACCATCAGACTGTCCATAAATCACTACAAATATCATGACTAAGAAGAATATATGCGTATTATTCGGAGGCAAATCCGCCGAACATAACATCTCCCTTCGCTCGGCCAAAAACTTGATTGCCTCCATCAACAGGGAACATTTCAATGTATATCTGATTGGCATTACGAGAAAGGGACACTGGATATACAGGCCGGATAACCGGTTGCTCTTAGACGGGGAGCATCCCAACCAACCCGTCTTAAACACCGAAGGCATCAAGGTCTGCCTTCCTCCCCAATGCAATGGAAGATTGTACAGTCTCGAAGCGCCTCTGAAGGAAGAAGTCGTATTTGATGTCGTCTTTCCGATGTTGCACGGACCGCTCGGAGAAGATGGGGCCATTCAAGGGTTGTTGAAAGTCGCCAATGTGCCCTTTGTCGGTCCGGATGTTCTGGGGGCCGCTGTAGGTATGGACAAAGACGTCATGAAGTCCCTCCTCACGGCAGCGGGACTCCCTATAGGAAAATACCGCACCTTCAGGAGCTCTGACAATATTCCTGCGTTTGATAGCATTGCGGGAGAATTGGGAACTCCCGTCTACGTCAAACCTGCCAATATGGGCAGCTCCGTTGGCATTAGCAAAGTCGATACTGCCTCTCAATGGCAACCCGCTCTCGAAGAGGCCTTTAAATACGACAATAAAATCGTGGTCGAAGCCAATATTAACGGCAAGGAACTCGAATGTGCCGTCCTGGGAAATGCCCACCCGGAGGCATCTACTGTCGGTGAAGTATCCAAAGAAGTCGACTTCTACGACTACGAAACCAAATACCTCAAATCCACAGTATCCAAAGCCATCATCCCCGCTCGTATTGGAGAGGATGCTTTGGAAGCGGTGCGCAATACCGCAGTATCGGCTTACAAAGCCCTCCAGTGTGAGGGATTGGGCAGAGTAGATGTCTTTTATACGGAAGAAGGAGAAATCCTGGTCAACGAAATCAACACCATTCCCGGATTCACCAATATCAGTATGTACCCCAAACTATGGAAGGCTGTAGGACTGCCTACAGACCAGTTGATCGACAAACTGGTAGATTTGGCCATCTCAAGACACCGGCGTCAAGCGGAGGTTTTGGAGGCTACCCGGTAGAATGAACCTGTGGAGGTCTACCCTTCGTCCAAAATATACACCGACCTCAGATCCCTGCCAAAACCATCGTAATCCAGACCGTACCCCACGACAAATTCCGGGGGAATTTCAAAACCGATGTACTCGGGCTTGAGGTCCACCTCCAGTTTATCCCATTTGATGAGCAAACTCGCTATGCGTATAGACTTGGGAGAGATACTTTGCAAGGCCGGGAGAAACGCTTTCATCGTCTTTCCGGAGTCAATGATGTCCTCTACAATGATGATGTCCCGCCCCTTGAGCATGGGATCGATGGGGCCACTAAAGACGACTTCCCCTGTCGAAGTGAAGCCCTTATAAGACGAGAGCTTCATAAAACTCACTTCGCACTCCAGATTAACCGCCCGGATGAGGTCTGCCAGGAAGATAAAAGCACCATTGAGAATGCCTAAGAAAACAGGTTTTTTGCCCTTGTAGTCCTCCTCTATCATCTTGCCGAGGATGGCGACTCGATTTTTTATTTCCTCTTCAGAGATAAACTTTTTAAAGGTTTTATCCAGCACTTGTACACGCATAATGTTTGATTGTCGCGATTATTATTTGTTTGCAGCATCCGGTCTTTGGAGGTAGTTGTCCAACAAATAGACCAATGAGGTCATGGCCGCTGCTCCCATTTTTAATTCCCTTTCGTTGACGGCGTCTATCCGGTCTATAGCTGTATGGTGAAAATTAAAATAGCGCTGCGGATCCGGTCGCAAGCCAAAGAGCAAGGCCCCTTGCCCCTTGAGGGGGCCGATATCGGCACCACTTCCACCTGCTTTGACGTAAATATCAAAGGGGCACAGCGCCGCTTCTATCCCGGATTCGAGTTGCTCCTTATAGGCACCCAACACACTGGAATCCGCTGCATAAGTAAATCCCCGCGGGGTAAATCCCCCCGCATCGGACTCTATGGCTGCCAAATGAAAATCCGTACTTTGCTTTGCACTATCGGCATAAGCCCGGGCCCCGCCACTGCCATTTTCTTCGTTCATGAATGCCACAAATCGAATCGTGTTTTTGGGTTGATACCCCAATCGTTTGAATGTGTACAAGACTTCTATCCCCTGTACGATACCGGCACCATCATCGTGCGCCCCTGTGCCATTGTCCCAAGCGTCCAAATGCCCGCCTACGACGATGATGTTCTCGGGATGTTGACTCCCTTTGATCTCCCCGAGTACATTAAAGGAAGATACGGGACCATGGTTCTCTGCGTGAGTTTCCATATAAACATTGTACATCCCCTTGCGCAATAGGGCACTCAACTTATCGGCAGCCCTTGTACTTATGGCCATAGCGGGAATGGGCTTTACTTTATCTCTAAATATCGTCACGCCGGTATGAGGCACGTCGTCCAACACATTGGTCATACTCCGGACAATACAACCTGCCGCTCCGTATTTAGACGCCATTTCGGGTCCAAAAACCCGTTGGTCCACCGCCTTTCCATAGGCATGAAATGTCTCGATTTTCCCTGCATCCATCGGTCGATTATAAAAAACAATCTTGCCCTCGATCACATCCCTTCCCAGTCTTTCGATATCGTCCAGCCCTTGCACTTCGATGACGACTGCTTGCAATCCTCCCTTGGGAGTCGAAGGGGAGCCACCGAGCGTCGTACAGGACAAGTCAACGTCCCCGTCATCCGTCTGGACAATAACTTTTTCGACAGAGCCCCTGGTCCAGTAATTGGGAATGATGCACGGTTGATCCCGGACAGCATCCAGCCCCAAGGTGTCAAGTATCCGGTGCACATAATGCACGGCTTCCATCGACTCGGGGGAGCCCGCCAGCCTCCCTCCTATCCCCTCGCTCAATCCACGCAGCCATTGATATACTTCGCCGTGAAGTAACACCTCCCGGTGGATCTTTTTAAGCATAAGTTGGTCGACATCCTTTTGGGCGGATAGAACCATCCCTTGTAAGAGAAAGATGCATACAAGGCACGAAAGTAAGCTGGTGGATTTAAGCATGAGTTGCGATTTTTAAGGGATAAAGATAAAATCTTCTTTGAAATGTGAAAAATCCGGAATCCTGATTAATAGTAACTTTAGTGTCAACATAGCCCACGGCTTTAATCGCGGGATGGATGTTTCAGATAAATTTCTCTAATGGATTCAATCATTCAATTGTTTATGGGGTAAACCATCCCTTCTACCGCCCGGACTAATGAAGGGAGGCCGGGGAGCGTAGATGACCACTCACCGGTTCATCCATGTTTTATTTTTTTAGTACTTTAACGGTCCCAAACGAAACGAACAAAACAGTAACCATTTAGAATTATGAAGAAGTTAGAATTGCATTGGAGGATTTTGATTGGCATGTTGCTCGGTATTGTCTTTGGCGTGGTCATGGCCAATACGTCCTGGGGACCCGGGTTTGTATCCGAATGGATAAAGCCCGTCGGCACCATTTTTATCCGGTTATTAAAGCTCATCGCCATACCGCTCATCATTGCCTCTTTGATAAAGGGGGTCTCCGATTTGCAAGACTTGTCCAAATTCTCCAGAATCGGAGGACGCACCATTGTACTGTACATCATTACGACCGTCATCGCCATCAGTATCGGGCTATTATTGGTCAACATCGTACAACCGGGCAATAATGTCAACGACTCCGTTGTCACCAAAATAACGGAGCAATACCAATCGACCGCCTCGACAAAAGTGGCAAGTGCCTTGCAAACCAAAGAGCGAGGCAAACTTCAGTTTTTAGTCGATATGGTACCGTCCAATTTCTTTGAAGCGGCGAGCAGCAACCGCAATATGCTTCAGGTCATCTTCTTTGCCATTTTTTTTGGGATTGCCCTTTTAATGGTAGAAGACAAATATGCCAAGCCTCTCAAAGATTTTTTTGACGGACTCAACGAAGTCGTCCTCAAAATGGTAGATCTCATCATGCTCATTGCACCTTATGCCGTTTTTGCGCTCCTCGCAGGACTTATCACGGATACGCAAGACCCCTCCCTATTTGTTGCCTTGGGCTGGTATGCCTTCACCGTAGTGGGCGGGCTGCTGTTGATGATGGTCTTTTACCTCACAGTCAACTATTTCATAACAGGCATCTCCCCCATGACCTTCCTAAAAGGTATCGCTCCTGCCCAACTGCTCGCCTTTTCTACCAGTTCGAGTGCTGCCACCCTGCCCGTGACCATGGAACGTGTGGAGGAGCATCTCGGCGTCGAAGGGGAAGTGGCTTCGTTTGTCTGCCCGGTGGGCGCCACCATCAATATGGATGGCACCAGCCTGTATCAAGCGGTGGCCGCGGTTTTTATCGCTCAAGTCCTCGCCTTTGATCTGAATTTCTCCGACCAACTTACCATTATCGTCACCGCCACTCTGGCCTCGATAGGGAGCGCCGCCGTACCGGGTGCCGGGATGATTATGCTGGTCATCGTCCTGGAAGCCATCGGCCTGCCTCAGGAAAAACTCGCCGTAGGGCTCGCATTGATATTTGCGGTGGACCGGCCATTGGATATGTGCCGGACGGTCATCAATATCTCCGGAGATGCCACCGTCGCCATGCTCGTCGCCAAATCGGTCGGAAAGCTCGGCCCTCCCCGGCCAAAGAATTGGGATGACAATTACCCTAAGAAATCGTAGCAAATCTGTTAAAGGGTAGCCATAATCTAAAGGGTCCTGCTCTGGCGTAGGACGGTCCCGGATGCTTCGTCATTGGTCGCATAGACGGCAACCTCCACCTCTTCGCGCAAGGCCTCCACATGGGAGATGACCCCTACGATCCGGTCTTCTTTCTTAAGCGCCTTTAGGGTGTCAAATACGATGCGCAGGGACTCCTTGTCAAGGGTTCCGAAGCCTTCATCCAGGAAGAAAAAATTCTGATTATTGCCTTTGTACTGCCGGATGCTATCCGCCAATGCAAGGGCAAGACTCAAGGACAACTGGAACATCTGCCCCCCTGACAAAGTACTCACACTTCGCACCCTGCCCTCGTTGAGATAATCGCGCACGAGAAAGGTATTGTCGGATTTGAGTTCGAGACTCAACCGGTGGCGGGTAAGGGTATGAAATCGCTTATTGGCCGTGATGCACAACTGCCGGAGGTGAACCGTTGAAACAAAATCGACAAAACCGCCTCCTTTGAACATATTGCGCAGCAGGGTAAGATTGGCTTGCCGCGCTTGCAAGGCATCGAGTTGGGCTTGCAGGGCCTGCTTCTGTTGGAGCTTGGTCTTGACGTCTTCTATGCGTTGCTTCATACGCCCGATGGTATCGCGCAACACCTGCCCTTTGGCCTCTTCTTCTGCCAATTTCCGCTCGCTACTTTCCAGGTCCAATTCCTTGACATCCCTCCCCTCCAGTTGGGCTTTTATTGCACTCCACCTCGATTGCACCGCTTGGCGATGCTCCCTGAAGGTTTGGATTTGGTGATTAGCCGCTTCGATATCCAAGGGGCTGTTTAAGACGGCCTCCACTTCTTGCAATGTCTCGAAAGGAGCGGCCTCCAATCCTTTCTTTAGCTGTTCCGTCCATCCCTCAACCTGCTGCTCCACCTCCTCCAATCGTCCTTTCAAATCCCTTTCGGCAGCGAGGAGAATTTGCAGCTGGGTTTGTGCCTTTCGCGCATCAGTTCCGGCCTGCTCATATGCTTCGGTCAACTGTTGTAGCGCTTGTTGCTGCCCTTGCATATAACTCGTTAAACCCGTGACATCCATAGAGCGAACGGCATCGGGCAATCGGACCGGAATCTGGTCTTCCAATGTTTGGATTTTGGATTGGACCAGTTTGAGTTGGGTTTGGATTTCATCATAAGTCTTCCGATACAAACCGAGTCGCGCGGAAGCTTCTTCGTAGGATTTAGAGACGTGCTCCAAAAGCTCCTCCCGTTCTTCCAGGGCTTTTTGATCCCGCTCAATGGCAGCGAGCAATGCAGTACTCTCCCTATAATCTGTATAGGCCGGCAGCGCTATGGCGGCATTGGTTTTTAATGCGTCAAAGGCTTGCTGTAAGGCATCCAACTTGCGCTTGGATGCTGCGAGTTGATCTTCTTTTTCTCTGCGCTGAATCTCGTATTGCCCCATGCGCACTTTAACGGCTTCCACTGATTTGAGCTGCTGTTGGCATGCGTGAATCTTTTCGTGCAAGGCTTTTATCGCAGCTGTTACATCCTCCATTTTAAGGGGGCCGGGATGCTCTGTCGAGCCACACAAGAGGCAGGGCTTTCCGGGCTCAAGGGCATCTGCATGTGCTTGCAGCTCTTCCTTCAGTTGATGTTGCTGTAGCTCCGTCTCCAGAGCTTTTATTCGCAGCCGGACTTCTTCCGCTATCGCATCCCAATCCGGTTCTTCGACCTGTGCCCATTGGGGCCATTGGGTTTTAAATACCTGCCTCCCGGCGTCCATCTCCCTTTTCAAGGTCCCGATGCGCTCTTCCAGGTCCTTTATCCCTTTTTGCTCTTCCTCTATCTGCTTGATGAGGGACTGTTGCTCTACCTGCTGCTTTCTCAGCCGGTTGACGGTATCGACCGGAGGCAATTTATTTTTCAGCTTTGCGACCTCCTCCCTGCGGGATGCTCTTTGCTGCTCCAATTGCGCTGTAGTCTCTTCCTGGGCTTTGAGTTTTTCCTCTCCGGTCGCACGCCGCTCGAGCAGTTTTTGTGCATCCTGTTCGAGCCCCTTTATCTGAATCAGGAGCCGGATGGCAAGGAGCTCCTCCTTCCGGGCGTCCCGCCGGTCGTATTCTTTCTCCAGGGCTTTGAGCTTATCCTCTGCCGCTTTAAGTTCCCGTTTTATCTCCGAGATTTGGGCAGTATTGGCCTGCTGTTTCAGTTTCAGCTGCTGTTTTGAGGACTTCTTTTCTTCGAGAGCGGCAAGGGGCGCTTTGAAGTGCTCGATGCAATAGAGTTTTTGGTGGATCTCTTGAGCAAGTGCCTCGATATTGTCCTCCTCTGCCGTTATTTTCTCCCATTGAGATTGGAGCTGTTGCTGTTCATCCATGAGCTTTTTTGTCTCGAGCAGCCGGGTGTGTTCTTGCCGGTATTTTTGGAGATGCTTCTCAATGGATTCGAGCCGGGCAGTCGACGATTTCATACTCGCTTCCAATTGGGATAATTCCTCTCCGGAATACTCTTCCAGGGAAGTGAGTTGGCCGGTGACATTTTCAATTTGGGAGTTGCAGGTATGAAATAGCCGGCTAGTGGGGTCAAAGAGGTCAAATTTCTCCAGCCCGAAGAGTTCGAGCAACATCTTACGCCGCTCGGTGGGGCCGAGTTCGAGAAATTCGCGGAACTTCCCCTGTGGGATAATAACGGTCCGGCGAAAGTTGGGATAGCTGAGTCCGATAATGTCCTCAGCGGTATTTTTTTCAAGTGGGCTCCATTCTTCCCCATTCTTTCTGTAGGCAGAGCGGTTGAAGGTGCCGACTTTTTCAAACTGTTTGCGGTTTCGCTTGCCCTTGACGACAAACCGGTATTGGTGGCCGTCATCCCCCAAAAAGATGAAGTCGATGAGCAAGGAATCGCTCATGAGGTTCATCATGTTGTAATTGCGATCGTTTTTGTTGAGCCGCTCGGTATGATTGTACAAGGCGAAGGAGATGGCTTCCAAAATCGTGGATTTTCCGCTTCCCACACCACCGAAGATGCCGAACACTTTGCTCGAGGTCAAGGCTTCAAATTCGATGGTCTGCGCCTCCCTGTAGGAATACATCCCCTGAATCGTAAGTCGGACAGGTATCATAGAGCGGGTTTATTTTGGGTGATTTCGCGGAAAAGGGACAAGAGCTCTTCGTTGGGAGCTTGACCGTGGCGATGGGTAAAGTACTGCACAAAAAGGGTCTCGCGGTCGGAGGTCAGCCGGATGCTCTGCTCCTCCTGTCGCCGGGCTTCTGTCTCCAGCACTTCGGGGATGATGACCGTAATTCCGTCATGGGCTGCTTCGAGGCTTTTGCGCTCCTGAGCAGTAAGGTAGCCCTCGGAGACCATCGTGAGTTCGACCCACGTATCCGGGTGTTGCCGGAGCCATTGGATGGCGGCGGGAACCGATTCGAAGCGTTTCCGGAGCAGTCGTTTGCCCGAATGAAGCTGTAGAGGAGTGCACTGTGCCTCCCCACCGGGTTCCACCTCGATGAGCAGGACGTATTTGTCTTGATTGGCCTCTGCAAAGCTGTAACTCAAGGGGCTTCCGCTGTACATCACAGGCCCTTGGCGATCGTCCACGGTCTGTTTGCGATGGAGGTGTCCCAATGCGGTATATTGGATGGAGGCAGGGATGTCTTCCGAGAATATCGCCGAAGCTCCACCTATATGCAGTATAGGCCGCTCGTCTTCGGGTTCCTCGGGCACCTCCTTCCCCCGGCGCGTAAAAAGCAGATGGGCCAGGAGGATATTCACCCCTTGGTCATCGCCAAAAGCCCGTACTTGCTCCTCCCATTTTTCCTTCAATACCTTTCGCAAGGCCGCCTCTTCGTCTTCCACCCCGAGATAGGTTTTGAGGCGCACCTCATTGGCATAGGAGGTGTGAAAGATGCGCAGGGGATAATCGATATCCGGCAGATGGAATTCCGCCACTCCAGGGGCGCTCTTCGACAATTTCATGCCGGAACCCAACTCAAAAGGGGGCACAACGGTATGCGGATATCCCACCATGACGATGCCATTGTACCGGGCCAGCGGGTCCGGGGCTTCGATGCGCTCGGGCGAATCGTGGTTGCCGGCGATGACAAAAACGAGGCGCTTGCCCCCATTGCACAATCGATGAAGGGTCTTGTAGAGCAGCTCGATCGCCTCCGTAGAGGGATTGAAATGGTCGAATATGTCCCCGGCGATGAGAACAGCGTCCACCTCCTCCCGCTCTGCGATGGTGCATATCTCCTCCAACACCTCTACCTGCTCCGGCAACCTCGCGTGTCCGTCGAGGCGCTTTCCAAGATGCCAGTCCGCTGTGTGCAATATTTTCAATGTATGCGTTTTCCTTTTGGTTCAGAATCATGGCTGCGAGAACAAAAGTACAACAAAATACCCCGTGTGGCCAAGTGCTGTTTACACATCTTTTCGAGGTGACCTCTTTTGGGGAACACCAAACAAGGATTCACCCCGTAGAATAAAGCATTCCACGGGGTGAACCAACACCGGTTTGAGAAGAGTTTTTGCAATTGTTAATTGTTAATGGTTAATGGTTAATGGTTAATGGTTTACCGTACGGATCGAATTTATTTCCTTACCTAACTCCTAATAACGCCGGGGCGTCACAGGTCGTGGTAATCAACAACTTTGATTTGAAACACAAAAGCACAACTGGTGACGCTACAGCGTTAGAGGACACAACAGGTTTATGTCCTTTACTGACTTCAAGTACCATTCTAAACGTGGATTTCAGAAGTAACAAATTCTACGTGCGCCTATACTACACATAGCGCGAAGCCAAATCGCAAATTATCCCTTTGTAATAATTCTCCATGATAAATCTCTCATCTAACCGGCTTCAAAGTCACTCCTTTCAGTCGTGCTTTTGAGTCCTGCGTTTAGTTTGAAATACACTTCAATCCCCCCCCGCGAAGCAGCGTTTTATCCTCTCAAAGGGTCTTAAGGGTATATACTTAAGGGTTTCCACTGAATTGCTGCTTTTTTTCCTCAGGGTTTACCCTGATTTTTAAAAAAACATTTACTT
>JALWRC010000003.1 GCA_027080725.1 Saprospiraceae bacterium
AGGACCTGAATATAAAAGTCGAGAAAGTCAAGAGGGAGGGTTCCGGTTCAGGACAGGAGGTGTATATCACTACCACATCAGGTGAACTTCTCATAAAGATATCAAAGAAGTTCTAAACCGGTATGTACTTCACGGGAAAAGATATCCAGAGAAGCGGAATCGTTTATTGCGGTATTCAATTAGACTATTGTTTCGCCGGGTCATGGCGGAGTACTGTTTGCGAATATATTCACCTATAGTTATGATTTTTGGTGAATATATTCACTAAAAGTTATGACTATCGGTTATTTTCGTTCTAAGTGATTGTTTCAGCTCCCGAATGTTAATGTAAACTGCACAAAAAGGAGTTGATACATTTGCGATTTAGTGCAGTTTGTTATACACACCCCTCTTCGAAATGCGAGGCGCGATAAAAATGGTTAAAACTATTACAAAAATTTTCTTGTACCCTTCCCACGGTTAAAACCGTGGGCTATGTTGGTTCGTGTTAGAGTGACTTGATTTATGGAAGAATAGCGGTAGCAGGTATGTATATTTATTTCTTGCGCGTTTGTTTTCAAGACAGAAATGTGCACTTTGTAATACACACCACATCACCCATCCCTCTGTGTGTGTATTACAAAATGCACATTTTTACAACCTCACCCCCATTCCTACCGCCACAGCGGCACAGGCTCTACTCCTTCATAACCTGTGACGCCTCGGCGTTATTCAATCTGTACATCATATAAATATTTATGATGAAAGAGAGGGGGGCTTATGTTCCTCTAACGGTAGGGAATTTCATTAGGGTAATACTCAGCTAGATATAGAGTGTATTCCTACCGCCACGGCGGCACAAGCTATTCTCCTTTGGCTATGTATTTACTATATATTGATATATTTCAAAGGAGAAGAGCCTGTGCCGCCCTAGGCGGTATTAGGGGATGAGGTTGTTCAAACGGGATTCGAGATTAAGAGGGTGTACACTCTCTTCCTGTACCGCTATGGCGGCACAGGCTATACTACTTAAAACCTGTGGCACCAAGACGTACAAGGCGTAATAGTGCATTTTGTAATACACACAAGGACGAGCATGGATGTTTAGTTATTTGTTACTATTATTGCATATCAATTCCCCGGAATTCATTTCATACGGACCGGGCAAAAAAAACTGCCAAAACGGCTTTGGGTGCTCTTTATTGCCCTGCACTTCTCTGCGGTTCGTACTGGGCTACAAAGATGGCATCCCTACGGGATTGTTATTGCCTATTTAGATAGAAATGTGCAGTTTGTTATAGGCACCATTATAGTGTAGAGTCATTCTGTATTTTTACAAACTCTCTAAAGTTTTTGCGGTCAATAACTTTGCTTTCGGCGTTGTACGAATTTATAAATGTTTTAGGTAGTTTGACCTTTTTCCGGCTATTCCACTTAAACTCATATCCGTAGATTTTTCCGTTATTTTCTTCAACAAAATCCACTTCCTGTTGCTGTCTGGTTCTCCAAAAATAAATATGTGCCAGACTTTGTTTATATTCGATTTGTTTTACTCTTTCTGAAATCAAGAAGTTCTCCCACAATGCACCTTTATCTATCCTTATGTCGAGGGGCTTAAAGTTGCCTATGACCATATTGCGAACTCCATTGTCATAAAAGTATATTTTTTTATTCTTTTTTATTTCATTGCGAAGATTGCGGCTAAAACTACCCAGCTTAAATATGATAAAACCTTTTTGTAAAATATCTATATACTTGCTGACAGTATTTTTGTCGACATCTACTATTTGTGCCAACTCGGAGTAATTTACCTCATTACCAACCTGCAACGCCAATGCTTGAACCAATTTTTCAAGTACTTCGGGCTTTTGTAGATTGACAAATGAAAGAATGTCCTTGTATAAATAGCTATTAACTAAATTTTTAAGAATATTAATTTCATCTCCCGGATGGTTTAAGACATCCGGGTAAAAACCATAAAGCAATCTATTTTCAAGTTGTTGTTCGGAATATAAGTATCCGTGATGTTCTTCGAATTCTTCCCATGAAATCGGGAATAATCGATATTCCCATTTTCTTCCGGTCAAGGGCTCATTTATTTGGTTGGATAAATCAAACGAAGACGAGCCGCTGGCAAACAATTGAACGTTTTTAAACTTGTCCGTAATTATTTTCATGGTGAGCCCAATTCCTTTTATTCTTTGAGCTTCATCAATGAAAACAAATTTATGCTTACCGAGAATAGAGCGAATTTCCTCCGTATTGGGTTCGCTTAATAATACTCTCGTTTGAGGATCATCCCCATCAAGAAGTAAGTAGTCTTTATTCTTAAGGATCTTTTCTAGCAATGTCGTTTTGCCAACTTGTCTGGGGCCAATTAGAATAATAGCCTTTCCCGATCCGATTCTCTTTTTAAGTTCTTGTTCCAGATATCTTATATACATATTTTTTAATTGCAAAGATAGTACTTTTTGTGAATATATTCACTAATAGTTATAATAATACGTGAATAGAAACACCAATAGTTATGATATTATGTGAAATAATTCACTAAAAGTTATGACTATCGGTTATTTTCGTTCTAAGTGATTGTTTCAGCTACCGAATGTTAATGCAAACTGCACAAAAAGGAGTTGATACATTTGCGATTTAGTGCAGTTTGTTATACACACCCCTCTTCGAAATGCGAGGCGCGATAAAAATGGTTAAAACCATTACAAAAATTTTCTTGTACCCTTCCCACGGTTAAAACCGTGGGCTATGTTGGTTCGTGTTAGAGTGCCTTGATTTATGGATGAATAGCGGTAGCAGGTATGTATATTTATTTCTTGCGCGTTTGTTTTCAAGACAGAAATGTGCACTTTGTACTACACACCACATCACCCATCCCTCTGTTGATGTCAATCCAAATTTGTACTTTTGTGCAATGGACAAGACATTTGCATCAAAGGTGGTATTTCAATTCTTCGGTTGGGAGGTGACCGGGGGAGACACTATTGTCGGGGTTCTGCTGTTCATTGCGCTTTTGGTGATTTACTTTAGAGTCAAGAAGCAGATCGGAGCTTTCTTGTTTAAAATCCACAAAATCGATAGACGGGAGGTGCGCACTTTCAACAGGTATTTGCTGAGCATCTTTGGGTTGGCGGTATTGTGGATTGGCCTGGGGATTTGGAATTTGGACTACGTGTTTGTAGATCGATCGCTTTTGTATTTGTCCGTCCAGAGCGCCCTGTTTTCCATCATCGTGTATCTCGGTGGCAAAATTATCATCTGGATAGGGGACCATATTTTTAGGGAGTTCTATTTGCGTAAAAAGGATGGCCAACAATACGGGGTGTATGACAAGCGCAACGAATTGGTTATCCGTCTGGTGGGCAAGTGGTTTGTGTATTTGATTGTCTTGACTGCCGTTTTGAAAATACTGCGGTTTAACCCCGAGTGGTCGATGTATATCGGGGAGAAGGACGGTCAAGAGCTCCATAATACCATCTCGCTCATAAGGCTGTTGGATGCGATTAAGATTATTCTTTTGGTGCGGCTTTTCCTTTGGGTGTTTTTGCATTTTTTTATGCGGCAGTTGTATGAATCGAGGGATTTGGATGATTCCCACCGGTTTGCTATTAACCGGTTGATCAAATATTTTGTTTATCTGATTACGATCTCTGTGGTTTTCGAGTTTTTGGGCTTTAATCTCACCTTGCTTTGGGGGAGTTTGGCGGCACTGATGGTCGGAGTAGGATTGGGTTTGCAGGATTTTATCCGCGATTTCATATCCGGGATATTTCTTCTTTTTGAGCGTTCTGTAGGGGTAGGGGATACGATAGAGATCGATGGTAAACTCGGACGTGTACTGAGTATCGGTACGCGCGTGTCCATGATTGAGACCAACTTTATGTCCACTTTGATGGTCCCCAATTCGAAATTGGTGAGCAATCCAGTACTCAATTGGTCTCATGTCGAACCCATGTCCCGATTGTTTGTAGAGGTCGGAGTGGCCTACGGGAGCGATGTTCCCCTGGTCGAAAAGCTCATGATCGAAGCGGCCAATGAACAAACCGAGATTGTCGCTACTCCTCCACCCTTCGTCCTTTTTGCTGATTTTGGGGAGAATGCCTTGCTGTTTCGACTTGTTTTTGTGGTTCCGGATGCGATGTTGCGTCCGTTTGTAGCGAGTAAGTTGCGTTTTGCGATAGATAAAAAATTCCGAGCCCATGACATCCACATCCCATTTCCACAACGAGATGTGCATATCATCCCACCAACGGAAGGGGATATCCCGCCATCTTAACGAGAGTAGGAAAAGGGGCTTCATTCACCACTCCTCGGTTTTGCAGCTCTCTCCTTGGTGCCTCTGCACTCCACGTTCATTTTATTTCCCCTCTTATCATTTTTCTTATTACCTTGCATCGGCTTTCCGGGCGTCAGGGGGGAGGTATTATCTGATAAGAAGGTACCATTTCATACCGGCGACATCCGAAAGCCAACGATACCACGATTTCATGCCACATAAAAATAATAATCATGAAGAAATGCACTTTAATACTCCTATTTGGGATGCTGGTGCCCCCTGTATTACGGGCCCAATATCGATTTGTTCATGAGCATCTACTCCCGCATACAGCGATAGAATCGCAAGACCGTACGGGGACTTGCTGGAGTTATTCTACTGCTTCATTTGTCGAGGCGGAGGTCATGAGAAAGGGGCATAAGCCCATCGACCTGTCCGAGATGTTTGTCGCACGCAATGTGTATAAAGACAAGGCGCGCAACTATATGCTGCGGCAGGGAAAAGCCAATTTTAGTCAAGGGGGCCTCGCCCATGATCTGCTTCGAGAGGCGGCCAATAGTGGTGTTATCCCTGAGGCGGTGTATTCGGGACTGCCATCCGGACAAAAGAAGCACGACCATACCGAACTCGAACACGCCCTCAAGGGAATGCTGGATGGGGTGCTCAAGGGTAAGAAATTGACCAAGTATTGGCCCGTGGCATTTGAGGGGATTCTCGATGCATATCTCGGCCCCCCTCCCCACAGTTTTATATGGGAAGGGCAGACCACGACCCCCGAGCAATTGGCTGCCCGGTTGGATATCCACCCGGAGGAGTATGTGACGATTACCTCCTTTACCCATCATCCATGGTATACCTCTTTTGTGCTTGAGATTCCCGACAATTACTCCAATGGCTCCTATCTCAATGTGCCTCTTAATGAAATGGTGGATATCCTGGATGGTGCTCTTGAAAAGGGCTTCTCTGTCGTTTGGGATGGCGATGTCAGCGAGCCGGGTTTTAAGGCTAAAAAGGGTCTTGCTATCTTACCAGTAGATATCAAACGCACGGATTTGTGGAGCACTCCCGGCCCGGAAAAAACGGTCGATCAACAGTTGCGCCAACAGCGTTTCGAATCACTCAGTACCACGGATGATCACCTGATGCACATCATCGGGACAGCAGAGGATGAGACCGGCAAGCGCTATTACGTCATCAAAAATTCATGGGGAGAAGTCGGGCCCTACAAGGGATTGCTCTACATGTCGCTGTCATATCTCCAACTCAAGACCGTGGCGATTACCTTGCACAAAGATGCATTGAGCGATGAGATGAAGCGTAAGCTGGGTATGAAATAGTCGATTATTATGATCAATCTGATAAGCGATACCGTCACCAAACCTACCGGGTCCATGCTCCGCGCCATGTTTGAAGCGGAAGTGGGAGATGATGTCTTCGGGGAAGACCCGACGGTCAACACTTTACAAGAACAATTGGCAGCCATGTTTGGCATGGAGGCGGGGCTATTCTGTCCTTCGGGGACGATGACCAACCAAATCGCCATCAAATGCCATACGAATCCACTGGATGAGATCATATGTGAAGGTGGCTCCCACGTCTATCAATATGAAACCGGAGGGTATGCATTCAACTCCGGGGTGGCAGTGCGGCTTATCGAAGGGGAATACGGCAGACTCACCGCCCGGCAAGTGGCGGAAGCTGCGCGTCCATTGCATGACTGGTTGCCCAATACCCGGTTGGTCGTAATCGAGAATACCACCAATCGCGGTGGTGGCAGTTATTATACGATGGAGGAGATGGAGCGTATTGCAGAGGTCTGCCGGGAGCAGGGTTGGGCCTTTCATCTCGATGGGGCACGCATCTTTCACGCATTGGTGGAGACCGGGGATTCTCCCGGACGATTGGGGCAAATTTTTGATAGTATTTCTGTTTGTTTGTCCAAGGGACTGGGGGCTCCGGTGGGATCTGTATTACTCGGGTCAAGGACCATGATCGATCAGGCGCGCAGGTACCGTAAAGTCATGGGGGGCGGTATGCGACAAGCCGGCTATCTGGCGGCAGCCGGGCTATATGCCATCAACCATCATGTGGACCGTTTGAAGGAGGATCATCGAAGGGCCCGGAAACTTGCTGCAGCCTTAGAGGCATGCCCTTATGTGTCCGCCGTAAAACCCGTACATACCAATATTGTTATATTTGACCTCCAAGCACCACGCACTGCCTCAGACTTTATAGACCGCCTGGAGACTGCCGGAGTTAAGGCTTCTGCCTTTGGTCCCTTTACCGTTCGTTTTGTCACGCATCTCGATGTGACAGATGCGATGATAGACAGGGTAGTAGAGGTGTTGGAGGGATTGAAATAGCTGATCACCCTTGTCACAATGAGATTATGCGCCTGCCTATACCGGATATAGGCGGACGAATGTCTATCCCGTCGGTGTACACCCTGTTATTCTCCTTGGTGATATTAAAATGTCAACCGGATACTAATATAGCCGACTCAGCAGAATTACTTTTTATCGCCGGTATTAAAGTTGAACATGATGCCAAAACGCAAGGTATTGGTCAAAGGCGATCTGAAATAGGTTGTCGGGACGAGGTACGAGAAGTCCATATTGTATTCCCGGTATTTCAAGCCTACTCCCATGGTTAGGAACTGTCGCCCTCCTTTGAGAGGATTCTCATAAAAGTAACCCAAGCGCAAAGCAAACTGACGGTCGTACCAATATTCCAATCCCGTAGAAATCATCACTTCTTGTAACTCTTCGGTGAACCCTCCTTGCGCATCACTAAAGGAGCCGAAAATACCACTTAGGAGGGGCTTTTCTCTAAAGTTGCGGACAAACTTATCGGCGGTGGAGTCCAGCGGTGGGGTAGGGACGAGGTACTTGTTGAGCTCTACCGTGAAAGTGAGTACATTGTAGGCGTCCAGGTTGTAATCCAATGCTCCCGCAATTCCGAGGTTGGCGGGTAAAAAGTCAGAATACCCCTTGACATAAGAGATTTTAGAGCCCAAATCCGTTGCAGCGGCAGCAATGGTTAGATTGTGTTTGTTGCCTGCTAATGAGATGGGAGTTTTGTAAGTGACCCCAAGGTCCACAGCGACAGATTTTCCTGCATTGACTTCCTGTCCTCCTACAGTTTGACCGTTGGCGAGATTGGAGTAAATGAACTTGGCGGAGAATGCCGCTGAAAAATGGTCGGATAGCTTCCGCGCATAGGAGCCGGTGAGGTCAAACTCCCGCGGACGCCCCGTACCGAGTGATTGCCCGGAATCATCCGTGAATTCGATGCTTCCCAAGGAGAAAAAGCGCAGCGCCAGGCCTGCGGTCGACAATTTGTCTATGCGCTTTGTGACGGCTAGGTAACTCAGATTAATATCATCAATGCCCAGTGCTCTCAACCAAGGTGTGTAGGAAAGCGCTATGCTTAAATCCTGGTCAATGAATGCAAGATTAGCTGCATTGTGATGCATCGCATTGGCATCGGGAGAGAGGGCGATACCGGCATTGCCCAAGGCGCCGGATCTGGAATCCGGAGTGATTTGCAAAAATGGCACTGCTGTCAACAGCGTATTGAAAGTGCAATCCAAAGTGGATTCATCAATGTAACATCGCTTCTTAGGATTCCATTTGAATTGCGCTTGAATAGAAGGCAGAATTCCCAAAATCAAAAGTGAGAAGAAAATTGTTTTTTTCATGTGACACGTTTATGTGTTGTTGGTTATAGTAATGTCTCGAAGAGTAAATGATGAGTCCACTCCGAAAAGGTCTTATACCGTCAAACTCGTCGTTGTCAAAAGTTTTGACTCTTCGTTAACAGCAAAGTTAACTGCGGGTCAAAAACTTTTCTTCCGGAAGTTAACAGAACCTACTCCTTTTGTAAGTAGGCTCAATTGTCTATACTTAACCATTAACACGTTCATTTTATTATAAAATATTTGAAAAATATCATTGGCCTTGTGAAGAATGATTTATCCGAGATGAAGGATAGGACATTTGACCTAACCGTCATCTAATAAGTATAAGACGGAGTCCATTCCGAAAGCGTAACAACATTACAATCGTCTCACGGTTTTCTTCAAAAAAAGGCGAAAACAATTTTAATTCTTGTGTAGCCCCCTTTTGCTGTCGAGTTTAATAAAACTTTTTCAGCATGAGGTGACGATAAAAACCCTATTCGGATTGAGCTCAAACTTCTACATCGGAACCGGGCACAAAGGTAATAAGTTTGTCAGAAAAACATACATATTGCTAATTATTTTAATATAACCAATTTGCTCAGTGGACTTTCGACTCTGGTAGTGGTGTCACCGGGCACGTGCGCGGTGACATAAATCTTGTACAAATAAACCCCTCTCGCCAGTTTGTTGCCGAAATCATCTGTTCCGTCCCAGTCGATGTTGCCGACGCGGAATCCCACACCCAGAGCAGTTTGTTGGATGGTCTTGACCAAGGTGCCATTTGCGGTAAAGATTTGGATCATGACTTCCATCTCGCTATCCGCCTGATTGTGTTCAAACTGAAAGGAGGTGTGAGTCGTAAAGGGATTGGGGTAATTCAAAACATGCTTCAACGTGGGATTGTCCTGGTCGATGACGACAAAATCCAAACTGGCTTCAGATACGTTATTGGCAATATCCCAAGCGGTCACTTTTATGTGATGCTCGCCGGGATCGAGATTAGTCAAAGGGTATTTGATTTGCCCCTCTTTAGAGTTGTCCAAAGTGGGTTCGAAATGCTCGTTAAGGACGAACCGGGCATCAGAATTGTCGAGCTGTGCTGTGATATCATGTCCGATACTGCTACCACTAAAGTTGATACCATAATCATCTTTAAGAGTTGCAAGAAGGATGGGGTTTGTCCCGGCAATGCCCCCATTGACAAACTGAAGGTCATTGAGGAAGAGTTGGATTTGGGGCGGTGTGTCGTCTGTAAAGTTTCCACTTCCACCACCACCTATGGGGATGTCAATTTTATAACCATGCGCTTCCCGTTCTTTTTCATCAGTGGCATAATAGCTTATTTTTCCATTGCCGATTTTAAAGTTGATTTCTTTGGGCAAAATAAAGGAAAAACTAAAGCGGCCGTCTTTTATCGAAACGAGTCCTTTGTAAAGAATATTTTTTTGGAGGGTAAACGAAGCTATGGAACTCTCTTCGTCATTGCCTTTTGTACGGAGGGTGGTGGGTTTATCAAAGAGCGTAACGTAGAGTTTTCCGTTAAAGTCAGTAACGATATTGCCATTGTGGTCTTTGATGACTCCTTCCAGGGCTACCTTATCCAGAGCATGAAGGGTGTCCCGGAAGTCTTGGACGGATTGATTGTTTATTTTAGTGGTTACCACGTCAAAGGTTGGGACCATTACCTTCATCGCCGGATCTCCAAAAATTAGAAATTTTTGGGTATTTACGGCGTTGCCACCATTATTGTTTTTGCTTCTCATAAACAGATCTCCGAGTTTGGGACGCTTCCCATTGAAGTCATTGGTGAGTTCTCGAATCATGAAAGAAGTCATTTGATAATTGGAGCCGGCATAGACTGCTCGAACGGTCGAAAGCAGGGCGGAAACTCCGCCGGATGGATGCAGGATAGTCTGTTCGCCTACCGAGACGAATTCCGGATCATCAAAAGGGGTAAAAGAACAAGTGGCGGTCAAGAAAATAGGAGTTTTGACGCCGTTGTTCCATTGGAGGATGTCGTTGATTTGCAAAATACGTTCTTGAGCGAGGCCGGTCGGTCCACCGTGTCCCAGATAAGTAAACATAAATACTCCTTTGAAAATGCTTTGGTTGATGGCTCTGGTTACCTCCGGGTAGCGTTGTCCTCCTGAAGTGACTAACTGCTCGTATGCATCGAGATATATTTTGTCGATATTGTAATTGGGGTTTTGGGAGCTAATAATTTTGGAGAGGTTTTCGATGTCGTAAAAGTATCTGTTGGAGTCTTCATCATCAGCAGCTCCCAGGAACCTGTTTTTCCAGTCTTGAAAAGTAGCAGGATCTGTTTCGTAAGTGATTATGCGGTCCACAAACCGCATAGCATCTTCACTATCGTGCGCGGGAATTCTTCCTATGGAGACATCCAAAAGTCCTCTGAGGTCATATCCTTCATCGTCACTGATCATCCCAAAATAATCATCAGAGGGGAATGCCGTAATCGGATTGAGTGATTCTTTTGTTTCGTAGACCGGGATAAAACTCTCTTTGGGTAGATTTTTGCGTATTCCGCGGTAGTCATATGAACCGTCACCGAATAGCAATACATACTTTAAGGCTTTGGAGTGTTTGTAAACGGTACGAACGAAGTCCCGGATGGCCGTTGGGTCTTGTTTGCCGGCAGAGAACTCGTTGTAGATTTGGTGGATGTGCGCCAGGGCTATGGTCATCCCATCTTCCTGCTCCCTGTGCTTGGCCAATTTTTGGGCTGCTTCTGCCGTGGCGTCGTAGTACACGATGATTTCATCAATATCTTTCAGCCCGTGTAAATTCTGTTGAGCTACGGCCCCGGCGGATTCCGGTATTAACAATCCTGCAGCGGTGTTGAATGCCAGATGTTGCCATGGGGCTTTATTATTTTGGTATGAAATGGTAGAATTTGTGCCATTTCTTTGGACGGAGAGATGGGCCGGGTGCATGGGGTCGGTGATGTCCCATACTGTAAATCCGCTGGGTGTCTCTTCGAAGGTGTAACGGACAGAATTGTAGTCTAATGAAGCAGGATCGTAGATACGCAATTGGTTTTCGTTGGCGTAGTTATACTTCTTTTTGTGATTGATGTTGATGTAATCCAACCAGCCGGAGCTTACATTTGGAGAGAGCGGATAGTTGACGATAACCTTAATGTTGGATAGATTTGCAGTACCGGTTATATTGGCGATCCTGGCATACAGTGACTCGACGCTGGTGATATTGATGCTTGAAATATTGCGTTCCAAGAGCTGTTGGTCTATTTCGATGCTCACTTTGTTGTATTCGCTATTTCTGGCTACAAAGCGCATATTGACCGTAGCTTTTTCACTTGGGTCGAGGTGAAGCGTGGAGAATTTATCGCTGTATTCCCGGGTCCGAACATTAGTAAATTCGTCTCCCACCCAAAGTTGCCCGCTACCTTCGTGGGATCTGGATTGGCCGAGCAGGTTGGTTTTGTCTTCCTCGTAGTGCTGCAGGTTGAGATAACTTTTTGAGGTATATTCGGGAGAAATAACAGGGGAGATGGTGCGGATCCGCTTCCCCGGTTTGGTGTCTATTTTGATATAGTAATAGCTTTTGTCATCGTAGATGTTATTTTCGTAGATATACAACATTTTGTCTTTATTTAAGGCAATCCGGTCCGGGCCTTCCGCGTAGAAAAGAATGCGGTCTCCACTGTCCCACTTTCCATCAGATTCGCCTTCTACCCAAATAGAAAGCTCTTCGAGATCATCTACCCTCTCGGAGGAGATACGTTCTGGCAATGCTCCTCCGGGATGGCCTAAAATGCGAATGTTTCTAGGGTCTAATCCATTGGTATTTATGCCGAGTTCCCGGAGTAAGGCGTCGTCGATTACATGGACACCATAGGACGAGACGGAGATTTTGTATACCTGCCCACTGGCCAATTCGGAGGTTGTCTTTGGGTCGCCTCTATAGATGGCATGGTCAAAAGATTTTTCCGGGGTTAATCGTATGTTGAGCGTGCCTTTAAGCAATTTTTCAGCCTTTCCCTGGCGGCGGACTATGGCGGGGAGTGTGACTACCCCATAGTATTTGTTCCCTTGCATATAAGTGTGGCCTTCCGGAAGTATTTCTTGAGGCATGGGGCGATTTTCATTTGGTTGTAAGCTTATAGATTCCCTTTCCACATTAGATAATGAGGCAGAAATACGGGTGGGACCCGATAGCTCAAATTGGTAATGCCAGACCGGAATTCCGGGATATTGGGCGGAGTTGTTGGCGCCGATAAAGGTGGGCAAATGTTGGTTGCCGGCCATTTCATACCAATCAATAGAAATGGGAATGGACTTAGTGGTTTGTCCGGATAGAGTATGAAATGGTAGACTTAGAAGTGCAAAGAATAAGGCGGCAATACATGAAAAACGAAGTGCATTATTCTTGTGAGACCGGATAATGTTGGACATAGGTTAAGTTTTGGATGAATAATGAGAATCACCATTGGATGAAGTTAATCGCGAGAGCATCGACATTGCCTCTTTTGTTGCAGGCTCTAATCAGAAAGCGCCTGCATCTGCTTGTCCTGGTAATAACGTCAGGTTGGCTGTAAAATTGTAAATGTTAAAATTTGGGACTATATTTTAACATTTGTAATGGAAATAGAGCGGCATGAGAGTAAGCCGGTAGGCAGTAAGAGAGAATTATAAATTTGTGATTTAGAGCAATAAAGTGCGGTAGTATTGCGTAGATAAAAGACGCTGTATTATCAAGTAGGGCCAAATTATAGGTGTGTGTGTTCCGGGATGTCCGGTTTTAAAATTATTGTACCTTTGAGTTTGTCACCCGTTTTGATAGTAGCTGCTATAGTGATTTGATGTATGAAAAAGTGCTTTTTTAACTATTTGAATGTTCATTATGTATTTTGCCTTTTGGTGGGATATTGGGTCATTGCCGGCGGGGTGTTAAAGACGCGTGCACAAGACCCTTTTTTTACCCAGTTTTATAATGCCCCGGTATATATGAATTCGGCTTTTGCCGGAATATCCGACAGGTATACCATAGCATTGAATTACCGCAACGAGTATCCTTTTTTTGCCGATCTCTTTGCCGTGTACAACAGTTATTCGTTTTCTGTGGATAAATTTTATAAGAAGTACAACAGTGGTATTGGGATAAAGTTTTCCGGCAATAGTGCAGGCAATGGGTTGATGAGTACCTTGAATGCGGCGATTTCATATTCTTATAGAGTCCTATTGGGTGGAAAAAATTATGTAAGAGGTGGGTTAGAGATCGGTGGAATTTCGAGGCACTACGGTTGGAACAAGTTCTTGTTTCCGGACCAATTGGGCAATGTGGTGCAGGGGGATCCGCCAAGTACGACTCAGGAAGTTCCAGCCCCATCGAATCGGGTATCGAAGTTGGATTTCTCATTTGGTGTGCTGTTCCATCATCCCAATTACTTCGCGGGAATTTCATGGAAGCACCTGAATACACCGGACTTGTCCATTTTGCGGATTCGACCGGAGGAGTCGCGCAATAATAGCTTGCCGGTACGTTGGTCATTGCATGGAGGATACAAATGGTATATCAACAAAGATGCGGGTTATCCAACGTTTATGTCCTTGAATATGGTGTATTTACAACAAGCGAGTTTGCGTCAGATAAATATTACCGGCATTTATAAGTTTAGCAAGGTTTTTGCAGGCTTAGGGTGGAGGCATGCCTTTCAGAATATTGATGCGTTGCTTTTGTCGTCTGGAATAATACTGGATCGAATGACGATTGGGTATAGTTTTGATTTGACGGTGTCCTCTTTTGGTATTGCCAATGGCGGAAGCCACGAACTTGCCTTGCGTCTGCAGCTGGGCAATGAAAAGGATGCAGATGTGCGTACGACATGTTACTCCTTTTATTAGTTTGAATGCTATCAATATCATAGAATACGACAGTACTAAGAATAAAAAGATAAAAAATGTAAGTGCGAATTCATAATTATTCGTATTTTTGTCACCTTAATTGAAAAAACGTTTACAAAATGAAGTTAAAAGTATTTACCGTAGTGTTGTCTTTGGCTGTGATGCTGAGCACTCAAAGTTGCAAACACTCCGAGAAATCCAGTACAACAGGATGGCATTACAATGAAACCGAATGGGGTGGATTTGAGAAATTGGATTACGAAGATCAGATCACCGGCCCCAACCTGGTATTCATCGAAGGGGGTAATTTTACCATGGGGCAAGTGCAGGAAGATGTGCCCTACGATTGGAATAATATCCCTCGTAAGGTCACGGTGTCCTCGTTTTATATGGATGAGACCGAAGTGAGTAATATCGCATATCGTGAATATATCTATTGGCTTTCCCGCGTTTATGGGACCAATTATCCTGAAGAGGTGCACAAAGCGTTGCCCGATACCTTGGTATGGCGGGATGAATTGACGTATAACGAACCATTTGTGGAGACTTATTTTAGACATCCCAACTATGATGATTATCCGGTGGTAGGGGTAAATTGGTTGCAAGCTACTGATTATTGTAAGTGGAGGACAGATCGTGTCAATGAGATGATTCTCATCGAGCGCGGTGTACTCAATAACAATAACGAGCAAATGGACTCGGACAACTTTACCACAAAGACCTATTTGAGTGGTTTGTATCAGGGGAGTGTCAATAAAAACCTTCCGGACTTGAAAACCGGGGGAGAGCGACCGGTGCGTTTTGAAGACGGAATTTTGCTTCCGGACTATCGACTGCCTACTGAGGCAGAATGGGAATATGCCGCCTTGGCTTTGGTGGGTAACAATGCCCTTTCTGGCGACGAGGTCATCAGCCAACGTAAGATTTATCCATGGAATGGCTTTTCCGCGAGATATCGCAAACATGATAAACACCAAGGAGATTTCTTGGCCAACTTCAAAAGAGGGGCGGGAGATTACATGGGTATTGCAGGTGCACTCAACGATGCGGCACATATACCCGCTCCCGTAAAGTCCTTTTACCCCAATGATTTTGGTTTGTACAACATGGCGGGAAATGTCTCCGAGTGGACGGCAGACGTTTATAGACCTTTGACCAATGAGACGCTGTTTGATGAGGAGTCGCATGACCTCAACCCTTACAGGGGGAATGTTTTTAAGCAAGTTTTGAGAGATGAAAACGGGCAACCGGTTAAAGATAGCTTGGGACGTCTTAAGTACTTTGTACCGGATGATACCACTGCAGCTAGACGAGAAAATTACAAGCGCAACTACCTGAAGAACTTTAACGATGGAGATGGGGAGGATATCAAGTATGCTTATGGAAAATCAACCTTGATTAGTGACAAATCAAGAGTCATCAAGGGCGGCTCATGGGCGGATAGAATATATTGGATGTCTCCCGGAACTCGCAGGTATAAGGATGAAGATAAGTCCTCAAGGACTATTGGATTCAGATGTGCAATGACCCGGACCGGTACCCCGAAAGAGAGCGGCAAACCCGCCGGTAAGATGTTTAAGTCCCGAAAAAGAATAAAGAGGAAATACGACTAAACTCCTTGTTTAATTGAATAGAAAAAGTCCTTATTCCAACCGAATAAGGACTTTTTTGTTAACTGATATTAGAATGTTTACCGGAAGAGTTAAAATATTGGAATGGTTTATAGAGAGCAATGGGGTTTCTACAGATACACGTACCCTTGCGCCGGGTCAAATATTTTTTGCACTTAGAGGCGATAATTTTGATGGTAATGCCTATGCCACTGCGGCCTTGAAGGCCGGTGCCATGCGTGTTGTCGTAGATCGTCCGGAGAAGGTTCGATCGGATAAATACCTCTTGGTCGATGATGCTTTAAAGAGCCTTCAGCAACTCGCTGCCGACTATCGCGCTTCTCTATCTGCCAAGGTGATAGCTATAACAGGTACCAACGGCAAAACTACGACAAAGGAGTTGTTGACCGTTGTTCTAAAGAGTAAATACAAGGTGCACGCAACTTCCGGTAACTTCAACAATCACATTGGGGTACCTCTTACCATTCTCAGTGCTCCACGAGATACGGAGGTGCTACTATTGGAAATGGGTGCGAATCATCCCGGTGAAATAGAAGCATTATGTGAGATTGCGGATCCCGATTATGGGTACATTACCAATATCGGTTCTGCCCACTTGGAAGGATTTGGTACAAAGGAGATGATATTGGAGACTAAGGGGGCATTATTGAAGTGGGTTTGTGAGAAACAAGATGGAATTGCATTTGTCAACGCCGAAGATCCGATGCTGGAGCTTTTTTCCGCGGAGTTGTCCTGTGCTCGTTTGTTACACCCTTATATGGCTTCTTCCGCGGGCA
Source organism: Saprospiraceae bacterium (assembly GCA_027080725.1). Taxonomy (GTDB): domain Bacteria; phylum Bacteroidota; class Bacteroidia; order Chitinophagales; family Saprospiraceae; genus JALSTN01. The sequence continues at coordinate 16,242 of JALWRC010000003.1, forward strand.
GTATAAAGGTGGTCGACGAAAGGGGGACACCCTATTTGAATTTGAGACTTAAGAAGGGATTGCAGAATGTTGAATGTCCGACTCAACTCATTGGAAATTATAATACATCAAATATTATTGCTGCACTTGAAATTGCTGATTTCTTTGGCATTCCGTTAGAACAAGGGGTTCGGATGATTTCCTTATATCGCCCTGAGAATAGTCGTTCGGAATACAGGGATCTGGGGCGTTATCGAATAGTTCTGGACGCCTATAATGCCAACTTGTCCAGTATGATTGCCGCAATTAATAACTTTTGTCAAATCGATGCGGGGAGGAAGGTTTGTATCTTAGGAGATATGCTGGAGTTGGGAGATAGCGAACAGGACATGCATCAACAAATCGTTGACCTATTGCAGGAGAAAGGGTTAGAGGCGGTTCTTTTTGGCGAGCACTTTGATAATACCCGTCATGACAATATCCCCGCATTCCGAACAATTGAGGAAATAGTGCATTACGTGAATCAGGTGGAAGGAGAGGAGCTATGGCTTCTGGTCAAAGGTTCGCGAGGTATGCGTTTAGAGCGCATTCTGGAAAAGCTCCAATAACCTCTCCGATATTTCGTTATGAGTGCACATCTGGTAATCTTCGTAAGAGCAAGCGTATATTTTATTTGTGACACGCGGTGATTTAGAAGCTTCTTGCCGGCTGACCCACCATCTTCCGGTTTTTTCGCTTTTGTAAAAAATAAACCCTACATCAAGATCGTCCGGATTAACCATGTATTTGGTGAGATTCCGATTGGTAGAGGTAAGTGCTTCGTTGGCTCTGTTCTGGTGTCCGAAGATAAAGTACCATATCATTTGAGCAGTTAATTCTGCTGTTTGGCCATGTTCGTCGTATTGCAAGTCGAAATTTCCCAATGCAAAGAACTCCATACTTTCGTTAATACCTGCATACTTTGTCAATTGGCAAGCTTCTTCTGAATACAATCCACTGGGGTTTGAAGCAAGTTGTGCCGGCGCCTCAGCGTGCTTTAATGCATTAAATAAGAAAAACAGTGCATTAGCATCCCGGACATATGGTTCTGCCGTCTTAATATCATTGCGCAATGTGCCCAATCGCAATCCATGAACAAAGGGAAATTTTATTCGTACCTGCTCTATATTTGAGTAGTGTTGTTGGAATGAAAGAATAGAAATACTATCTACAGTAATTTCCTCTTGCTCGAGGATTGGATTAAGATAGGACCTGGTGAAGTCTTGCCCTATTCCGATTTTGTCATCTACAAATACCGGTCGTATTCTTTGGTTTTTGACTTTTGATAAAGCCAATAGAATGTGAGTGATGTCATTTTGTGAGATACCAAGAAGAATGGGGATTATTCCGGCTTCATCCAATTCCCGTAGTACTGGTGTTAAGGTCGAAGATTTTATGTTGACCAATGTGCCGAGGTCGACGATGGGGCGCAAACCGGGGTGAGCGGACATTCGATATAGACGCTTCTTTATAGATGCCGCTTGTTGGTTAGAGCTAATGAGGGCGAACTGTGTGTCTTCCCTAAATGACCCGGTCTGTCCAAAGAAATACACTTTAGAGCCCAGTTGAGTATCCGAGAAGGGCAGATCGCCACACACCTCGGATGGATTCGTTAATCTAAGCCAATTATTAATCATAATGCATTTTGTTTCCGCAAAGTTACATATTATATTTAATTGTAATATGAATTTGGTGCATCTTTTTTATTTTTAGCTCGACTTGATGCAGGAGGGGTGGTTTGACGCTAATATGTTTATTATTCGAAAGGATAGCGAAGGGTGATTACTTTGGTTTGCCAAGAAAACGAAAGATAGTTGTGTGAAATGAAAAATTAGAATGTAAGAATCATAAGTTTTTATGCTGTTCGAAATTAAATTATCTTTATCTTTGCGGAATATTTCAATGTCATTGGCGGCTTAATTTTGGCCGGATATTTGATATGTAATATATGAACTAAATTGTTAAGACACAATCAACCTGATTATGATAAGATTAAGGCGCTGTAATTCATTGGTTAAAGGGTATTTTGGAGTTTTATTACTCCTGTTGCTCGGAATAGGTGTGACGCACGCACAAGTTGTAGAACAGTCCGTTACCGATACTGCATCGGTGAAAGTTTCTTCCACTATGATGCATGGAGGAACTTTATATGGCCTTTCGGATGAAAGGACATTAGACCCCGAACAGCACAAGCGATGGAAGACAGGCAAAGAAGTTTATCCTGCCAAGCCCCGGGATATGTGGGAGCTGGGTTTGCATTTTGGGCATTTTGCTATTGACGGCGATGTCGATCGACTTACACCGTTTTATTCCGGATTCGGATTTGGAGTGCATGCGCGTAAATCCCTCTACTATGTGTTCTCCATGCGCTATAGTCTGTTTTATGGACAAGCATATGGTTTGGAACCACAACCTTATGGTAATTCTCTTCGCCCGGAGCAGTATGTCTTTAAGGGATATGGTCCGGAGAATTATTGGTTTCCTTCCTACAGAACGCGAATGGGAAATGCGACAATAGAAGTCATTATGAACTTGGGCAATCTACTATTTCATAAAGCCTCCAATAAATGGAATCTCAATGTAGGAGTAGGAGTGGGTGGAGCCATTCATGACACTTACTTGGACTTGAGAGATGAGAATGGAAGGCTGTATACGAATTTGGTAAGTGCTACCGGGTGGTCCTATCCAAAGTTTGACACACGTCAAGGGCGAAAGGATATAAAAGCAGAATTGAATAAGATATATGATGGGACTTATGAAACAAGAGGCCCATATAAGAAAGGGTTGTTTAGGCTCCAAGACAAATACAATGTCAATGGTTCGTTTACTGCTTCTGTAGGGGTCGCCCGCAAAGTCAATGATCGATTTAATATTGGATTGGAGCATAAGGTGATTACGGTTGATAATGATTATTTAGACGGTATTAAGTACCGCACGAATCTTGATCAGACGAATAATTTGGATATTGGGCATTATACCCGATTAATTCTTGCTTACAATGTCGGCAGTAAGAAAAAGAAAGTAGAACCACTTTACTGGTTGAATCCTTTGGATTATGCATATAGCGACATTGCGGCATTAAAAAGGCGACCTAAATTGGACTTGACAGATTCTGATGAGGATGGCGTGCTCGATATGTTTGATGAAGAACCCGAAACTCCCGCCAATTGTCCGGTGGATGTTAAAGGACGTGCGTTGGATAGTGATGGCGATGGCATCATTGACTGTAAAGATGATGAACCCTTTTCCGTGTCTGGATATGATGTGGACGAAAAGGGCGTGGCACAGATTCCCGATGATGTGCGACCGCTCAATAAAGGAGAGGTCACCAAGGTAATCGAGAATACCATCGCTACTCAAGGCCCTAAATGCTGTACTCCAAAATGGTTCTTGCCAATGATTCATTTTGACTTGGACAAGTACTGTATCAAGCCCGAATTCTATCCTCATATGCAACACGTCGCCACGGTGATGAAGCAAAATCCGGACTTGTGTGTAACGGTCTTAGGTAATACGGACTCTAGAAATAGTAATGATTACAATAAGGTATTGTCCTATAATAGAGCTAAGGCAGCGATTGATTATTTGACCTCGAATTATAACATTCCACGCTCTCGATTCAAATTGATGTACGGTGGGGAAGAAAGCCCTATGGCCAAGAATGTCGAAAGCCTGCATGGGAAGAAAAGAGAATATGCGGAGTACATCAATCGCCGGGTAGAGTTCAGAGTTTGTGAAGACGGAGATGTGGATATGGGACGTCCGGAAGGACCGGAAGCCGGTCATTGCGACGAGTATAAACCAATGGATGACACTTATGTGCCTTCTTCCACTAGTCCGATGTATCGCGGTAATAAAACATCGGGATTCTAGAAAGATACCAAAAGTTTTACTAATATAAAAGGCAACTACGACCGAGTAGTTGCCTTTTTTATTCGGGGTATATTATAACCAAAGGGGGAAGTGTGCCCGCAGTAGTTGCAACTGCAGTATCATAGGATAAGCCGAATGGTACACCGGCTGTATTCTTGGGTGAGACTTTTTCCGAATAAGCCAATACAAATCACTACAATATCCTATCTTTGTGAAGGTATTGCCGGGTGAAAGTTCTGCTACTATTTTCTCCTGGGCAACTTCTTATGCATAAATGCAGAATTACATATGAATTTTTCATCTAAATTAATAGAAGATGCCGTAAAGGCATTTTCATCTTTGCCCGGGATTGGTAAAAAGACGGCTTTGAGATTGGTATTGCATTTGTTGCAGGAGAAGGAAGAGGTGACGGCCTCTTTCGTGCAAGCAATAGGAGTATTTCGAGCGGATATAAAACAATGCCGGGTTTGTGGCAATATTTCCGATGCGGACCTTTGTACCATTTGCTTGGATAAAGCAAGGGATCATTCTACAATATGCGTAGTGGAGAATATCAGGGACCTTATGGCCATCGAATCTACCGGATTGTACAAAGGAGCTTTTCATGTACTGGGTGGCGTAATATCTCCAATAGATGGTGTTGGACCCGAGCAGCTCAATATCGATGCCCTTGCAAAAAGATTGAACCATGGGACGATCAAAGAAGTCATCATGGCCATAAGTCCTACCATCGAAGGTGAAACCACTATTTATTATCTATCCAAGCTGTTGGAATCAAAGGTGCCTGTCATTACTCAGATTGCAAGGGGAGTTTCCTTTGGTGGAGAATTGGAGTATGCTGACGAATTGACCTTGGCGCGTTCTATTGCCGATCGAGTACCTTACTCTGTTCACACCCCATCTGCCGGATGAAGGATTTGAGCGTTGTCATAGTAAACTACAATGTGCAGCATTTTTTGCGTCAAACCTTGTTGTCCTTGGAGGAGGCAGCCCGATCGTTATCGACGGAAATCTTTGTGGTGGACAATGCTTCTTCCGATGGATCTGTTGAAATGATTCGGCACGAATTTCCTTCGGTAAAGCTAATTGCAAGTAAGGAAAATTTGGGCTTTTCAAAGGGGAACAATATCGCGTTGAAAGAAGCTACAGGAAAGTATATCCTTCTGTTGAATCCGGATACCGTTTTGGGGGAAAATACCTTGGAAGCCTGCTTTTCGTTCATGGAGGCCAATCCCTCAGTGGGGGCCTTGGGGCCTAGGATGATTGATGGGTCCGGAACCTTTCTTCCAGAGTCAAAGAGAGGGTTCCCAAGTCCCTCCGTGGCCTTTTACAAGGCGTTTGGCCTTTCTAAAATCTTCCGAAACTCCTCCCGGTTTAATCGATATCATATGGGCCATGTCGATTCTGATACACAAGTACCAGTGGATGTGCTTGCAGGGGCCTTCATGTTTATCCGGTATGAAGTACTAAGTCAAATCGGTCTTTTAGATGAGCGTTTTTTTATGTATGGTGAAGATATCGATCTATCTTACAGAATCAAACAGGCTGGCTTTGAAAATTATTACTTCCCCAAAGCTCAGATTATTCATTTCAAAGGGGAGAGTACGAAGAAGGGGAGCCTAAATTATGTCCGGGTCTTTTACCAGGCGATGATTCTATTTGCCGACAAACACTTTAAGGGCAAGAAGGCCAGTTCTTTCATTGGCTTAATGAAATTTGGGATCGGTTTGCGGGCATTAGTGGATGTGGTAAAAGGGGTATCTTTCAAAATTTTGTTGCCGCTTTTTGATTTCCTGTTTATTTTTTTGGGTTTGTACCTGTTTAAAGAATTTTGGGAGGTCTATTACTTTGATAACCCGGAGCATTTTGACGGTACGAATATATACTATTTTATGCTGATCTATACCTTAGTATGGATGAGTGGAGCGTATATTTTTGGTGGGTACCAAAGACGCTTCAAGTTTACTACCGTCCTTCAGGGAATATTACTTGTCAGTTTGATCCAACTCGCTATTTACGGTTTGCTCAATCCTCACTATCGCCCTTCCCGCATGATGCTCGTTTTGGGGACGGTATGGGCTCTCATCGTCTTTTTGGCCAATCGTCTTATCCCACATTTTTTACAATATGGCAATTTGGATTTTGGAAAGGATCAAAAGAAAAATATAATAATTGTCGCAGGGGATTCCGAGTTCCAAAGGATATTACATCTATTGGACTCAGCGGGTGTGGATTTTAACCTATTGTACCATCTGTTACCAGGGAAGGATGCTGATATGAAATGGCTGGCACCGGTGCGAAGTCTTATCCGTATGCTGCGGGTTGATGAGATCATTTGGGCACTCAATGATGTCCCTCGCCTGGTTATGATAGATTTTATGTCTAAAGAAGGAGAGGGAATTTCCCATAAAATGGTAGAAAAAAATTCCAAAGTTATTTTGGGTAGCCAGTCGAAAGATGAGCAGGGGGAATGGTATGCTCATCAAGAGCGCTTTGCTTTGGATAATCCGGTGGCCCAAAGACTGAAGCGAATGTTTGATGTATCGATGGCAGTATTGTTTTTGATTTTTAGTCCTTTACTTTTATTGTGTCAGGGCAACAGATGGGGACTTATTAAGCATATTATCGAAGTCTTTGGGGGTAAAACATGGGTCGGATATTATAATGATGGTGAGCATATTGACCCTTTGCCACGACTTCGGCAAAGCATTTTGCCTCCGGTCTATTCGCGGGTATCAGCAAATGTCCAAATGCGCACTATTGCCAATTATCAATATGCGAAACACTATTCTATCTTACTTGACTTGGGAATCCTTATGAAGAATATATGTCACTTAGGTATATAATATAATGGTTAGAACCATACAAAGTTGTCTTGTATCTTCTTATTCCACAGTCAACCATTGACAATGTTTACTTCTGATAGAGTACCTCTTGTCAATGAAAATTACTTAGTTAGCCTTGGCGCTTATTTATTTCCCAATAACTATAGCTCATTCAGAAGTGCTTTTGCTTGTTTTTTATAATGATGCTTTTCGGAATTAAGAATGGCATTTAGTATGTCCTTGGCACGAGCGGGGATACCTGCTTCCAAATAGGCTAAGGCTGTCATCCATTGGGCGTCTTTAAAATATTTCGACTCCGGGTTGGCTCTGACTGCTTTAAACTCATCGATAGCCTTGAATGGTTGATGCTGCTGCAATGCTACAATACCCATTACATAATGCGCTTTGTAGTAATAGGCATTGCCGGGTTTGAGTTGGTTAAAGGCGGCTTCCATGTCTTTATATTCTCCTTGCTTATATTTTTCAATCCCCAGTGCCCAGCTGGGAGTCGGTATGCTCGTTACATCCAGATCCGCACTTGGAGAGTACGGGACGAGATATTTTTTAACTAAATGGTCATATTTATTTTTTCCGGAACAAGAGGAAAAGAATGAAGCAATGGTAATGCTAGAAAGTATTACCAAAAACAATGCAGATGCGCTTCGACGACGGGAAAGGGACGAGTGAATCGGATATAGCATAACTATAGAGTTTTTTTGAAGAGATGGCAAAGGTAAGATTTTGGCCGGATATGGGATGATGTATTTTACAAGGATTTAGAGTAGTAAACATAGTGTTCGACATGATAGGATAGGACAAGCATAGTAGCAAGTTGCTGAATCAGATCACCCCTCATACCCAAACCGACGGAGGGATTGCTTGTTGTCTCTCCATTTCTCCAGGACTTTGATATGCAACTCGAGATAGACACGGTTATCCAAAAACTTTTCAATGTCATAACGTGCGGCCGTGCCTAGTTTTTTGATAGCCGCCCCTCTTTTACCAATCAGGATGCTCTTTTGGGATTTTCGATTGACGAATATAGTACTTCGAATACGGTACAAATCATTCGTGTCTTCTGGCACTTTGAATTCGTCGACGACCACTTCACAACTGTAAGGTACCTCTTCTTTAAATTGTTTCATGATATGTCCCCGGATGATTTCACTAATAAAAAAACGCGTTGATTTATCTGTCCATTGGTCCTTTGGATAGTAAGGTGGGGCTTCGGGTATTAAGGAATTAATAATCGGTAAGAGCTTTGCCTGTGTTTCACTTTTTTCGATGGCAGATATAGGGATGATTTCATCAAATCCTATTTGTTTTTGCCATCGATCGGCGATGACAAGAAGCTCTTCCATCGATGTCAAATCCTTTTTATTAATAAGCAAAATCTTGGGAAATTTAGCATTCTTTACCGCATCTAACCATTCATCAGGCAAGGAGTCTTTAGGACGAGAACCATCCAGTATTAGCATCAGCACGTCGGCATCTTCGAAGGCACTTTTGACAAATTGATTCATCATTTCATGCATCTCATACGATGGATTTTCGACGATTCCCGGGGTATCCGAAAATATAATTTGGTAGTGTTCTCCATTGAGTATTCCCTTTATCCGGTGCCGGGTTGTTTGTGCTTTTGGAGTTTCGACAGAGAGCCTTTCTCCCAGCAAGGCGTTGAGTAAGGTCGATTTGCCTGCATTTGGCCGGCCTATGATATTGACGAAACCTGATTTATGTGCTTTCATGGGTAAGGCGGTGATAAGTGAGGGATTTAGTATAGCATTTTTGGTCTGCTGTTATGGACCATTTCATCAATACGTTCAAAAAAGTATTCCGGTCGAAATTTTCTCCAGGGAATTCCATTGAGCTCGGGCCCCATAAATAGATAATTGTCCAGGTGGGCATCCTGAAAGTCCCGCATGACGTGATCCAGTAGATTGACGGTGCAGATCCATCCGCCCTCTTCCCTTGTTTCTTCTGCCCACTCTTCATAATAGCAGTCGTCTGAGCGATGGAAAGAGAGGACGTTTTCCAGAATAAGGATAAATTTGGATATCCCGTGCATTTCCATGACTTCGATGATGCCCTGTTTGAAGAGCATGATGTCATTGTAGAGGCAATCATTCCATTCACCGATGCATTCGATTATCGTGTAGCCTTTGTCGTAGTCCGTATAGAGGATTTTGGTGTAAAGCGTCTTGGACCCGAAATCATCCCATTGGGGATGTATGAAATAGTTGTAAACTGTGTTGGAAAAAACGAATTCGCTATACTCCCGGCCATAGAATGGCGACTTGGGATCCTCCGCTGCGGAGTACTCACCGCACCAGCGATAGAAGGGCTCGATATCATGCATAACGGTCGTAATGGTTATTATACCAACGCAATTAATGAAAAGGAGATTATCCTTCCTCCAGTCTTTTTATTACGTCATCTGTCAGTTCTAATGTGTGATATACCGCTTGGACATCATCGTCATCTTCGAGCATTTCGATCAGATTAAGTGCTTTCATCGCTTGATCTACCGGGAGCTCGGTGGTGTTGAGGGGTAATCGTTCGATGGTGGCACTTTTGGGCTCGATGTTCATCTCTTCCAATTTTTGTTGCATGGTGCCAAACTGAGGGAAATCAACGGTAATAATCATATCATTATCCTCGATTTCGATATCCTCGGCTCCGGCGTCAATGAGCTCCAATTCGAGCTCTTCGGGGTCGAGGTCTGTGATGTCAATGGTGAAGATGCCTTTGCGTTCGAAGAGAAATTCGACAGAACCATTCTTGCCCAGATTGCCTCCTCGTTTGTTAAAAATGGCACGAACATTAGCTACAGTCCTGTTCAGGTTGTCGGTAGTGCATTCTACAAATACAGCGATTCCACCCGGAGCATATCCCTCATAGGTAGGTTGCAAAAGTGCTTCACTACCGGATTCGAGCGCTTTTTTAATGGCGCGTTCGATATTGTCCTTAGGCATATTAACCCCTTTCGCATTGGCGACAGCAACACGAAGGCGAGGGTTGAATTCGACATCTCCACTGGCGCCTTCTTTTACGGCGACGGTAATTTCCTTAATGATTTTGGAGAAAATCTTGGATCGTTTGGCGTCCTGAGCGCCCTTTTTGTGTTTTATCTTTGACCATTTATTATGTCCGGACATACGTTAATCTTTTATGTGTAAAATGCTTGTATGATAAAATGTACGCAAAGGTAAGGTTTTTAGCCGGATAGAAGAGCATTTTTGGAATGGAGTACATCCGGGTTTATATCCTTCCTTGGGGACAGGACGTTGCCCATAGTTTTTTCATTAGCATAGTACTTTACCATTTCATACCAAATAGATAGACTAAAGGGTGAATACGGATATGGTATAGAAGCCAAATGATGGAACTTTAAAGAATAACCGAACGGGCAGTTAACTCTCTACAAAACTATATGATTAAGCGTACGCCACCTAATTCTTCTAAGCGATAGGGAAACTTTTCATCCGGCGATCCGATAAACATAAAGTTGATGGGGATCTTCCATTCCTTGGATAGTTTTTTGATGAGTTCCGGCCCAAAATCATCATAGACAGGGACGAATTCGATGTCGATGTCGGGATATTCCTCGTCGAGGAGCTCGATATACTTCAGCAACTTGTCCGAGGGCTTGTCCCCTTCTTTCAGTACTTTGACGATCTTTACTTTCTTGGTGTGCTCATTGTTGCGGATATATAGCATAGCTTTGTTAAGATTGGCGATGCTTTTGCCTTTTGTGAAGAATACAAATTCTTGGCTATTGATATCATTAATAAGGGCGTCAATACGTTTATGCAATTTAAGAAAGAACTCCCGAATCGGCTCAAAAATATTCCAAACGAGTTTGAGTAATACCTTAAGCAGTACCGTTCGGTTGAGCATTATGAGAATAAAAATAATCGTAGGCACAAAATAGATGAGAAAGACCTGGTAATTGGGCATATCTCCTGCGTGTTCAGGTTTCATTACAATATTGCCTATTAAGGCGACCAATACAGCGGTAAAAGCAATAAATAGCCCGTACCAAGGGGCGTATTCCGGTCGCGGCAAATGCTTTCGTTTTGCTTTGAGCAATAGATTGCCTATGACAAATAGCAACATGACAGACAAGAACGAAATCGTATAAACCCCGGCGAGGGTTTTGACATTGCCCTGCGTAATCCAGAGAACGGAAATACTCAAGAAAAAGAAGAATAATATGATGCGATAGGAGGCGCCGCGGTTGTTCTTCTTCAGAAAGTAATTGGGCATAATCCGGTCCAGGGTCATTCGCTCGAGAAGTCCGGTCACCCCGATGTAGCTCGTCAAGACCGCACCGGACAATACCAAAAAGGCATCAATGGAGATGATGACGGAAAGCCATTCGCCTGCTGACATTTCTCCCATTTTTGATAGGAGGGTTTCTTTATACGGGCCGGCGATATCCGGAATTGTCAAGACGGACAAGGCGAGGAATGCCATCAATGGGTTGAGTACACTTACGACCATCCACATGTTTCTCAATGTTTTTGGGAAGACACCTTTCTCTTGTTCCTCTACGAAGTTGGCCGAACTTTCGAAACCGGAAATCCCCAACATGGAGGCGGCAAAACCAAAGAAAATGGCCGTTCCTATACTGTTTTCTGAAGGGCTGTTCCAATTTTCGGCAAAAATCCCCCAACCGTGCTGCATCACATATATAAATATGGAGAAAATAAGGACAATCATGGTGGATAGATGAAAGATAAAGATACCTATGGCGACTTTTGCAGATTCCGAAATACCCATGATAGCCAGTCCGGCAAAGATGGCGAGCAACCCGGTTGTGCCGGATAGTACGGTGAGGTTATTGTTAATGTCAAATATGTGAAATAAATAATGTATGGCCTCATTGGCGGAAATGACAGCTGTGGCCATGTAGGAGAGTAAGGTTAAGGAGGCGGCCATGGAAGCCATCCTTTTGCTCGTAGTGTTGAGCAGGGCATTGTAGGCTCCTCCGTTTAGCGGCAGCGCTCCCACCACTTCACCATAAATCTTACGAAAAAAGAAGAGCACCAAGGCAACAATAAGTAGGGTGATAAACGCATATTTGCCGGCAAATGCGATCGCAAGTGCCGATACGTAAAGTACAGAGGAACTGATGTCGTTACCACTAATGGCGGTGGCGGCTAGCTCGCCCAATTTGTTATGTTTAGCTTCAGCTTTCAATGTGTTTGGACTTTCGTTGTGAGGTAAACAAAACGTAAAATTAGTATTGTTCTTCATTATGAAGGTGTTTCAGGTGCGCTTTTTTTAAGGATTTGTAAGTATTTGTATTTATTGTAATGTATAAAAGATAGATACATAATGATTAATAAATTTGTGATATGCTTATGTTTTCTTGAGGTATGATATTTAGGGTAGCGTAATGTGGTTAGATTAGAGGTGCATAGATGTCGGGCGAGGGTAGACCTGGCAAACAGAGGTATCCGGACGAAGGGAGCGGTATGAAAATAAACCAACAAAAAAAAATGTTCCTAAGCTATTGTTTTTCATAAAAGTATTACCTTTGCACTCCATTTGTGAACCGCGCTCTCAAAATGATTCGTTTGAGGGCATAAAAAAACAAAAAAACCATGCGGAATTATGAAATTACTTTTCTAATTGATCCGGTCTTATCCAAAGAAGACATTGCGTCAATACCCGACACGTATACGGATTTGTTAAAGAAAGCCGGGTGTAATATCGTCCATGCTGATAACATGGGTTTGAAGCAATTAGCTTATCCCATAAATAAGCGTACTACGGCGGTCTATCATTGTGTAGAGTTCCAGACGGCAGACAGTGCCATTATTGATAAAATGGAATTATCTATGCGACGGGATGAGCGCATTATGCGTTTTTTGACCGTTAAGCTGGATAAGTTTGGAGTCAAGTACAACGAGGATAAGAGAGCCGGCAAAATTCCACGGAAGCGGGTAGAGAAAGAAGCCGAGCCCGCACCGGAGAGAAAAAGTGCTCCCACTCAAGCATCTTCAAATCCAAAGAAGGAAGAAGAGTAAGTTTTCATTCATCAAATAATCTTTAAAAACAGACCATTATGGCAAGTAGAGACGATATAAAATTTTTGAACAATCCAAACATCGGACAACAGCGTAAAAAGTATTGTCGCTTTAAGAAGTACGGCATCAAATATATTGATTACAAGGATCCGGATTTTTTGTTGCAGTTTATTAACGAGCAAGGCAAGTTATTGCCTCGCCGGATAACGGGCAATTCACTCAAATACCAGCGAAAGGTCGCTCAGGCAGTAAAAAGAGCACGGCACCTCGCTATTTTACCTTATGTTGCAGATTTATTAAAGTAAACGATTTAAAACGATATAGATCATGGAAATAATCCTACTTAAAAATATAGATAGACTCGGACATAAGTTTGATGTCATTAAGGTGAAAGACGGCTATGGAAGGAATTATTTAATCCCACAAAAAATGGGTATTATTGCTAATTCTACCAACATGGCTAAACTTAACAACCTAAAGAAGCAAGAAGAAGCGCGTTTGGAGAAAATGCTCGATCAGTTTAAGGTATATGCAGAGCAGCTCAAAGACGTTACACTGAAGATTCCGGTAAAAGCGGGTGCTTCTGGAAAAATATTCGGCTCGGTTACCCCGCTTCAAATTGCTCAGGTCATCCGGGAGCATATCGATTACGAGGTCGACAAGCGGTGGATTGAATTGGAAGAGGAGATTAAAAATCTAGGAACCTATCAGGGGAAATTGAACTTCCATAAAGACGTGGTTGCAGACCTAAATATAGAGGTATTGGAGGCCTAAAAGGATAGGTGATAAGTGCTTTAGGATAGAATACCCGGCACAGATTAAAAGACGCAAAGGTGGCTGTTTTTAGACAGCCACCTTTCTTTTTGTTTGTAATCCGGCATGATCTCCTCTACCTTTTTCCAAAATAATCTTGAGTGATTGGGGTGTATCAGATGGGTCAATTCGTGAATGATTACATAATCGATTACATCCAATGGTGCCTTGAGAAGACGGGTGGAAAGGTTGATATTGCCCTGACTGGAACAGCTCCCCCAATTGGATTTGTTGTTTTTTAACCTTAGCCGATTGGTTTCTACTTCCGGAAAATGTGCATCTTTTAATTCTGCTATTCGCATAGCGACCCAATAGAATTGATCCGCCGCGATGCAAGAGCTAATGAGCGATTCTGCATTGGAACTAAGTTCGGCCTCGTTCCAGTTTTTTGGGAAAAGTAAGGTGATTTGAGCCTCGTCCGGGTCGATATCGGCCTTCATTGATTTTCTGTGTGCATGGTATATTTTTAGGGTATATGTTTTCTTCGTGGTCTGAATAATCTGGCCATCGAAATATTTTTTAATGCGAAACCGGTCGAAGAGGTGGGGGGATTGTTTGTATTTTTTAAGTATCCAGTCCTCTGCCCACTGGATGGGGTCTTTTACTAAAGAGGTATAATTATAAGAAGGCAATCTGAGATTAACAGCCTTCGTGCCAAGTGCTATTCGTACATTATTCCGCCATTCCCTGTGGATAATAAGGGGGACAACGACATCTTCAATCCGGATGAGCTTTTTTGTTTTATGCGCCATGTTGCTTAGAGAAGGTTTGCATTACGTCCACTAATTTTTCTACTCCTTCCACAGGCATGGCATTGTAGATAGAAGCTCTAAACCCTCCTACGGATCGATGCCCTTTGATGCCGACAATCCCCGCCTCGCTACAGGCTTCGACAAATGCATTTTCTAATGTTTCATCATTGATGTTGAAGGTGACATTCATTTTGGATCGGTCCTCTTTCCGGGCGTAACCTGTAAATAGAGGATTGTTGTCAATTTCCTTATAAAGCATGGCTGCTTTTTTACTGTTGTGCGATGCCATTGCTTCCGGTCCACCTTGCTGCGCGACCCAGCGCATGGTGAGCATACTGACATATACGGCATAAACCGGTGGGGTGTTAAACATCGACCCCTTGTTGATATGTGTCCGGTAATCCAACAGGGTGGGTATTTGGTGCTTGACGCGACCTAACATGTCTTTACGGACGAGCACTAGAGTGGTTCCGGCCGGTCCCATGTTTTTTTGAGCACCGGCATAAATGACAGCATGCCGGTTGAGGTCGACAGGTCGACTAAAAATGTCAGAAGACAAATCACCTATAAGAGGTAAAGTCGTATCCGGTAATTGGTGATACTGAGTTCCATAAATGGTATTGTTGCTGGTGTAATGCAAATATTTGGCATTCCCTAAGTTGGAGAGTTGCTTTGGAATATAGCGGTAGCCGTCGTCTTCAGAACTGGCAGCGAGAACGATATTACCAAACAACTTAGCTTCTTTTATCGCTTTAGTGGACCAGGTACCGGTATTAATGTATGCGGCGGTTTCGTCTGTGTTGAGCAAGTTCATGGCCGTCATAAAAAACTGGCTGCTCGCACCACCGGTCAAAAAAAGTGCTTCAAACTCATCTCCGGCACCGGTCAGTTCTTTGGCGAGCAGTTGGGCGTCTTGCATTACCTTGGTAAAGTTGGGGCTGCGATGGGAAATTTCCAAAATAGACAATCCCATATTGTCAAAGTTAGTGACGGCTGAAGCCGCTTGGTGTAATACACTTTCCGGAAGTATAGCCGGGCCTGCGTAAAAGTTGTACTTTTTAGTTGCCTTCATCTCGAGCATGTATTATATTATATATTATATGGTATGAAATGGTAAAGTTCGACCTCCTTACAACCTTTTTGATGCTATCAGCATAATAATAAGTTTTAGAGTAGGCTCTTTGACTGATTTTTTGGTTTTGAAATGCGAAAGTACACATAGTTGGGATATTAGACAGACGTTTTGATGTGATATTTGCTCAATGAATGGGTTTGTAAAGGGAGCAGGTGGAAGCGGGCGAGAGGGAGGAATGTTTGAAGGGGTGTGTAGGCATCGGTAATGGACTAAAGTATAAAAAGGCCAGCATGATTATTTTGTAGAGAAAGGAAGTGCGAAATTCGCAATATTGTGTGGGCATGACTCAAATAATAGGGTGTTATTGAAATTTTTGGTCACTAACATAAAAAATGTGAATAAATATTTTGATAGCGATTCGTAGGTTTTCTGCTGTAACGTATTGTAAAACAGGTTAAAAATGGCCGGGTCCCAAAAGAGCTGGGAATTAGGTGAAATTATTTGAAAAATACTTCAAAAAAAATTTGGTTTGGGTGTGGGGTTGGTTGTATCTTTGCGTTCCCTTTCGCACAGAGGTGTAGGAGAGGGGGAAAGAT
>JALWRC010000004.1 GCA_027080725.1 Saprospiraceae bacterium
ATATTATATTTAACAAATAATACCTTAGCCACATCATTTTGCACAAAATCGCCCAAAAGCCCTGTCACATAAGGCTTCCGGGCTATTTTTAGGCTATTTTAGACAGGAAGTTCCGTTGTAACTGGTCAGCGAACCGAGTTCGACAGGAGAACCCGCATTGGAAATATCGTAAACATAGAACCCGGAGTTGCCATGATTGCAGTAGATGGTGTCTCCCCGGGCATACAGGTCGTGAATATATCCACCATTGAGGCTTACGCTGGAGAGCTGAGAAGGATTTTCGGGGTCGGTACTGACGTCCAGGACGATGACGCCATTGGATCTGGTGTTTGAACCGGCTACGTACAAGCGCCCGGCATCTTCATCTATAAATATATTGTGGGCCCGGGAGAAAAAGACATTGGTTTGCTTGACGACATGTACGGAGTCGGGCAAATAGCTCATGTCAATAATAATCAGCCCTTCATTGGTGCCTCCCTGGTCAGCAACCCCGTAGAGGTAGTGGGTGTACGATTTCATATCGCGCCATAAAGAGCGTTCTCCTCCGGCCACCCCATCGACTTCTACCGGATTGGCAGGGTCGCTCACATCAAAAAACAGGATGCTGTCCACGACCCCGATAATCGCATATTCGCTGCCTCCGCTGGCATATCCCCATATATCATTATAGACGATTCCGGATTTACTGGGCAGGGCGTTGTTGTCCCACTGGGCGAGTAGATTCATGTTTTGAGAAGACTGTGCATGGCTGTGAAAATAACCTAAAAACAGCCCTAACAACAACGGCAGAGAGAGGAGTTTGCTATACATGATAACCGCATTAATGAAGACATTGACAAAGACAATCACTTTTCGGGTATCACAAATACGGCCAAACCTATGATTTTAAAGGGATTTTGAGGGTTTTTTATCTTTTTTGTGGTATATGAAGTGCGTCTCAACTGCAAAAACTGTCTTGAAAGATACATTTCATAGCGGAGAGAACAACAGTTTCGAATGTTTTGGTGTTTGATAGTACAGTTCTCCCTTTGGAGGGTGCTTTTTTCTATTGAAAACGCATAAATATCTTTGTATATGAAACAATTATTTTTCATTTCTGCCTTCGTTTTATCATTTGTTTTTATGTCGGGTACTGCCGCTCAGGCACAGCAGCACAATACCGAGGGAGGCATCCGTTGGATGAATTGGGAGCAAGTCCAAAAGGCGCTAAAAAAGGAGAAAAAGCCGGTTATTTCCGATGTCTATACCACCTGGTGCTATTGGTGCAAGGTGATGGATAAAAAGACCTTTACGGATCAAAGTATCATCGACTATATCAATAACAACTTCTACGCGGTAAAATTTGATGCGGAGCACAAGGAGCCTATTCTGTTTAAAGGAAACAAATATACCTACTATGGCAGCGGCAGGAGAGGCGCCAATCGCCTGGCTATCGAACTTTTACAGAATCAGTTGAGTTTTCCCACTATCCTTTACCTGGACCCGGACCTCAATACCATCTTGATTTCCCCCGGTTACAAGACGCCCAAGATGCTCAAGAAAGAAATGAAATTCGTCAAAACCGGCGCCTACAAGACCACCCCCTGGAATAAGTATAGCGGAGAGTAGGGGGTAAACTATCCATTGTAACCCGGGGTTACCGCATTCTGTGTTCTCTTTTTCTTATTTGATGGACTTAAGGTATTCTTCAGCACTCATCACCGGAATAATTGATTTCTTGAAATCTTTGGGGTTTCTAGTTATGATTATGTTTGCAGAGTTATTTAAAGCATTATAGTATTGAAAGGCATCTTCAAAATCCTTGAAAGATGACACTAATGAAAGGTCGATTTCTTTCTCGCCACTTGTGCAAACTTCCGTTATTGTTCTTATTGCAGCTAATGCTTGCTTTGCTTTTTCCTTTCCAATTTGTTTTCCCAAAATATATTCGGTAGAGATGAGACTCATTGTACTGACTAATATTTTAATCTCTTTATTTTCTCCTTTTAAAAATAGTTGCTTTGAAAAAATAAAAAAAGGCTCTCTTTTGCTTAGCCAATCTAAAATTACGTTTGTATCAACAAATACTCTGTCCAATTTACTTGTATTTAGCAATTAAGTGTTCCCTGTAATCGTCATGATAATCAAAACCTTTATCCAGTTTGATAATGCCACTCAATTCATTAACTATGCTTCCTTTAGACGCGACATCGCTTTTGTAATCAGAGATGATTTTCTGCAAATAATTCTCGATAAGAAAAGAAAGACTGATGTTATGCTCTTTGGCATATTCTTTTGCACGCCGGATGATTTCTTTATTCAGGTTAAGCGTTAATTTGGTATTCATGAGATAAATTACTTGATTAGTTTACGTGCAAAAATAATATAAATTTACGTAACATACAAATAAAAACTATATCTATGAAGAAAGTTAGATGAGAAAAGGGTTCCTTTGGTTTTTTATAAAGATGTAGTAAGATATTGGTAATTTGAAATATATATACTGTTTTCTGAGCGTTCAAATGAAATAAAATGTTCAATGTAAAACTAAGAACTCCTTAGAAACAAGTCCGATATCCCCTGGAATATCAGATGTCTTTATTGGTACTGTTTGTTGTACGCACCCGGTTTTGCTGTCCTTCCCGAAACAATATTTGCTCACTGAAGCAGACAAAAGAGGAATTCCAAATATTTCATCGAAATAATGTTAAAGTTGGTGTAAATGCTTGGAATTTAGGGAGTAAAGCGCTATCTTTGCTCACATGAGACCCGCATACCGCATACCGCATACCGCATACCGCATACCGCATACCGCATACCGCATACCGCATACCGCATACCGCATACCGCATACTATTATGCTCATCATATACATGGACTCATGGTAGATCCTCCTTTTTATTAAGAGAGTTTTAAGTTAGGTTAAATTAATTTATCAACTAAAAAAACTCTTATCATGAAACACAAAATAGTTTTTATTACACTCGGCTTTTTCATTGCCTTGTTTCTCTGGCAATGTCAACAAGAAACCATCACTTCCAATAGAACAGTAGAATCCTTACGAGCCAAACCGGACCACCTATTCTCCTCCTCCGTGCAAAACGACGGCGGGGGTAGTATCGAGTTTGACGGTGGATCTTCGTGCGTAACCAAGGATGGGGATTGTCGACAGGATACTATTGTAGTAGAAGTAATACCGGATATGGGGGATCCTACCATCCCGGTGGGGGATTGTAAAATAATAGCTAGATTTAAAAGAGTAATATGTGATAGAGGGGAAAATCAATTTCCACAGTTTGTTTACTCCTATAGTAATTATGAGATGGTGTTGTCTTCCACACCGGAGTGTCAGGATTTGATTAATTATATTAAGAACCTACCCAATCAGGATAGAGATGCTTTTTATGCTCATTTAAGAGGGGTAGTCAGGGATCAGGCCATTGCCCAAGATATGTTGTGGCAGATCCAACACAATAATATTACTTGCAACAATGGAACCGCCGTAGAGGGTAGAGTATATGAGCCAAAATGCTATTATAAATGTTGGACTGTAGGGGCGCCCGGTCCCGGAGATCCTCCGGGGACGATACATTGGATATATCGATACGTGGATTGTGGGCACTCGTGTTGTGTCCGCTCCTCACTTTGGTGTTTGGACCAAAATGGAGACCCTATTGAAAGTGAGCCGCATAGGTATTCATTAGGCAACTGCGAGGGCTCCACTCCGGTACCGCAATGGTGTTATCCCGACCCATTTGACCCGCTTCATCCGATAATTGTATGCAATAATCGAGGCGCTTGTGAGTAAACCTAAATTTAGCCGTCGTCCCTTTGACGGCGGCTAATTTTTATTAAACATCAAAAACCAATGGAATGAAAATCAATAGAAGCATTTGGATACTCCTGATCATCCTGATTTCAGGGTTTTCCGTCTCGGCACAATCCCGGTATATTTTTGCTCAACCCGACAGTATGGAGGTCCGCTGGATGTATTACCCTCAGGACACCACGGCGATCGATGATACCATTATCAAGACTTTCCCCTATCCCCATGGGGAGCATAGATACTATCAAGAACTCATAGATGGAAGAAGAAGGCTTTTTTGGTCCAAGGGTTTAATAGATAAAGACTCTTTATATGTGATGTATTCCACTGCATATTTTGAAATAAAAACAGGAACTTTCTTAGAAAAGCTCAATATCCGCACCGGTCAATCCTATTGGACGGAGCGGTACGACGGACGGACGATGGATGCCTCAGAGCTTCCGCAGCATATCTACAAGGACAAAGAAGGGCATATCGTTATTCTCGGATTCAGAGGGGATTATTATGGCTATAAGAATAGTCGATTTTATAAGCGGGTTTATGATGGACATACCGGCACCCTGCTGCGGCATACCTATGGCGAGATGAATAATCCAAATACCCCCCAACTCAAATTCTCTAATTTTTATCGTTGGAGCCATTTGTACCCTCACGGAGATAGCAGCTATACTTATTTTTCCAATGAGCATTCGTATTATAACTGGACGACATTCGAACATCATGGACCGCAAATGCTCCGGTATGAATTGGATGAGTTCGGGCACAAACTGGATTCTTCGGGCATCATCATTACCGAGCCTGCCCGGTATTATTTCCAGTTTTTGGGCGATATCATGCCCTTAAATGACACCACCATGGTGGTCATAAGGTTTGGCAGAAATACATTATTCACTACAGATACTACGCGTAGGGAATATCATTTGGAGTTTCTCTCTAAGGACGATCTCCACTCCATCAGATCTGTGGATATCAGTGCGGTGTTTGACTCCACTTTAGATGGCAGTCGAATGTATTTGGAGCGGGTTACACCGGAGCATATCATTGTATTTCTCTCCCGGGAGAAAAAACCACGTCGCTACGATCAGGTGATCGGGATATTTGACCACGAGGGGAGGGTGTTGGACCGGATTGTAATCGATTCGGTACCGGGAGCGGGTTCCCTGCGTCCGACGGCTTTCTCGAGTGTATTTTACAAATCCAAGGAGGAGGTGTATCTTGCCTCTACGGTATTTATCGAGCGGGAGCGGAAGTTTGACCTCGTGCTGATGTCCAAGAAGTTTGGTGAAAAGATTAAAGTAATCGGCCGTTGGCGGATCAACAAACCCAATGTGGAAATGCTTCCACAAGAACTTTTCCCGCTCGAAGGAGGCGATTTTTTGATCAAGTTCAGATACCATTTGTTTAAATTAAATTCGAAGACAGGAGTTTATAGCCCATACCTTGGGCAGGATATCTGGGGACGGATATCGGGAGATGCGCTTGTGGCCGGTGTGGACTTGTTTACACCGGTGCTGGGTAAGTCGTACGAGATTCGACTATCTCCCAATCCTTCGGATCGTTATTCTTCCGTGCTATTTGATCATCCTTTTAGTGGGAGTATTACCATGGTCGATGGATTGGGGAAGGAGGTGTATCGCCGTGCACTACAACGGGTAGAGTCAGTACAACTCCCGCTGCAGGGCATGCTCACCGGAACGTATTACGTTCGCGCAGTAGAAGAGGATGGTACGGTGTATCATGGGAAGTTGGTGGTGAGGTAAAGGGAGGGTGATTTTGGAAGGGGGCGAGAAGGGCTCCACTCCGGTACCACAATGGTGATATCCGGACCCATTTTACACCGGGCCAGACCTTCCCTCGATTGTTTGCAATAATCGAGGTGCTTGTGACAACTAAATCATTGTATTAGCCGCTGTCTCCTTGACGGCGGCTAATATTTATTCAGTATCAAAAACCAATAGAATGAAAATCAATAGAAGCATTTTGGTAGTCCTTCTCCTGTTATTATCTGTGCTCTCTGTTTCAGCACAAGAACCTTATATTTTTTCCCAACCGGACAGCATGGAAATCCGCTGGATGTATTACCCGCAGGACACGACAGTGAACCATGACACTCTTCTCAAAACTTTCTATTATCCTCATGGAAGAGAGCGTGAAATCCTTCAATATCTCGTAGACGGCAGGAGAAGACTTTTCTTTTCCAGGGGGGTGATTGATGGAGACTCTTTGTATGTGATGTATTCTACCGGGTATTATGAAATAAATACCGGGACATTTTTAGAAAAACTCAATATCCGGACCGGACAGTCCTATTGGACGGAACGGTACGACGGACGGACGATGGATGCCTCGGAGCTTCCGCAGCATATCTATAAGGATAAAGAAGGGCATATTGTTATTCTCGGATTCAGAGGTGATTACTATGGCTATAAGAATAGTCGATTTTACAAACGGGTTTACGATGCGCATACCGGTACTTTGCTGCGGCATACCTATGGAGAGCGGGATAAACCCAATACCCCCCAGCTAATAACTTCTGACATTTACCGCTGGAGTCATTTGAACCCTCACGGAGATAGTAGCTATACCTATTTTTCCAATGAGCATTCGTATTATACGTGGAAGACTTTTGAACATCATGGTCCGCAATTGCTGCGGTATGAATTGGACGAATTCGGGCACAAACTGGATTCTTCGGGTATCATTATCACCGAGCCTGCCCGGTATTATTTTCAGTTTTTGGTCGATTTCAAGCCCTTAAACGATACAACTATGGTCGTCATTCGGGAGGGAAGTAATTCGTATTACCGGACGGATACTTTGCGTGAAGAGTATTATTTGGAGTTTATATCTATGGATAGCCTCCAATCCCTAAAAACAGTGGACATCAGTGCCGTGTTTGACTCCACTTTATACGGCAGTCAAATGTATTTGGAAAGAGTTACACCGGATTATTTGATAGTATTTCTCTCCCGGGAGAAAAAACCACGTCGCTACGATCAGGTAATCGGGGTATTCGACCACCAAGGGAGGGTGTTGGACCGGATTGTGATTGATTCGGTACCGGGTGCAGGTTCCTTGCGTCCGACGGCTTTCTCGAGTGTATTTTACAAATCCAAAGAGGAGGTATATCTCGCCTCTACGGTATTTATCGAGCGGGAGCGGAAGTTTGACCTCGTGCTGATGTCCAAGAAGTTTGGTGAAAAGATTAAGGTGATCGGCCGCTGGCGGATCAACAAACCCGATGCAGAAATGCTTCCTAGGGAGCTTATCCCGCTCGAAGGAGGCGATTTTTTGGTCCGGTTTATATATCGGTTATTTTATAAGGGTAAAGGGGATATTTATAGCCCATTTTTTTGGCAGGATATCTGGGGACGGATATCGGGAGATGCGCTTGTGGCCGGTGTGGACTTGTTTACACCGGTGCTGGGTAAGTCGTACGAGATTCGACTATCTCCCAATCCTTCGGATCGTTATTCTTCCGTGCTATTTGATCATCCTTTTAGTGGGAGTATTACCATGGTCGATGGATTGGGGAAGGAGGTGTATCGCCGTGCACTACAACGGGTAGAGTCAGTACAACTCCCGCTGCAGGGCATGCTCACCGGAACGTATTACGTTCGCGCAGTAGAAGAGGATGGTACGGTGTATCATGGGAAGTTGGTGGTGAGGTAAAGGGAAGTGTGTTTCCGGGGGGGAGGAGGAAATAGATATATCGTTTTGTTTTTATATCGCCAGATAGTATTAGAAAAATCGCACCTCTATCGCAGCCCGTTTGATTAGGTTTAGTAAATTTGCAGTATGATTGTTACACACTGCCCACACAAAAGCTTTGCCTAATGCGGGGTCATCTATTCTTATTTTTTTTATTGGTCGGTATTGTCTGCGTGCACGGACAAACATTGGATGAATATGTCAGGATGGCGTTGGAGCAGAATACCGGAATCCTGATATCCATCACGGAAGAGGAAGCAGCGGCACAGGCGGTTGACACCCTGTCCATATCGGGCAATACCTCCTTACAAGTGGGATATCTGGGCCTTTTTTCTTCTACCGCTTCCCCTGTGGGATATTGGGGTCTGAAGGTGGGACAACAGTGGAGTTGGCCGGGAGTGGTACAGGCCCGCAGAGCCGTAGGACGGTCGAAAGCAGATGAGTCTGGCGCCCGGCGACAATTGGAACGCTTGCGGATAGCACTTCAAGTCAAACAATTGTACTATCGGCTCTATGGGTGGGCGGCGCTTATGCAAGTTTATAAAGAGAATAAGGAAATCATCGCCACCTACGAAGAAACCGCTACCCGGGCCCTGGCCAACAATCATGCTACCTTGTCCGACGTACTACTCATTCAGGCTAAGAAAAATGAGTTGCACACCAAGTTCTATCAGTCCTTTAATACCCAAAAGGCTTTGAGGCGTACCTTTAACCGGTTGTTGGATCGCCCACCGGAAACGGAAGTCTTTATCCCGGATTCGTTGAGTATCCTGGATGTGATGCTTCCTTCCAGGGGACCTGCCGGTCACCCTTTGTTGCACTGGCAGGAGGCCGCAGAAAGAACCGTAGACGAGGAGCAAAACCTCCTTGAAATACGAGCCCATCGCCCGGATTTGAACGCTGTTATCCAATGGGGTTGGAGCCCTACATCCTTTAGCTTTTTTGAGCCGGCTCCTTCTTTCTATGTTTTCCCCAGGATAGGCCTGTCATTTCCGCTTTTTGGGAAGGCATACCAGTCAAAGCGGGCGTTGCTCCAACTCGATAAAAATCGCATCCAACAGGAGAAATACCGGCAGAGCCAGTGGTTGGATGACGAGACGGACAAAGAACGGGCGGCCTTGGAGAACGCCATTACTTCCGTGGTCGCTGCACAGAAGAATGCCTCCATCCTCCAACGTGCCATAGATGCCAAGCTCATCGATATCGAACACCTCTCCGTCAATTATACTTCCCTTATCCAACTCCAAATGGAATGGATGAAATACCGCATTAAGGAGATCGAAGGGATTCGGGATACCTATCTGCACAAAGCCAATTTAGACTATTTGAAGGGAAAAATTTGATGGTATGGAAACAACTTTAATAAAGAAAAATGGTCAATAGTAAACGATAGAACGGATGAATTAGTACACTTGTCAGATACAAGGGGCGAATGACAAACTAAACGCAGGACTCAAAAGCACGACTGAAAGGAGTGACTTTGAAGCCGGTTAGATGAGAGATTTATCATGGAAAATTATTACAAAGGGATAATTTGCGATTTGCGATTTGGCTCCGCACTATGTGTAGTATAGGCGCACGCATAATTTGTTATTTCTGAAATCCACGTTTAGAATGGTACTTGAAGTCAGTAAAGGACATAAACCTGTTGTGTCCTTTAACGCTGTAGCGTCACAAGTTGTGTCTTTGTGGTTCAAAACAAATATATTGATTACCACGACCTGTAACGCCCCGGCGTTATTAGGTCACAACTCGTGACGCCATGGCGTTATTAGGGAGGCAGGTAAGGAAATAAATTCAATCCGTACGGTGTAACATTAACCATTAACCATTAACCATTAA
>JALWRC010000005.1 GCA_027080725.1 Saprospiraceae bacterium
GTTTTACTTATTTATGGGAGTTAGGGAACTTTCAGACACTCAAGCTAATAATTTAGGTATTCTGAATTTTGATATCATTGTCGGTGATGGTAATTTATCCTACTTTGAAGTACATCTTGATGACGGAAGAAACGAAGCAGGCTATGACGTAGAGTATAATTACACGAATAACTCATATAATTTGAGCTACAAGTTGGTACCAAGAGTTAAAGGCTTATATGTATTTATTCAAAATTCACTTTTGGGTATCTCTCCCGGTGGGAAAAGGCAACATTTCGAAGGAAAGTGTCCGGGTACGACGATGGGAACAGCCACGGTTTTAAATAGAGGAAGCGACAATAATATTGATTTGCTGAAGGATAGTCCGGACCCGTATTATTCCGAATGGATTTTTGGGGCACCGCAAAGGCGTTTTTACGATGCTGGGTTTTATGCCTTTTATGTGGTGGAGTAGGGGGGAGGCAAGGAGCTCGGGGAGTGTAGATCCTACCTTATAATCTCGTTCTTTCATGTGTTCTTTGTATTCACTATGATAATGGAGATACGATAAAATGATTCAATCCATTACAAGCCTCCGTCTAAATCCTCCATCCCACGGTTAATATCGTGGGCTATGTTAACGGCTTAACTCCCGTTCGAGCGCCTTGATTCAGCGAAAAATAGCTTTGGTTGATATTGCAGGAATTTTATTGCCGGAGTACTACACGTGTTTTATGGCCTTCAATTTGAGAAAAAGTATCATTTTTACACTTTGGAAGGACTGTCGCATTGACTGGTTACTAATTGTAGATTATGCGGATTGTTTTTTTTGTGAGTATTGTTTTGATGTGTGGGTGGGGCTGCAAGAATGGTGCCTCTTCATCGCCGTCTTCTTCTCCCTTGTCCTCTTCGGGTATTCCGGAGAAACCTGCCAATCCTTCATGGTTAAACCGGGATTATTTGTTGGGGCATTTTGAGCCCGCACAGCATCCGCTTTTTGCCCGGGTTCCGATACCTTTGGCGGAGCACAGCGGGATGTTTTTGCGCAAGGAGGCGCTCGAGGCCCTTCAAAGGATGGATACGGCTGCCCGGCGATCCGGTATTGTGATGCAGGTGCGTTCTGCGACCAGGAATTTTGATCGACAAAAACAGATTTGGGAATCTAAATGGACGGGCAAGCGGCTTCTGGAGGGGAGAGTGGCGGCTCCTGAGGCCTACCCCGATTCTCTGGAGCGTGCCAAAGCCATATTGCTATGGAGTTCGATGCCCGGGAGTAGCCGGCATCACTGGGGTACGGATATGGATTTTCAAGCATTTGACAATGCTTATTTCGAAAGCGGTCCGGGGTTAAAATGGTACAACTGGATGTTGGAGCATGCCTCTGAATACGGCTTTTGTCAGCCCTATACTCGCAAGGACTCTATTCGTCCTACCGGGTACAACGAAGAGCGATGGCATTGGTCTTATATGCCGGTTGCTTCGGTTTGCTTAAGGGTGTATTCGGACTCGATACATTACAGCGAATTTACTGGTTTTATGGGGCATGAAATGGCCAAAAGGGTTCGTATCATTGACGATTTTGTGATGGGGGTTCATCCGGAGTGCCATTAATTCTTCGCTTAAAAAATGAGGTCTCCTGCCCTTTAGTATCTGTATGTCTGTGCGCCCATTGCTGAAGCGCGGCCGATAATCGAAGATCCAAATTTATCCCGCAGGCGATCCATGGTCTTGTAGAGGGCGATGCGCTTTTCGGTGTCTTCGAAGAGGTCGATTTGGTAGTGGCCATGGGTGAGGTTGCTCAGTCTTACTCCGACGAGACGTACGCGTACCCGTCGTTGGAAGAGTTGGTCAAACAGGGTCATGACTGCCGGTATGATGATGTGGTCTGCGGAGGTGTAGGGAATTTTCTTTTGTTTGGTGTAGGTTTGAAAATCTGAGTACCGGATTTTGACGGCGACATTGCCGGTGAGTTTCTCTTTGCTGCGCAAGCTGTACGCCAATTTTTCGACCATGCGTTGCAGGAGGGTTTTGAGTCCCCGGACATCCATTGTGTCGGTGGAGAACGTATGCTCGGTAGAGATGGACTTGCGTTCGGAGTAGGGGATGACGGGAGGATCATCCAGAGCATTGGCGCGCTGCCAGATGGTGCGACCGGATTTGCCAAAGGCAGAATACATCATCTCCTGTGGCATCTGTTGGAGGGTATGCACGCGCCTTATTCCCATGGTAGAGAGGAGCCGGAAGGTTTTAGCCCCGACGCCTGGTATTTTTTTGACAGAGAGGGGAGCGAGGAAGGGGCGTTCGGTGCCTTGATCGATTTGCAATTGGTTGTTGGGCTTGGCTTCTCCGGTAGCTATTTTGGATACGATTTTGTTGGAGGAGAGACCGAAGGATATCGGCAGTCCGGTCTCCCGGATAATGCGTTGGCGCAGCTCTCCGGCAAACTGCCACACCCCAAAGTAACGATCGATGCCGGTGAGGTCTGCATAGAATTCGTCTATGCTGGCTTTTTCGACAAGTGGCGCGCGCTCCATTATGATTTCGGAGACCATGTCGGAGTATTTGGAGTAGTCAGCCATGTTGCCCCGGATGTAGGTCCCATCGGGACAGAGTCGTCGAGCCATTTTGATGGGCATACCGGAATGCACTCCGTAGGCGCGCGCTTCGTAGCTGCAGGAGGCGACCACTCCGCGGTCTGAGGTGCCGCCGAGTATGACGGGCTTGCCATTGAGCCGGCCATCTTGCAGGCGTTCGACGGATACGAAGAACGTGTCGAGATCCATGTGTAGTATTGCCTTCTTATTCATTTGGCAAAAATACAAAATAATGGATATATTCCAACATTTCAAGCCATAAAAAAGAGGCACTCCCACGAATGGGGTGCCTCTAAATTCTAAAAGAAGGAGTTCTTTACCCTTTTTTACCCTGTTTAAAAGGAGAAGAGGGCAAGATGTTTTTTGAAGAATAAAACAGGCTTAAAGCAGGAAGCCTATTTCATTTCGCTCTTTTTATCGCTTATCATATTGTCAAACAAGTTCAGCGCGATCGTCAACTCATGTGAGCCGTTGTTGTATTGCTGAAAATCTTGGAAGGACACATCGTAGGAGTAGTAGAACCGGAAGTTGTTGACTCCTGCTCCGAGTAAGAAGCCAAATCGATTGCCCGCTCCAAAGCTCGCAGTAGCGCCACCGAAGAGCCGGTCGTCCAGGAAGGAGGCGAGTAGATTGACATCAATGGTCAGAGGGATATCTCCAAACTTTTTGATGTACAGAGAGGGTTCTACCACCAATTTGTACCCGGGTACGTGAATCCACGTACCTACATTGGCTACAAAATTGGTTTTATTCTCTGTTTTTTGTCCGGTAGCGGCATCATCCAGTCGAGTGTTTATCACACTTGGTAATGCAAATCCGAAGAAAAGGTTTTCTCTGAATTGTGCATAGAAGCCGATGGATGCTGCAAAGTAAGATCTACCATTCAGGTTGTTGATGACGATGGGGTCATTGGGGTCTGTGGAGCCATCGGTGATCGCTCTGTTGGAGAGCGCGTATTTGATGTAGTCTGTAGATACACCCAGGGACATTTTTAAGTCATTGGTGGCAAACCGGTAAGCGTAGGACAATTGTCCCCGGAGGCGGTTGCTCACTCCAAACACTTCATTGTGCAAGAGGGCGCCAAAACCGAGTTTGTCATAAGCGGGGCCGTTGTAATCTAAGGAAAAAGCCTTAGGGGCTCCGGGGTGGCCGGACCAATGACTCCGGTAGTTCAAAAAGAGCCGGTATTTGCCGGAGACGCCGGTATAAGCCGGATTGAGTAGTACCGGATTGATGTAATACTGGGTATAAATACCCGGCATTTCAGGTGTGATGGCATAATCCTGGCTCTGGGCCATCCATCCACTCAAAAGGAATATAAAAAGAATGAATAATTTCTTCATCTGTCTATTTTTTATAATGTTCATTTGGACCTTTAGTTTGTCACAAATAAGAATCTCGTTTGCAAGAAAGTGTATTATATGTTAAGGCTCAGCGATTTCATACGCCCAATCCAGATATTATCTGGCGAGAATCACAGTACCTTTGTAATAGCGTTGATCTCCATTGGGTAAGTCGACGCGTAGCACCCACATGTATCCTCCTTCATTGAGGTCATTGCCATTGAGGTCAACGCCTCTCCAGCCATCACCGGCCGAACTCTGATAGTTGACTTTTTCATACACCAATCTTCCCCACCTGTCATAGACAAATAACTTGTTATCGTATTTGTTATCGCAGGTGATGAGCAAATAGTCATTGAGATTGTCGTTATTGGGGGTAATCACCTTGCGTCCCTGATAACAATCCACAGGATCAGAGGTATCGGAGACCACGCACACTTTAAAGTTGACAATATATTCACAGCTATTGGCATCTGTCACGATGAGGTTACAATTGACCCCACCGGGCAAGTCTGTCGCGATAGAATCGGTACTGTTATCACACCATTGGTAAGTGTAGGGGGCTGTCCCTCCCTTTGGCGTAACGGAGTATTGTCCATCCGCGGTTCCATCCGCTGAAGCGCATTGGATGCTGGTGATTTGAGCCTTAAGTGCTGTGGGCTCTGTCAGGATGATAGTAGTATCCAAAAGGACTTTGCCCTGGCTACTTTCTACTTTGACTTTATAGGTGCCGGCAGAGAGGTTGGTCGCTGTGCTGTCAGTGAGCGCAGCATCGTGACTCCAGGTAAATTTGGCGTTGCCGGGAGCTCCATGCACCTTTATCCAGCCTTCGCTATCCCCGTTGCAAGGAATGCCATAATCTCCGTTGTATTTGGAGGTGGTGATGGTCAAGTCGCCTTGATTTCCGCCATTGCCATTTTTCATGGGTACGACAAACATAGCTGTGCCGGTACATCCATTGTCATCCGTCACAATCAAAGTGTATTTCCCCTTTGGTACCCCGGACAGGTTTTTGCTGGTACTGACGGTATTGCCGTTGGCATCCTTCCATTCGTAGGTGTAGGGTGGGGTGCCGCCGGTAACATCGACGATTATCTGACCGTCGTTGCCCATAGCGGAATCAATCCGGACACTTGTGATTTTTATCGAATCCGGCTGGGTAATCATAAACATCTTGGTAACGGTCGCACCGGTACCATCTTTAACTTCCACAGAATACTTCCCGGCACATAATCCGGACTGGTCTTTTTGGGTATTGTCCGTGATGCCTTGTCCTATCCACAGGTATGAAATGGTACCACTACTGCCTGTAACAGTGAGTGTAATGCTTCCATCGCAAGTTCCGGCGCAGGTCGCATTTTTCACGGTACCGGTGACTGCCAAATCGGAATTCATCTTCATTGGAATCTTGGTGGTATCCAAGAAAAAGCAGATGCGTTTGTTGAGGCTTGGGACGGTATCAAAGTTGGTTCCGTTCCACTTGAGCATGGGGACGGTATCTTTAAATATCAAGACTACCATCGAATCTTTGCAGAGATTGTCGATAACCGGTCCGGAGACACCGGTATTCTGCCATAAGAGTTCATATCGTTTATATCCTCCGGTAGGACTCACTTGTACTTTTCCTTCGCAATTACCCATATCCGGAGTGACGACTTTATGCAAGTCAATCGCCGGCGGGTCATTAATCACTACGGTTTGGGAGGAGTCTGTCGCGCCGGTGGCGTTCTTTTTGATGGATACGAAATACTCTCCGGCACAAACATTGCGGAGCAGGGAACTTGTACCCCCTTCAGATCTAGGAATGGGTTGTCCATTTTTAAACCATTGATAAGAGTAGGAATCCACCGGCTTGGTGACTACTTTTATTTGTCCGTCGCACTCTCCATGACAAGTTGGTAAGGTCACTTCATCAATGGTTACGGTGATATCTGTGTTGGGGCAATTGACAGTGACCTTGCCTTTTCTCGTGGCTACAGGTATTTCGTCGTCGTTGCCATTGAGTGCTTCTATGGAGACCTTGCCGTGTTCGACGATGGAGATGGCGGTAGAGGCGTCGCAGTCCCCTACAGCGTCGAAACAGACTTCAAATATTTTGGTGTTATCCGCCACTGTAACCGGGTCGTTTGGCGTCCAGCTGGCAAAGATCAGGTAGTCATTTGTGCCGTTCTCCGGGTTAAAGTTGCCCGGGCCCAATCGAGGGAGATTAAAGGCTCTCACATAATTACTGCTTTTTAGTTTGAGCACAGAAGCATCCCAATGCATTACATATTGTAAGGAAGCGATATCTGTAAAGTTTTGTACTGTAAACGGAACACAGACCTCCTCTCCTTTTTTGACCGTCTTGGAGCCCGCGATGACAGTAAGGCTGTCCGATCCGCCACCACCGCCGTCGCAGGTGATGGTGATAGAACCATCGACGACGTCGGGGATAATAATGTCGTTATTTTCGTCGTAAGCCTGTACTTCTCTTTCTGTTTCTTTTATAGACACGGAAGGTTTGGTGTCGCAAGCTCCCACCGCATCGAAGCAGACGTCAAAGAGCTTGGTGTTGTCACTTAAAGATCGAACATCTGAATCTACAAAGAGAATAAATACCTCTCCGGGGTTCACGATATTGTAGTCAAATCCTGCGGTTGAGTCAAATTCCGGCAGCAAATTCTCTACCGTTGGATTGGAGAGCAGGCTTTTGTCATAGAGGATGGGGAACTGAAATCCGAATATTTTCTTATAATTCTTAACGGTAATCGGGACACAGCCTTTCTCTCCCATTTTGACGGAAGTTTTACCGACGGCAAAGGTCAAGTTTTTAGAGCCTCCACCACCGGAGCGAATGCGCAGTTTGCCGGGGGTGAGCTGGTATTTGAGCGGGCCGTCCGGATTATAGAATTCGATTTCGAATTTAGGGGTGACGGTGATACTATCCACCCGGACAAAGGTACTTGCCCCGGGGCTTCCGGTCAGGGTGAAGCAAAGGGTTGCCATTTGCGTTTTGCCATTGAGGGTCGTATTTCCGGATGTCGGATGGTCCCAAATAACGCGGAGATGGTCATTGTTGAAGTAGTTAAACTTCCCACTTCCGAATCCGGGAATAGCCGAGGTAATATTTTTAACTTGCGAATAGGTGGCCACGGATTTATCCCAGGTCACGGCAAACTGAAAATTGGTAATGCTGTCAAAGTTCTCTACACTGAGGTCGATGCACACTTCATCATTTTGGCTGCCGGCGGCACTGGTGAGGGTAAGGAGGACATCTTTAGCCGTATTGGTTTCTCCGTTAATTCTCATCACGCCATCGTGAAAGGTCCTGGGGATATCATCTCCATTGCCATTGAGGACGACAAATTCTTGGCCTTTTGTAAATTTTAAAGTGTCTTTACTTCCTTTGGGGCCGATGGCGACAAACCGAAGAGTATACATCAATGAGGTATCTTGAAAATCAGCGCCACTAGAGCCGGAACTATTCCAGGTAACTCTAATGAAGTCATCGTCTTGCACTTTAAAGCTGCTCAAAGAGGCTAATTCGGGGTGGAGGTTGACCAATCCGACATATTCAAATTTGGTAGTATCAAATTGGTGTCGATATCCGAGGCCATAGAGATCGGTGAGCTTATAGGCCTTAATATCTACGTCCAAGGTGTCATATTGATCTACACTGCCACCAAATGCAAAGATTTCCGCATCTTGAGCCTGTGCTGTAAAGGAGAAAATGATGAATAAAAACAAGATAGAAATTATCTCTCTCATAGTTAGATAAATTTTGGGTAATGAATTAATTAAAATACCCTTGTTGAAAGCTACAAATTTACAATAATCGAATGAACATAACGACATTTTTTGTGCAAATTTGTTTTGTAATATCATTCATTTTTAATTATTAAGGGGAAACCCTGAGATTTTTATGCGGGGGAAACCCTTAATTGTGTCTTTACTCTGAAAAGGTTCTTTTTTGCCAAACTGATCGCAACCGGATGTTTTTTATCTTCTCATTAATCATGCGATATAAAAACTTCTTTCGCTTCAATCTTAGAGTTTGACATTAATCTATGTAATCGGAGTTGGTTCCATTTTGTAAAAGAAAAAGCCTTTGCCGAGGTCTAGGATACATCCCGGATTTCGGTTAAGGCTTTTTCTCATTCATGTTTTCGATACTTCAGCCATCAACTACAGATGGTATTCGGCTGAGCGGTATTAGCGTAGCAGAACCATTTTTCTAGTCGCGGTATTCTTATCGGCATCCAGTTGATAGTAAAGGATACCGGAAGTATTTAACTCACGTTGATCAATGTTGATTTCATTGTATCCTTTATTGAACTGTCCCTCTACAACTTTCAACACTTTGCCTGACATATCATATACTGTAAGCTTAACATTACCGTCTTTCGGTAGTTGGAAGCCAATCGTTGTTGAATTGGAGAACGGGTTTGGCTTATTTTGATACAAGGCGAAATCACCGGCATCTGTATTATTGTTGTATCTGAGGTCAATGTCGTATACATTGAGGTCATTGTCATAAACTTCAGCTGACAGCATATCTGAATTGATTTGTGCCACCTGGCTGAGGGTTCCATCTTCGAGGGCAGTGAACTTGATGGTGAACAAGGTCTCCCCTTGAAGGGAAGCGGTATTGGCACTGATCCAGCTAGAGTTCATAATACCTTCTGCTAATCTGCTAAAGTTGAAGTTGTCATCATCGAGTTGGATTACATCACTTTCTACTCCTTCGAAGGAGAGCACGAGAGGATTAAACTTCAAGGTATACTGTCCTCCGGATATGGCTTTCATGTCCATTACTTTGATAGGCATTTCTACGACATCTCCCCGGTGGAAAGTCTGGTCTTTGGTGGTGAAATGTGCTGCACCATTTCTCACTTTGGTACCTTTCAGGTTGTGATACGCTTCTCCCGTGAGGTCTCCGATTTTAATCGCATTGAAGTCTGCATCGACTTTGTTTTCATTCAGTCCATTGTACTTCAAGTAGTCAGCAAATGGGAATGGATCCAACGGGTCATCAAAGGTGAATGATTTAGGTACAAATCTCCAGGATTTTTGATTTCCTTTAAAGTTTTGCTCTTTACCCAGGATCAGTTTTCTCAAGATAACGATATCTTTGGTTGAGATTTTTTGATCATCATTTGCATCTGCTGCGATGAAGTATTCCGGTCTTGGGAGTGTCTTTTTACCCAAGAGGTAAAGCTGTATTGCTACGAGGTCTCTCGTATTGACACCTTGTAGGGGCTTATCATTTTTCACTGGCTGTATCCAGAAGTTGTTTCCTGTAGTTAGGCCGGTGATGAAGTAATCCCCATTGTCTTCACTTGTAGCGATTTTTGTCGCATTAGTGGAGAGGTCTTTCAAGTTGACTTTTACGCCTGCCATGGCGTTGCCATCGATGTCTCTAATAACACCACTTACCATTTGCAATTTCAATCCGTTACAGACCTTATTGGGGTCTTGCAAGTCAAGAGTTACTTCACAGTACTCTTTATTGCCACACTGGTCGTAGACATACATTCTGAATTTTTGTTTACCGATCATGCTACAGTCTAGTACAAAGTCTCCTTTTTTGTTGGACCATCTTCCTGATGCAGGATGGTAAAGGGCGAAAGTAACATTATGGTCTTCGGGGCAGTTGTCATAAGAGCCCAAGTTGAAGTCTTTAGCCCAGATAGCTAAGTTCTTGCTGGAAGGCATAATGACAGTGTTAATACCGTCTCTACAATACGGAGTTGGTTTTTTCTTGTCGAGTACATCGAAGTAATGCCATTTGCACTCGCTGACGTTTCCACATTGGTCGGCGACCTGAACCCAAATTCTGTATTCCCCGAAAGTGAAGTATTCTGAAATCTTATTCTTAATGCCATGGCTATAAGCATTCCAATTTCCCGTTCCATCGTGACTTCCCGGTGAGCATACATTTTCAGTCACTTTTTTCTCTATCCAGTAGCTCCACTTTAAATTTTCTTTTGCACAATTGTCATTGGCATCCATGGTGATGTCTACTTTGCGTCTTCCTGTGGTATTGTCTTTCAAACAGTCGTAATCATCTTTGGGGGATACTTTGACATCATTACAGGTGAAAGCAGGTGGGGTATTGTCCACTACTTTGAGGATCTGCGTGTGACACCATACTCCCGGAGCTCCACAAGTTACATTTTTGTTGACTACCTGGCACCAATCGATAACCGTCCACTCTCTGATTATTTTGATACAGGCATCTGTACCGAGCGTAAACCGTTTGTCTGTATAATTAACAGCTAATGTGTAGCATCCACGTGCATTGCCGGCAGCTATTTCTGGAGTCATGATGCCCCATTTTGTTCCTGCTTTAGGCTTGAGGTCATAGTCTGAGGCACAGCCATCAGTGATGGTGACATCCGGTACGGATTTCCATTTGATCGGACTCATGCTAAACCTATTTCCTATTTCTTTTATGGTGATGGTTTGGGTACAAGATTTAGAATTTCCCGAAATATCTGAAACAGTAAAGGTTCTTTTTACCCATCCACTATTGGTGTGACAATCATATTCTTTCTTGGTGACTTTAACGGTAAACTTTACGCTGCACAAATCATTATCATTGTATGTACCATCAATTCTGTCAGCCACTGGCACATTCCATGTTAACCCTTTGATAGCCGCAGCGGCAAGTTTTTCTCTCTTTTCATTCTTGCCAATATTGCGAATCGTTCCAAAAATAGCCAGGTCATCCAAATTAAAATCACATGGTACAGTTACATCCGGTGGGCAGGTCAATTGAGGTAGTAGTTTGTCTTGTACTTCTACTTCTACCATACATGTATTTTCGTTGCCACGTTTGTCTATGACTTTAAGGACAACCATATGTGGCCCAGTTGTCATATCTTCACAGCAGAACTCAACAAAGGATCCGAACTGTAAATTAGATGATTTGTTACAGTTATCTGACATTCTTCGCACTGCAAAACTATCGATGCCACAGTTGTCCGTACTTCCATCATCTACAGAGGTTGCAAAAAGCTTGGCGATACCATCTTGGTTAAGTGCGACAACAGTATGTTTGTCACAAACGGGGTTTGGGGGTACATCATCATATACATATACATCGTATTTTGCTTCAGCATAATTATTGCACTCATCTCTGAAGTGATAGACGAACCAGTTGTATCCGGCGGGTAAATTCTCGGCATACCACAAGCCTTTAGCTTGGTCATAATGGGTGAGATCAAATCTCTCCGGATAAGTAGCCCCGGCACATACCTCCGGATCACGAGCGACTTTTACCCCTATTTTTGTTACACGAGATTTACTACATGACTGGACATTGAATCTGGGATCTTTGAAAGGATCCGGTAAGTAGAATTTTTTACTTTTACAACTCCAGTAATTCATTCCTACTAAATCACTATAGTCGTCGATACAATCCAAGTCTCCATTGCAATGTTTGCCATCATCTTCCGGACAGTTGCCGGGTGCTGATACCAACATTCCATTGTCTTTTATC
The DNA here is from genome assembly GCA_027080725.1 of Saprospiraceae bacterium. Taxonomy (GTDB): domain Bacteria; phylum Bacteroidota; class Bacteroidia; order Chitinophagales; family Saprospiraceae; genus JALSTN01. The sequence goes on from JALWRC010000005.1 coordinate 11,400, forward strand.
TTGATGATTTGATAGACAAACTTTGGATTGTTGGGGCCGGTGGGTAAACACCAATCCAAGCAGAGCCATTTACGCAAGATTTTGAAGGATCCCGGGCAAATAGGCAGAGTATCATCTGTATAGGATATTTCGATTTCACAAGCATAGAAATCTTTTTTATAATTGTTGTTAGGAAAGAAAAGTGGTCTACCGTTAAATGAAGGCATCCCGGCATGACTTGGGGTGGTCAAATTATTATTATTCTTATAGTCGTAGCAATCGAATACAGTATCTCTGGGGAAAACAACATCTTCACAGCTCAATCGTTTTAGAAATACTTCTAGCACGCATGTATCAGATACATTATTCGAAGGATCTGTCCAATAAACCCAACGTCTCCAAACGCCACTAAATCCGGGCTGGTCACATGTCCAATCGTCCCATTCTGTCTTTACTACATGCATCGTGACATCACCACAGGCATCTGTCGCTACGCCTGTAGTATGCCATTGGTATGCATCCGGTCCGGGAAATTCGTGACAGTAAACAGTATCCGCATCCGGGCAATTAACCTTAGGAGGATATTTGTCTTCTACTTTAATGGTCCCCCAGCATGAATTTGAACCTAGATATACAGCGACCGGTAGAGTCTGGCCAACATATAGGGAGGTAATGGAATCACCCGGGATAATGTTCCCATTGAGATCTTTGACCACCACGTCGTAGTTGCATCCCGCACCCGGGTCTTCCAATATCATGTCCGGTGTGATAATCGCAAGACAATTGGTATCAAGTGTGACCTGTACATTGTCGTTGCAAGCTAATGGGCAAGTCTGAGCATGTCCATTGTTCATAAAAAAACCAAAGATCATCATAGTAAGGACGAAGATCATTCGATATTTTTCCAACCTGTGTTTAGTAGTAAACCTTCTCATTTTCATTTAATTATCGGTTATTAGAATTAATTGGATTGTTATAAATAATAGTTTTATTTAATTTCTTTTTATTTGTAATACAACTATTGTGCCGATATTTGGATATCGACCAATTTTGTGTTTTACACAAGAGCCATATTATGTGTTCGCGGTTAAACAATATTGTGTTCTACGGCAAACTTTATAAGTCCTGCGGTATTCTTAACCCTCAACTTTTTGAGGATGTTACGTCTATGTACCATTACGGTATCTTGGCTGATATAGAGTATTTTAGCTATTTCTCTGTTGCTAACACCCTTTGAAACCATCTCTAAAATCTGAATCTCCCTCTTGGTGAGGTAGTTGTTCAGATCGTAAATGGATATTTTTTTCACCTTATCAGATGATTCACTGGAAGATGCTAATTGTTTTGGGGGGGAGGTGCGCAATCCTTTGCTCAGATATACTTCATTGTTAAGGACAGCTTGCATGGCTTTAAATAATTGGCGGCTACTCTCTGATTTGAGCATGTATCCGTCTGCCCCGTTTTTAAAGGCCAATCTAATAAACTTGTCCTCGTCATATTGTGTAATTACGAGAATCTTAAGCGTTTTGAGCTTAAATTGCTTTCTCAAGATGGGGAGGAGATTGAATCCATCCAGCTCAGGCATTTTCAAATCGAGCAATAATAAATCAATATCCCGTATTTCCGGATGCTCTAATACTTCTTCTCCATTATTGCATATGCCCACTATTTCAACGTTAATAGGGCTGGATTTACGTTGGAACAATAGCTTCAAACCCTCCGTAAAGAGTTTGTGGTCATCTGCGATTATGATCTTTATTTTCTTCATAAGTATCCTTCATCTATCGTTGTGGGATAGACTACTCATAAAGGATATTGCAAATAGGATGCCAAATAATTATAATTTCTCTTAATGTGTACGGTGGAAGCTTAGCATGATGATTTGTTTGGATATGTCATGCCGGAGTGTTTGTTAGGATAGCGAACCTTTTTGCAAGTAGTTGCTTCATATATCATTAGTCTGTTTGTTTTCTTACGGCCGTTATAAAATTGAAGAAATTAAGTGTAATATACCTATGAGTTATTTGGTGTATATATTTTACCGGGGTGCGGAATGGAGTCTTGGTCATCTTCCCTGGAGAATGTTTTATTGGTTTTCCGATATCCTGTTTGTGGTGATGTTTTGGGGAGTGCGATACCGGAGAAAGGTGATTCGGGAGAATTTATCCCGGACTTTCCCGGATAAAAGTGATAGGGAGATTCACACGTTGGAAAGGCATTTTTACAAGCATTTGGTAGATATTGTTTTGGAGTCACTTAGGATGCCTTATATCTCGGAGAGGGAAATTGATGAGCGATACCCGATTGTCAACCCGGAGATTTTAGACCACTATTTCATATCAGGAAAAAACCTGATGATGGCTTCTTCACACTATGCCAACTGGGAATGGGGTGCTTTGGTGTTGGGCCGGCACTTAAAGCACACGGTTAAGATACTGTACGCTCCGATTAAGAACCCCTACATCGATCGACGCATCAAATCCAACAGAAGCAAGCTAAATATAACCCTGGTACCTACCACACGGACTCCTTGGATTTTTAGACAGCTGCACAAAGGGGTACCTGAGATGTATGCCTTTATCTCTGACCAGGGCCCAGTGGATATGAAGCAGGCGATTTGGATTGATTTTTTGGGGCGGAAGACGCCTTGTATTCACGGGATGGAGAAGTATGCCCGGAGAAATGATTTGCCGGTCTTTTACATTGATATCCGAAAGGTGGGAAGAGGGCGTTATCGGCTATCTTTCCGGCATATTACGGATAATCCCAATAGTTTACCCGAAGGCGAGATTACAAGGAGATATATGAAATTGTTGGAAAATCAGATATTGGAGCAACCGGCGTATTGGCTGTGGTCTCATCGTCGCTGGAAGAGAGCGAATCAGAGGGAGTGAATGAAAAAATCTACCTGTGCGTCTTCGAGGAATTCCATTCTTGGAGTACTAATGGATGAAGAGTTTGATAGCGTTGTATTGTTCTCCTTGTTCGATGACAAAAGCATATACTCCTTTGGGGAGTAGTGGACTCACCTCGAGGTTCAAGTGGTTTTCTCCTTTTGAGAGGGTGTAATCTCTCGCCCAGACTTCCCTTCCGTCAACATTGATGATTCTCGCATGAATCTCCTGATTTTGTTTTGAGTAAATATTGAGTTTACTTTTGGATTGGATGGGCATAGGGGTGATGGAGATGTCCAAATCTGTTTGGACGACGAAGGGCCAGCAACGGAAACCCTCTTGTTCCTCCATGAAAAAAACACTGTCTTGCAGGCAGTCCATCTCCGTATTGCGCAGGATAACATCCTTTAAAGAGGTGTTTTTAATTTCTTCTTTAAGGTCGTCAGACAGATCGGGGTCATTCATAAAATAAAAGCGATCGCCATCTCTCAGATTAGTAAATTGTTGGCGCATGATACGATACAACAGAGGGCCGACCATTTTACCTTCCATGTGGTCCTCAGCCAAAATTCCGACCCAAGAGTCGATACTGTCGACGGAACCATAGGCCTTCTCCAAATCAGCGGCTACCTGACTATCGGAAGTGATTTCGTCGAAGTGTTCGATGCGAGACATCCCGTATTCATCTCGCAGGTCATTGTATAAGGGCACCCCCCGGTCTCTTCCCCTGGCGATATTGATAGCGGCGAGATCGAAGGCGTATTCCTGTCCGTCACGTGGACTTTTGAATATGAAATTGCGCAATCCGTCGATCATGCGACAATCCAATTCTTGTTGGATTTGTCCTGCCATGCCTCTGATATAAGGAGTGATTCCGGTCCGGAGTACTTGTTTGGGGTTGAACAACCCATCCTCCAGAGCGAGGTTGCCATAGAATCCCACTTTTCCTTTATCGTCCAATCGTTGGATCTGCGGATTAATCAAAGTGTGCCCCATCCGGAAGGCGGATGCGGCAAAGTTGTTGTAGATGTCCGGATCCACCTCGGGCTTATACCCCTCATAGGCCGGCAGGTCGATGCCCATGGCGGGAAGCCATTCTCGATAAACGATGTTTTGGAGTATGGCACCGACGATTTTGCGGGCCCATTGGAAGAGTTGCTCGTCATTATATTCGGGGTGTTGGATAGTCAACTCGTCACACAAGCGATTGTGTTCCCGAACAAACAATGTTTGTAGAGTGGTGAGGAGAGGATTTTCGTTGCCGCGGATGTCCCCGGTGACAAAGTGTTTTCGGCTTCGGCTAAAGTCATCTGCCATGAATGGTGCATCCGGATCGATTTTGTCATTAAATTCTCCTGTAACAGTATTCCAAGGGAGCAGATTGCCGGTCGAAACCTTCATCTTCCCACCTGTAAAAGTGCGCAACCAGGTATTTCTCTTAATATCTGAGCCATATATGACCGATCCATCTATAAAAGCAGTAATTTGATTGGCGTATCTCCTCGGATTTTGAGGGGAAGTACCGGTGCCGGGCGCCGGTTGAGATCGATAGAAAAATATCTTACGCAGCCTTCGCATCACCGTATCATCTGCAGGTACCTTAATGCGCATGAATTCCGAACCATTGTCTACGAGAGTGATATCATGGTCAATAAATTGACCAAAGGCCCAGACATAATCACTGAGGCTATCTTGGCTAGGGTGGTTTGTCTTTTGGGTAAATACCGTATTGCTGATGAAGCGCGCATTAATGCCGGGCCCTCCGGGAGCTCCGGTGGAGTCCGTAAAACTATTGGTGCTCAAGGGAAGCATCAAGGCTCCTCTCGCGCCCCATTCCGGATGTGCCGTGTTGTTGCCTCTTCCGTTTAAGGTCCGGAACTCCTGAGCATGACTTACTTGCAATATCAGGGTGCTACAAAAAAACAGAAGAAAGAACCTTAGTGAAGTCTTCATCAAGAATAATCAATTTTGGGCTCAGAGGCGATATTATAAAAAAGTGGTAGCAAAGGTACAGTTTACCACTGAAATATGCTGCAATCTATCCTTTATTTTGTGTTCGAATCACAAGTTTTATAAAAATGCATAAATTTGAAGCCGGCATCTTTGGGCGTCACCGCTCTAATGCCCCTTCGAATCCTGCAATTAAATCACTTGCTCTATTAAAGAGTGTTTTTTCTCCTTCTTGAAATAGATTTGGGGCATAAAGCGCGGTGTCGCAATCACTAATAATCGCGATCGTTTCGTCGATCAAGTTCCCGGAAATATGGTGTTGTTGGAGCATTTGCCGGATATTGGATTTGTTGAGTTGGCTGGTGCGTATCCCCAATTTGTTGCGCAAATAACTCAAGATGCCATTCTGGATAGCCTTATAGTAAGCAGCACTATTCTTGTCCTTGGTGTCCAAGGCTTCTTTGAGGTATTCCTTTGCTTTTTGAAGGGCGATTTGTCTTCGCCGGGTAGCGGGATCGATAGCTTCTATTTTTTTTCGCTGCCAATAGCGGAAGTACAGCCATGCTATCCATCCGAGGAGCCCGGCAAACAATGCCCAATAAACCGGACTGACAAAAAGATAAAAGCTTCCTTTGCTGAGCACCGGTTGATAGTGAATGTCGTGCAGATCAAAGCGTCCGGTTTCTTCGGTCAGTTGATTAGAGCGCCCGTTGAGGCCTCTGGCGACGTGCAATCGAATGGTGTCGCTATAGATGCTCTGATAGGCTTGACTGTCCGGATTAAAATAGCTGAATTCGGGCACAATACTATACTCCCCCGGCTCTTTGGGGATGACGGCGTATTCGTAGTGTTTTTGAAATCGGATGCGTTCTTCAGAACGCAATGGACGCTCGTTTTTGAGTACCGGGTCATAGACATCGAAGGCGTTACCGAAGTCCATTTCGGGAGCTTCATTGATCTTGTCATCACCGTCTCCGGTTATTTGCATGGATAGCTTGATGGCGTCGTCCGTGGTTAAGCGTTTGTGGTTGGCATAAAATTTTGCCGTATAATGCCCGACCGCTCCGGCAAAGGAGGCAGGCGCCCCTTGGGGAAGGTCTTTGACTTTTATCTCTATGGGAGAGGTGACCATCCGGTATCGTTTCATGGGAGGGTCGAAGAAAAAGCTCCTGCGTCTCGATGGAGCATTGGGGTCTTCTACGCCTATGGTTACTGCAGCGGCAGGAAGGTCAAATTTTCCGGCTCTCTGCGGGTAAAAGGCATATCGTTTTAGGATATAACTTGCATACTCTTTGCCATTGACGATTTCGCGTTTTTTGTGGAGTTGTACATTCAGTTCCCGGATATAGGCATCGGTAAAGTTGGGATTAAAGTCGATGTTGTAGTCCAGTACGTTGGTTCGGGTCAAGAGCTTGATACTCAGGACGATTTGCTGTCCGATGTAATAATTTCCGCTATCTATTTCCATTTGGATGAGGATGGGATTTTCTTCCTCTTTTACCTTTGCTTTTTGTGAGGCTTTCAGGACTTCAATCGTTATCGGCTTGGTCGTCAAGAGATGTCCATCGGCATATATTTTTGCCTTTCCAATCCGGTACTTTCCCGGTTTGTAGCCGACGATTTCATACGTATAAGAGGAAGAAGAGCTGCGCCGACCATTGACGATATTGACAGTGTTCATCCGTGCCGGGCCGGAGAGGACCTGTAGCTTTCCGAAGTCCGGTGGCGTGAACCCGGAGCCGGAGGCATTGTTGAGCTCAAAGGTGATGTCGAAAGGGGAGCCTGCGAGTACTTTTTTTGCCTCGACACGCGTGTGGAATTGCACTTGTGCAGGCGCAGAAAATGACAGTAGCAACCCTAAGACCAACCAAATATACCTCTGCGACATGGGTTAGAATTTGTATCTTTTTTTCTTTCTCTTGGTACCGTGCTTTTGTCCGGAACCCCGTTTTTTGTCCCGTCTAAGGCCAAAAAAGTCCTCTTCGAAGGGTGACTTTTGTCCAAAAAAATCTCGTCCGAAGAGGTCCATCTGTTCCATCCGGCGAGGAGTGATTTGTCGACCGGTGGGATTGGGGTAAACCGTTAATTCTATCGGAGAAGTCTCGACGACGCTTCCATTTTTTGTCGTAATGGTGGCCGGGTCAATGATAAAGTTGCCCGGCTCATGTGGACGAAGGGCGAAGGTGTAGGAAGCCGTGCGGGAAGTTTCCCCATTGACGATAGAAATGCTGCTCCCGCTGCTCTGAGAAACGACGTCAAAATCCTTAAAAGGCGGGGCTTCAAAGTCTCCATCTGCCCCTTGGAGGGTGTACACGATGTAAAATACATTGTCCATCAGTATGGTATCCGGATCCACCTCTACCTTGACTTCGAGGTCAGTGGATTGTGCTGTGGCATTCATGTCCCAAAATAGCATCGCTACCAATAAGAGAAATAGTGTTTTTTTCATGATTTAGCAGTTTTAATTACCAATCCTTTTTAGATTTATTTTTCTTTCCGGTGGCTTTTCGCAATTTTTGATTGACTTTTTTGTCCTCTTGCTCGATGACTTTCAGTAACCTTAACGCATCTTCTTTGCTTAGGTTCTTTCGCTCGGGCTCTTTGCCTTCTTCGCCGCCCGGTTCATCGCTTTGTTTTCCATTCTCTTCCTCTCTCTGGTCCTTTTGATCTTTCTGGTCCTTTTTGTCGTCCTGTTCTTTGTTCTTTTCCTCCTGCTTTTCCTTTTGGTCCTTTTGGTCCTTTTGGTCTTGTTCTTTTTGTTGCTGTTGCTGTTCTTTTTGTTTTTCGTCCGATTTTTGTTGGTCTTGCTGCTGCTGCTGTTGTTGCTGTTGTTGGTCTTTGTTCTTCTCTTGCTTTTGCTTATCTTTTTGCTGTTGCTGTTGTTGCTGTTGCTGTTGGCGTTTCAACATTTTTTGAGCCAGCTGGAGGTTGTGTTTGTAGGAGAGGTCATCGGGCCGTATTTTAAGGGCATTTTTGTAAGCTTCTACACTTTTGTCAAATGCTTGTTTTTGGAAGTGGGCGTTGCCGAGATTGTAATAAGCGTCTGCCTTCAGATCCGGGTCGTCCGTCGCCTCGATGGCTTTTTGGTAATGTTCGGCGGCTTCATCGTATCGCTTTTGCATATAGACGGCATTGCCGAGGTTGTATTCCGCTTTGGCGGTCGCTTCTTTTTCGAGGGATTTGCGGTAGAGTTCCTCCGCCTGATTGTACTTTCCGAGGTTAAAAAACTGATCGGCGTCTTTGCGGTAAGTATGTGCTTTTTGTGCATGTATGAAATGGTACCCACTCATCAGAAAGAGGAGTATCAGTGGTATCTGCAGACGAGCGGTGTCCGCTGATAATCGCAAACAAAAACCGTTTATCTTCATGAAAAGGGCCATAATTAAGTTGTTTTTATATTCCGTTCTCTGAATAACAAAAACAGGGTCAGAAATAGCAGTCCGGGAATCAAGAAATACTGAAAATAGCTGTTGTATTCGTCAAAACTCTGAATCTCGAGTTCCCTGCGATCGAGTTGCTCTAATTTTTTGGCGATGGCGTCGAAGATATCATCTGCTTTGGTGATGTGGAAATATCTTCCGTCTGCAGCCTTGGCGATATCGATCATCATTTTTTCATTGAGTTTGGTGATGACATCCTTACCGGATTTATCTTTGACGTAGGTCATCTGTCCACCATAGCGGTAGGGGATCATACCTCCTTGTGGTGTTCCTACACCCACGGTGAAGATGGAGAGCCCGGCTTCCCTGGCTCTTTTGGCGGCCTCAATGGCTCCCTGGTCGTGGCTTTCCCCATCAGAGATGATAATCATCATGCGGTGGTAGTGTTCTTTGTCCGTAAACATTTTTTCGGCGAGTTCGATGGCATCTCCTATGGCCGTACCCTGGGCGGAAAGCATGGAGGGATCTGCAGTCTTGACAAAAACCTTAGCAGCACCGTAGTCGGTCGTCAAAGGCATCTGGAGGAAAGCGTTGCCGGCAAAGAAGATGAGGCCTACGCGTTCTCCTTTGAGGTGATCGATGAGTCGGTCGATAAAGTTTTTTGCCCGCTCGAGTCGATTGGGGGGAATATCATCGGACAACATACTTTTGGAGACGTCCAGCGCGAGTACGATATCGGCGCTTTTGGGCTTCACTTTTTTTCGTTTTACTCCCCACTGGGGATTGGCAATCCCGAGGATGAGGAAGAAGAGGGAAAGCATCAGGAAGAGGAATTTTATCTTTCTTCTACCCTCCGAAAGTCCCGGGGATTGCCTGGTAATCAGCCGGGGTTCCCCCAATCTATTCAGCTGCCGGCGGGTCCATTTTCGGTGTAGTGCATATCCCAAAATCATCATCGGGATGAGCAGGAGCCCAAATAGATATTCCGGATGTTCGAATCTAAACATACTGTCCGATTATGGTTTTACATTTAATACAGTCCAAGCCAAAAGACGGCTCAACACCAATAATGCCAGAGCCAAAATGACAAGCGGATAAAAGTACTCGAGGTTTCGCTTAAAGACATTGATTTCCATCTTGGTCTTTTCGAGTTGGTCGATGACGTCGTAAATCTGCTTCAGTTCTTGCTCGGAGGTCGCTCGAAAGTACCGTCCCGAGGTGAGTTTGCTGATGTAGTGGAGCAGCCGTTCGTCGATTTCGACTCGAGAGTATCCAAAGACAAAGGAGCCGTCCGGTCTTCTTCCGACCGGAGCGCGGGCCCGTCCTCTGGTTCCCACCCCAATGGTGTACACCTTGACTCCGAGTTCTTTGGCGATTTCTGCTGCGGCCTCGGGTTTGATATACCCGGTGTTATTGACTCCATCCGTCAGGAGGATGACGACCTTGCTTTTGGCTTTGGAGTCTTTGAGGCGGTTGACCGCTGCGGCCAGCCCCATGCCTATCGCCGTACCATCCTGCAGCAGACCGGGCTGAATCTGGGATAGTAATTGTTTGAGGACGGGATGGTCGGTGGTCAAGGGGGAGACAGTATAGCTCTCTCCGGCGAAGACCACAAGTCCTATGCGGTCGTACGGCCTCTTGTCGATAAACTCGGAGGCGATATACTTGCTCGCTTCGAGCCGGTTGGGTTTAAAGTCCTGCGCCAGCATACTCGAACTCACATCTGTGGCGAGCATGATGTCGATGCCTTCTGCATCTATCTTTTCCTCCTTGAGTATCTTCTGCGGGCGGGCCAAAGCGATGATGATAAGACCCATTGCAAGGTAGTTGAGCCAGATAGGGAGGGAGGCGATCTCCATTCGCCAATTTTTGGGCAGGCTATCCTTTGGAAGTCCCGGTACCCGCAATGCTACTTGATAGTAGGAGGGAAATCTCCGGCGATACAGATAGATGAGGACGGGGACTATCAGTAAGCCGAGCATCCATGGATGCAACCATTCTATGTCGTGTAAGTACGTGCTCATTCTTCCTCTTCCTGGTTTTGTGTGATGACCGGGTCCAGTGAGATATGGTCCATCCGTTGGATGAGTGCCTTGGTTTCCTCCAAAACTTGTTTATGTCTCGTCGCCTCGGGTTGGTACTTGCCAAATTTTACCAAGTCGGTCAACCGGAGTATTTCTCCTAAGGGGCCCATTGGAAAACCTGCAATACCTTTTTTGGATAGGTGACGCCGAATCTCCCGTTTGGTCCATTCGAGTGCCGGAAATCCGTATTTGCGCTCTAAAAACCTCCTCGTTATCTCACTAATCCCGCTGTAATGCTCCTTGAGTTTGCCTTGCTCCCACAACGCTGCTCTTTCGAGGTCATCCAGTGCCTTCATCGCTTCTTCACGTGGAGGAATGACGGGGATCGTCTCTTGTGGAACCTCTATTTCTTTTCGCTTTTTGTACCAACGGTATAGGCCATAACCCAATAATAGGGCGAGTAAAGCATATAATATCGGCAGATAATCGGTCCAATACTCTCCCTCTTCATAAATGCCCTTGATCGGGTCCGGCTCCGGAGCGTGTACCGGGGCGACATCTATCATTACCGGAATCCAGGGGGTGCGCTCTACCAAGGTTTTGCCGTCCGGGTCTTTGACTTTTACAGCGACCGGGGGAACTCTGAAGTATCCCGAATCAAACCGGGTCAAGACCAGGTCTTTGACGTAGTATTTGGTGTGTGCTTTTTGTTGGGCCTTCCATTCTCCTTCGTCGAGGAGCTCAAATCCGGATGTATCAAATGCAGAGAGATCGACACCGAGAATATCCGATGTATTTTCCACATCGGCACGAACAAACAAGTGGATATGATCGCCGATGAGGTGATTGGTGGTGTCGACAGAGGCGGTAATATATTGTCCCGCGACTCCGCTTGCCAATCCGGACACCAAGCTGATGATGTATATGATATTTTTCAAATATTTCATACCTACTTTGTCCTGCGTTTAAAAAATTTCCTCAATGTCAGGTCATAGGGTTGATCGGTCACTATCTCCATGATATCCCCCCCGGCACGTCGAAATGACTTGGTAAATGCCTTATGATACGCCTCGTAATACCCTTGGAGTTTTTCTCGTATGAAATGGCTGGAAGTATCCACAATTTGAATTTTTTGAGATTCGGGATCCCTAAACCGGACTAAACCGACATCGGGCACGGTAGATTCGAAAGGGTCGGAAAGACGTACCCCTATCACATCGTGTCTCCGGGCGGCAAATCGCAAAGACCGGTCGTAATCCTCCGTCATGAAGTCGGACAATACAAAGCAAATGCTGCGCTTCTTGACCACCCGGGTGAAGAAGTGAAATGCTTCTTCCAAATTGGTTTTTTTGCCGATTTTTTCATGGAAAAGCATCTCCCGAATCATTCTAAGAATATGTTTTTTCCCCTTTTTGGGAGGGATGTATTTTTCGATGTGATCGGAGAAGAGTATGAGGCCGACCTTATCATTGTTTTGGATGGCTGAAAAGGCGAGGACCGCTGCGAGTTCTGTGGCGATATCGTGTTTGGTATCTCCCTTTGTACCGAAAGACATGGAGCTACTGATATCTACGAGGAGCATGACGGTGAGTTCCCGCTCCTCTTCGAAGACTTTGACAAAGGGTTCTCCGGTACGGGCCGTGACGTTCCAATCGATATTGCGGACATCGTCCCCGAAGGTATAATTGCGCACTTCACTGAAGGACATCCCGCGCCCTTTGAATGCACTGTGGTATTCTCCGGAGAAGAGCATTTGACTCAACCCGCGCGTTTTGATTTCGATTTTTTTAACCTTCTTTATGAGTTCCGCTGTCGTCATTACGTCAAAGTTTCAATAGCCTTTTGTCCTTCAATAGTGAAGCCACCACACGATAAGGGACGATAATCTTGCGCTCTCCAAAAATACCGTCGTATCCCGTCGAAAAACAAAATCCCTCCGCACGAATACAAGCGATGTCAAATGCTTGCTTTTCCAGCCATTGCCGGGTGAGGTCATCTGCTCTACCCATGAGTTTTTTGCGGCTTCTGTCGATTTCTTTATCCAACAACATTTTGGCGACGGGATAGTCATCAAACAATTCATTCAATGGGGTGGGTTTTTCATCCCGAAAGTCAAAGATGAATCCCTCTCTGTGGGCAGTATCTTCGAGTGGGTCGTAAAATGTGATAAAACCACCGGCAAATTTGGGTCCGAGGTACTCGATATCAACCCAGCCTATGGCTTGATCCCCGACTTGTTCTAAGTATTCTCCCTCTTCTTCTTGTATTTTGGCCGAAATATCTGAAATCCATCGTTTGAATCGCAATCCCAGCCACCGGTCAAACCGCTTTTTGTCCAGGTAGGGATAGGTGTATGCGTAACCGAAGGGCTTGCCATTTCGCTGTCCGCAAAGGATTGGGAAATGCTGCTCCTGGGACAAAGAGGAAGTATTTGTTTGGTCGATTTGTTCTTTGATGGTTGCCCGGTAGGTGTTATCGGGCTGTTGTTGGAGCTTGATATCTCCCAAATTATTGCCGTAATTGTCCGATAGGTGAAGTAAGATATTACGGCAAGTGGCATCTGCACAAGTACCTTTGAGGTCATGGGAGGAATAGCTCTTTTCAAACCGGATGATCCCTCTTACGATCCCTTCATTTTCATGCTGCAATACGATCATGCAGGGACTATGGAGCAAGGAGCCTTCGAGGGTCTTCAGCCAAAGGCCATCCGAACAGTTTTGCATCCCGGCCTTGGGATAACGCGTCCGGGTTAAGGTAAAATCACGGGCAAATTGACGCGAAAGATCAATCCACCTCAACTGTGCTTCTCGCTTTTCAAGCGTCCCCTTTATATACCCTGTGATATTGCCTTCTGCGTCTGTTTCCAGCCAGTTGACAGATGGTCCTTTTTGTTTTTTTCCTTCGAAGAAATGCTTTTGGGAGCTCCCGTCGAATGTGTAGAATCCTTTGTAGATGACATCATCATTGCCCACGCAGAATAAGACGGGTTGGCTGTCGTCTGCCTTGCCTTTGTAGAATTGCACCCAAATGCCTTTGGCCTTGGGGCCAAAGCGCTCTACGACCTGCTTAAAGAGGGTCTTTTGCTGGGACCAACCCGTGGCAAAGCTAAGGCCTATAAGTATGAGTACAATACCGTATCGCGTTGTCTTTGACATCATTAAGGGACCATTACGTTATCCAAAATCTTGTCGATGATATCTTCTTGATTGATATTTTCGGCTTCCGCTTCGTAACTGATACCGATGCGATGGCGCATCACATCTTTGGCGATATCACGCACATGCTCGGGAGTGACAAATGGCTCTCCTTCGATAAAAGCCAGTGCCTTGGCTGCTTTGGCGAGATTGATACTCGCTCGAGGGGAGGCGCCGTAAGTGATGAGCATTTTCATATCTGCCATGTTGTATTTTTCGGGATACCTGGAGGCAAACACAATGTCGAGGATGTACTTTTTTATTTTATCATCCATATAGACCTTAGACGCTGTTTTTCGAGCTTTGAGCAAGGTGTCCTTTGTGGTGACTTGGCGAACTTTAATGGCGATGGTTCCGTCCAAATTGCGATCCAAGATGAGTTTCTCCTCTTCGAAATCCGGATAGTCGATGTTGACTTTAAGCATAAATCGATCTACCTGTGCCTCAGGGAGTGGATAGGTTCCTTCCTGCTCGATGGGGTTTTGAGTAGCCATCACGAGGAAAGGTTCGTCGAGGGTGAATGTCTCCTTTCCGATGGTCACTTGACGTTCCTGCATCGCTTCCAATAGAGCCGCTTGCACCTTGGCAGGGGCGCGGTTAATCTCGTCAGCGAGGATAAAATTGGCAAATATGGGCCCCTTTCGGACAGTAAAATCCCCTTTGGCTTGATTGTAAATCATGGTTCCCACGATATCCGCAGGAAGTAGGTCCGGTGTGAATTGGATCCGGTTAAACTGAGCGTCCACCGTATCGGAAAGGGTTTTGATGGCCAAGGTCTTTGCCAGACCGGGCATTCCCTCGAGCAAAATGTGCCCCTTGGACAAAATCCCTATGAGCAAACGCTCGATCATGTTTTCTTGACCGACGATTACTTTACCCGCTTCGTGAATGATATCCCTGATAACGCCACTCTCCAAGGCGATTTCTTGTTTTAATGCCACTAAATCGATTGGTGCTTGCATCGCTGATTTGTTTTAATTTTTTAGGTATGAAATGGTAAAGATAGAGAAAATAAAACCGGAGTGATCTTCCGGAGTCCTAATCCGGATACACAATAAAGGCTCCAAGTCCTTGGTATTTCTTGTTTTGCCCATAAGGCCATCCGGAAAATCCGGTATCTAAACGCTGCCTGTCAGTTGTAAATTTTACATATTGGACAAAAAATAATAATTTTTTTGTGAATGGATAGGTGGTGGGATAAGTGTATTGATAATCAGTGGGGTATATCTTATTAGCCCAAGCGACAAGAAGTGTTTTTAAAGTTTTTGGTAAAAAAAATCATTTTCATGCAGCATTTTGGCAGTACGATGCATTTAGGCATTGAGTCGGGGATGATAATACTCCCGTTTTTGAATATGAGGAGTAGACTCAATGTTTGACATATTTTGACTTGCACTTAGATGCTATCATGGGAATTTTAGGCTCAACAACTGCAACGTCTTCCGTAAACCATCCATAGATCTCATTCTATGGATGGTTTACTCCTTAGAGAGAACCTCTATGAGAACGCCCCTTTTTTCTCTTCTCCTCGTCCTATAAAAAGATTATAAATCAATTGTAGCTTTTAAGTGTTATAGACGTATTTGGACGGAAATTACATTTACTCTATGCGTGAAAAAAGAGGGTTGTTGATTATGGCTGTGGTGACCTTGGTGGGCTTTCCATTGATTGGTTTTGTTGTCAACTGGTTCTTCCGTTTGGTGCCGGTAGATACCTTGATGGACACTTCCATTGGTTATGGTAGGGAACTGGTATTTGGTGCGATATTTGGTGTTGTAGCCGCCCTTGTGGGCTGGTCTATCGTCCAATTACCGTTGTTAAAAGGGGCATATGATGACATATCTGACAAGATCGCCGCTTTTAATTTAACAATATGGGATGTGATATTTATTTCCCTTTGCGCCGGTATAGGAGAGGAGATATTATTTCGTGGGTTTGTCCAGCCGGTGTTGGGAGTTTGGCTGACGGCTGTGATTTTTGTGGCCATACACGGATATTTGCGGCCGGACCATTGGCGCAAAAGCATCTACGGTATATACATGACGCTCGTAATCGCTGTTTTGGGGTACATGAGGGAGTATTGGGGGCTGACCTCGGCCATGGCGGCTCATGCCGTAATTGATATGGTATTGTTTTATTTTACACTCAGGGAAGCTGATAGAGTACATCCGAATGAAGAGATTGGAGCTCACCATTTCATACCGGAGCTATGGGAAGAGGAGTAATGTGTGTATTACAAAGTGCACAATTCTTCACAAAATATAGAAAGACTGCGAAGTAATACGTTACTTCAGGAGGTGCAAATAGTTTGAGGTGTCCGAGTTCTATGCAAGAATAATTATACTGTAAAAATCTCCGGTTTAGACGGTAGTTATTGAACGATTGTCTAATGAACAGTAAAAGTTCAGAGAGCTTACTATACAGAGTTAGATGTATTATATGGCCTATTCCGGCGAAATTCCAAGCGGGAACCGGCGCTAACCCGGGATAGTGTTATTATATCTTCTATGGTCTAAATATCATTAAGGCAAAGTTTTACTTCGAAGCATAGTTGCCGTGTTCCCTTCAACAGAAGGTAAGGCCGCCCTAGTGGTGCTCTGTCAAGATTAAATTGTCGGGTATCTTCGGTGTATTTTGCGTTTGCACTTCGTTAAAAATACTCGACGTAGCTGGTGGCTACGCCTGCGTTTTTTGCCTCGTTCAGACGCAAAATTCACTCAAATCTAACTCGACATTCAAACGTTGCCAGAGCACCATGGGTAGCTCTTAATTTCGCCTGTGTCCTGACAAGCGTATTCTGATGGATAAGTAGAAGTTATTTTGTCTGATAGCAAGGCGAAATTTTTCTGCGTAGCCGTAGCTACGGATAAAAATTTGAACGCAGATATCAGGCAAAAGGACGATACTTGGTGCGTCGAGAATATGCTTGACAGGACACCCAAGTTTTTTGTTACTTTTTGGGGCAATGCCAAAAAGTAAGGCTAGTCAATATATGAATACTGTTGTGAATGCAAATGCTTTTTAATCAAAGCGTAAGTGTGCAATTTGTAAAACACCCGGAGTAATAGCATATCCATCCAACTCCAAATTAGATATTACCTTTGCCCGTATGGAATTGACCACAAAAGGCAATTAGTATGGAACAATCAGAAGAAGGGGTGCTCGCCTTTATCCGGGAATGGGGCCTGTACACGGATTTTTACCAATTGACGATGGCGCAAGGATATTGGCGCCACGGTTTGCATCGTGAGCCGGCGACATTTGATTATTATTTTCGCAAAATGCCTTGTGATACGGGCTATGTTGTTTTTGCGGGTTTAGCGGATGTATTGGATGCCGTTGCTCATTTTACCTTTCCTGCGGAGGCATTGGAGCGATTGAAAGAAGAAGGGTTTGCGGAGGGTTTTATCGATTATCTCAGAGACTTTCGCTTTGAAGGGGATATTTATGCGCCACGGGAGGGGGAGATCGTCTTTGATAACGAGCCGGTTGTTATCGTCAAGGGTAAGGTCTTAGAGTGCCAACTCATCGAGACGATGTTGCTCAATATCATCAATTACCAATCCCTGATCGCTACCCGAGCTTCGAGAATCTCCAAGGTGACGGGGGCGGGAAGGCTCTTTTCGGATTTTGGTTTTCGACGTGGGCATGGGATGGGCGCCATCCAAGGCTCCCGGGCGGCGGTCATCGGGGGAGCGGCCTCTACTTCCAATGTATTGGCTGCGACCAAGTACGGACTAAAAGTGATGGGGACGATGGCGCATTCGTGGATCCAGGTCTTTGAAGAAGAGCTCTTGGCTTTCAGAAGATATGCAGAGGTCTATCCGGACCATTGTGTCCTGTTGGTGGATACGTACAATACCCTTCATTCCGGTGTTCCCAATGCCATCAAAGTAGGTAAGGAATTGGCTGAGAAAGGCCATCGACTCAAAGCGATCCGGATTGATAGCGGGGATATGGCCTACCTCGCTCGTAAGGCGCGTGCGATGTTGGATGCTGCGGGAATGGATTATGTGAAGATTCTTTCTTCCAACCAGCTCGATGAGTATCTCATCCGGAGTTTGAACCTTCAGAAGGCCCCGATAGATGGTTTTGGTGTAGGTACGCGATTGATTACATCTTATCAGTGCCCGGCCATGGGTGGCGTGTACAAGTTGTCTTCTTTTGGTGGGAAACCCAGGCTAAAATTGTCGGACGATATTGCTAAGATATCGCTACCGGGGGAGAAATGGGTTTGGCGCTTTTATGACCGGAGTGATTATTTCTACCGGGATGGCATTTATCTTTCGGACGAAGATCCGGCGACGGAGCATTGTGTGTGTCATCCGACATATCAGAGTATGTTTACCAATATCTCGGGCTACAAGATGGAGAGGCTCCAACAGGCGGTTATGAAAGAAGGAAAGATATTGGATATTGAGCGAGATCCCTATGCCATTTCGGCCTATAGGAAGAAGCGTTTGATACAAGTGCCGCAGGAGACCCAGCGCTTTGAGAACCCGCATGTCTACAAAGTGGGTTTGAGCCGTGCACTCTGGGATTTGAGAGACAAGCTCATCAAGCAACACAGCAAATAGTTTTTTTACAATCAGAGTAATTTAAGGTATTAAGTATGAAGAAAGATAGCGCACTTTTTATAGTCGATGTACAGAATGACTTTCTGCCCGGAGGAGCCTTGGGGGTACCTCGTGGGGACGAGGTCATCGGGCCGATTAATCAATTGGTCACCCGGTTTGATATGGTATTGGCGTCCAAGGATTGGCATCCTGCGGATACGGTGCATTTTGAGAAATGGCCGAAGCATTGTGTGAGGGCAACCCGGGGGGCGATGTTCCCTCCTTCATTGGATGTGGATAGAATAGACCAGTTGTTTCTCAAGGGTACGGGCAATTCGGATGACGGATATTCGGCCTTCGAGGCGACCAACGAGGACCTCGCCTTTTATCTCCGGGCCAAAGGGGTGTCCACTCTTTTTGTAGTCGGGCTGGCGACGGATTATTGTGTGATGGCCACGGCCGTGGATGCGGTTAGACACGGATTCGACACCTATGTCATACCGGAAGCCATTCGCGCTGTCAACCTCAAGCCGGAGGATGAAGCGAATGCACTGGAGAATATGCGAAATGCCGGGGTGCGTCTCATCGGTTTGGAGGAGGTAGTGTAGTTATCCCAATTACTATCACATATTCTATTATGCGTATATCAATCTTCCTTTAGGTTTTGGGATTTCTCGACCCATTTTTTTTGCGGTTTCGACCCATTCAGCAATAATAATTTTTACATTTTCAACAGCTTTCTCTTGTGTTAATCCATCTGCCATACATCCGGGGAGCTCAGGAACTTCCGCTAAAAAACACTGGTCAGCCTCACTCCAATAAATGATTATTTCATACTTATTATCCATCATTATTTAATTTATATTTCAGTATCACTTGTCGAATTTGTTTAATTTGATAAGCTTTGACTTTACCTCTTTTTGATTGTATATTTATTATCTCATCTACTTTATCCATATAAAATATATGGTGGCTTCCTTTAATTCTACTTGAAAAGCCTAATCGGGTCAATAATTTACACACTTGTTCAAATGACAAATTACTGTCTGATTTTCCTATCAGTATATCCTCCAACAACTTCTCATACTTTCCCATGTCATAAAGATACAAACTTTTTGTCTTCCATATCCCATTAGTATGGTTAGTGTGTATTACAAAATGCACAAAAATTTGCAAATGCATTGTTTTGTCACTATTTTTGTAAATCAAATTCAAAGTGTTCCATTCACTTTGACCGGGCAAGAATACTGCCAAAACGGCTTTGCGTGTTCTTATTTGCCCTGCACTTCGCTGTCGCTCGTACAGGGCTACAAAGATGGCATCCCTCCGGGATGGTTATTGCTTTTCTAGATAGAAGTGTGCAGTTTGTAATACACACATTGTTAGCGTGTATTACAAAATGTACATTTCAGAGTAAACTCAAATTTCAACCGCAGCAAAAGGAAAAGAATCAATACACGCTTTTTTATGTGGCTAAAGCCAATTATTTCCTAATTCTCAGATTGTTCGCTGAAGCGAAAGGCAATGGGCTGAAGCGAAGCCAAATCAAAGTGGCTTTAGCCACATTAATGGGAGCCAACATAGCCCAAGGTTTTAACCGTAGGAATAGGAGCCAAAGCAATTTTTGTAATGGTTTTAACCATTTTTATCGTGCCCTGTTTTTCAGAGAGGGTGTGTGTTACAAAGTGTATTGACCCGAGTGCAGTTCTTATGGTATGCAACACGGGTACTGTTACTGCAAAGATAATACAAATATGTTTTGGAGATTTTTTTGTTTATTTAGTTTAGACCCCTTCAAATCAACTCCCGACGTGAGTATTACAAAGTGCACTATTACGCCTTGTACGTCTTGGTGCCACAGGTTTTAATTAGTATAGCCTGTGCCGTGATAGCGGTACAGGAAGAGAGTGTACACCCTCTTAATCTCGAATCCCGTTTGAACAACCTCATCCCCTAACCTACCGCTAAAGCGGCACAGGCTCTTCTCCTTTGAAATATATCAAGTAATATAGTAAATACATAGCCAAAGG
>JALWRC010000006.1 GCA_027080725.1 Saprospiraceae bacterium
TGATGTATACTTGTCCATAATGCAGGTTTTATTTGCAAATATACAAATAACCTTGCATATAAATCCCAAAAAACAGCACTTAATTTACTCTTTTTCTGACAGTTAAATCTCTTTGAGGAGACCCTAAATAGAGAAGATGAGTAGAGCGTATGCAAGATACATTATTGAGGATTTTTGGCCAAACCTCCTTTTTGTCAGTCTATTTACCCTTCTGATCGCATTTGCTTTGCCTTATACTTTCGGCACCTTTGAGATGGCAAAGATGATGCGAGGGATGATTGAGTCCATGCCAACTCCCATGCGCGCCATGATGAACAATGATATCGAAGGGTTTTTGAGTGTTCAGGGATCCGTGGGCTTTTCCCTAAAGCATCCGATTACGATAAGTGTATTGACCTATATGGCGATTATCCTGCCGGTCAGATATATTGGGAGAGCGATTGAGCAGGGTAAGATGGAGATTTTTTTGACCCTTCCATTAAAGCGTTCTTCCGTCTTTGGAACATTTACAATGGTAAGCGTATTCTTTTTTGCTTTCGCTGCTTTATTGACGGCTTTTGGGGCTTTTTTAGGTATAAAATTGTTGAATACAGAGGCGTTTCCGTACCTCTTGTTGTGGAAAGATATGGCATTATTGCTGGTCTTTTTCATGTTTGTCTTTTCGATATCTTTGTTGGGCTCGGTGTGGTTTAAAGATCCGGGAAAGTCCGTGTTGTGGACAGTGGTGTTTATTGCGTTCTTCTACTTGTTGGACATCCTGGCGCGTTATAAGCCATGGTTGGCCAAAACGGACAAGATAAATTTATTTAAGTACTATGAGACGCAAGAGATTATGAATGGCAAAGGACACTGGGGATTGGATATGATGGTCTTGGGGGTAGGAGCCTTACTACTGATTACGCTCTCTCAAATTATCTTTCAGAGAAGGGATATTCCTTAAAATGGTTCCCTTTATTTTGGGATTTTGATGTAGTACTTGCGCCGGCTTTTGTCCGGCAATCGGCTGCTTTTTAACCACGGATTATACAACTTAAGCATGCGGTAGGTCGTACCGTGTTCATGTGCAAATTTGGCCAAACTAGGGATGGTGGTATCTACCTCTACTAAGTAAAACTGATCGAGAGGCTGATAAAAATCTTCCGGCCCCAAATAGTATCCAAATTTTTCCGGGTTGGAGAGAATCTCTTTAAATGCGAGTATTCTAAAGAGATATCTCGACGTCTCAGAATTGAGATTTAAATCAAAAAAACTACTTTCTTCTTGTTTTTTCATCTCGCTTTTGAGCCGTGTAGGGCCGATATTATAGGAGGCGGCAGCGAGTGTCCAACTGCCGAACCGGTCAAAATTTTGTCGAAGGTATTTTGCTGCAGCAAGGGTCGCTTTTTCGAGATTGTAACGCTCGTCGATTTCTTTATTTACCTCCAACCCCATCTCTTTAGCTGCACTTTTCATAAACTGCCAAAATCCTTTGGCTCCGACCGGGGAGGTTGCATTTTGAAAAGCACTTTCGGCGACCATCAAATACTTAAAATCCTCGGGAATGCCCTGTTCCTTGAGTATTCGCTCGACGACCGGAAAATAGCGCCTGGAGTTTTTTAGTATTTGCAGCGTGCTGGAGTGTCGATAGGTATTGATGATTAATTCCCGGTCCAATCGCTCGAGTACATCAAAGTTTTCTAATGGCACACGCTCCCCGACAAAGGTAAAATCGTGATCGATGGGTACGGCATTGATGACCTGGCTGACCGGGTCAGCCGGAAATGCACGCATTTCTTCGTCGGCACGCAGTTTATTGGAGAAACCGGTATAGACTAAAATACCGAGAAGTAGTAGAAGGATACTATATGGAGAAAATCGTTTCATGGGTAAATCCGTTTAAATCGAAATCAAAGATAAAACGTTTTTGAGAATAGAATAATACACATGTAAATAACAAACTGTATTGATTTAACACATCCCTAACCTAATAATGGGTAACGATCCCTCTTACCATAGTTAAAACTAAGGAGCATAAGGGGTTCTATCGAGGCCAGTGAATAAATAATCATGATGGAATATTGCTTATGACATTCGATATGGGGGGATTGCAAAGTGCAAGGTTTGTAGGAACTCCCTTTAACGAATTGCGATTTTAAGAACAAAAGATGTCAAATCACATTCAAATTGGACATGAAGAATACATTTGGGGCATGGGTGTTACGGATTAAAATGCTGAATTTCGTCGAGAAGGGTCCTAAAGGCAACAAACCGGTCTTTGTATCTGTCGGTGTGTTCCTTTTGTAATTTGGGTGCGAAGTCGGCCTGATACCGATCGATGTCTTCCATGGTTTTGGCACGGTATTGGACCGAATACGTCATGCCTTCTTCGTCATCATAACCGAGCAGTTTTTGGATTTTAGCATCTTCGAAACATCCGGTGTTGAGCATATCGGGGATGTGGTAGGACTGCATCCAGTCCAGCCATTCGGTCTCTACGTTGGAGTCTATCTTGATGGTGACATTATAGACAATCATAGTATGGGTTTAGTACTTTACAGGAATCACTATTTGTGAATTGACGGGTTGGCCCTTATGCGTTGCAGGAGCCCATTTGTAGGTGTGTTTGAGTTTGTAAACCACTTCGAGAAGTGCCGTGTCAAGTTTCGTATGAGTGGGATTGAGCAGTTTGACTCCCATCATACGTCCTTCCTTTGAAATGAAGAAACGGACGAGTAAGGCTTTTCTCACCTTTTGGGCGACAAGATCGTCAGGAAGTTTTGCTTTTTTACTAATGAAATAGCTGACTTTCCTTATGGTCTCAAACTGGGATGCCACTTGGCCGTCATTGCGATATATATTGGCGGGTTTTTCCGGGGTAATATAGATGTTGTCCAACTCCCTTTTCTCTACAGTAACATTAGTCGTTTGGGTCAATGAGTCGTAGGTGATGATGGAATCTACCACCGTGGCAGTGAGTTTTTTTTCTTTAGCCGCTTTTTTGACACGTCGTTGCTCTTCCGTTTCTTTGCAAGAACTAAGTGCAAGGCTTGCGATGGAAATGCACAAAAGAATTACAGGTATAGAACGCATGGATAATGTATTTTGCTTAAGATATACGGTCGTCATTTTAGCACAAAGGTACGATGCCGGATGGGTATAACGCGTTATCCTGGGAAAATAATGCCATCGTTCGTACAAATACTACTTATAACTTTACTCCTATCTCTCCCGTCTCGAGTTTGAGAACGCCCCTCGGACAGACGGCAGAGCATACCCCACATCCGACACAAGAAGCCCGCAAAATATCGTCTCCCCTTTGGGCGTAGGCGCGGACATCGATCCCCATCTCACAGTACGTGGAGCAATTTCCACATGAGATACACTGACCTCCATTGGTGGTAATCCTGAATTTGGACAAAAAGCGCTGCTGAATGCCCAGGATAGCAGCCATAGGACACCCAAAACGACACCATACCCGGCTGCCGAGTAAGGGATAAAATCCCACACCGATGACTCCTGAAAAAACAGACCCTATGGCAAATCCATACCAGGAACGCAGACTGCCGGCATCTATGAAGAAGATATTCCCGTTTCCGGAAAAGAAGTGGTTGATGAGGAGTAAAAGGATGGCTGATGCCGCCCCAATCATCCCAAATCGCGCATCTTTTGCCATTTCATACCGCTTAAAATAATATAACCCTCCGGCAACTCCGGCGATTAGGATCGAAACAATGCCCAAGAATAGGGACCTTGTCAACCAGTATTTCGAACTGTCGTCTCCCAGGTACGAATGTATCACCGATACCGTCATTACTATGGAAAAGACCAGGACGCTGTGTATCAACCAACGCTCTATTTTCCAGGCCCTTAGGGAGTTATCTGACAAATGCCGGAATGGGTCTCCGGCTGTCTCGGCCAATCCGCCACAACCACATACCCATGAGCAGTACCACCGCTTGCCGAATCGATAGGTCAAATAGGGGGAGATGACAAAGACCATCAATAGACCCCAGATGAGCATAAACATCCCCAGCGTACCGGCATGGATAAGCCCATCAATATGCCATTGGTCGAAGAAATAATAATTGAGCGGCCACATATTGGCGAAATTAAAATAGGGCCGGTTGAGGCGCATCAGTACTTCGGGGAGTAAAAAGGCAAACCCGAATTGGAAGAACATCACCGAAAGGGTTCGAAACTGTTGATAGCGGTTGTGCCGGTATTTCATCATGAATTTGATGCCAAAAAACACAATGGCAAGGGTGTAAAGCACACCGTAAACAAACCATTGACTGGCCGGCTGGCGCTTGAGCAATTGGCTCAAAGGGTCGAATAGCGCAATAAGTCCCGTGTTCTTGGCGCCATCTGCACCCAAACCCAGGTATTGCGGGTAGAAGTACAGCACGATATAAAAGCCTGTTATGACGATACCCGAAAGGATGGCCAGCCATCCTCGTGATGTCAGAGCGCGTCGCCACACACCGTTGTTTTTGATGCCCTCCGGATGCCCCCGGTATAGTGCATAACTGTAGATGAGTATCCCGAAAGACAAGGACAGAAGGGCGAGGATTAAATCGATGGTATTGGAGAAAAACCGGATACCCGCCCCGTGAAGAAGCAGTATCAACAATCCAAAAAGCCCTAAGGCTGTACCGGTATACATTTTTGATTTATTCGATTTATGTTGCATAATTTTATGTTATGGTTAGGGATTTTAGGCGAAGGTGGTATGAAATTGTTGAGCATAGGCCTGCCGGATATCTTTCTCCTGCCGGGCATAAAACTCCGGATCAAAATTGGCTTCTTCGAGGTGATGCATGACATAGTCGATGGGCTTTTGCTCCTTTAACCACCGTTCACATACCTTATGACGGAACCGGATGCCCATGAGATTGAAGCCGCGAACTTCTCCGGTTTCCTTGTCGAAATTGATTCTCAAAGACTTTTTTCCATCGGGATGCTCCCAATAAAACGTATGGGTACTGTCGTCCGGAGAAGGGGGAATAAACCCATAGGTCTGGTATTCGATATCGAGGAATTTAGCGGAGTTAAACCAGATGCCCGGATCGTATTCGATGGGAGTTCCGCATATGTTTTGAGCTGCGGTCCGGCCCATCATTTTACCGGTGTACCAGACCGCTTCGATAGGTCTTCTGCCGGGGCGGGGCGTGCGGAGCTGGGCACAATCTCCGATGGCATAGACTTGATCTTGGTTGGTTTTGAGGTATTGGTCGACGAGAATTCCTCTTGCTATGTCCAAGGATGTATTTTTGAGCCATCCGACATTGGGATGTACTCCTGCCGTAAGCCCTACAAACTGGCAGTCGATGGTTTCGTTTTTTGAGGTCGTTACGGCAGAAGCTTCACCACGTCCATTATCGATGATTTCTTTGAGCTCGGTATTGAGCCGGAGGTCGATGCCGTGTTCGCGAATATGTCGATTGATCATGGAGGACTCTTCCGGAGGGAGGACGATATTCCAAAAACCGGACTCCCGGACGAGGAAGGTGACGGTCTTCCCTCTCGAGAGGAGCATCTCTGCCAGTTCGATGCCGATTAATCCTCCTCCGACGATCACTCCGTGCCGGATAGAGCCGGACCATTTTTCCAAACGGTCGAGGTCTCCCATGTGATACAGCCCGCTAACGCTTTTCAAGTCTTGCCCGGGCCAGCCGAATTTGTTGGGCAGGGAGCCGGTTGCCAGGATGAGCACATCATAGGATACGGGATTGTTTTTGTCAAGCCGGAGCATTTTATTTTCAAAATCGATTCCGTTCACCCGGTCGGAGAGCAGTGCAATGCGGTTTTTCTCCCAAAATGCATCGGCATAGGGCTTGAGGTGTTCTTTTTTCATATGTCCCATAAAGACATACATCAAAGCAGTCCGGGAGAAAAAATAAGGGTGTTCGTCCGAGATTATGGTGATGTGGTCATCGCTCCTTTTTCGTATTTCTCTTGCCGCGGTGACCCCGCTAATGCCATTTCCAATAATGATAATATTGCGCATAGTCTTGTGTTTTGATCTATTCAACTCAAAAGGTGAAGGTACGTCAATCCGGATTATAACACGTAAAAACCGCATATCGTTATGTCAAAGCCGTTGTAAATTTGTCGTGTAGTATGCAAATGCGTAGTCCTTGACGGGCAAATAAAGTGTTTTGTCCATCGAATTGTGAATTTATTATATATATTGTTGCAATTGTCGTACTTTCGCACTCTAATCGTGGCCGCAAGAGAACTATCAAACTTTACAAGATGAAAGATTTTGTAGCGTTCTCCAGCAAAAGCTAAATCAAGAACAAAATAAAGCTATGTCAGATAACAAAGAAAGAGACGCCAAATTGAAAGCCCTGAGAATGACCATGGACCGTCTGGACAAGATCTATGGCAAAGGGACAGTAATGATGTTGGGAGATAAGAAAGTGGAGGATGTGGATGCCATTCCTACAGGCTCTATCGGCTTGGATATTGCATTGGGGATTGGAGGTTTTGCGAGAGGGAGAATCATAGAGATTTATGGCCCTGAGTCATCTGGAAAAACCACCTTAGCCATTCATGCCATTGCACAATGCCAAAAACAAGGGGGTATGGCGGCATTTGTTGACGCAGAACATGCCTTCGACCGGTATTATGCCGAGGCTTTGGGAGTAGATGTCAATAATTTGCTTGTTTCTCAACCGGATTCGGGAGAGCAAGCGCTTGAGATTACGGAGAATTTGATTCGATCCGGAGCGATTGATATTATCGTAGTGGATTCTGTTGCCGCTCTGGTGCCAAAGAGTGAGTTGGAGGGAGAGATGGGCGACTCCAAAATGGGACTTCAAGCCCGGCTTATGTCCCAGGCGATGAGAAAATTGACCGGTGCTATAGGCAAGACCGGAGCCGCTTGCATCTTTATCAACCAGTTGCGGGAAAAAATAGGCGTCATGTTTGGCAATCCGGAGACCACTACGGGAGGTAATGCCCTAAAGTTTTACGCCTCCCAAAGGCTCGATATTCGCAAGAGCGGTCCTTCGTTGAAGGACAAAGAGGGCAACATGATCGGCAACCATGTCAAGGTAAAGGTCGTCAAGAATAAATTGGCCCCGCCCTTCCGCATCGCGGAATTTGATATCATGTACGGAAAAGGCATTTCGCGAGAAGGAGAACTGCTCGATATCGGTGTCGACCTCAATATCATAGAAAAAAGTGGATCGTGGTATAGTTACGGCGGTGCTAAAATCGCTCAAGGCCGGGATGCTGCCAAGCGTTTTTTTGCGGACAACCCTGAAGTGATGGCAGAGGTAGAGGCTAAAATATTCGCTGCTTTTGCACCGGAGAAGGAAGCGGATAAGGGGGAGTAAGATAGTGTTCCGGGAACACTATACTTCCAACTTCCAGGATAAACTCCCTGATTTTATCCTGCCCTTGAGTCCATTCCGAAAAATGAGGAACAGTATAAATGGTTAAAACCATTACAAGAAGCAGTTTGTATCATCATTCCAACGGCTAAAACCGTGGGCTATGTTAAGAGCATCGCCCTTCTTAGAGAGCTTAGATGCACCGAAAAGCAACTTCGGTTAATACTGCAGGAATGCTATTCCTGGAGCATTAGTTTTTTATCAGGGTTTGATTTTCACTATTTTATCCCCCTTCATTATTACCAGTTCGCTATTCTTTTCCTTTTTAAAAAGGAAAAGTTTTTCATATACTTTTTCAAGTCCTTTTACGATTTTATCTTTTAATTCAATTTGCTTTTCTTTTTTCGTCATAAAATTTCTTTAATTGGTAAAACTTATTAGTATCTATTTTCATCATTTCATGACAACAACTTTAATTAGAATAAATTTCTTAACACGCTGTTCTAATAATTGGGGTAATTACACTTTAGCTATTTATCAGCATTAATAAACTCTTTACATTTTATTATTTCAGGTAATATTGTATTGGATGCAGTTGTTTTCCCCTTCTCCATTATAACCTGCGATAAGATAAAGGCTTTTGTCTTGCATTCTACAATAATAATGTATTTATGTAAGTTTAGTGTGAGTTTTATCATTGTTCACAACTTTAAGGAGGGAATGTATAACTCCCTCCGGAACAGGTTATGTTAACGGTTTTAATGACATTGTTTTTGCGGTATGATTTTCAAATCAGGTTAGAAATGAAGAACCAACCCTATCTGTGCTTTAAACGTACCTTGAATAGACGATGTATGAATTATGAAGTCAAAAGATGATGCTACAAATCTGAGATGACTTTTTTCATTATAAAAAATTATTGATGTTTAGGCATCAAAGTATCCCAATTGTCAATATCTGTTCGAGATGTATCAAACTATTTAATGTTGAAATACTTTCTAGTATACTGTCCGTAGGCAACCCTATTAGGTTTCAAAGCATATGATAGTCAAATAATGTTCCATTAGTACGATTTAATGTAAGGCCTTTATCGTTTTGCTAGCAAAGCATTCTTCTCAAGGGAGATTGCTGAAAATCCTATTTTAGACAGAGTAAGCTTAACCGGGTAAGATAACGGATTATCTTGCCGCAAAACTTTATTGTTATGAAAAAAATGAATTTTTTTAAGTTCTTGGCAATGGCATTAATTATTGTGTCACCCTTTTTATTAATACAGGCGCAAACCCCTGATATTGGAGCTAAAAAAAAGAATGAGCCCATTACCTGTGGTAAGAAGGATTTGAGAAAAGTGTGTATCAAACAAGGGGTACAAATAATGGCCGGTACAAGGGATTCCGCCCTTTTAAAATTGAGAAACAGAATAGCGAGATTAGGGAGTCACTATGGTGTGAATTGTGAAGAGTGCCCGGACCCAAAAGATGATGGATGTGACTTGAAGCGGAACTTCCTGTCAAATAATTCAAGAAAATCTCTTTCGCCCTATATGCAGCAAGGGCGGCAGCACTTTTTATGAGTTACTTTTTCTTAGCTACTTTTTCTGTTAAGCCTAAGACTTCTAAGATT
>JALWRC010000007.1 GCA_027080725.1 Saprospiraceae bacterium
TAATAACATTAAATAAATTCATAATATAAAAATTTAGGGTTAAGAAATAAAAATCAATACCTCGGATAAAAATCAAGTGTAAAAAGTTCAATTCGGATGTTAGTTGAAGGGTAAAGGTACAGTTTTTGGAGAATCTGTGACTAAAAGTAGCATAATAATTAATAAAAACAAATTATATTGGGTTTGGGAGTGAGTGGTGATATCTTGTGAGA
This sequence comes from Saprospiraceae bacterium, assembly GCA_027080725.1. GTDB lineage: Bacteria > Bacteroidota > Bacteroidia > Chitinophagales > Saprospiraceae > JALSTN01. Next base: position 213 of record JALWRC010000007.1, read on the forward strand.
ACATAATATGATTATTAGAGGGAATATTGGAATATTGTAATGCTTTGTTTTACATTTGGTGGAATCTGTCTTAAGTAGTAGGTCCCTTCCGAAACTTATTTAGTAATATTGCCAGCTAAAAGTACAATATCACAATAATAGGAAAGTTATGAAATCGCAGACACTACGCGCACACTCCATAATATGTACTATGAAAAGACTACAGCTCTTCCTCATGATCGCCTTGACTTTTTTTATCTCTTGTGGTGACCACAAGGATGGGATGTCCTATCCGGCGAGCGAGGACGGGGGCGAAGTGCCGGATATTCCATTGACAGGCAGTTTGCAAATCCCGGCATTCTCGCCGGATGATTCGTCCATCGTCTTCACCCGGTTTGTCAATGGATACAACAGGGGTCCTGTGGAACTGTATGTCTACCATTTCATATCAAAAAAACTCCATCTGCTGGTGCGAGACGGAAGTGAAAATGTCAATGCGCCCGGTTCGTCGTGGGTCGGAGATAACATCGTCTTTTCCTCTTCGAGATCACCTCATGATGAGATCTACATCATATCGTCAGAAGGCCAGCCCGGATCCGAAAAAAAGATAACGGATCGGGAGCAGCGAGTGGCCTACGAGCCCGTTTTTAGTCCGGATGGAACGCATATAGCCTTCGAAACCCACCCCTTGGATGTCGAAGGGGAGGGCGTGATTACGACGTTAAAATCGGATGGTATGGGGACGTACAGAGCTCTGACTCCATCGTCACAGGACTGCCGACAACCCAATTGGGCACCGGACGGTATGCACGTCTTGTATCAGCGGAATATGGGAGGTTTTTGGAGTGTGTGGCAGGTGCAGACAGATGGTCGTGCAGCCGAGCGATTAACGCAGGCATCCATGGGGAGTTGTACGGATGCTTCCTTCTCTTCGGACGGGAGTTTTATCGTGTATAGCAGCGATCTAAATGCCGATGTTGCCAGTATTTATAAGTTGCCCGTCAAAGGACTAATACCGGTTCGATTGAGCTATTATACGGGGTATGACGGAGCGCCTTCCATCTCGCACGATGGCAAATTATTGGTCTTCGAATCTGCTTCCGTGGATCCTGACGGCACAGAGGGCACCAAGTTGGTTTTAAGGGAGTTGTAAGTGGCCTCAACAATTAACGTGGCGTTTACTTCGAAAGGAATTTTGTTCGGAAAAGTGGTAATGCTTATACTAGCACTAGTGGTCTACAATCATGACACATTTAGAGGCGAATAGAAGTAATACAATAAGCTTAGATGGATGCTGATAGTGGAAAAAATAAAGTCTTTCGCGCCTGGAGAAAGGGTATTGTTTGCTTTAAATAAATATGCTTGAGGCCCTGCTCGTACCGCCCATTTTTTTGCAATTAGCCACTCCTTATCTACGCTGATATTTGCCCCAAATCCGCTTCCTGCTTGTTGCCCTTTGGCCTCTGTCCATTGGTGTGCTAAAGCGACGGTGCCATATGCTCCCAGGAGGGAAATCGAGACATCTCCTGGCAAGCGATAAGATAACCCGACTCCAAAGGCATCCAGGTTGATATATTTGTATTCCAGTATTTCTTGCCGGATGAGTCCACCAAATTCACCCACTTGTAGGGCAAATCGATTATTGAGGCCCCATCCGACGGCATGATTTTTAGTCACCAAAGATACGCCTGAAGCATGGAGGTTGGAGTATTCTGTAGAGATACCGGGTCCTATGCTAAACTTGATGAAAGGGCCTTTTTGGGCATGGATTTGCACCAATATTCCTATCAAGAGACAAAGAATAAGTCCCAGTTTGGACCTTCCGGTTCTGATAGGATGGTCAATTGTATTCTGCTTTTTGGGAAGGAAAGGGATGCGATATGGTAGGTATTCTTTCATTATTGGAAGGTTTGTATTTGGTTGGACGTTTGGCAAGGTATTTTGTTACACCAGGAAGGTTTGTAATACACACCACCATCACGCATCAAGACGCAGGTTGCAAATAATGTTTATCTTTACCAACCATATGTATAAATAAAGGTGGGGTGATAAAGGTGGAGATGGGGTGTAGGGTAAGATAATTAACAGACAACAAAAGATAAATAACAGATGATTAAGAACATTTTTGACAAGCAAGTTTCAGAGCAAGTCATAGGCCGGGTAGATGCCTTGACCACAGAATCTCAGGCAAAATGGGGGAAGATGGATGTGGCGCAGATGTTGGCACATTGTAATGTTACGTATGAAATGGCCTACGAGGATATCCATCCAAAGCCCGGAGCCTTCAAGCGATTTATGCTCAAGATGTTTGTTAAGCCGATTGTGACCAATGACAAGCCCTATAAGAAAAACGGCCGGACGGCACCGGAATTTATCATTGCCGATACAAAGGATTTTGACCGGGAGAAGAAACGCCTTACGGACTACATAAGAAAGACGCAGCAATTGGGCCCCGCGTATTTTGAAGGGAAGGAGTCCCATTCGTTTGGTCCTCTCCATACCAAAGAATGGAATAATATGTTTTACAAGCATCTGGACCATCATTTATCCCAGTTTGGGGTGTAGAGTTTGTGCGATAAGACATTGGATGCGCAATAGACGATGGCTGCAAAAGGCCATTCTAATGCAAGGGAAACATAGACCTATATGGTTGATTTTGCGACGGGATGGTACATGTTGACGGTTGAGTTGGAGGGAAAATGAATATCTTTAAACGGTAATAAAAATGCCGACCTTTTCATCGAAACGGCTTTTTGTCGAACGCATCATAAATATATGTCTGATTATATGAATAAATCCTTGCATAGAAAACGGAACAAGAACCTGGGGTTGTTCGAACTCATAGCCATTGCTTTGGGGGGTATGGTCGGGGGAGGTATTTTCACCATCCTTGGGATTTCCGTCGCTCAAATCGGACTTTTGACCCCATTGGCCATCATTCTGGGAGGCATGGTTGCTTCTTTGGCAGCGTATTCTTATGTCCAACTCGGTCTGTATTATAGAGATGAAGGGGCTACCTATTCTTTTTTTAAGCGAACGTATCCCGGCTCCCATGTCGCCGCTTCAGCGATAGGATGGTTTATTATATTCGGGTATATAAGCACGATGGCTTTGTATGCCTATACTTTTTCTTCCTATGCGATTAGCAGTACGGATTTTGCAGATAACATTTGGGTGAGGAAGGCCATCGCTATAGCGGTAATCCTGGTTTTTACGGGGATTAACCTTTGGAGTGTCAATGGGATGGGCAAGGTTGAAGATTTGATGGTCTATACCAAGTTAGTGGTTTTGACTATTATTTCTGTAGTGTTGATGCAGCATGGGACCATGGATTTTGATGCTTTTATGCACCAGATGGCCAAGGATGCAGAGCATGCGAGTGTGCTGTCCATTATGATTGTTGCCTCTTTGACATTTGTTGCTTACGAGGGGTTCCAATTAGTGATCAATGCGGTCAATGAAATGACCCTTCCTGAGAAGAACATTCCCAGGGCGATTTATACCGCTATTGCCTTAGCGATTTTGATATATGTGGTGATTGCGGTTGGCGCGTTGTTTGCTATCCCTGCAGAAGACATCATCCGGGATAAGGAGTATGCACTCGCAGCCGGAGCGGGGAAAGTATTGGGAAAACTGGGGACAGCATTGGTGATTGCCGGCGCTTTGCTGGCGACGAGCAGTGCCATTAGTGGGACGGTGTTTGGCTCTTCACGCCAGATGGCGGTAGTAGCTTCTGACGGTTATTTCCCGGGTTGGCTTGCGCGGAGATCCAATAATATTCCCAAGAATGCCATCATCACGATGTCTTTGTGTGCCGGCATATTGATATTGTTGGGAGGGCTTGAGATGATATTGGAGTTTGGAAGTGTCACTTTTCTACTGGTCTCCTTACTGATGGCCATCGCCAATTATAGAATAAGAGACAAGACCCACTCCTCCACGATATGGACCATCCTCGCTATTATAGGGCTTAGCATCGGTGGAGCGCTCATATTGTATTACGAATTTACCCATAAATGGGAGCAAATGTTGGTCATTATCGGCCTTTACATTGCTTTGGCATTGGGTGCCTGGGGGTTTGCCAAGCGGAGAAGTCAAGCGAGGGAAAGCAGTTAGATCTCTAACCCTATCATGTCATAAAAAACTACAAAAATTAAATAAATTAAAAAGTCATCATTATTCTTCACACTTGTACTGAACGTCACCTTCCTATTAGGACAAAATGGAATTGTTTTCCCTGACTATGAATATACTTCACTACAATACATTGATGTTGACGGTAATACAATCGTAGGAGCATCCAGATGCAATCTAATCTACTTATCCAAAGACGAAGGGAGATCCTATGAAACCATTTCAAGTCCGGGTATAATAACAAAGGTGAGATTTGTTCCCAATACGAACGGTTCTAAATGCTACTTACTTGATCTGAGGAATATTTATATGTTGGATACCGATACGAAGGAGATTACTCCGTTGGGTGCCACTCCGGAATTGGAAGGTTCCGGGATATTAAGGAGACTTCATGTGGATGACAAGTATGTTTATATCATTTCCGTTAATAAAATATATCGTTCCCCACATACCCGGATCAAATGGGAGAAGATGATAAGTTTTCCCTTTAATTCCGAAGCTATTAGCGCTAGCGATATAACAGCAGACAATCTTTACATAGGGACAACCAAAGGCAAGTTTTATAAAATGGCTAAGTCCAATCAAGATACCACACTCATTAACATCTTTTCGAAACGCATCAATCATATTGATATGATCAATGATATGCTCGGTTATTACGCTTTGCAATCTTCCAATTATCCATTAAAAACAGAAGATGGAGGCGCTACTACAACCCCCATTACTTCCCTGGAATCCATCAATGTTATTGGATACCAATCGGATATTGTGCTATCGATCAATACGAATAGAATCTATTTGTCTAAAGATGGTGGACAAACTGGCAAGAGAATACCCACAAATATTAATGCTTTTACCGACCTTGTAACTTCTTACAAACTAATGGATGACGGAACCTTATATCTGGCGGGCAGGGCCTCCCTCATTCTGAAGACTACGGACTTCGGAGAATCGTTTACTAATCTTAACCCTGTGTTGCGGGCAAACCTATACGACATATCCATCAATCGAGCAGGGGTGGGCTATGCTGTGGGACAAAAAGGTGCCTTATTGAAGACGATGGATGATGGTGCTTCTTGGACACGTTTTAGTATCTTTCAAAATGCGTCGGATCTCTATAATGTCGAAGTGCTTAATGACGGCACTGTAATGATGTCAAACAGCAAAACTCTTTACACTATCAATTCTTCCGGAACAATTACCGACAGTACCGAAAGTAGCCTTATCTCATTATATTCCGATCAACAGACCGGGATGTTGATGGGCGTCATAAGATCAAGTTCGAAGTACAAAGTCATTCTCTCCAATGACAAAGGGAAAACATGGTCTACCAAGCTGGAAATGGATAAATTTGGGTATCAAATATATCGCTCTGCTACCGGAAAATATTATATCACCACCGGCACCAATAAGGTGTACACCAGTACAGATGATGGACAGACATGGACGGGTGAAAATTTTGGAATTGATAAAATCGTAAGAGTTGATTTTCTAAATGACAATTTTGGTATATTTTCTACTAATAGTGCGCTCTATAAAACATTGGATGGGGGGCAGAACAGTGAAAAGATAGCAGAAGGCTATGTAATAAATAATTTTAATGTGTTTGATGAACAAAACTTTTTTTATACAAGTGTTCAAGACAGCAAAACAAATGTTAGGGTAACCGAAAATGGTGGGGATAGATTCAACACAGGTATGACGGTATGCGCCGGATCTACCAATAGCTTCAGAAAAGGCAATAGCATATGGTTTCCCCATATGAGTGGATATTTAAGCAGGTATTCCTTCGAAAGTGTGGGAACAAAACAAGTGATTCGAGATAATAAAATATCATTTTACCCTAACCCTGTCTGACCGTACCAATTGTTGCATATAGATGGAGTCGATAAAGGCATCTTACAAGTGTCGTTCATTAATCAATTGGGACAATTGGTAGCAAGTTACATATCTTCAGGGGCCTCCATTACCCTGGGAGACATACCTCCGGGCATATACACTATAAAAATACAATCGAGAAGGATGATATCCTACGAGCAGGTCATCGTTACCAGATAAGGACATTGTCTAAACCATAGACCTATGCAGGTCAATTGTTCTTGTGGAGCATTCTGGCTCTCCAGAACGTATTCACCCCTGAAGTGACATATTACACCTGTGTCTCACTCAAAACTTCTTAATAAATGTGCACTTTGTAATACACACCAAACCTTCCTTTTTGGTGCGAACTCAAGTTTTTTTGATATTTTTGACTTCTCAGGCAACTATTGGTTAAGGAAAGGCATATACTGTGAGATAGTTTAGGACTAATACCACCAAATCTAATCTTTGAATGTAAATGAACCATAGGGAAGATGCTATATTGATTGCTAAGTGCCTCAAAGGGGACAAAAAGGCCCAGCGTCAGCTCTTTGGACACTATCGCCACTATTGGTTTATGTGCTGCCTGAGATTTGCTTCCAATAAAGTGGAAGCCGAAGACATGTTGCAGGATGGATTGGTGTCCGTCTTTACTAATCTCAGGCAGTTTGACTCGAGGAAGTCGGCTTTTGGCACGTGGAGTTATAAGATTATGGTCAATGCGTCCTTACAATACTTGAGAAAGTGGCGGAAAATTGACAATAATACCTTTACGGAGGATCAATATCAGCACCTATCTGTAGAGCCGGGTGTTTATGGCGAACTGGGGGTGAAAGAGCTATTGACTATGGTTCAAAAATTACCTTATGGTTACAGGGTGGTATTCAATCTGTATGTCATCGAGGGATATAAGCATCATGAAATCGCTGAAAAGCTGAAGATTTCGGTCAATACCTCTAAATCGCAATTGTTTAAAGCCAAGAGAATGCTCAGAATAGAATTGGAAAGAGTATTGCAAAACCAAGGATAGAATGGAAGATAATCTCGAAAAATATTTTCAAAACCACCTTAAAGGGACTCCTCCGGAGAAGGAAGATTGGAATACCCCTTCGGATCATGTCTTCGAGCGAGCTATGCAACAAATAGAAGCAGGTAATTCCGAAAAAAAACGACCTGTTTGGTGGATGTGGTCTGCCATAGGAATGCTGTTCCTCAGCTTGGCAGGAGTGATACTGTACGTATACCATTTGGACCGCAAAGTCCAAAGCTTGGACCTTCCGTCCAACAGGAAACTTGCAAAGGTTCAAACGATATCTGCCCCTGCTGCCTACCCCCCGGCAAATAATCTTACGAAGGAGCCAATGGCAAGTGACCCAACAAATCTATCCCTTGGGAAAAAATCCTCTCTTGGCCATCCCGTCATATCCGGTCCTGCTAACGGTTCGGTGAGTATAGTATCTGTCCTCCACCCTCCGGCTTCTTCTCCATCAAATAACCGGGAGAATAACACCAAAGGGAGCCTTCATTCTGATGAATGGTCCCGGGTCTCTCCGCAAAAGGAGGAAAAGGCTGCATTGCCAGGTATGAATAAGGGAAGTAATATTGAAGCTGGTCATCATCGTAATTGGATATCATTGCTCGCGCTTCCTTCGGTGTATACACCACCTCTTTCGAAGGTACAAAAGCACAGAATTGCCCTTCCGGATTCTTATGCTACCCCCGAAAAACCGTCCCTTTCTTCTCCCTGGAGCTTAGGGCTTTTTATGGGGCCCAATTGGGCTAGCGCCCCAATGCGTGGATCCAAGGATGGGGCGTTTGAAAAAATGGAAGGAGACAGGAAATATATGTTGTCTTATTCGGCCGGGCTGGAACTTACCTACCGGCCTGCAGGACACTGGAATATATATTTGGGAGTGGCATACGACCGCATAAAACTATGGTCACGAGCAGATGTCGCCGGCCGTTATGATAAGGCGGGTGAAGTGGCAAATGCCGATGGTGACATGGAAAGCGATATGGAGCTGGAGGTCCCTTCATCCATGGGGATGATCCGGGCGGGAATTCGCGTAGTCCGCTCGCCCGCCCAGCCGGTCATGCAAGATCAACTCATCGAGACATCTGTAGAATTGACACACCGGTTGAATTATTTGAGTATTCCCTTGGGGGTAGGGTATGATTTCCCTGTATCCAAGGCGATATCCATTACGCCTATGGCCGGTGTGAGTTACAGTAAAGTTTTAGGCCACAGGACCTCCCTCCAACCTACGATAAAACACGACGGTATGGCGATGGCCAAACAGGTCGTCATTCATTCCGACCTCCAATGGCATCCACAACTGAATTATTTCCTTTCTCTTGGGGTGCGATATCGGCTTTCCCGGCGCTTGCATTTTGGTGCCCGAATCCGGTACTTTGAGAGTGTTGAGAATAATTTTGAGCAACAAGCGATGTGGACCAAGATGCACGGTGTGGGGATGATGAGCGGATTTATTTTGATCCTGTAGCACTATATCCTTATTTGGCCTTACTTTAGGTATGAAATCGTAAAAGCACCCCTTTAATTTCAAAAGCCAGTTACCTTTTTAGATTCATATGTCTTTCCGGTGTATCCTGTTTTAAGGCGTTACTAAAAGTAAACAGGATTTTTTTTCGGATACAGAAAAGTATGCAGGCAACCATTTAGTGTGCAATTTCATATCACCCCTGAAAAACTACTAACAGCTGATAGTGATTTGTCCGAATAAGCCGAAAAAGGACGTAAAACGGGAGTAGGCATTAATAAGTAAATAAAATCAAGAATACTGTGAAAAATATATCATTCATTCTATTGGGAATCTTTTTGGTGGCGGCGAGCTGTAAAAAAGACACTCCTAAAGTTTCTAAAAAATTTACCGTAACGATTCAAAATGTCTTTCAACCCAAAGATTACTTGAATTCGGGAACGACCGGTCTTATCAAGCCGGGAGAAAGTGCCAAGATTGCATTTGATGCAGGTATCGGGCAGTACTTACAGTTGGGCACCATGTTTGTCCAATCCAATGACCTGTTTGTCGCTCCGGATGATGCGGGGATTGCTCTCTATGATGGAAGAGTGCCACTGACGGGAGATATTACCGGTCTTTTTAAACTGTGGGATGCCGGGACGGAAGTCAATGAAATGCCCGGTCAGGGTCCCAATCAACCCCTTCGTCAATCCGGGCCAAACACGGGAAAAGAGGAGAATGGCACGGTCGGTTTGGTCAATGATGGCTTTTCGTACCCCGGTGTCAGCGAAGTGCTCAAAGTGACGCTGGAGCACGACGGAGGAACCGGATTTGTACTTACTTTGGAGAATATTTCTGCAAACTCGAGTATTCCCACCCCGTTTGCACCCGGGACGTGGGTGATCCACAGCAAAGGGCAATACCCCATGTTTAAAGAGGGCGACAAGGCATCACCCGGACTGGAGGCCCTTGCCGAGGATGGCAATATTGCCAAGATGAAGGACAATTTATCCGCCAAGAGCGGTTTCTTTAGCCCCTTTGCACCCGGAGCATATAGTGTAGGCAGTACGAATGAAGTATTTATGTCTGGCCAGCCGGCGAGTGCCGCTTTGGAGGCCCTTGCCGAAGACGGCGATCCATCCGGATTTGCCCATGTGTTTAATACGCCCGAAGGGGCTACAAAGCCGGGACCGCTATTGCCCGGGGGCTCTTATTCGCTGTCTTTTGATGCCGAAGAGGGAGACCAATTATCCCTGGCCCTGATGCTGGTACAGTCCAATGATTGGTTTGTAGGAGTGGACAAAATCGACTTATTTTCCAATGGAGCCGCATTGGATGGCGATGTAACCGATCGCTTTAGTTTGTACGATGCCGGAACGGAAGTGGACGAATATGCGGGTGCCGGCAATTATCAGCCCCTTCGTCAGCCGGGCCCCAATAGTGGCCCCGCCGAAAACGGAAAGGTGGTCAAGGAAGCGGCAGCTGGGGCGCACGTCCCCGTTAAGGTGTCCGATTACCTGAAAGTGACCATAAAGTCCAATTAATGTACAGTGGGTTTTCTGAGATGAATACATAGTGTCTGCCAGAAAACTATCAAATTTTATGAAATGAGGGATTTTGGATGCGCTTTTTCGTTTTTCGAGACGAAGTGATGTTAAGTGCTCCACGCAGAAAATAACTACCCATATACCCTCGCTCTTTTCTCCTGACTCTTCGTTGCTCAAACAGTCATTATGCTACAGCATAACTCCTGTTTGAGCGCCTCGATTCAGCAAAAAACTGCTTCGGTTGCTAAGGGTATTTATTTCATACACGGAGCACTTGGGCATCAGTGAGTTGAGAAAAATAAAAAGATTGCCAAAATATACATTTCTAATTTTGAAGAGTTTTCTTGCATACACTACATAGAAGCCCCCTTAAGTGAGAATACAATGTGCTGATTATTTTGAGGCGGAGGAATGTTCCTCCGCCTTTTTTTATGTCATTGAGGGGGTGTACAATGATGTTAGAGACCCGATTTTTCCCCACCTGTTCACCAATATTACCCAATAGGGTACGGGTTCAAATATATCCGGATGCCAAGGTCTTCTTAATTACTGGCCGGCATTATCTGAGTCAAGAATGCCCTATCCGGGCCATTTTCAGGCCTATTTCGGACAACAATTAGATTTTAAAATGACGGAAGTCATTCTTTGATTTCTGCCGGTATAATACCTTCGCAGGTGTATAAAGGACAAAATAGTCTCATATTTAACTAAAACCAACTAATTATGCTATCAAAAAAACAAGCACGTGCTTTTTTCTTAGGCGGTACATTGGTTACTTTCCTGATATTTATAGGATTAACGGTGTATTCTCTCAGTAAGAGCCAGGATCAAGCACATTCGGAAAACATTACCGAACAAGTGGTTCGCGGCAAGATGCTATGGGAGTCCAATAACTGCATGGGCTGTCATACCATCTTAGGTGAAGGCGCCTACTATGCACCGGAACTGACCAAAGTGGTCGAGCGCAGAGGAGAGGGATATGTCAAAAGTGTTTTGATGTCTCCTGTACCTTGGGCACCACATGGTCGTAAGATGGTGGCCTACGGCTTTTCTGAAGATGAAGCCAAGGATTTAATCGCTTTCTTTAAATGGATTGGCAATATCGACCTCAACGGATTTGACCGGGTGGTCTCCCCATTGGCCAAGGAGAAGTAATCTCTTGGAAGTTGTGCCAGACGGCATCCAAAACAGAGATTATGAAGAATCTATTAATCAAAACAAAATTTAATCAATATGAAATATAAATCACAAAAAGTAGCTTATTGGTTTTTTGCCCTTTCTATGCTACTCCTCGTATTGCAGTTGACCTATGGATTTATCATGGGTTTTGCCCGGATAGGAATGGACGGGTTGCATGAATTTATTCCTTTTAACACAGCAAGAGCGGTGCATACCAACTTGCTGGTAGTGTGGTTGCTCTCCGGATTTATGGGGGCGGCTTATTATATCATACCGGAAGAATCTCAAAATGAGTTGGTCAGTGTTAAGTTGGCCTATACCCAACTGATTACCTTAGCTATTGTCGGCGTCGCTGCCATTGTAGGGTATCACCTCAATTATTGGGAAGGCAGGAAGTTTTTGGAGATTCCCCGCCCATTGGATTTTCTGGTAGTCGTTAATGTATTGACCTTCTTAGGATTGATATTGCTGACCTTGTTTAAGGGGAAGCGGAAAACCACTACCGCCTTGGTGCTCTCCATGGGTTTGCTCTTTGCTGCGTTGCTTTACCTGCCCGGTATGATCACCTTTGACAGTCAGGTATATGATTCTTTCTTTAGATGGTGGGTAGTTCACCTTTGGGTAGAAGGAGTTTGGGAGCTTATCATGGGAGGTATTTTATCTTTCTTGCTTATCAAGTTGACAGGAGTGGATAGGGAAGTTATCGAAAAATGGCTTTATGTCATCGTCGGTCTCACTTTCTTGTCAGGTATCTTGGGGACCGGTCACCACTATTATTACATCGGGGTGAACAAGATATGGTTGATTGTAGGTGGAATCTTCTCATCACTTGAGCCGTTGGCATTTTTAGGAATGGCATTATTTGCGGTTAATATGTATCGCAAAGGGGAGAAAAAGCATCCGAATACGTTGGCGTTGTATTGGACGTTGGGGTCCGCCATTATGTCCTTTGTAGGAGCCGGACTGCTCGGATTTGCCCACACCATCCCACAAACCAATATATATACCCATGGTACTTTGGTTACCGCGATGCACGGACACCTCGCTTTCTGGGGAGCATATGCGATGATCGTATTGGCCATCATCAGTTATTCGCTGCCCAATTTGACCGGACGCAAACTATTTAACAGCACAAGTGGTCGATTGGCTTTTTGGTTGTCCAATATTGGTATTTTGGGGATGACCGTCGCCTTTGGTGTTGCAGGAGTAGTGCAGGTGTACTTGGAGCGAAAAATGAAGATGGATTTTATGGAAGTACAAAATGAGATACAGATTCACTTCGTCGTCCTAATAATTTGCGCTACGCTCTTTACGATCGGAATCTTGTATTACGTTGCTGATTTTATAAAGCATGGTACCCCAACGGACGAAGCATTAGAGACGAGAAATAATTAATATTAATATCAAAATTTTCAAACCAATGAAAAAATTAAAGTTGTTTTTACTCTTATTTGCCCTCGTAGGGTTATTTAGCTGTAAAAACGAGAAAAAAGAAGACACTTCCAAAAAAACGGAAGAAGCAAAAGTCGAAAAGGCGGCAACGGGTGTAAGTTTGACGCCCGCAGAAATGGAAAAGGCCAAGAAGATATTCTTCAATACTTGCGCCGGATGCCATGGTACCACGCGTAAAGGGGCCACCGGTCCTTCTTTGCTACCTGATGGAGACGGCAAATTTCCCGCGACGAAAGATCTCGGAACGGAGGCGATCAAATCGATCATTACAAATGGTATGCCGGGAGGTATGCCGGATTGGGGTAAGCAAGGAATCTTAAGCCCTCAAGAAGTGGAGTTGATGGCCAAATTTGTTCAGTTGCCTCCTCCTCCTGTACCTAAATACACGATGGATGATGTTATGAAATCGTGGAAATTGATCGTGCCGGTTAAGGACCGGGTGACCAAACCGATGACAAAGAGAAATTGGAGAAACTACTTTGGTGTCGTACTTAGAGATGCCGGTCAAGTAGCGATTATTGACGGTGACACCAAAGAGAAGGTAGCCATCCTCAATACGGGGTTTGCGGTGCATATCCTGAGAACTTCTGTATCGGGACGTTATTTCTTCTCCATTGGACGAGATGGTAAGGTGACATTGATTGACCTTTGGCCGGAGACACCACAAATTGTGGCTGAGGCGAAGGCTTCCTTCGATGCGCGTTCTGTAGAGGTATCCAAATATCATGGGCCTAAAGGGGACTTTAGAGACAAGTACATCATTGTGGGAGGGTATACTCCTTCTCATTATGTGGTATTTGACGCTATGACTTTGAAGCCGTTGAAACTGGTAAAAACAGATGGCAAAGTATTGGGTAAAGGAGAGTATAGAGACGAAGCCCGTGTAGCCTCTATCGTCGCTTCTCACCATGACCCGCTTTGGGTGGTCAACGTGAAAGAGACAGGTATGGTATGGCTGGTAGATTACTCCGATTTGGATAAAATAGATGAAAATACTGCCAAAATTCCAACTGCCCAATTCCTCCATGACGGAGGTTGGGATCATACCGGTAAGTACTTCTTGGTAGCTGCCAATGCCGTTAATAAAATCGTGGTTATAGATGTACCCAATAAAAAATTGGTGACTATCATAGATGTCGGGACCAAACCACATCCGGGCCGGGGAGCTAATATCTACAATAAAAAGTATGGATGGCTTTGGGTAACCGGTCATATCGGGGAAGGTAAATTGGCCTTCATCGCTACAGATCCGGGCCCCAATCAGTGGAAAGTCGTGCATAATATCGTCATGGAAGGTGGCGGAGGTGGAAATCTCTTTGTAAAGACACACCCCAAGTCAAAGCATCTTTGGGCTGACCGCGCATTGAGTACACAGGAGGACCTACAACGCTCCATTTTTGTGTATGACATCAATACCTTTAAGCTGCTCAAGACACTCCATGTTCCCGATAAGTACAAGGGAAGAGCAGTGCATATGGAATACAACAAAAACGGCAACGAGGTATGGGTCTCCGTTTGGGGTAAAAAGAACGAAACGACAAGTGCTGTACTGATTTATGACGATAAGACATTGAAATTAAAACAAGCTATCGAAGGAGATTGGCTAATCACTCCGACAGGTAAGTTCAATGTGTACAACACGGCACATGATATTTATTAAGGTAAAGTAGATGAAGAGCCGGAGGAGGAGGGATTGCCTCCGGCTTTTATAAAAGAAGTTACTGTTTGGGAAGGTCGTGATTTGATGGAAGCTCTTATTATTCATTCTTTCATCTCCTGCCACCTCAACAGAACCTCCAAAATGTAGTAAAATGAAGAAGTTGTTTCTCACTTTATCGGGGATGGTATTGCCTGTGTTAATGGGAATGATGCAAGGGCAAAACCTCTTACGGGATACATTCGAAACTGTAGTTGTAACCGCCCAATTTGCTCCTCAACCGGAGCACAATGCGGTGTACCCCGTCAAACGCATTTCGTCCAAAAAGATGGAGATGAAAGCGGCAACCAATTTGAGGGAATTACTCCAACAGGAACTCAACATCGACCTGAATCAAAAATCCGTCTTCGGTACAAGTGTGGAGATACAGGGTATGTCCAAGGAGAATATCAAAGTCCTTATCGACGGAGTACCTGTAATAGGCCGGCTAAATGGCACCATCGATTTGAATCAGATCAACCTCGCCAACATCCAACGGATTGAAGTGATAGAGGGGCCTGTATCCGTCTTTTACGGTACTGACGCTATGGGGGGTGTGATTAATCTCATCACCAAGAAGGGGCAAGATGGAGTGTTGGACGGCTCGGTCTCCGCCTATGCCGAAAGTATCCGGGCGACCAATTTGTCGGGCAGTGTGGGATATAAGATCCATAACAATATCCTGCGAGCCGGAGGTGGTTACTATCAGTTTGACGGCTTGTCCACCACCGGGTCAACCGGTGTCAACAATTGGGAAGCACGCAAACAACAGTTTGGGAACCTCATGTTCCTCAAGAGTTTCAAAAATGCCACACTGCGGTACAACGCTTCACTCACCGGTGAAAAACTCATTCATGACGGAGAGCCCAACCGCCGGGGAACGATTCTGGATAAGGATTATTTTACCAGCAGGTTGGATAATAACCTCAGTTTTCAAGGGACCGTATTGGGTGATCATTTCATAGATGCAACCATTTCATACCTGGATTACCACCGGTATCATAATACCTATACCGTCGATCCGAAGACGGAGGAAAGAACGCTTTATCCCAAGGATTCTAAAAGCGAGAATATCGTCTATTACAACTATTCGGGGGCCAAGGTACAATTGGGTAAAAGCCAACCTGCCGACAAGCTCAATTACGCGGTAGGGGTGGATTATTTTGAAGAGCTGACAACGGGAAGTCGTATCCTCGAGAAGAAGCAACGCATCAAAACCCTCGCCGCCTTCGCCAGTGTCAATTACAAGTGGCGGAGAAATGTGGAGTTACAACCGGCAGCCCGGTATACCTGGAACAATGCTTATGGGAGTCTGCTGTCTCCGGCATTCAATGCTAAGTTGAATATTGGTGAGCGTCAGACCTTGCGCTTTGCTTATGCAAGGGGATTCCGGGCGCCTTCTATCAAGGAGCTGTATCTGGATTTTCATATTAGTGCCGGACCTGTCACCTATACGATTTCGGGCAATCCGGACTTGGACGTAGAGAAGTCGCATTCCTTCAATCTGTATTATTCGATCATGCATGTGCTGGGTAACGGAACAAGGATAAAATTGGAACCCGCCGTTTTTTATAATAAAGTGGACCATTTGATTGCCTTGAGCCAACTGGTGGACAATAGGCGACACTATATCAATATCGACGTCTTCCGGTCCTTGGGGGGAAAGTTGGAGGTGATGGTACAGCCGCTGGAAGCACTGACGATTCGCGGTGGGGCTGCACTGATTGGCAGGTCGAATAAATTTCAAGAACAGTACGACACGGAAGCCTTTTTGTACACCCCGGAATATTCTTCGGAAATACAGTACCGGATCAGTCAGTTGGGACTTGGATTGAGCCTGTTTTACAAATATACCGGGGCACACGAAGGATTCTATATAGATAAAAAGGACAAAGAGTTGAAGAAGACCACCACTGCCGGATTTAGCAATATGGACGTAGCGGTCACTAAGACTTTTTTCAAAAAATCACTTTCCCTTACCGGAGGAGTAAAGAACGTATTTGATGTGAAGGACATCGAAACCTTAAATCAGATTGGAGAAGCCCATGCAAGAGATATTCAACTGTGGGGCCGCTCCTTTTTTATTAAATCCATTTATAAATTTTAAAATATACCAATCATGAAAAAGTTATTCTTTTCTATCACATTCTTGTTGTTGACAGGTATGTTATTTGCGCAAAACTTTGATTTGTCTGCGGAGCTTAGACCTCGCTTCGAGAGTAAGCACGGATACAAAGCGCTGTCAACAAAGGATGCAGATGCAGCCAATTTTATATCCCAACGCACACGGTTGAATTTTGATTACAGCCAAAGTAAAGTGAAGGCGCATGTCACTTTGCAAAATGTCAGGGTTTGGGGGGAAGCGAGCACCCTATCTCCGGCAGATAAGGCCAATTCCTTCCACGAAGCCTGGGCAGAAGCCAAACTCAATAGCAAATGGTCATTGAAGATGGGACGTCAGGAGATCGTGTATGACGATCATCGAATTTTTGGAAATGTGGGATGGGCGCAGCAAGCGCGTAGCCACGATGCCTTTTTGGTGAAGTTTATGCCTATGAAGGGCCATCGTTTGGATTTGGGATTTGCTCTCAATGCAGACTCTCAGGCTGGTGTTAAGAAGCCATACAGCAATGCTGCTGGGTATAAGAACTTTCAGTATGCATGGTATCACGGCAATTTCGGTGGTCTTGGGTTAAGCGTCCTCGCCTTGAATACGGGATTTGAAAATACCGACGCCAATGGAGATCCGGTGATAGACAATATGCAGACTATCGGCCCGAGACTGACCTACAAAATGGGGGCGCTCAGTGCCAATGCTGCTGCCTATTTTCAGACCGGTAAGAATGTATACGACGTAGCATCCTCTTATTTTGCAGCGGATTTGGGATATAAACTCGGTATGGGCCTCAAACTCGGTGTCGGATTTGAGCAGCTTTCCGGAAAAGATAAGGGAAGTACAGATACAAAAATAACATCCTTTGCTCCTTTATTCGGAACCAACCATAGATTCAATGGATGGATGGATTATTTCTATGTCGGCAACCATGCCAACTCCGTTGGTTTGACGGATATATACGGATCGGTCGTATATAAGAAGAACAAGTTCTCTGCAAAGGTCATCCCACACCTCTTTTCTGCTGCGGCAGACGTTTTGAACGCTAACGGAGAGAAGATGGACAAAAATCTGGGTACGGAGATAGACATTGCACTAGGTTATAAACTGAGCAGTTCGGTCAGCTTTAGTGCGGGTTACTCTCAAATGTTGGCCACAGAGACGATGGAAGTATTGAGGGGTGGTGATAAAGATGCGAATAACAGATGGATTTGGGCGATGTTTGTATTCAAGCCGAGCTTATTTTCATTTTTCCCACACACCCATTAGTATAGTGTATGCAAGAAAGCTCTTCAAAATTAATAATGTATTTATTGCTTAGCTCGACGGGGCTAACAATGAAGTCTTCTTGCAAAGAATGATACCTAAATCATCATCAAGGATAAACTGCTATCAAAGGCAGTAACATGTTACTTCATAATTGAGCCGGGGGCACTGTTCGCAGTGTCCCCGGTTTTGGAAAAAGGGAACGCTACACGATATCATTCAGATAAAAGAAGTTTCGTAAGCTATGTGTCAATGCTTCCATTTAGGAACGAATCGGGTGCTCGTTTTGTTAATGGACTATGAGGGGAGGCACCTTTGTCATCTCTAAGTGTTTTTTAAAGTAAACATGTTTTGAATATGAAAATACAATGAAATATAAAGTCATCAAAAATATTGAACAATATAGCAAGTATTGTGACAGGCATGAATCATTAACGTCGAAAGATGAAATTCAATATTTAGACGAAATTGAATTATTGGAACTACTCATAGAAGATTATGATAAACGACGCATCAATGAAAAAATTGGTCAATTAGATCCGGTAGAATTATTAAAATCATTGATGGAAAATTCAAAAATTAGTCAAAGTGAACTTTCAAAATCAATAAATGTATCAAAGCAACTAATAAACGACATATTAGGGTACAGAAGAAATATGAGTAAAGAAATTGTAGTTAAGTTGTCGAGACATTTCGCAATGAAACAAGAAGCATTTAGTAGGAAATATAATTTACGAGAAAAGAAAAAGGTTGGAGCAAATGGAGGATAAAAAAAGAGAAAAATCAGGTAACAGATAGTAACGAACATGACGCTCTATCGGGACGCCCCGCTCCCTACTGATAGACCATCGCAAAACTAAAATACCAAAATAGACAAAAGATGAGTGAAAAAACAAGTCCATTTTACCGGGAAGTGGGCAAGGAGGTTTCTGTTTTTGAAAAATGTTTTGAAAACCGGCTCCCCTTCTTACTAAAAGGGCCGACGGGGACGGGCAAATCCCGTTTTGTGGAGTATATGGCACACAAGTTAGAAAAAAAGCTTCTGACGGTGGCCTGTCATGAGGAGACCTCATCGACGGATTTGGTCGGGCGGTACATCATCGAGGGCGCACAGACGGTTTGGGTAGATGGGCCTTTGACGCGTGCGGTCAAGGACGGTGCTATCTTGTATTTGGATGAGATTGCCGAGGCCCGACCAGACGTTATTGTGGCCATTCACCCGTTGACGGATCACCGGCGTGAATTGTATATCGACAAGTTGGGAGAGACGATCAAAGCCCACCCGGACTTTATGTTGGTCGCCTCCTTTAACCCGGGGTATCAGAAGGGTTTCAAGGAACTCAAGCCATCGACCAAACAGCGTTTTATAGCCCATTCTTTTGGGTACCCCAATGAAAAGCTGGAAGCT
Organism: Saprospiraceae bacterium; assembly: GCA_027080725.1. Lineage (GTDB taxonomy): Bacteria > Bacteroidota > Bacteroidia > Chitinophagales > Saprospiraceae > JALSTN01. The sequence continues at coordinate 19,330 of JALWRC010000007.1, forward strand.
GAGATTCTCGTAAAGGAGACCGGTATCGAGCCGGGAATAGCTAAAAAATTGGTTAATATCGGCAACAAGATCCGCAATCTTACGGAGTTGGGATTGTCAGAAACCGTTTCCACCCGGCTTTTGGTCGATGCGGCTAAGTTGATCACTTCGGGATTGCCCAAACGCCTGTCCGTGGAGGTTGCCATTGTCGAGCCTTTGACCGATGACTTAGAGGTAATCGAAGCATTGAAAGATTTGTCCAATTTGATGATATGAGTTGGGGATTGCCTGTACCTTCTTTTATGAACGGAATCCACCATTTCATACCAAAGCATGAATAGCGTATGGCCTTAGACGAATATCTATATGGGAAAATAGCCGGCTATTTCAAGAAGCGAAAGAAAGCGCAAATAGAAGCGGCTGAACATGTGGTTAAGCTGGAGGATATCAAGAGCCGGTTGACCTTATTTGCCCGTGCCGCTACCGGTTGTCCCATAGATATATATTCCGCCGAAAGGGAAGGAGGATACAAAAACGATAATTTCTTTTTGCCAAAATTCTTCCATGCTTTCCCCGGTTATGAGGAGAATCTGTCGTTTTACCTGTTTCGCGTCCTCTACTTATCCATCCAAAAGAATCTCCACTTGAATTGGACGGATAAAGAGGAGCATACCCTGGAAGCTTCCCGGCAAATGGCCCTGCAATCCCGGGAAAAAATCCTTCCACCGCTCTTCGAGCAATACCCATTGACGCAAGCTTTGCACGAGCGCTTTAAGACCTATTTTGCATCCCGGGTGACGTCAAAGAAGCCGGACCCCGACTTTAGTTTCCTATATGGAAAATGGATGCTGGACGAACGGGAAGATGACACCAAAGACCGGTTAAAGAACTTCAACGAAAAGGCAAAGAAGGCCATCGAGAATGAGATAGAGACCATTATGAAGGCCAAAAATGCCGTCGAAGAGGTCGTCACCCTTCAAGTGGACAAAAAGCAACAGGAGGATTATACCCTGATGCATCATTTTGAGAAAGTGGACACGGCAGAGGAATGGGAAGGGGGTTGGAGAGATTTTGACGGGGAGGATGATTTGGATGAGCACAGCAACGCACTCGAAGAGCTCAATATGAAATTTACCGTACGAGTGGATGATCCGGTGCATTCGGTTTATCAAGCGGAATTTGTCGAAAATATTACCGTACAGGAAAGCGTGGAAGTCCATACCGAAGATTTTTTTATACCCTATGACGAGTGGGACTATTCCAAACGCAGGTATAAGGAGCATTTCTGCAAGGTCTACCCAAAAACCGTACAAGAGACGGATGTCCGGTATTATAAGCAGACCGTTTCGGATAACGCCTCCACTTTGCTCGGACTGCGCAAAATGCTGACCCATGTCAATAACAAATATCGACAACTGCGGCGCCAAACTCAGGGAGAAACATTCGATCTGGATGCTTTGGTGGATTTGTATACGGATATTCATACGGGACATACGCCTTCGGAGAAGATATATTTGTCCAGTCGCAAGCGGGAAAAGGATATCTCTATTCTGCTCCTTTTAGATGTGAGTCTATCCAGTGACGGATATGCCGCCGGCAACAAAGTAATCGATGTCGAAAAACAAGTGTCCATACTCTTTGGGGAGATTCTGGATGAGTTTAATGTCGATTTCTCGGTGGATTGTTTCTTTTCGAAAACGCGAAATCATACCACTTATCAGGCGATAAAGGGTTTTGACGAACCTTGGAGTAAAGCGCGATACAAAGTGGGGGCGATCGAACCACAAGGGTACACGAGAATCGGGGCTGCATTGAGACACTCCGGATCATTGCTGGATAAGAGAGAGGCGAAGAACAAATGGGTCATCCTGCTGTCGGATGGCAAACCCAATGACTATGACAGATACGAAGGAAAGTACGGGATTAACGATGTGAAGCAGGCATTGAGGGAACTCAATCAACGGCATATCAACTCCTACGCGCTTGCGATAGAAGCGGAGGCCAAGTATTACCTCCCTCAGATGTTTGGCCAAAACCATTATCAGATACTGACCACACCTGTAGAGTTACTCCAATCTTTGGTTAAATTGTATGAAAAGATTAAGCATCAATCATGATGAGATATCCCCTGTTCCTGCTGCTTCTTCTCAGCGTTGCCTGTACCCGGGAAAAGCATTTTGTTATTGTCGATGAAAGCGGGATACATCCTTCTGCCTTGACCCAATTGGATGCGGATGAGCATCACCTGTTGGAGGGATATCTGTACCTTTACGGCAACGCATGCCAAGGAGAAAAGCCGAGCGTAAAATGCAGGATACTCCAAGAATTGCATGTCCGGGATGAATGCAATCCCGCTTACAGAAAAGCGTTAGAGGAGACGTTTGCACTCGTGCCTAGTATGAAATACAAGTTTTCTAACTGCCCCGTGTTAAAAGAGGATGCGGCCATCCAAAACCATTTTATACGCATTGAGATGACGCGAAGGAGGGACAGACATGTCTTTTCATATGCCATCCAAGGAATCAATCAAGCACAAGAGAAAACCTGGAACATTTCCGGGAAGGATACCTTTGACCTTATAAACCATCAATTCAAAAGAAGGAATTAATATGCAACCACAGAATGATTATAAGAATGTATGCTATCCACCCGGCGGTGTTCTTTTGTGGATTCTAATCGTATTAGAATTGCTGACCTTCGGAATCGCTTTGGTGGTGTTGGTATTTTCCGCCAAGGAGGCACCGGAACAGTATCATGCATCCGCCGCCCATCTCAACCGGACATTTGGCGCTATCAATACGGTTTTTTTGTTGGTGAGCGGTTATTTTATGGCCATGGTGGTCCGGCATTTTAAATCCGGAGATAACCGGAGTTCCGTCCTGGACATGAATTGGGCGATGTTAGGAGGATTATTGTTTCTAGTCTTAAAGGGCTTTGAGTATTATGAGAAGGTCTCCGGTGGATTTACACTGGGGTACGATGGCTTCTTTAATTTCTATTGGTTGTTGACGGGTTTTCATGTAATTCACGTCTTGGTCGGGCTCGTTATCTTGCTGTTTGTGCGGCATAGCATCAAGGGGCATAATGCCCAACTCGATGATGTGGAGGCGAGTGCCGCTTTTTGGCACATGTGCGATTTGATTTGGCTGCTATTGTTTCCCGTGTTGTATTTGTTGGTATAAAATGGTTGAGTACATTCCGAAAAGGGGACCGCTTTTGGCGAAAATCCAATTTGCACGCCCTTTTCGTGATATTTGACAGTTGGGAAGCCCAATTCTACAGTTGGGGAGAAAGGGCTTGTCCCGGAGCGGAGGACCAACGTATATTTGCCACCATTAAAAACACCATCTAAAATATGGATGAAATGATGGCAAATGCCGGAATGTGTACAACAACTGTAAGCCCATGAAAAATCTAATCGTATTAGTAATTACTTTTTCCCTTTGGATTCCTTCCATGCGGGCACAAACCCTTTCCGAGGATTATAACAAGGACCTTACCGTTCTCAAGCGCGCACTGTATCAGGCCCATCCAGGAGTGTTTAGATATATCTCAAAGGATAGTTTGGATAAAGTTTTTGAGGAATCAAAGTTTCGTGCAGATGATTACCCGACGCCAAAGGAACTGGAGGCTCGTGTTCGCACCATTTTGTCCAAAGTAGGATGCATTCATACCTATTTAGTAGATGGTGAATGGAAAGATGTAAAGACAAAAATGCCTTTTTCTTTCTATTCGACAGACAAAGGCGTTTGGGTAAAGGGCACTCAAGTTGATAGTTTAAAAAAATACGAAGGGTGCCGCTTGATTTCGATCAACGGGCACTCCGTAAGCGATATCCGGGATACCATGATGGACTACCGGGCATCTGACGGCTACAACGAGACATTTAAATATGCCTATATTAATCTTCCCGGAAAGTTTAGCACTTTATACCATTTTTACTATGATGTAGATAGTATGAAATCGTACATTATTCGAGATACATCGGGAGATACCGTCCGAATCAAAGTAGGGGAGATCAATAAAAAGAAAACTAAAGCAACTCCCCAAAAGGACATAAGCGTCATTTATGACACCTCGCATCAACTGGCGATATTAAAAATAAGAAATTTTGATGGAGCTGCGGTTTTTGGCGCCTTCATCAACCGGTATAAATACGAAAAGGCCCTCAAAGAAATACAGCAATCAGGATATAAGAACATGGCGATTGATCTTCGCAATAACCTCGGGGGAAGTGCAAAGTCCGGCAATTATCTTGCCTCCTTCTTTGTCCGGGAAAAGCATAATATCACCGTCAGAAGGCATTCGGGTGCGATTCTGATTTATGGGACCATTTGGTCTAAAATCACCAAGATACTAGACTTTTTCGTTGGTGATTTGCTCGGGTCAAGACGTCCTGCATGGCCTCCCGGACGATCCTATTCTATCGTACCCAAGAATGATAAATTTCACTTTGAGGGGCGACTGTTTGTTTTGACCAATGGTCTCACTGCATCCACCGCGAGCAATGCCGCTTCACTGTTTAAGCATCTCACTTCAGCGGTAATCGTCGGGGAGGAAACCGGTGGAGGGGAGAAATACGTCAATGCCTATCATTTTCCTTCCGTAAAATTGCCCCATTCCAAACTGTATGTTCAGATTCCCCAATACGCTATCGACATGGGTTTTGCATCCGGGAGTGGACACGGTGTCCGGCCCGATATCCCTGCTTCCTCTTCTATTGAAGATGTTTTATCCCAAAGGGATGTAGCACTCGAGGCCATTTACCGGGAACTCGAACGATGACACCGCCTCTCCCACATAATCTGTGACGCCCTGGCGTTACGTATAGTCATCATCTAATCAATACTAATGATGAGGGAGAGGAGCTTCTAAAAGTGAATAATGTAGTGTTACCGATTTGGGTCCCCCTTCTCCTTTGGCTTGGTATTCAATTTATGACAAGATTTGGATCAAAGGAGAAGGGGTTAGGGGATGAGGTTTTTAGATAAGATTCATAACTATCCTCTTGCACTCCCTCACCCCCGCCTCTCCCTCATAATCAATGCAGGCCTTGAATGAATATAAATGATGAGGGAGAGGAGCTTCTTGTAGATGAGATTGTTTTGAGCATCGAATATCGGACACCGATCAACGATTGGGGATTTGCGATTTGGCTTGGCGCTATGTGTAGTATAGCGGCACGCTCGTTTAATAACTTATGCAATCGGCGTTTTAAATTCAACTTGAAGTCATTACAGGACATAATCCTATTGTGTCCTAATGTGTCTATTGTGGTTCAAAAAAAGATGTTATTTACCACATTAGGCAAATTAGAGCACATAAGGAGGCAGGTGAAAAAATAAATTTGATCCGAAGGGCATTACATTCGCGATTCCATAAGCCATGGTTTAGGTCTTTTGAATATCGGACACAGATTCTCCTTGTTGAACGCGTTCTACGGGGTAAACGATTGGAGATTTGAGAATTTGCTCCGCGCTATGTATAGTATAGGCGGACGCCTGTTTTCCAACTTCGAAATCGGCATTCATTAATCCTTGTTCGGTGTTCTCACCTCTCGGTGTTCCTACCTGTTCTCTCCATCAGCCCCGACATAAATGGACAAGCCGGACTACTCGATGTGACGTGTTGTCGCCAAACGAACGAAGGCTTAGTCTATCAACCTGTAGAAAAATACTTTTTTGTACAGTTTAGTCTTGATATCCGGAATCTGTAAATTGGATTTTAAAAATACACCCAAGATTAGGTTTATTTGATGAATGAGATTCCGTAATTTCCGCAAATCTGTGTCACTTTTTCAAAATCGGGTGGTCCGGGAGGCAATTCAGCCAGTTCTTGAAACATTATTTCAATTCCTGCAGGAACGGCACTTACTATCATTTTTGCTTTTTCTGAACCCACCACTTTCCAAGCGTGCGGAATATTCTTTGGAGCAAATGCTGTGTCACCTGCCTTTAAAACGATAGTTGTTCCATCAACCATTAATTCGATTTGGCCTTTGATGACCCTAAAAATCTCGTCTTCCTTGGTATGGATGTGTGGCGGTATGCCAACACCAGGTTCGACATTGCTAACCCACTCCACGATTTGATTATCGGTTTCGCTTCCTATTAGCTTATGGGTCTGTATATCGCCAATTACGTTTAATACTACTCCCTCATTGTCTTTTATTATTTTAGGAGTGAGATTAGAAAAAGGGATGGTTTTTTTTGATGGTTGCTTGCAGCTTTTCATTATGGGTATCAAAGCAATTCCAAGTCCCAAGCCCGAAGTTTGGATAAATTTTTTTCTGTCCATAACTATTTGTTATTTTATTTGGACACAAAGTAAAGCCAGAAGTTGCTATGAAAGTTGTGATAAATACAGTAAAACATTAGAATTTCAGAAAATTCAATTTTTTCTAATTTGAGAAGGTGTTAAATTGGTATGCTTTTTTAGGAAATAGCTAAAATAATCAGGCGAGGAAAACCCAAGCTCATAGGCTATTTCTTTTATGTGCTTATCGGTGAACTTCAATTCGTGGCGGGCAGTCATTACAAGTTTTTCGGTAATGAGGCTTTTGGCATTTGTTCCTAAAACTTCTTTCACACATTCGTTTAGGTATTTGTCCGAAACGTGTAATTGTTGTGAATAACCCGAAACTTCATGTTGTTCTGAAAATTGTTTGTCAATCTTTTTTTTGAATTTATAGACCAAGGCAGCTTTTGGGTTATTGTCTGAAATAAACGTTTTAATATTGCATCTCCCGTCACAATACACAAAAAAAGTGTTCAGAAGTGATAGTATAGCCTGTTCTTTATTTGGAAGATTTGTGCTTATGAGTTCATCGAGCATTTCAAGAATAGATTTTACACGTTTTTCAATACCCGGAGAAAGATTTATTTTTGGAATCTCATCACTCGAATTGAAAAAACGCAATTGGGTAATATACATGTTTTTGAAAACAGGGTTGTCCATAAGTGTTCTGGGAATAAGTAGAACATATCCGGATGATGAATCAGAACTGATTTTGTGAAGTTTCCAATCAAAGTTGGGAGTAAGGAAAAATACCGAATTGGATACATTTTTATATTTTGTTTGGTTTATTTCAATATAATCAATGCCATTTTGTATCCAACACAAAGTATAGTAATCTTCTTCGCTCCGATTTGAAGTTACTTTATTCAGTATAGGTGATATTTTTATCGCTTGTTTTTCTTGCATTTCAAAAATACTGACAATGTTAGTATTTGAGCAGTAATTGATTAAGGAAGTAGATTTATTTTATTTACCTTTAATGTAGTTGTAAGCTATAATGTTTACATTCACTACTATTTCTGCTATAATTTTATACACACTGTGTGTGCCTTGAATGGCTACTAAATAAATTCTGTGTAAAAGTACAAAGAATTTGGAAATTAAACTAGTCGGGTGAAAGTCCTGATTATGCGGGATTCAAGTGGGAAATTCGTCAGTGCAGAGAATACTGGCGACACCGAGTTTAGCGACAAAGAAGCTTTTCGAAGCGTGCTCAAGTTTTAGTAGGTACTATCGCAAGCCATTATCCGAAATGAAATAGTCGTTCTGCGAACCGCCGTTAAAGCCTGTCCCGCCCTCCAGCGGGAAGGCCGAACGGTGGTAACGCCTTTGGCGTCACAGGTCGTGAGAGGGCTGAGGTAACCTCCAATGGAGGTTACTTCACTCTACTCGATTACCTGCTGCTTTCTTTTTATTATTCCAATTATAAACAGTAGTAAAAATCCAAAACAAAGATAAATAAATATATCTCCAATTACTGAATAAATCGTTTTAATTCCTTTTGCTTGTATATTGGCTATCATTATTTTATTGTTTTCGTCAAAACTACTTGATTGACTAATCATTTCTCCATAAGGTGTAATTATTGCAGAAAGTCCAAATCTTGTAGAACGAATTATTGAATGTCCTTGTTCTATTGCTCTGAAAGCTGCCATTCTTGTATGCAACGGATCAATTCCACGCCAGTCTGATGAAGGTACAGCAACAATATCTGCTTTCAATTTCCCGAATTCTTGTGCTATGTATGGAAAATCATAATCATAGCAAATTGCTCCACCAATTTTACTTTCAGAAATTTGAACAATTCTAAATTGTTTTGTTCCTTGTTTTGCAGGTTCTCCCGGAACGGGTTGGTGCTTTAAGTATGAATATTCAAGTTCTCCTTTTCCATTGATAAATACGAATTTATTTTCATATTGAAAAGGGTTTTCAGAAATTGGCATAACATAAGACGCAACTATTGAAATATTTTTCTCTTTTGCAACATATTTTATCAAGTTTATTATGGCTGTTTCATCTTTTGGTAATGTATAAAATGATGCTTCATTCCAAACTATTAATTTAGTACCAAAACTGCCTGCTTTTTCTGTTTTGGTGAGTAATTCAGATATTACAATATCGTTACTTTCTTTTGTCGGTAAAGGTAAACCGCTTACTGTTGAATTTGTTCCGACTGTGGCAACTTTCATTGTTTTAACTCCTTTTGATTTGCCAATGTCAAAACGAAGTGAGCCAAAAATAATTACACTAATTAGAATTGAAAGGGGTAAATACAATGATAAAAAGCTTGTTCTTTTTCTTATAATTAATTGAGTGATTGAAACATTTACCCAATAAATTAGAAAACTCAAACCTGCCATACCAAATACAGATACAAATTGCATAATATTTATACTATTTGATTGTGAATACGCCATAACTCCCCAACTTGCAAAAGGTGTATAAGTATATTGTATCCATTCCATTATTGTTAGGATTGCAGGAAATAAAAGTATAGACCATTTATGATTCTTAAATTTATCCCAAATAAAATAAGCTGGTAAATGGAATAAACTTATCGGAATGGAAAAGAGAAAAATCATTGCAAAAGGTATCGGTGGTGTAACAATTTTCAGGACTACAAATGACCACGCTACTATTAACGAAAACACAAACAATATTCTCATTTTCCAACCTTTTGTAAGACTTAAATAGATTAAAAACGGAACATTTGCAAACCAGCCAAATAAGTCAACACTAAATGACATATGAGCCACTGAAATAGTTACTATTCCGATAATTAAAAACAAAATTGGTTTAATGCTTTTTATTGAGAAACTCATTTCTTTCATTTTTTATCGTTTAAATTCAATGCAAAATTAAAGTGATAAAAAATGCTTACCATTAACATTTGATAAAAAACGGTTAATTCATCAAATCTTTTCGTAGTCTGCTCAATGAAATATTCGTGATGCCTAAATATGAAGCAATATTGGTATGTGGAATTAGATTTTCTAATAAGCGGTATTTCTTTCTAAATTCAATTAATCTTTCTTTTGCGGAAAGAGATGCTAACCCAATTTCTTTTTCAACTTTGGAAATTAATTCATTTTGTAGGACTGTATTCGCAAAATTTCGTATTTCAATATTTTCAATCATTAATTGTTCAAATATTTCGGCATCTATTGAAGCTAATTCAATATCGGTTAATGCTTTGAAATACAGATTTGAAATATTTTTTGATGTTCTGATTGGGTGCGGTGAAAGGATTGAATTTTCTAAAAAGAACGATATTGTTATTTCGTCTCCGTCCGGATTTATCAAGTAGCTTTTAGAAATTCCTTTTAGAGCAAAATATTCTTTTTTATTATGTTTATTCCTTGAAATAAAAGTTTCACCTTTGCTATAAGTTTCAAATATTAGCAGTTTTTCAATCTCTCCAAATGCTTGATTTGATATTGGATAAATTGTGTTGATTATATTTTTAACTGTCTCTTTCAATTAACGATTTTCGTTTGTTGTGCTTGCAGGTAAAAACTCTAAGGAATGTATGCGTCACTAACTTCCGGACGGTCTACAAATGCTATAGGCGTGGCCAGTGACGCATACATTTCATCTGCCTGCTTTTTATATCGTTCATAGGTCAGATGGAACCTTTGATGATTAAAACAATCATTACAAGAATAGTTTAATGATTGTTTTAATCATGTCGGTTTCAGTTGGACAATGGTGGGCGGTAAGGGAAACGCTTCGATGTTACCTGAACGCCATTGTTGTTTTTGGGGATAAATATACGGCGGTTTGTGTGATTTTGGAGGGCTTATAGGGTGGAAATTGCCTTCTGTCTCTTCTGTGGTCTGCGTGGGGCTAATATTTTCGGGGTTTTGTGCGTTTTTAGCAATAGAACTCTCTGACGTTTTGGTCCGGGAACTGTCCGTAGATATCTATCTTAAATCGGAACCCTTCTGTAAACCGCTGTTAAAGCCTGTCCTGCCCTCCAGCGGGAAGGCCTAGTACTCCGCGCAAGAAATAAATATATATAGCAACCGAAGCTATTTTTCTCTGAATGTAGTGCCCCACGCAAATAATAACTAAACATCTATGCTCGTCCTTTTATATTTATACTTCGTTGAAGAACCTCGTAAATAGCTAAGGCTATTCACGAGAACCTTCGCCTCGTCTAAATAAGAAATAACTTCGCCTATTATATATACTTATTTCTTGCGTGGGGCATGAGGCGCTCAAACGGGAGTTATGCCGTAGCATAATGACTGTTTGAGCAACGAAGAGTCAGGGGAGAAGAGCAAGTTTATATGTGTAGTTATTTTCTGCGTGGAGCACTATATGTACGGTGGTAACGCCTTTGGCGTCACAGGTCGTGAGAGGGCTGAGGTAACCTCTGTGTGAGGTTACCTCACTCTACTCGATTGTGCGTTCGTGTTTTATTTTTCAAAACATTTTATCAAATGACTTTCCGTTAAATTTATAAACTCCACCATCTGCCATTCCAAAAAGTAAATTGTCATTATTATCATTATATATTGACCAAATCATTGC
>JALWRC010000008.1 GCA_027080725.1 Saprospiraceae bacterium
ATCAGGCAAAAGAACGATACTTGGTGCGTCGAGAATATGCTTGACAGGACACCCAAGCTTTTTGTTACTTTTTGGGGCAATGCCAAAAAGTAAGGCTATTCAATATATGAATTCTGTTGTGAATGCAAATGCTTTTTACTCAAAGCACAAGTGTGCACTTTGTAATACACACACCATTTCATACCACCAAAGAATATTAGGAAGCTTGTCCGGCAACAAAAGGAAAAATCCATGTGTTCCTTGATAAAACAATCGGCAATGAAATATAAAAAACTGGGTAAAAGCTCGATTTCTGTCAGTGAGATATGCCTCGGGACGATGACTTTCGGGGAGCAAACCGGCCAAAAGGAAGCGCATGAGATTATGGATTATGCGCTCGAACACGGAGTTACCTTTTACGATACGGCGGAGATGTACTCGGTACCGGGCAGAGCGGAAACACAGGGAAGTTCGGAACGCATTTTGGGAAGATGGATGAAAGACGGGGGGCATCGCTCAAAGGTCGTAGTCGCTACAAAAATCACCGGCCCCTCTACAGGTCTGAGCTACATCCGCAATCCGCTCAACTTCCGGCCGGAGCAAATTCAGGAAGCGGTCGAGGGCAGCTTGCGCCGCCTGCAAACAGATTATATTGACATATACCAACTGCATTGGCCGGAGCGCAAGACCAACACTTTCGGCCGGCGTGGATTTATATATGATCCGGCCGACCCTTGGGAAGATAATTTTCTGGAGGTCCTCGAACAGATGAGCCAACTCATACAACAAGGCAAAATTCGCGCCTTTGGCGTATCCAATGAAACCCCGTGGGGGCTCATGCACTTTTTAAAACTGTCGGAGGTGCATGGAAAACCCCGGCCGGTATCGATACAAAATCCCTACAACCTCCTCAACAGGACATTTGAGATCGGCTTGGCAGAAATCGCTATCCGGGAGTCCGTTGACTTGTTGGCTTATTCTCCCCTGGCCTTCGGATTGCTCTCCGGCAAGTATCACGAAGGAGACCCGGGACCGGAAGCCCGCCTCAACAAGTTCAGCGTCCTATCCAGATACAATAGTTCTCAAGCCCGTGAAGCCGCTGCGAGATATATCGACATAGCGCATCGATTTGGCCTCACTCCCGCCCAATTGTCCCTCGCTTTTGTCAATACGCGGCCATTTGTCGGGTCCAACATCATCGGCGTCACCTCCCTCGAGCAACTCAAAGAAAATCTCAGCAGTACGGAATCCGTATTGAACAGCGACATCTTAGAAGCGATAGAAGAGGTGCACAGAGTCATTCCGGACCCTGCACCTTAGTACTGAAGGAAAATCGGTTTTCTGTTATAGGCTTATTATGCGACGATGAGTTTTTTAGATTCTAGTTCTACACTTAGTTTGACTTTTGCCCCCAGTGCTTCCAATGCTCTTATTATGGTACCGATCCGGAAATCCTTAGTGTTGTTCTCCAACTTTGAAATCTGGGCTCTCTGAACACCCAGTAATTTACCGAGGTCTGCTTGCGTCATTTTGCGTTTTTGACGAGCCTGTTTGATCATCGTACCGATAATGTCCATCCTTAAGTCATATTCGAATATATCTCGCTCCGGTGTCCCTTTTTTGCCTATTAGCTCATCGGTTAATTCATCAATTGATGTGAGTTTCATTTGCTTCGTTTTAAATAATTATTTCTAAATTTAATCGCTCTATCAAGTTCAGATTTTGGTATCCGGTCTGTCTTTTTGAAAAAGCCGTGGGTACAAACAATAAACGCCTTTTTGTTTGGATCCCAAAAAGCCAATAACCTGATTTGCATTCCTTCGTATCTAGTTCTAAATTCCCAAATTTCATCCGTCAGCTTCTTTAATAATTTAGGGTCATTGACTTCTCTTGATTTTTGGATGTTATAAGCAACTTTTTTTGCAACTTTTGGGGCCAAGGATTTAATAAAAGCTTTCGCTTCATCAGACATCAAGACATCAAAGTTTTTCCCCATTTTTTCAGTTTATCAACACAAATATACATAATGTTACCCATTTAGGAACTTTCACAGTAGCATTATGTGTATTACAAACTGCACTAAGATGAGCCAATGTATTGTTTTGTCACTATTTTTGAATGCAACACTTCTCTTGCATATAACCTATTGCATCGGGCAAAAATACCGCCAAAAGATATATTTCTAATTTTAAAGAGTTCTCTTGCATACACTATTTACCCCGTACTTCGCTGTCGCTCGTATGGGGCTACAAAGATGGCACCCTTACGGGATTATTACAGGTGTTCAAAGCAGAAAAGTGCACTTTGTAATACACTCACACAACACGTATTTTTTGATAGTATTTCCCACGAAAAGCACTAACTTCTGTATAATGTCTTCCCCTGTCCCTACCCCACGATGAGTTCGTCGTAGGATAAGACCGTATCATAGCCCTTGTCATGAAAATAGGCTTCGGCATCAAATGCGCCATTACCGGAAGCGAGAATCATATCTCCCCCCCAGGCGCCCAAAGACTTTATGGCTCCCGGATAATCCGGAAATAAACGCTCCTTGACAGGAGGCATCCCGAGAATCTGACCAATGAATTGCTCGTGTTCTTCTATCAATGTATTAAAGTTCTTAAGGGATTTGGCCCCTGCAAAGGCTTCGGTCAAATCGGATGCTCTTTGGATATCACTTTTCTTGGTTCGTTTCTTCAGAAAAGCCTTGACTGCTTCGGCAGAGTCCGCCTTTTCACCAAGGGGAACAAAATACAAATCCTTCTTGAAAGGAGGGTCAAACGGTGCGGACACGATGTTCAATTCTTCTCCGGTATAGGTGTAAAATATCGGCTCATCTGCCAGGGAGGCGGCAATATCGTATCCCGATCCGGATTCGAGGTTGAAATACATCATATAGGGATTGGCTTCCGCCCATTGGGATATGAGGTTAATCAAGGTCGCGCTTGATCCCAGTCCCCAGTGCCGTGGAAATTCAAGCTGTGTTGTCACACGATACTTCTTCCACTTGGACAAGAAGTCGGAGTTTTCGCGGCACGCCGCGACGAGTATTTCCCGCAAGTTAGCCGCTACTTTCTCATCTGTCGTTTTGATGACATCGAATCCCATGAGGTCAATGTTGGCTGAAAACCACTCTTCTCCCTTGTCATCCAAAGCCTTCCAAACGACTTCTGAACCGCTCCCGGTTTTGAGCTCCAAACGCTGTCCCCTACGGGTAGGCAATGCCAATGCAGTCGCCCCCTTTACAACCAAATATTCGGCTGTAAGCAAGACTTTTCCACGTGCATAAAGTTGCTCTGCGATGGTTGATGTATTTCGTTAGATGGTGATTCGTCAATAATCAAACAGCTGCAAAATTATAACAATTTGCATATATTACTGCTTAATCCTAATGATTTTATCACCATAATGTTGATAATATCTACAAAATGAGAGTATTTCTGTTGTCGCGCTGGAGGGAATCCTAAAACGCAACACTCTTATTCCCCTTTCAAATCTCTATAGATTCAACCATTTCATACTAAAAAATAATAAGCATTAAAACTTTGCATTGAGATCGATGCGAAACCGGGAATGATACTGTCCCTCCCCTAATGGCCGGTTGACTAAGCTCCAAATATGGAGAGACAACTTCTTTCGCAATCCGTAAGCGATGCCGGCGACATGTCCGGAGGTGTTGGTGCGCATCAGTGCGTCGTCCTGCACGAATGGGGTAAATACAGACTCTCTTTGGAGGTAATTGTACTGATAATAAAAGAGCCAATCCCCCCTGCTCTTGAGTTCACCGAGGCTCCACCCGGTGGTAAAACCCAGGTTTTCCTCCTCTGCTCCGAAATTGTATAACATCTGGAACTTAACCGTAACCGGCATCTTGAAAGAGGTCGATTTTAGGTGCAAAAAGACATTGCCCAAATAAAAATCTGAAGCATAATAATGTCCTATTATCGTGTCCATTCCGAACTTAATCTTCCGTGTGAACTCCAGATTCCCTTCATTCCGGTCCAAAAACGGAATTTGGGTACTGAGGCCCTTCACTTTGTGGTAGTAATAAACGCCGGGCGCCAGGCTCAGGGACCAGGTATCAGATAGTCGGACATCGGTAGTCAGTTGGGTCGTGTACAACCAGTTTTTTCGGGTTCCGGATTTGAATTGTGACAGTTCATACCATCCGTTGACAAAGCGCAAACCAACACGCCCACCGGCATACTTTCTCCGGAAGGAAACCGCCAATCCTTCGGGTTGGATATCGGCATCCCAAACGACCTCCGAAAATATCTTTGAAGAGGTATTGGGGTTAGAAAACTTGCCTACCCAAAGCTCAAAATCAGAGTATCTTTTGGGGTGAAAATACACAAACGCCCGGTCAAAGGCGACCCGGATTTGGTTAAACCCATCGGTGAGATTGACGTGGGACGAATTGGGGTCGTCCGGATTGCCGGTACTCACCATACGCATGCCCACTTTGACGCGCTCATTGAGGGCTGCGTGCAGACCCGCCCGAATCCTAAACCGGCCGCGAAACCGGTTGTACCCGGGTCGAATATCCTCTTCCGCCCGAATCCGGTAGTCCCCATAGAACTCCAATCCCGGATTGTTCGAATTAGAATAAGCCGGAGTCACAGGCTCCGTCCGGTTATCCGAAGCGGCATTGCTAATCGTAGAGCGGGAGCGCTCCGGAAAGAGTTTTACCAATTTTCCGGATGAAATGGCGACAGAAAACTCACCCGGATGATTTCCGCCCGTACGAATGATGTATTCCCCGACCGGCAGCCGCACGCGCGTAGCACTTTCATCATTTGGACTCAGGTGATTGGCCACCTTCATAATCAGCTGCCCATCGGATGAATAAATTTCATAAGGGTCATGCGGGTAGAAGTAAATTCCCCCGTCTTCTACCGGAGAAGTGTGGGTATAGACGATGAGTTCCCCGGCGTCTTCTTCCAATTCGATAGCGGCCTCTTTGACCGGAATAAAACGCTCTCGCACCAGTTTTTGACCGGCGTTTGAAGTCGCCCAATGCACAAAAGATGCCACATCAGAGCGCCCTTGCCACCACAGGAGATAAAGCGGCCGGGTGATGGGGTAACTCTTATTTGTCAAGGTCAAAGGCTGTCCTTCGATCTGCAAAATGGATACGTCCTCATTGCCCTTGACAAACGAAAAACTAATTTGTCCGATGCCTCCCTGATCTTCGCGAACTCTCCGGATAATATCCGCATCCGGGCTGACCTCTTCAAACTGTTGGTAATCCTTTTCTCCGAGAATAATCGAGCGACACACCTTACGGGTCGCCGATTCTACCCCCACGATGTAAGGGTGAATCGCCAGATCCTTCCCACCCACCTGACTCCAGTTGGTGATTTCACCGAGGTAAATTTTGCGAAGCTGGGCTCTCGTCAATTGGCGGACACCATTTGCCTTGTTGACGATGATGGCGATGGCGTCCCATCCGATGAGCGTCGTCTTGACCCCACTACTCAATGCTTCTTTGCTCGGCAGCCGGGCGATACCGGCGAGGTCTGTCCTCCCCTCGAGGATAGCACGTTCTCCCCCGCTGCTCTCCGGACGGGTATCGATATCAAAGGAATAAGCGGGCAAGGCTCTTTGGGCATCTTGTATGAAATTGCCGACGGTAGATGAGCCGGTGTACTTCAGGGCGGTCTTTTGGCCTCCGGTTTGAGCGCAAAGTATGGCCGTCATGAATAGTAAAAGAATTGTAAAATGCTTCTTCATTGGACTTTATTATAGGAGGGCGAAGTTATTACATGTTAGCTGCTTATCTCCTTTATTTGGTATGAAATTGTTTGCTTTTGCGATGGATCTCCACCCTAGTGCTCCGCGTAAGAAATAAATCCCCTTAGCAACCGAAGCAGTTTTTTTGCTGAATCGAGGCGCTCAAACAGGAGTTATGCCGTAGTATAATGACTGTTTGAGCAACGAAGAGTCGGAGACAAAGAGCGAGGTTATATGGGGAGTTATTTTCTGCGCAGAGCACTAGAAAACAGGAGGGGATGATAGAGGAGATAGAGGATTCTATCCGGGTATCCTTGTAAATGCACCGCTCACAATAGTCCCATTAGAGCCGGTGCATGGCGGTCATTCTATCCCAATAATCGCTTCAGCAACCCCGGGCCCTCGTAGATAAACCCGGTAAATACCTCAAACAAAGCAGCGCCGGCTGCTTTGAAATCCTCCAGGTCCGGGCGTCCATGGATGCCTCCCACTCCAATGACCGCCATATCCCCTTTTGTGAGTTGCACCAACTCTTTGACCACAGTGACCGACGTGGGATGCACAGGTGCTCCGCTCAATCCACCCGCTCCGATCCGCTCTACCTCTGGTGGTGGGGTTCTCAAGCCCTCTCTTGAGACGGTGGTATTGGTTGCGATTATCCCGGTTAGGTGGTGTGCCCGGCATACTTCGACAATACCGGGAAGGGCGTCGGGATGCAAATCGGGAGATATTTTGAGAAAGATGGGTTTAGGTGATGACTGTTGCCGGGGTTCCTCTTGCAATGCACCCAAAATCTTGTGCAGACTATCCACGTCTTGCAAGGCGCGAAGGTTGGGGGTATTGGGCGAACTGACATTCACCACAAAAAAGTCAACGTAGGGATACAGTTTCTCGAAGCAAATACGGTAATCCTCCGCCGCCCGGTCATTGGGGGTATCCTTATTCTTTCCGATATTCCCACCTAGGAGCATGTTGCGTTTTTCTATTCTCTTAAGGCGATCGACCATTTTATCTACCCCATCATTGTTGAAGCCCATCCGGTTAATCAATGCACTGTCCCGCTTCAATCGGAAAAGTCGCGGCTTCGGATTGCCGGCTTGGGGCCTGGGCGTGACGGTACCGATCTCCATAAATCCAAATCCCAACGCTTCGATTTCAGCCACATACTTGGCGTCCTTGTCAAAACCGGCAGCTAGGCCAAGTGGATTCTTAAAGGACAGACCACCTACCTGAACCGGTTGACCGCAGGGAGCATAAATCCGTTTAATCAACGATTTCATACCCGGAATAACCAACACCAAATGCAGTAAGCGCATCGCGAGCCGGTGGGCGGTCTCCGGTGGAAATAAAAAGAAAAACGGGCGGATAAAAATGCGATACATAAAGGGATTTTGGCGCAAAGTTAAGCTTAAAAGAGAAAGTAACAGGATGAGGTCGTTGAAATGACCTGTAATAGTTGCACACAACATCGGTGGACATCATGACCATACCTGAAAGTTACCTTATCTTTGCGTCGATGAAATGTTTGTTCAGACTACTATTTGGCACAAAAAAAGACAATATCCCGCAAGATATGAAATACCTGTTTGTAGGCCTCGGAAATCCCGGTGCCGAATACCACAACACCCGTCACAATATCGGCTTCAGGGTCCTTGACAAGATCGCGGAAGACGCCGGAATTGCGTTTAAACCAGGGCAACTCGGAGAAATGGCCCAAATAAAATTCAGAGGCAGGACCCTTTACCTCCTAAAGCCCAATACTTATATGAACCTCAGCGGTAAGGCGGTACGTTACTGGATGCAAAAGCTAAAAGTTCCCAATGACCACCTGCTCATTCTCGTCGATGACATCCACCTGCCGTTTGGCAAATTGCGCATGAGAGCCAAGGGAAGCGACGGCGGGCACAACGGCTTAAAAGATATTATCCGGGTATTGGGAAATGAAAAATTCGCCCGGCTCCGCATCGGTATCGGAAGCAAGGACGAACATCAGGTACTCACTGATCACGTATTGGGAAAATGGAGTCCGGAGGAGCAAAAAGCCCTCCCCGCCATTCTCGAAGATGCAGCGGAAATGGCCAAGCTCTCCACCCATATCGGACTTCAACGCGCCATGTCCCGGGTGAATAGTAAGTAGCGGCTGAAGGGAAAGTCTTTAAATCTACAAATGCATCTTTTAGTGGACTTTAGATAAAAGACGCATCTATCGGCAGGACATGTACTTTCCTTTTGGCGATATCAAACCGGTCGCTGTTGGAGAGGATATGGACAATTACATTGGTCAATGTCATCGGAGTACCCTCTTCCAGGTTGCCTTGTTTATTGTGCTTGATGTGCTGTCCGTCGAAGATGATGACCATACCGGAGCCGATGACCGTTACGTCATTGCCATTGTGAATAATCAAACCCGTATCTTCAGCCAATCCAACCCCTATCAATTCGGGATGAATGGCAATCGCTTCCGCCACACGGCCAAATCGTCCCCTTTGGATAAAATGGGTGTCAATAATCAATTGCGGGATAAGTCCCAGGCCGCGGTACATATCGACAGCGCCTTTGACAAACGCCTCCGTACTGCTTCCTCCGGCAATCATATAAGAGGACATAGCCATCGCTCCGGCAGAGGTGCCTGCTACGACAAATCCGGGTTCGTTATGGTACCTATCCAATATTATTCGATGAACGGAGGTACCTGCAATTCTATCCGTAATTTTGGACTGGTCTCCTCCGGAAAACATAATACAGTCTGTCTTGGATACCATTTGTATTACTTCCTCCTTTTCACAATCCTGTTTCGACCGGATATCCAAGACCCGGACATGGGTACAGCCGATCTTCCCGAAAGCCTCCAAATAGTTTTCTCCTACTTCGAGCGGAATACTCGAAGCCGTTGGGATGACGATGATGGAGGCATGGATACCGCCACTTTCCTTTACGACATGGGCCAGAATACCTTCTTCGATAAAATCCTGTGTTTCCCGCTCGTCTAAAGTCGCCCCTTTATCTTCATTGCCACCGATGGGGATGAGCACTCCTTTTGGAATAATTCTTTGCATATTTGAACAATAATGGTTTTCAAGACGCAAAAGTAACCATTTCATACCAGTACACTGAAAAATAAAAAGATCGCCAAAAGATACAGTTCTAATTTTGAAGAGTTTTCTTGCATACACTAAATAACCACTCTATCTTTTTGACCGGTATTGCTTTGAAAAGAAGCGGATTTAAGAATGAATTCTTAAAAAAAACCTTAACTTGATGCCGGAAAACAACTCAATCCACAGCAAATGCGGTATAACTTATTCGTTGTGAATGACAAAACACAATTCAGTAATACTTAAGCTGTCCGGAGTAATGGTATACAACAAAACTTAAACCAAAAGCAACATGAAAATCCTTGAACTTCGAGCCATGCGGGGGCCCAATTACTGGTCTGTCAGAAGACATAAACTCATTGTCATGACTTTGGATCTTGAAGAGATGGAAGATTCCCCTTCCAACAAGATTGAAGGTTTTTTAGACAGGCTCAAAAGCATGTTCCCAAGCATGTACGAACATCGATGCTCTGTCGGAGTTCCGGGAGGGTTTTTCCAAAGGGTAGAGGAGGGCACCTGGATGGGGCATATCATAGAGCATATCGCTTTGGAGATCCAGACGCTCGCCGGTATGGATACGGGTTTCGGCAGAACGAGGTCTTATGGTGAAAAAGGGGTCTATCATGTCGTCTTTTCATACATCGAAGAAAAAGTGGGCCGGTATGCTGCAAGAGCTGCCGTACGGATTTGTGAAGCCTTGATCAAGGGCGAGGAGTATGATTTGAGTGATGATATCCAGACCATGCGGGAGATCCGTGAAGATGAACGTCTGGGGCCCAGTACGGCCTCCATCGTGGGAGAAGCGGCGAGCCGGGGAATTCCCTGGATCCGGCTCAATCGATACTCTCTTTGCCAATTGGGTTACGGAGCCAATCAAAAACGCATACAAGCGACGGTCACCAGCGAAACCAGTAATATCGGTGTCGAGATCGCCTGTGATAAGGAAGATACCAAGTACCTCCTCGAACAAGCAGAAGTGCAGGTTCCCAAGGGAGAAATCATCAGGAGAGAGAGCAGCCTTGAAAGTGCCTGCCGTTATGTGGGCTTCCCTCTCGTCATCAAGCCCATCAATGGCAATCACGGAAGGGGCATCACGGTCAATATCAATTCCTACGAAGAAGCCCTTGAGGCCTTTCGGGAGGCGCAGCGTGTCTCGAGAACAGTGATTGTAGAAAAATACATCACAGGAGAGGATTACCGGTTGCTGGTCATTAACCACAAACTTGTCGCGGCGGCCAAGCGCACACCGGCCCACGTCATTGGCGATGGCAAATCAACCATTCAAGAACTCATCGACACCGTCAATAAGGACCCGAGAAGAGGGTATGGGCATGAAAAGGTCTTGACCATAATCAAGGTGGACAGCCTTACAATAAACCTGATCGAGGATAAGGGCTATACGTTGGACTCCATTCTACCGGAGGGGGAGATGCTTATCCTTAAAAACACGGCCAATTTAAGTACCGGGGGAACGGCAGAAGATGTGACCGATATCGTGCATCCGTCCAATGTGTTTATGGCAGAGCGCATTTCGAGAATTATCGGCCTGGATATCTGTGGGATTGATATCATGACTGACAATATAAGCATTCCTTTATCAGAGACCAATGGAGCCGTTCTCGAAGTCAATGCCGGTCCGGGATTCAGGATGCATCTCGCCCCTACCACCGGATTGCCGCGCAACGTGGCTGCCCCCGTTATTGACAAGCTGTTCCCGCCCGGCAGCGATTTTCGTATCCCCATCATTGCAGTGACCGGTACCAACGGAAAGACCACCACCACCCGGCTCATCGCTCATATGGCCAAGATGAAAGGATACAGTGTCGGGTATACCACGAGTGATGGTGTCTATATCCAAAACAAACTGTTGATGGATGGAGACTGCACGGGTCCGGTGAGTGCCGAATTTGTCCTGAAAGACCCTACGGTAGATTTTGCCGTCTTAGAGACCGCGAGGGGAGGATTATTGCGTGCAGGGCTGGGATTTCACCATTGCGATATCGGTATCGTCACCAATGTCGCCGGAGATCACTTGGGCTTGAAGGGCATCCACACCATCGAGCAGTTGGCACGGGTCAAAGGCGTTATCCCGGAGACCGTCCTCCCCGGTGGCTATGCCATACTCAATGCGGATGATTCACTCGTGTATAATATGCGTAAAGGGTTGGAATGCAATGTCGCCCTCTTCTCCATGGACGAAGACAACACGCACATCAAAGCCATCCAAAAACGGGGCGGACTCTCCGCCGTATATGAAAACGGTAATATCACCATCTGCCGGGGCGAGTGGAAATTGCGCGTTATTAAAGCGGTCAATGTGCCACTCACCTACGGGGGAAAAGCACGGTTTATGATACAAAATGTACTCCCGGCTGTCTTGACCGGATACATCCGAGGCTTTACCATTGATGATATGAAGACGGCATTGGAATCCTTTATTCCCTCTCCGTCGCAGACTCCGGGAAGGTTAAATTTATTTCACTTCAAAAACTTCGATATCTTGCTCGATTATGCACATAATCCGGCAGGGATGCGCGCGCTAAAGCAGTTCACAGACCACATGGATGCCACCCATAAAGTAGGCATTATTGCCGGTATTGGAGACAGAAGGGTGGAGGACAATAACGAGATGGGTAAAATCGCTGCCGAGATGTTTGACGAAATTATTATCCGTCAAGACAAACACCTCAGAGGTAAAACGGAAGAAGAGCTCATCAAGATGCTGGCGGATGGCGTCCGTATGCAGGATCAGGATATCCCGATGACCATCATCCCCTCAGAAGCAGAAGCCATCAAGCATGCGGTGGACAAAGCCCAAAAAGGATGGCTGATTGTCTTGTGCAGCGATGTCATTCCGGATGCATTGGAAATGGTCAAAACCCTAAAGGAGCAAGAAGCCAATGCGCTGTATAAGTTTGATAAAAAAGATATCCCTAATCTTCAGCGCTAATCGTTGCTTCTGGGTTATATGAGCCGGTTATAGTTTTTTATCCGGTATGAAATGGTGGAAAGGGGTACCATATCCGGAAAGGCAGTTTGCCCCCATACCGTTAGTCTTAGAGGTGAGTTTCCTGTAAATAATGGGTATTATCCCATTTGGGCGGTCTTCATCTGCATGACCATGGCAATTTGGCGGGCCTTTTGAAGCATTTCCTCCACTTTTGGTCCTTGATACTTTGCCCGTACGGCCGTCTCCAAATGCGATAACCATCGTTCAAAATGCAATGGGGTCATTGGTTTTTTCATATGCAGCAAGAGATGAGGGTGCATGGCATTTCTGCGGTACGTGCCGGTGTAAAACAGCATATTTTCCCAAAAGTCATCCAATACATCAAAATGGTGTTCCAATCCGCGATTGACAACCTCTTCGAAGAAGTGCTTCATGTCAGCATCCGCCAATAAAAAATCATAAAAATCGACCATGACCTGTCGAATATCCTGCCGCCCTTCAATATCCTTTACTTTGTCTGACATCATCCGGGGATTAAGCGATAATCACCTCAATACCCAGTTTTTCCAAGCCGGCCTTAATCTTGGGTTCGATATTCTTATCGGTGACTACTACATCCACTTGGTTGATAGAGCAGACCTTGGCAAAGCTGCGCTTTTGAAATTTAGAAGAATCCGCCAATACCACTACGCGGTCAGATACATTAATAGCCACTCTACTCAAAGAGGCTTCCTCAATTATAGGTGAAAAAATTCCGGCAGTCAAATCAATGCCTTCGACAGACAGGAATAGTGTGTTGCAGTGTAATTTGCCCAAGGTTTTCTCTGCGATAGGACCCACCAAAGACCGGAGTCTTCCGTTGAGTACTCCGCCTACTTGAATGACTTCCATTTTTCCTCCATTGTTGCTAATGCCGCTCAATTCATCTACAATAGGAAGACTGTGGGTGATAATTCTTATGTTCTTGAAGCGATTGAGCTGGCGTGCTAATGGGAGCAAAGTCGTCCCTGCCCCAAGGATTACATTGTCTCCTTCGTTGATAAGGTCAACAGCCCGTTTGCCTATACGCATTTTCTCTTTAAAATTCTGCTTTATCCGTTGACTCAATTCGGGATCATCATAACTGGATTTTTCCTTAATGGCTCCCCCCCTGGTTCTTATGAGCAGTCCTTTTTCTTCCAGCTTGACCAAATCATTTCGAATAGAAACTTCGCTCACGCTAAATTCCTTACTGAGATCCTTAACATAAACTTTTCCCTTGTTATTCAAATGTTGAAGGATCTTCGCCCTTCTTTCCAATGTATTTCTCTTTGTTTGCATACTTATACTAACTATTCTTTAAACGATTCAATCAACAATCTAAATAGAATTTATTACACATCAATGCTATGCTTTGATAGTGTAAAAATCAATACTGAAAACATCCGAAAGGCAACCCTGTAAATAAGCTAAAGCAATGCAATTCAATTTTGCAAGATTTAATCTTTCGAAGGCAAACAATATCAGATACTCAAAGACTTTTGTTTGCTCTTTGTCACAATCCCGATTGCCAGAGATAGACTACTGAGCTTAATATATAACTATTGTGTGACTCACTTTGCACCAACGAAACGCAAGTTTTCAAATATACATCAGCATCATGGGACAATGAAAGTGAAAAATAGAGCAATTGCCCTTATTGCAGTACTAAAACAACACTCCTTAGATTGAATTAGTTCATCATAATGCAGGAAAAGTATCGAATAAAATACCTTTTCATCCTATGAGAATTATAGATGCTCTTTATTTTCTAGACAATATCGCATATTCACTCCATCCATCAAATGATGTTTTATGCAAACGTTTTCTTTCTTTCTTTGCATTGAAAACGCAAAGAATATACAAGTAGTAAGTGTAAGAAAACATAAGATGTATGTTGTATTATTCACAAAGTTTAGGTAGCTCTATATCTATACAGAGAAAACTCTTTGGGGTGTGTTTTGAGAAAAATGCGCGTGTACTTTGTACTGCAAAGTGTGCAATAGCATTAAATAAAGCAATTCTATTTACTTGGTGCATATATTGTCCATTGTATTATATAGACGCCCGCGATATATAGTAAACTGCCAGCCAAATAACAAACACATAGGAATAAAACTATCTATTTTATTGTATAAATTTCATGCTTTTATTTCTTATTTATTTCCGGCATGTGTTCTATCTTTGTCTGTAGAACCTGAGGCTTATAGCAGTTTGTATTTGACCTGCTGACTTTTTTGTATTCTAAAAACCGAGTTTATGATAATAGAATTACCTTCAACATTAAAAGCCTGGATTCCAATAGTAAAATGGCAAGCTACCAAAATTATTACCCGGCAAGCCGTAAAAGAAATATTGCTTTGCATCTTGATTGCCGGTATAGGAATATTAGGCACCTATTACCTCATGCACACGGGCAATCAGTTAGATCACATAACGATCCTCGATAATACACATATTATCAGTAATGCGAGTCTTGGACAATAATCCTATGACTATGCATCATTAGGCATATCAATTAATATATCACGACCTACTGTGGAGTGATGGTTTTTGGCTTTCTGTAGAATATCGCCACTACAAATCAGCAATGAGGGGAAGTGGGGTAGGCCATCATCCTTCTTTTGATTTTATTGCTTTAAGAATAGTCGGTTAGTGCAAAGGGTGTAGTACTTTTGCCCCTTCTAATCATATCAAAGTACCGCTATGCAAGAATTAAAAATTTATAACAGCCTATCCGGCCAAAAAGAACTATTCGAGCCCATTCATGATGGACGTGTTGGCATGTATGTTTGTGGGCCAACGGTGTACAATGATGTCCATTTAGGCAATGTGCGCTCTTTTATCAGCTTTGATGTCGTGTATAGATTTTTTAACTATTTGGGATATAAGGTGCGATATGTACGCAATATTACGGACGTCGGACACCTACAAGACAGCGGAGAGGACAAAATTTCGTCCCGGGCAAAATTAGAGCGGATCGAACCGATGGAGATAGTCCAGAAGTACACCATTCGCTTTCACGATATGATGCGGATTTTTAACCTTCTTCCACCGAATATTGAGCCTCAAGCCACCGGACATATTCTGGAACAAATCGAAATGGTCCGTTCGATACTCGACAATGGATTGGCATACGAATCCGAAGGGTCCGTTTACTTTGACATACAAGAATACTTGAAAAGATACCCGAATTACGGGCATTTGTCCGGAAGAAAAATTGATGAATTACTCGCCGTCACACGAGACGATTTGAAGGGACACTCAGATAAACGCCATCCCGCGGATTTTGCTATATGGATGAAAGCAGCTCCCGAGCATATCATGCGCTGGAAGACGGAATGGTCCGAGGGTTTTCCCGGTTGGCACCTCGAATGCTCTGTAATGAGCACCAAATACCTGGGAGAGACTTTTGACATTCACGGTGGCGGTAACGATCTCAAGTTTCCCCACCATGAAAACGAAATCGCACAGAATACCGCCGCCTGTGGAGTAGCTCCTGCCAAGTATTGGGTACATACCAACATGCTCCTGATGAACGGTAAAAAGATGTCCAAGAGCGAGGGCAACACCATCTCTCCGGAAGAGCTGTTTACCGGCAACAGCCCACACATATCAAAGGCCTATTCTCCGATGGTCATTCGCTTTTTTATGCTCCAATCCCATTATCGCTCTACGATGGATATTTCGGACGATGCGCTGCAAGCTGCCGAAAAGGGTTTTAACCGGTTGATGGAAGCACTCAAGGTGGTCGACACCCTAAAGCACACTTCTCCGGTGAAAGAGGGCGCCCTCGATAGCACCTTACGCCCGTTGATAGAAGCTCCTATGAAGGAGATGCTCGACGATTTCAATACACCTAAAGCACTGGCAGCACTTTTCGAACTCGTCACAAAGGTCAATGCACTGTCTGCCGGCAAATTGCCCCTCGGTCAGGTCTCAGATCCTATTTTGCAGTCCATCAAAGACACATTGAAGACCTTCACTTTTGATATTTTTGGACTCAAGGATGACCGCGCTGCCGGTGGTAATACTGAGGCCATCGACGGTTTGGTGCAACTCCTCATAGGAATCAGAGCAGATGCGAGAAAGGACAAAAATTGGGCCTTGTCCGACAAAGTTCGCGATGCCCTTCTCGAACTCGGTATCCAGCTTAAAGACGGGCCGGATGGCACTACCTGGTCGTTTGCTTCTTGACAGATGCTTCCTAAAGTTGATATATTCAATACATTCCTTATTAATACCTCGCCGTCAGAAATGACAGGTAGATGGATGGATTCTTCCCATGCGCCCACCCTGTGGTCAACCATTTCAAGGCATAATGCAATATCCATTTTTAAAAACAATTTGTTTGTCATACTGATATTGTTCCCTATTTGGGTCTCCGGATGACAGGAGCATTGCCTAAAATAACAAGAGGCATACATCGATCGATATACGCCTCTTGTTCTCAAATCGATTCCCAAAGTCAAAGGGTCCTTCAAACTCGGATGTCCGCCGGACCCTTGACTTTTACCTTTTTGGTGCTCGAGCCTTTATCGCGACAACTTCGTCGAATAAAGGGTGAAAGAGAGAATTTCTCGAGGGGAAATAGGGACAATTACCCCCTATACGCTCTTCCGGTTTTGATGACCGGAAAACTGACATTTATCCCGGCAGTGAACGTTCGCACTTCCGGTCCTTTATCTTTCTTGAAAAATGGATTCACTCCGATATTGGCAAACACCCCAATCCCTCTGTATCCTAATCTTGCACTCAATTCGGGGGTGTATTTGAAGAGGTTGAAATCATCTTTTACGGTAGTGGTATAATCTTTTCCTCCCTTGGTATAAGCATACTTAGTTTTGGCGTTAAGACGGAGTTTGTTGATGATACCGGCAGATAATTTGACATTGTTACTCCGGTGGGTTCCTGTAAATAGCTCTAAGAAAACGGGTACTTCCAGAAAGGTATAAGTCAACTTATTAGTAGAATACTCCCTGGTATCATCCGTTGTTATCCATGTGTTGTTTTCGTCGGTTTCAAGCTGTGCATTATCCTTCAATGGGATGAAGGCCCCGCCCCAGGCCATACCCGAAGTGAGTGCGAGATACGGGGTACCCAGGTGCATAGAGAGCCTGTAAAACTCCCATCGAATGCTATAACTCCTGTCCGTGTTAAAAATACCGGCATCGCTCAAGTTGTCTTTGTCCTTAAAGAAAGTCTCATATCCCACGGACAGCCCACCCCAATTGGAATACAGTTTGTACTTTTTCTTTTTGCGCTTGATGACCAGTTTTCTGCCATTGGATTCAATATTGTAATTCTCATCCTCCACTTCCTCCTGTCGTTCTTCGATTTTGTCTTGCATTTCTTCCAACTTATCATCGAGTGCTTCCATTTTGTCTTCCAGCTTATCCTCCGTATCTTCCAATTTATCGGAGAGGGCTTCTGCTGCTGCCTCTACTTCTTCTTCGATACGGATAACATGCTCTCCATCTTCATCTTTCTTAATAATCACAGTGCTTCCGTTATCATCCTTAGTGATTTTATAGGTCTTCTCCTTTTGGACCCCCTTCTTGTCATCCGTATTCATGGTGACAGTAGTATTGCCCTCTCCATCTTCTACTACGATAAGTTCGTATTTGCCGAGTTGAACTTTAGTGGTGTCCGGCTTGGTATCCGGTGTTTGGGCATAAGAGACCATGACATATATCAGGCCAACTGCTGTGGTTAATATCCATTTTTTCATATTGTAGCTTATTTTAATTTTGTATGAAATGTGATTTCAGGTATTAGACGGGAACAGGTCCTGAAAAGTTACACAAGGTCTGGGAAATCCAAAAATCCCTCATGCAAAAGAGGCTTGACGGCCTTCAAACCTCATCAATTCAAAACGTCTTGATGCGATACGAAAAACGGTATCTGCAGTAGATACTACCATTTGTCGTACAAAGTAAAGGTAAAGAACAAAGCATTTATATTCACCCCACCTTGGGAAGCTAAAGCAGATTCCAAACATTTTCTATCTTTATTCTTATTTTAGAATGAAAATCATCCGGCATGAAAATGATCTTCTCCTTTTTGTCTCTCCTTCTTTTTTTTCTCAATCCATTGCTCTTCAGTCAAACCCATCAATGGCATCGAACGAATCCCGGTGGTGGTGGAGCATATAGTACCATCGGGGCCGGCATCACAGGAACGGTAGTGGCAGGTAGTGACCTCAGTGGGGCCTATATCAGTCACGACCACGGAAAAAGTTGGGAGGTCTTAGGGGCCTCCGGAGGACTGACCGCCACGCATGTGAGCGGTGTTGGATTTGATCGATTTAACGGGGATATTCTGTATATTGGCGCGGACGATGGCATCTTCCGAAGCGATGACGGGGGGCGCAGCGCCCGGCAGGTACTCGAAGGAGGATATATCACCGATATTGAGTTTTCGCCGGTCGACAAAAGAATTGGATATGCGACATATCACCCCATGTACAATTCTAACCAAGGCAGCATCTACAAAACGACGGATCGAGGACTGAGTTGGCACCCGGTAAGTAAAGACCTCCCGGCAGGCTTGCGTATACTCAAACTGGTAGTGCATCCCACAGATGTCAACACACTTTATCTGCAAAGTGGGGAAGGGCGGTTTGCGTGTGGACCCGCAGAGGTCTTCCGGAGTACGAATGGGGGGGGAAATTGGAAGATGTTGTCCGGTGCTCTTGGCCCGGTTCTCGATATAAACCTATCTACAGTAGCACCTTACAAGTTGTATGTCACGACGATGCATGCAGCATGTGGTGAACCATATTATTGGACCGATGTTTTGGGAGGGCTTTACGTCAGCGATGATGCAGGAAACTCCTGGGATTCCCTTTCAGATTATACGGGGGTCATTTGGCTCGGTGAAAGTGCCAACACCATTCGGCTGATCGATCCTCGGGAGCCTTGGGAGTGGAATGATCGAGCCGGGACATACCTCTCTACCGATGGTGGACGACACTTTAGCCTTTCGGGAGATATCGAGGACTGGGATACTTTTTTTCAAGGGAGCCTCTTTTGGTCTTATGGCTCCAGTTATAATGGTATTTGCAAAACACTGGGCAAGGATTTATCAGATGGGAATAGCATATATTGGGTCAACTCACAATGGTGCTTTCACTCCACCGATGGTGGTCAGACCTTCGACAATGTCTTCACCAGTGAAGTAAAGCCCGGGTTTTGGGCGAGCCGGGGATTTGACAATGTCAACATGATGGACATAGAGGTCAACGAAGCCAATCCCGATCTGGTTTATGTCGGGTATTTTGACATTGGATTGTGGAGAAGTACCGATCACGGGGAGAGTTGGCAAGCTTGCAATCAAATGGAGTTTACGGGCTCATGGGAAGGATACGGCGGTAATTGTGCCACTATTGTCTCCGACCCCCAACGTCCAAATGTTGTGTGGGCTTCTTTAGGAGCGGAACAAAACGGACAGCCGGACACCTACCTCATCCGGAGTGACAAATCCGGCGAAAGGGGCTCCTGGAAGCGCTCTGATAATGGACTCCCCAATGAGGAAATCATGGGGTTGTCGCTGGACCGTCATAGCCCAAAAAATAAAAGGACTCTATATGTGACCGCCATGCGCAATGTCTATAAAAGTATCGATGATGGAGTGACCTGGACTATGGTATTGAATAACGCCGGATGCCGCTTTACTGCCGTTGATGGGAAGGATAACCAACTCGTTTACGCCGGTGGGGAAAAGGGCATCTGGCGCTCGGAGGACGGCGGACAACACTGGACGGAAGTTGGACTACCCCTCATGCACAGTACCAATAACGGTGGATTTTGGGCTTGGGGGTATGATGGGGTATGGGATGTCAAAGTCGACCCCAATGTGTCCGGCCGGTTGTATGTCGCCGTTCATGGAGAGGGAAAGGGACTATTCCGCAGTGATGACAGAGGCACTACCTGGAACGCTATTCTTATGGACGATTATCTTCGCAATGTAGCGATCCTCCCGTCCAACTCCCAAGTGTTGTATGCCACCTCCTCCAGTGCTTTCGAAGCCGGAGGCTATGACCCGGAGTCGCATGGCGTGTTATACTCTACCGATGGTGGTGCCCATTGGTCCCAACAAAACGGGGCTATGGCCTATCCCTTTGCCCAACCCATCGCTTTTGACAGCCGCATCCCAACGACGGTTTTTGTCGGCTCCCCGGGCACCGGCATCCAGAAGGCCCTGGTGCCTTATACGACGGCTATTACAGCGGCAAACAGCTCTGATTCCGAAGTGTATCTGTATCCTAACCCAACGAAGGATATCATCCACCTCTTCAGTAGGTATGAAATGGTTGATATTGAGGTAAAAGATATCAATGGACGTATCATTAAGACTTTCTTTGGAATGGAAAATTCTATGAGTTTTAGTGTCACTTCTTGGCCTTCAGGATTGTATTATGTGACCTTGAAATGGAAAAGCGGGAGTAATCGCGGCACTTCACATATCCCTTTTTTAAAAAGATAGGGATTGCTGTACAGTATGCCTTATTCTATAAAACATGCTATGGTAACAATCTTCCCTTCTTATCATGATATGATTTGGGGATATATATGGAGTGTTCGCAGCAATTATATTTAGAAGAAAGCTGAGTGTTGCCGAGGGTATACTGCAAATATTTATTGCCAAATTCAGTACTGCCTTGGTTTTTAATCCAGCAGTATCAAAGAGTTGGGTGACCATTTATCAATGATTCTTGAGGACTACCCTTGGCGCCTACAGCTACAAAACTCTATTTGCAAAAGGAAAAGTCTCGATTTTCGAGACAGATAATATTATTTGTTTCTATAATTGAGACTTTCAATAGGCCGTGTTCACTTATCTTTGTATCATGGCTCAGTGCATTAAATAGCAGTTTATAGTATAGTCGTGCCTGTTTTTCTCCGAATCGAGCCGCTTTGAACATGTGATAACTTAGTAGAGCAACTGTTTGGGCAACAAAACAAAGAATCAGAGGAAAAGAGCGAGATGATATGTGTTGTTATGATCTGTACAAGGGTTTGTTGAATGCACAATTATTATAATGCCTGAATAGTATTTCCTGAATTCAAGAAGAAAGATAGGGTATAGAAGTTTATAAAAGCATCCGACAAATGTTTGATGGAAGGAATGAGGAGTATTTCAAATCAGGCTCTTAAAGTCAAATAAGCATATTGATTGTAATATATTGAACTGATAAAAACATTTTTTATGGACTTCACGGAAAAAGATGTTGTAATCATCCAAAAGATGATAAAAATAAGCAAGGAAAAACCTCTATTACCAAAGGAATTTATTCCTTGGAGTTATGAGGATAAGGGAGATGAGATTTACTTGTCGGATAATCTTATTTCGATAGCTGGGCTTAAGGAATACGACCAACTTTCGGCAGAGCAAAAACGAGAACTAGGCAGGCGAGAGTTGGGGCAGGTAATGTACTCCTATGCGTGGTCTGAAACCATGGCTTGTGCATTTTTCAATAGAAGGCTATTGAAAATTGATGTGCACAACCTTGAATATAAATTTTTACTTCGAGAAACAATCGAAGAATACCGGCATCAGAGTATGTTTTGTGATGCAATTGAACGAATTGGTGTGACGCCTTTTCCACCCTCACGACTACATAAATGGATAGCAAAACTGACCGTTATGTTTGCTCCGGATTCAATAATGTTTCTTTCGGTATTGGGTATAGAACTGGCAACTGATTTTTATGGTGATGTACTTCGTAGGGATAAAAGCATTCATCCGGTAATACAGAAGGTATCCGTATTGCATCATATCGAAGAGGAGAGGCATATTCTATTTGCAAAAAAATGGTTGAAGAAATATACTGAAAACGCGGGATTCGTACGAAGAACAATCTATGCTATTATCGTAGTCCTAAATTTATATTTTATGCGTACTATGTATGTGCGGAAAGAAATTTTCGACAAAATGGGACTTATAAATACTAAGGCACTTTACAAGAAAGCAAGAAGAAACCTTGCAGTCAAATTTGGACGGTTATGTTTAAGCGAAGTCAATGCATATGTGGATTCGTTCAATGGATGGAATGCTATCAGTAGATATCTTGCTAAGGTGTTTTTAAAAATCAACATTCCGAAAAATGATATCGTTCATGCTTAGATGACCGTTATTATCTCATAGAATTTTATATCATTATGAATAGTTACATAAAGGAGATAGGTGTATTTCTTCCTGGAGACCCCATTAGTAATGAGGATTTTGCTGCTATGTACAAAGGGGAAATATTAAGGCCGGAAATGATTAGAACATTGTTTGGAGGTAAATATAGATACATATCAGCGCCGGATGTTCAGTGTTCAGATTTGGCGGTTAATGCAGCTAAAGCTTTCTTAAAGGAGGAAGAAAAGCAGTCTATAGACTTGCTGATTTTTTCGTCAGCCAGTGCAGATCTCATAGAGCCTGCTACTGCAAATATCGTACAGGAAAAATTGGGATTAACTTGTCCCGTATTTGATGTTAAAAATGCTTGCAATAGCTTTATCTCTGCGATGCAGATTGCCGATGCAATGATCAAAAGCAGGATGTATAAAAATATTCTAATCGTTTCAGGTGAAAAACCAAGTGATACCATTCGATTTGACATCGGAAGCAAGGAAAAATTCAAAGAGAATATAGCTTCGATTTCATTTGGAGACGGAGGGGCCGCGATGTGGCTTTCTACTACGAAAGAAAATACCGGTATCGCCTATTCGCGGTTTCTGACTATGGGAGAATATTGGAATTTATCAACGATACTTGGAGGGGGCTCCATGTACCCTTTTGATCCGGATAAGAACTATTTCAAGGGCGAAACAGCAAAACTCATAGATGTCCTTAAGAATAGCGATGCCCGACAATTTGCAAAGGAATGTTTTGACGAATGTCCTTGGGAGAAGGAAGAAATCGATTTACTTATTACGCATCAAATTGCTACCCATTTTTATGATAGATTGGCGAAAACTATAGACTTTCCTTTAGAGAAAATGCATATGACATTTGATAAATATGCGAATACCGCATCCACTTCTATGCCGATTGCATTGTTTGATGCGATTCAGAATGGTAAAGCCAAGAGAGGGGATAAAATTATGCTTTTAGGTGTAGCGGCAGGAGTAAGTGTTGGGGTAATCTTTTTGACACTTTAAGCTGTCAATATATTTTACTTTCTTAGTGTACAATTAAACAATATTATGAATAAATTAGTACTGTATAAGTCCCCACTTATAAGGATGCTTGAGTTAAAGGATTTTGAAACTCATGTGCTATTTTATAACAATAAAAGCTATACTGTAAATGATATTCTTAGAAATGCTGAAACAATAGCGCTTAAT
Source organism: Saprospiraceae bacterium (assembly GCA_027080725.1). Lineage (GTDB taxonomy): Bacteria > Bacteroidota > Bacteroidia > Chitinophagales > Saprospiraceae > JALSTN01. Next base: position 23,115 of record JALWRC010000008.1, read on the forward strand.
CTAACCAACAACGGCTTTGCTGAAGGAGACAGGGCTTTACTTTTAGCTGAGCCAAGTATAGATTTTATAAGTACTCTTTATGCAATAATAATGTGTAAGGGTGTTACCGCCATCATTGACCCGGATATGGGCAATGCCCTATATCTAAGTAGATTAAAACAATTTAGACCGGACTGGATTTTTATTGATTATCGACTGGCTCTCCTTCAAAAATTTGGTTGGTTACAGAGGTTGTATCGAAAAATTAACCCCGATGCCTTTTTTGTTCCAGGCGTAGACAATGTCCGTACTGTTGCGATGGGAAGAAATCTGTTATTTTTGAATTCGATGGAACATCTGGATAAGTTTAAATCCAAGATTAAAACAGGGTGTAATTGGTCAACAGAAAAATCGGAAAGAGAAGTATTAGTCACCTATACTTCAGGAACATTAAGTGAGCCTAAAGGCGTAGTTCATTCAGATCTTTCCCTAGTACATAGCCTCGAATTGTTAGCTAGAAAGATTGAAAAGTACCGGGGAAACAACATGGTGAGCTATCTTCCGCATTTTGCTTTGATAGGCATTATGGCAAACGTAAAGGTGTATTTGTGGAAGAAAGATATGCCCCCATCTAAAAGGATTGCGTTTATTCGAAAGTATGACATCAACATTTTTTTTGGACCTCCAGTCGAGATGAACGAAATCCTGGACTATTGTATTGCTCGAAACATCCCTTTCCCTAAATCGTTAAAATACATTCTATTAGGTTCTGCCCCTATTTATCAAAGTTTTTTGTCGAAGCTGAAACAATTTACTGATGCAGAAGTCGAATGCTTGTATGGTATGACTGAGAATCTTTTAGTTAGTAGCATTCTATCTGACGAAAAACTTTCTTATGCGGGGAAGGGGGATATTGTGGGAACACCATTTGATGGAGTAGAAGTCAAAATAGCTCAGGATAATGAAATACTCCTTCGTTCTAAACAATTGTTCAAAGGTTACCTTCATTTGCCAAGAAGGAAAGAGAATGCATTTCATCCTACCGGGGATTTGGGGTTTGTAGATAGTCAGGGGCGGATTGTATTGACAGGGAGGAAGAAAAATATGATAATACGCAAGGAGTATAATATTTATCCCGGACTCTATGAGCCGGTCATTAACTCAATTCCCGGAGTTGAACAGGCTGTGATGCTGGGTCATTACAATGACCAAACTGCTGATGAAGAGGTGTTTCTAATTGTACAAAGATCTAATAGTTTAAGTGAGAAAGCCCTTATTGAATTTTTAAAATCGGATGAGTACGGTATTGACACATCAGCGATGCCGGATCACATTATTTTTGCTACAATACCACGCAAAGGGAGACAACAGAAGATTGACTATCAAAAATTGAAGGAATTGATATGAATGGCTTCAAAAGTATATTAATCACAGGGGCGACAGGGTTTGTAGGGGCGCATCTAATACGGCATTTTACCCCAATTTCATCTCATGTAATTGGCTTAGGACGAAAGGCGCCTCCGGAAAAGTTGCTTAAAACCGGTGCATCCTACCACTTGGCCGATTTAAGGAGCAATGCTCTACCCCAAGAAGCGGATATCATTATCCACTCTGCAGGATTGGCTAGTGAAAGTGCGGATTGGGATGCATTGTATGAAAATAATGTGATCGGAACAAAAAATCTCTTAGAGAATGTAAGATACAAGCTGTTTATATACATTTCTTCCGCATCTGTATATCCTATTTCCGACAAACCACACAGGGAGGATGATCTTATTCAACCAAAACTACTCAATGACTATGGCCGGTCAAAATACATGGCTGAAGAGGTGGTATCAAAATATCCTTCAACAGTTATTCTTCGACCTAGAGCAATTTATGGGACGCATGACAGAGTTTTGCTTCCCAAAATTCTTGGTTTGAAAAAAGGAAACAGTATTCTAACGCCTTGTGACGTATCCAATACCGTTTCCTTAACCAATATCATTAACCTGATTCATGCTATAGAGCTCTGTATAAAAAAGCCAAGCATTGCCGAAAAGCAAGTATTCAATGTAAGCGATGGAATGACATACATACTAAAAGACATTATTGCAAAGCTATTTTATCGTATTTATGATCATGAACTTCCGATAAGAACAATACCTTATCGTATTTCAAAGTCAATAAGCAAGTTGCTTACCTATCTGCCAATAGATACAAAACTTACAAAAACATCATTAAATATGATATGCCATAATCACGTTCTGTCTATCAACAAAATACGGTCCGTATTGTCTTATAGCCCCGATACGAACTTTGAAACCTATCTTCCGGAATTAGTAGAATGGATAGAAGAGGTAAGCGTTGATAGAATAATTAGAAATCCATTAGGAGCTCCTTGGGAAATGGATGAGTGATATATTTGTAGTCCTGTTAGTTTGCTCTAATGCTCCGCGCAAGAATAAATATTCATAGCAACCGAAGCTATTTTTCTCTGATTGTAGTGCCCCACGCAAAAAATAACTAAACATCTATGCTCGTTCTTTTATATTTATACTGTAGTTATTTTCTGCGCGGAGCACTAGCCTAAAAGACGGTTATAGCATACCTATAAAATAAATACAAAAATAAAACAGATTCTTTTGAAATTTACAATTAAATATGATTTTTCCGGAGAGATGTGGAAGAGCGATGGGCAAGGTGGCTGGCACTTTGTCTCGCTTCCCAAAGAGCTATCAAAGGAAATCAGGGACAATCTACAATGGCATGAAGAGGGGTGGGGTCGAATGAAAGTAATGGCTCTGATAAAGGGAAAAAAATGGCAAACGGCTATCTGGTTTGACAAAAAACGGAATACTTATCTTCTACCGGTGAAATCTGAGGTCAGAAAAGCATCACATCTCACTTTAAATGAACAATTACATGTGACAATCTTTATATAGTGCTTGCCAAAAAACATTTTAAAACGGAAAGGTGTGTTAACGATATTCTTGGTAGTAATTTATGGAAGGATTGGATACCTTCTAACTATAACTCAAGGACAAAGTTGCTTCAAGCACCTTTGTCCTTGAGAAGAGTAAATCAATAAGAAAGTAAAAACTATGGTCTCTTTCCTAAATTCTGGCAAAGCAAATAGTAAAATACCGCTCTGTACTTATTGCGGTCGGATGAGCCAAACTGCTCACATACAGCTTTAATTGCAGCATCCATTTTGCCTTCATCAGACATTCCAAGTTTCTTGACGAGGAAATTCTTCTTCACTCTGTCCAACTCTTGCTTATCGGAACAAGATACTTTGGAGGCGTCAGCCAAATAGATGGATGGTCCGAGTCCATTTACAACAGTCATCAAAAGATCTTCATCCAAGCTTACTTTCATGCTCTTCATCTTATCTTTATACACCGCGATTAAATCATCTTTTTTACCCATGTCTATAAAATTTTAATTGTAAAACCATTATTCACCACAAAGGTATTAAATATTGTTGAAAGTTTTTATATGTAAGTTAAATTATTTCACTTTATTTCAATTAGACCGAATAACAGGACAAGGAAACCTCAATAATCCCTTTTAATCATTAGTTTTGCTAACAGTTATCTTGCGTTTGCTTATCTATCACGATCTAAAGTTATTTTGGTTCTGTTCCTATATGTGCAACTGATCCGATACTGCATCTACCTCCAAAAGCGTTAAAGACGTGTATGAACCAGCAAATCATTAGATTGTCACTACTCCGGCATTACACGAGATTTATCTTTTTGCTCGGGCTCATCATATGGGCATCACAAGGACTTTTACTCGGGCAGATCCGGGTGGACTACCGGTGTTCTGACGGGATAAAGCATCTGTTGACTCCTTTGAGAACTACCGTTGGAGATACTACCGAGATAATATCGATAAGGGACTCTGTATTGGTAGAATTGCAGCGCAAAGGGTACTTTGATAGTCAAGTGCATCTCGATTCCCCTGTGGTCGACCATTTCATACTAAATATAAACCCTGGTCCACGATACAAATGGAATTTACCTTCAAAAAGAACAGTCAAAGCGGGCGCGCTTTCCGGTAGGATGCAAGGCTACTTTGACGAGGCCGGGTGGGAGCAACAATTAGAAGGGCAACTGGAACAGCTGGTGGAAGATGGATATCCGTTTGCTCAAATCCGGTTGACATCGGCTCGTCTCCGGGACAGTTCTATCTCCGGAATGCTGCAAATTAAAAGGGGTAGGCATTATTATATAAAAGGTATCAAGATGAATGGTACTGCCAAGTTGTCCAACAATTTTATGATGCGGTATCTCAGGATAAATGATCATAAGCCTTATAGTCATGCGGTTGTCGCTGCCCTTTCCCGTCGAATAGACGCATTGCCCTTTGTCAAGCAGCAAGGGGTACCCATCGTGCGTTTTTACAAGGAATACGCGCAGATAGTGGTGCACCTCGACCCCAAGCCTTCCAATAGCTTTGATGTGCTCTTGGGGATTGCACAGGCAAAAGATCAAACAGCACGCCGGTTTAATCTCACGGGACATGCTAATCTCGCATTTCAGAACTTATTCGGGCAAGCCGAAAAAATGGCATTGGATTACCGGGGATTGCCGGGCACGCAGTCCCTTGATGTATTAGGGGAGTTGCCCTATGTACTACAAACATCCCTTGGGTCCGGAGCGCGTTTTAAGCTCTATTACAAAACCGATGCCTACACAGAGACGGATGGAGAGGTGCATCTATCCGTCGATGTATCCGATAACAGTAAAGTTTATGCCTTTGGCTCCAGAAAAACAGCAAGGCTCATTAGCATTGATACTAATTATATTAAAGCCAACAAAGCCCTTCCCTCCGATTTGGATTACGACCAAACCTCTTTCGGATTGAAATGGAATTATAACCGTCTGGACTTTGCTCCCAACCCATTGTCCGGGTGGAGGGTTAGGACTTCCGGGGCTATCGGAAAGAACGTAGCGCTGCCTCGTGCGAGTTTGGGCACTTTAACGGAAGTGAATGTAGATTCGCTTTTATCGGCACGCAATAAACAATCTACGCGATGGATTGGGGGGGTGGACATCACCTATTTTTTGAAACTCTCCGGGCGCATGACCTTACGCACTTCTCTTAAGGGACAGGGGATTTGGAGTGTCTTGCTGCCTTCGGACAACGAGTTATTTCGAATCGGTGGGGGAAAATCCATTCGCGGTTTTGACGAAGAACAGTTTAGAGCACAAAAGTTCTTATATGGCACCCTTGAGTATCGTTTTTTGACGAGTAAAAACGGCTATCTGTCTGCTTTTGCCGATTACGGTTATGTAGAGAACACCCTAAAGCAGCAACTCAATATACTGCATCCGCTCGGAATCGGGCTGGGATTTGTCTTTGAGACCAAAAACGGCATCTTTCAGCTTCAGTATGCGGTGGGAAAGACAGCAAACACTACTTTTGACTTCACCAACGGTCAAGTGCATTTGGGTTATCTCAGTCTTTTTTGAAAAAAAACTACTCCCGGCGCAACGTTTTATCCTACATGTTGCAATTAAGGAGTAGTTGAAAGATGGAAAATGAATCAAATGACCCCAAATCGCACTATTCTCCTGGTTTTGCTGCTTGCCTTATTTTCTGCCTGCAGGAAGGATTTTGACGATACTGTCAAAGTAACGGAGATTACTCCCGACCCAACAGTCAAAGTCGAATCTACCATTTATGGAGTGGTGGTGGATGACAGTAATGAGCCATTACCGTTTACTAATATTTCCTTGGGAAATGATGAAGCGATTACCGATAAACAGGGTGTTTTTATTATGAAAAATATCTACGCACCCCAATATCTCGGTGTTCTTCATGTACATCATTTAAATTACACTCCTGAGTATCATATAATCAATGCTTTTGTAGGAGATACGCTCCGGCTCTTTTTGCATTTGAGTAAGGAAAGAATATTGGGGACCATCCAACCAAATACGGTTAAGACAACCATAAAAGAAGAACTCCTTCACCTCTTTCCGGATCGGGTATCCTATAAAGATGAGCTTCAAAATGAATACACGAAAACAGTATATTTAAGGGGCAGGGTGGTTAATCGAATAAAATCTATACAGCAAAACACTCATAGTATCGCTGTAAAAGGTAATTCAAAAGGTATACTGCAGCAATTTGCATTATTTGAAATGTATTACAGGAAGGAAAGCGGATTTGATTTGCTTTATTCCAATAAAAATATACCGGCTCAGTGGGATATTATCCCGGAATTACAGACCATAGCTCCCACCCAGCTCACAGTATGGCATTATGACGAAAGTACAGATTTGTGGCGAAAATCAGGAGAGGCAAAGAAAGTAGGGACTACGTATAGATTTGAAGTAAAAGAGAGTGGGAAGTATTGTCTGGCGAGTTTTTCTTCTATGAAATATTTCTCCGGTACAATTAAGACAAGTAAGGGCGGTAATGCAAGCTTTGTTCCATTATCTGTCAAATACGGAACCTTTGAAAACACCCAACATATATCCACTACACATAAAGGAAAGTTTACTGTATTTCTTCCGGAGAACACCTCCTTTTCCTTCAATGGATACAAGCTTTGTGGTGATGTTATTCTGAGTAAAACATTTAGTACAACTACTCAAAACACGCTTTTAGAAAGCCCAATCACTCTTGACGATGAGGAGAATATGCATCGGTTCAAAGGCGTCTTACTCGACTGCGACAACAATAAACTCTTGAATGGGTATGTGTCCGTCTCGGGAGAGCAATGGTCCAATCAAATTTATCTATCCAATAGTGATGGAAAATTTGCGGGGACATTAGAGACTTGTAAGGATGAAAAAATTATCATCGAGGGATTTGACCCAAATAAAAGTTCAAGTGGGTTGCCCATCTCTCTTTATCTCAATAGTAGGGTATCCGAAGGCCTTGTCACCTCTTGTAAGGAGGATATAGCGGGCAAAGCCTATGTAGTGTCTGCCAGAAAACCTATAAAAAGTTATAAATCAGCAATATATAGCTACAAATTATTTTGAATCTAATAGAGATTTATTTGGTCAAAATAGATAAAGTGCTTACCTTTAAGG
>JALWRC010000009.1 GCA_027080725.1 Saprospiraceae bacterium
CTTGTACAGCGGTGAAGTCATCGGGTTGGCTTTTGTGTTCCAGGATAATGGAAATGTAAGCCTCCTTATTGTTTTTACGTGATACGGAAAAAACAATATCCGAGAACACCTCTTTCAAGTCCGGAAGCACAAAATCGGTTTCGGAATACTTTAAGGTATATAGTGCTCCGGGCAGAAAATAACTATACACATAATCTCGCTCTTTTCCTCTGACTCTTCGTTCCTCAAACAGTCACTATACTACGGCATAGCTCCTGTTCGAGCGCCTCGATTCAAAGAAAAATAGCTTCGGTTGCTATGCATATTTATTTCTTGCCCGGAGCACTAGATCGATATGCTTTTTCACGTGTGCCGGCAGAAAAGAAGCTAAGAACTCTTTGGCAAGGGAAAGGTTGCCAAGGATGGTCTTCATGTATTTGTCGTGTATGTTATTGATGTTCATGGGGTAAAAATACAAAAAATATTGTAGATGTTATTGTGAGTTTCACTAAGGTGTGTATTACAAAATGCACTAAAATGAGCCATTGCATTGTTTTGTCACTATTTTTGCATGCAACACTTCTCAAGTATATAACCTATTGCGTCGAGCAAAAATACCGCCAAAACGGCTTTGGGTGCTCTTATAAACCCCGCACTTCGCTGTCGCTCGTACGGGGCTACAAAGATGGCATCCCTACGGGATTATTGCAGGTGTTCAAATCAGAAAAGTACATTTTGTAATACACACTTCACTAAGGCGATGCGTTACAACAAAGCCCCTTTTTTCATAATTACAAATAATCGTATATTTACACTTGTAGACAGGAACCCGGAGGTTAATTGAAGGATATAACAATAACGAAACAAAACCACGGAACTATGAAACGATTTTTACTCTTTTTTGTCATTGTCTTCTGTGTAAGTTTGCTACCCGGGCAATCAAATTGGCAACAGAAGGTCGATTATAAGATGGATGTTGCATTAAATGTGGAGGAGCGCATGCTTTCCGGTGAGGAGTGGGTGACCTATACCAATAACTCTCCGGATACGATGAATGATCTTTATTTTCATCTAACCGCCAATGCCTTCAGCAGTAAAAAATCCCAATTTGCCAAAAGTATTTACTGTACCACTTGCAATCAAATGATCCTGGCTACCAAAGCACAAATGGGAGGATATACTTGTATGGATTTTTCCACAGAGGGAGAGGCACTCAGATTTGAGTATCGAGACTCCGCTCATGAGATAGTCCGAGTGTATTTGAAGCAGCCACTGGAGCCCGGACAATCGGTGACGATACAGGTGCCGATATGCCTGAAGATACCGGATATTATTCTTGAATTGAGAAAGTATGGTTCGGACTTTCAATTGCATGGCTGGTATCCGTCCCCTTTTGCTTATGATAAAGAGGGATGGCACCTGGTGCCTTATGGTTTTCAAGGGGTAAATTATGCGGAATTTGGAGACTATGATGTTTCCATCACCCTTCCGGCCGACTATTTCATCGCCTCTACAGGACAAATCGATAATGCCCGGGAGCAGGTGCGATTGAATAAAAGGAAGGCTCTGACACAGGTGTATTTGGATAGCATCCGGTGGGATACATTATACGATGTATCCAGGATTCATTTGCCTAAGGCAGGGAGGGGGATGAAGAAAGTGCATTTGACCGCTCATAATGTCAATGACTTCACCTGGTATGCGAGCCCGGATTATTTGGTGACAGAAGAGGAAATAACCATTAATGAGGGCAAGAAAGTGCGTGTGAGTTGTTTTTTTCTACCGAAAAAGGCTTTCCCATCCCTTCATGCCAACGATTTCATAAAAGAGAGTATCCGCTATTATTCCGGGATAATCGGGCCTTATCCCTGGGATCAAATGACCGTCGTAGTACAGGATTTGTTCAATGTGTATCACTATGCTCATCCGGGGGTGGTGGATTTGGACGATGTGTATTTGCCCACGGATTTAAAGAGGGATGCGGATCGACTCATTGCCGCACAATGGTTTTCTTGTGCCGTTAATGCTGACGGGTACCGGCATATTTGGCAGTATCAGGGCCTGGCGGAGTTTATGTACCGCTACCACCGGCGGGAAAAGGATGGAGAAGCTTTTTATAATGACGAACATGAGGGTTTTTTTGCAGGACAAACGGATATACCGGAATATTTTTTGAATGTTATCACGGCTATTAGAACCAATCGGGACCAAAAACCAGATTTGCCGGTCGATCAATATACATTGGTCAATCTTTCTTACCACAAATTCAACTATCCGGCGCATGTGTTCAATTATCTCGCAGCCTATATAGGACCTAAGGCGATGTTTAAAAGCATGCATGATTATTACGACAAATTTCGCTTTGGACATCCCTCCCCATCAGACTTGCAAAAGGTGTTGGAGGACAATACAGGAAAAGAACTGGATTGGGTGTTTTCCGGATTGTTTTGTGTCGGCCATAATCGCCCTTTGTACATGGATTACGCTCTCGAGGCATGGAAGGATAAGGCGAACAATATCGTAACCATTTCAAATAAGGGCGATGTGGCAGCTCCCGTGCTGGTCCAAGGGATGCGGGATGGCAAAGTCGTTTCCTCCCAATGGGTAGAGGGATTCAATGGGACTAAAGTAGTCAAGGTGGAGGGGAAGGATTTGGATGCCGTGGAATTGGATCATGACCGAATCAGTCCGGATATCCGGCCGGAGAATCAGCGCTTGAGGAAGGGTGTTTTTCCGAGAATGCGTCCATTGAAACTTTCTGTTTTCCCTGTCTGGGGGCTTCAAACCAGCCGTACGAATATCCTGCTCATACCCGCGATCGGATACAATTATAACGATGGGTTTATGCTCGGGGCAGTGATTCACAATTACTCGGCACTCGTGCCCAGGTGGAAATACTTTGTCGCCCCCATGTATGGCTTCAAGTCCAAGCATTGGGTGGGCATGGGAGAGTTGAATTACAATTATTATCCCCGGGGTATGAAATTGCGACATCTCCGGGCCGGAGTGTTCTATCGGCGTTTTTCACCGACACAGTGGGCGGATTCCCCTGCCGGTTATACTGCTAATAGCAGGATGACGCCCTATATCCAATCCTATTTCAAATCCGGCCCTTTGTCCTTAACAGAGCATTACTTTAGGGTGAGCTATGACCGGTATATGTTTGCCGGTGATGAAGAAAAAGGGCCATTTGGTGGACCAGCTTCACAGAGGCTCCGGTTGAGATACCGCTTTGAAAAGGACCATTCGAGATTTCCTTTGTCTTTTTCTGCTGGTTGGCAATTGGGAAAGTACGGTGCGAAGAGAGAGCAAATGGTGGATGCTGCACTATCAGGAGAGATAAATTTGTCCGAGTATATTGCTGTTGATTATAGGCTATTCGAAGGATATGTCTTGGGCAAGGAGGATGGCGGATTGAAAGGCGGATATTACCTTACGGCGACCCCATCAGCAGACAACATGTATTTGGATAATTACTATTTTAAGAGGACACCGGAGTTCCGTCAAGTTTTGACTAATTCGGATGGTGGCTTCAAAGACCCCATCATTGTCAAAGCCGGTAGCTCGCTCACCGCACTGAATCTTATGGCTAGTGTTCCACATTTTTCATCCGTAAAACTCTTTGTGGATCAGGCGTTGGTACTGGACGAGGCGGATCAAACACCCAACTATTATTTGAGTGCCGGAGTGGGTTTTGAGGTGGAGAAATTCCTGGGTCTTTACTTCCCGTTTTACAATATCGGGCTTTCCCCCTATTACCAAACACAGCATCAAGGGGAAAAGCCCGGCCTTCGCAGTTTGAGTTTTATGCTGCGCTTAAAATGGAATTTGCTGGATATCGTTTCCGAGAATTAGTTTGCTTTTTTTTTGGGAGAGGCAATCGTTTTGTCTAAATACTAAGGAATCTCAGCAATCAATACAACATCCCTGCGATGGTAGCCGTAAACAGACATGCGATGGTTCCGGCGATGAGTGCAAGCACTCCGAGTTTGGCGAGATTATCTCTTTGTCCAGGAGCGATAGCACCGATTCCTCCAATCTGAATACCGATCGAACCGAAGTTGGCAAATCCGCACAAAGCATACGTGGCGATAATCACGGTCTTGGGGGCCAGGGTACCGGCTGCCTTCAAAGTGCCAAGTGAATAGTAGGCAAAGAATTCGTTGAGCACCATCTTTTCTCCGAGCATTTGGCCTACATAGAGCAGGTCCTTCCATTCGATGCCGATGACCCAGGCGATGGGAGCAAAAATGAATCCCATGATGGACTGAAGACTCAATTCGTTAAAGACTCCATGTGTGGTCGTCTTAATTAAGTCATTGAGATGGGTAAAATCCCCGACATGTACCAACACCTTGTTGGCCAGAAAGACAAAGGCCATAAAGGTGATGATCATGGCACCGACATTGACGGCCAATTTTAGACCATCTGTCGTCCCACTGGTGAGGGCATCGAGGAAGTTGGATCCGGCCAATTCACTTGGGATTTCTGCATCTTTTCCATGCTCGACATCTTTTTCTACCTCAGGAAAAATAATTTTTGCGGCAACAACCGCGGCCGGTGCAGATATGATAGAAGCAGTCAACAAGTGCTTTCCAAATATACGTAATTCTTCAGGGTCTGTTCCACCTAACATGCTCATATATGCACCGAAAACCCCACCTGCAATCGTAGCCATACCTCCGGTCATAAGGAGCATAATCTCAGATTTACTCATTTTCTCCAGGTAAGGCTTGATCACCAAGGGGGCTTCTGTTTGACCGATGAAGACATTGGCCGCGACGGACAAGCTCTCCGCACCCGTCATGTGCATGAATTTTCGCATAAACCGGGCGAAGAGTTGAACCACTTTCTGAAGTATCCCATAGTAATACATGACCTGTGAGAAGGCGGCAAAAAAAAGAATAGTGGGGAGCACAAAAAATGCAAATCCAAACCCGATTTGAATACCCGTGCCCTTAAACTTATCCCCAACTGCATTGTTGGCGAGATCTCCAAACATAAATTTGGCAGCCTCTACCGTGCTGTCAATCATCCAAACAAAAATCTCCACGAGGTAATTAAAGAGGTCTGAGACAAATGGCACCTTGAGCATCAATACCGCCAATACAAGTTGAAGTAGCATTCCCTTCCATACCAATCCCCAGTCAATGTGCCGTTTGTGCCGGCTGAATAGGTATGAAATGCCTACCAAAATAGCCATCCCCAATAATCCGCGCCCAATGTTTAAAGCAATATCCATATCTTACCTTTTTTAATAAACGTAAATATATGAAGTTTTTTAATATTTGAATCGGGCTTATAAGTCCATCTTCTTGAATCGCGTGTAAGCTATAACTAAGAAAAGGACATTCCAAAGCAACGCCAACGCCACCGCAAGGTTGGGTTCTAATAGGTGGTATTGTGCGGGGAAACTGGTGACTTGCTTCATCATCTCTTTGAGTGGAAGAGGGGTCAGATCGTTGATTACGTTCATTGGATAATAGAGGTTGTATTTGTCTTCGACACCCAATACTTTGGATTGCAGCCACCAACGGATGATTTTCTCAAGGAAAATAATATACGTGAAATACAAGAGCAAAGCCAACCCGTTTTTGCGAAGTATATACCCTAAAAACATCCCGAAGTTGAGGTATGAAAAGGTCATTAAAAAATACCGGAATGACAGGGAAGTGACGCCTTGAGTCGCGGATTCAAATTCGACATTCTTGCTCTTCAGATAACCCAAAACCAAGGTGATGACCACAAAGTATAAGGTCGAAAGAGCGCTTAGCAAGGTAGCAAACAGAAGCTTGCCTCCGAAGAATGCAGAACGGTTGAGCCCTGTTAAGATATTCTGTCGCAATGTTCTGTTTTGAAATTCGGAAGTGACCATATAGACGCCTAGAAACCCAAAGAAGAAGAAGGCTTGCCAACTGCCACTGTAGGCCATAAACTTCCATATGAGCGGAAATTCAAAAAAGACACTCTTTGACTTTAAGGGAAAATCGATAAAATCCAAAATACTTTCCATGCTAAATATTAATGCCGGAAGCAAAAATATATAGGCGATGACCATTGTCCGGAAGACGTTGTTTTTCTTAAACTTTTCCCATTCGAGTTGGATGAGTCGTATCATATCAGTAGTCTTGTTTGCTTATTGGTTATTGGTATGCTTGTGTGTAATTTCTAAGAATTCATCCTCCAAGGTGTTTTTGCGCTCTTCGAGATGGCACAGCCAAATGCCCGCCTCTGATGCGATTTGATTGACGCGTGTCGCTCCTATGGATGCCTCCACCTCAAGTGCCAACATATTATCTTTATCGCTAATATTTACAACCCCTGCTACACTGCTGAATACCCTTTTGAGCTTATGGTTATCTTCTGAGTCCACTATGACAAAGCGATTGTCTGTAAGAATATGTCCCACGGGCCCGGAGGCCAGCAAATGTCCTTTTTGAAGGATGGTCACATGAGAACAAATCTTCTCTACTTCGTCCAATATGTGGGAAGCCATTAGCACCGTCTTACCCTCATTGGCGATGCCCTGAATGATGTTGCGCATGTCCGCAATACCGTTGGGGTCAAGTCCATTGGTCGGCTCGTCAAAGATTAAGACATCCGGATCGCCGATGAGGGTCGCTGCCACGGCGAGCCGCTGTTTCATCCCTAAGCTATAGGTGTGAAATTTGGATTTGCGTCGCTCCAACAATCCGACTCTGTCGAGGATTTGGTCGAAGTTCTGCTTGGGCAATTCCTTGATTCGCCGGTATATGTCCAGATTGTCATCGGCGTCGAGATACGGATAAAAATTGGGTGTTTCGAGGATGGCTCCGATATGCCGTCGTGCTTCAGCTTGACCATATTGCCCACCGAACCACTCATAACTACCGCTATCCGAGTGCAGGATGCCCAATATAATACCCAAAGTAGTAGTCTTGCCGCTTCCGTTTGGCCCTAACAGGCCCATGACTTGCCCGCTTTCCAGGGACATCGTCAATCCGTTGACCGCCCGTATTTTTCCATAACTCTTGGTGAGGCCATTGATTTGAAGTACATTCATCTGTCGCAGTATTATTATGCTGCGAAGATATACCCGTCCTCTGAAATAACGGCCATTATTAGACAAAATCCTGCTTTTGCCCGACTATTGCGCTGTGTATCGCTAATTCGCAAAAAATATCCCGGATAAGAATAGTGTTCAGTTGGTTTTGATACGTTCCGTGTGGGTATAAATATTAAACTTTTCATGGCTCAAAAAACCTATCAAGGTTAGGTTGTTTTCTGCTGCCAACCGTACGGCCATACTCGAAGGGGCCCCGAGTCCTGCCAGCACGGGAATTTTAGCTTTGAGCGCTTTGTGTACGATTTCATAACTCAACCTGCCACTTACCAGGGCGATGTGCACGGAAGTGGCAGGAGATTTCCACAACATATACCCTATGGCTTTGTCCATGGCATTGTGTCTGCCCACATCTTCCCGAATTAATATCGGGCTTCCGTCGGATGTTAGCAAAATGGTGGCGTGCGACCCTCCTGTTTGTGAAAAAAGCGTCTGTCGGGAGGTAAAATGTTTTTTGAAAGACATGACATCCCGTGCAGTGAAGATGCCCTTTTTTAAGGGCAAAACAGGATAAATCTCGGACAAAAGGCGCTCGGCTGAATCCATCGCGCACACACCGCAACCCGAATGGCCGGCCATATTTCGGGCAGCGAGGTCGGCCAACATGCCGGGAGATTGTAATTCAACTAAATACTCGTCCACAGCAGGATTTTGTCCTATTTCCCGGATGTGGGTGATATCTGAGGAATGGTGAATAATAGATTCGGAATAGAGCAGACCGTAGAGGAGTTCCTCATCATGCCCCGGTGTGCGCATCAGCACGGCATAATCGATAGGCCCGACATCCCCGGCCTGTAGTTTGACCTGAATGGGGCCCTCCACGGCGAGCACGTCGTCAAACTCCCGCGGCACTCCATTGAGATGGTGTCGGGTCGTCCGGTGAGGTCGGCTATTGTTTTGATGGGCCAATGTTTGATCTGATTTTTGTATGAAAACTCAAAGATAATTGAAAAATTATTGCCGTTGTTTGCTCCGGTGTGTCTGTTTTAGCTTGTCTATAAGAGCGATATCATGTACTTTTGTCCAATGGAATATCATCATCTTCAATCACCGCGGGGGCGACTGTACCTCTTTTTAGTGCCTATAGTTATTCTGTTTTCCGCTTGTTCTTCGTCCAAGTATTTCGAGCGAAGCGCGGGGAGGAAGATGGTGAAAGCCTTCCGCTCCAATGAGGTTTTGTCACGCTCGTTTGCCGGGTTTTATCTATACGATCCCGAGAACGACAGGGTTTTGGCCGATGTCAACGGTCATCTGCATTTTACCCCCGCTTCCAATACGAAAGTGATGACCTATTTTGTATCCCGGCGTGCGCTGGGCGATAGTTTTCCCGTGGTGCGTTACCTGGACATGGACTCTGTCCGGTATATCAAGGGGTGCGGGTATCCACTTTTGCCGGATAAAGCTTTTCTGGAGGTGTTGAAGGCAAAGAAATATGTGGTCGATTGCACGGATTCGATCCGGAGATTTGGCTCGGGGTGGGCCTGGGATGACTACCCCTATTATTATCAAAAGGAGAAGGATTTACTCCCGCTTTTTGACAATGCTCTACAGTTGCGTTGCAACGGACAGGCATTTCAGTGGGGTCCGCGTCTTCCGTGGATGGAAGTGCGGGAAGATACGACTCTCCCGTATCGCTATTCCCGGGCAGAAAATGCCAATATTTTTCGCTACAACCCGTTGCATTTTTATAAGGCTGACACGGTTGAGATTCCCTTTTATACCTCCCAAACCATGCGCAAGAGAGTGCTTTTGCTCTTGGCCCAAACGATCGATAGAGATTGTCCGGACTCTTGGGCGGATGCAGGTATATTGAGGTATGAAATGGTGGATTCTGTGTTTATCCGGTTACTACACAGGAGCGATAACTATATTGCAGAGCAGCTGCTTTTGATGAGTGCATTTGAGCGGACAGAAGAGGGGACTACTGCGGAGATAATCCGGTGGGGGCTGGATAGCGTACTTCGCCAAATGCCCGATAAAATACGGTGGGTCGATGGCTCCGGGCTGTCCAGGTACAATCTCAATACCCCTGCCAATCTCGTTTGGTTATGGGACCGGATATTGGAAATGGATGGAATCGATAAGGTGAAGCAACTCTTTCCGGCCGCGGGTATTTCCGGTACTTTGGCACCGCATTATTCCACCTTGCGCGATGAAGAAGGCCGTCCATATGTCTTTGCAAAATCGGGTTCGTTATCCAATAACTATTGTCTGAGCGGTGTTCTATTGACGAGCCACGGACGCACCCTCCTGTTTAGCTATATGATCAATCATTTTCTCGAGCCATCCTCTATGATAAAAGCCCAAATAGAAGCACAACTACGGGAGATATATCTAAAAATGTAACCGGAGAACTATTTTTTCTCCGGATTGGAGAGGTCTACCACTCCACCGCTTACTTTTTTTCCGTTTTCGTATTTGTACTCGAGGATGAGTTGCCCTTCCTCATTGTACTGTTTGAACTCCCCGTCAATAATTCCCTGCTTATAGTCGATGAGTTTTTGGAGCTTTCCACTGTTGACAAAGTAATAACGCGCCTGCCCGTCAAGTTTTCCGTTGGCGTAAAGTAACTCCTTAATCGGTCTGGAAAATTTGTACTCAGCGGCCAAACCATCCAATTTGTCATTTTTATAATGCTCCATCTTGGTGACCTGATTGCGGTCATTGATCTTGAGTGCCGGTCCGAAGAGTTTGCCATCGATATAATGCTTTACTCCGACGATGTTATGTCCCCTGTATTTATTCCACTCACCGGTCTTCTTTCCATTTTTGACATATCCCGTTTCCATGATGTTGCCTTTGTTGTCTTTCTTTATGGCCTTTTTGATGCCTGCGACTCCGATGTCTACCATTTCATACCCGGAAAAATCCCCGGTACCCGAACCGGAACCACCTGATTGGCAACTTGACAGAAAGAATGCCACGGAAATTGAAAAGAGAAAAGTGCTGATAGTTTTCATATGGGAATATTTTAAGTGTTAAAATGCAAAGCTAAGAGATTCTGTTAAATTATAACAAAGGTTATTTATTCAACTTCAATACTTCCAGGAACGCTTTTTGCGGAACTTGTATTTTTCCGACCTGGCGCATCTTTTTCTTTCCTTTCTTTTGCTTCTCCAGAAGTTTTCGCTTTCTTGAAATATCTCCCCCGTAGCATTTGGCGGTGACATCTTTGCGCAGCGCAGAGATTGTTTCCCGCGCGATAATTTTCGCACCGATGGCGGCTTGAATGGCGATGACAAACTGTTGTCTGGGGAGGAGCTCTTTGAGCTTCTTACAAATCTGCCGGCCAAATGACTCTGCTTTAGAGCGATGCACCAATGCTGAAAGGGCATCGACATTCTCGCCATTGAGCTTGATGTCCATTTTGACCAGATCGGAGCGGCGGTAATCGAGTGGGGCATAGTCAAATGAGGCATATCCTCGGGAAATCGATTTGAGATTGTCGTAGAAGTCAAATACAATCTCTGCCAATGGCATGTGAAAAGTCAATTCGACACGGGTTGTCGTCAGATAGACTTGTTTCATAAGAATCCCTCTTTTGTCCATACACAGCTTCATAATCGAACCGATAAATTCGGGTTTTGTGATGATTTGTGCATCGATATATGGCTCCTCGATAAAGTCTAACAATGTCGGATCCGGGAGGTCGTTGGGGGTGTTTATGATAAGAAACTCCCCCTTCTTGGTTGTGGCTTGATAACTTACGTTAGGGATGGTGGTAATGACCTCCATGTCAAATTCGCGGGAGAGCCGCTCCTGGATGATTTCGAGGTGTAACATCCCTAAAAATCCACAGCGAAAACCGAAGCCCAAAGCGACAGAAGACTCGGGTTCGAATACCAGGGAAGCATCGTTGAGTTGGAGTTTGTTAAGCGATTCGCGAAGGTCTTCGAAGTCATCATTGTCGATGGGGTAAATCCCGGCAAAGACCATGGGTTTGACTTCTTCAAACCCCTGAATGGGTTGGGCTTCTTGATCCCCCACCGCCGTTATGGTGTCCCCCACTTTAATCTCCCGGGTATCCTTGATGCCGGTGATTACGTATCCTACATTGCCGGCAGAGAGAGCGGGTTTGGGGACTTGGTCCATTTGGAGGATGCCGACTTCCTCTGCTACATACTCCTTTCCCGTGTTATGAAAACGGATGGGTTGTTTCTTCCGGATGGTCCCGTTGAAAACTCTAAAATAGGCGATTACTCCGCGAAAGGGGTTGAATACAGAGTCAAAAATCAGCGCTTGTAATGGGGCTTCCGGATCTCCTTCCGGTGCAGGAATGCGTTCGATAATCGCATTTAAGATGTTTTCTACCCCTTCCCCGGTTTTTCCGCTGGCATGTACGATTTCGTCCGGATCGCATCCGATCAAATCTACAATTTGCTCCGTGACTTCTTCAATCATTGCGCTCGGCATGTCGATCTTGTTGATGACCGGAATGATTTCGAGGTCATTATCAATCGCGAGGTAAAGGTTGGAGATCGTCTGCGCCTGAATCCCCTGAGTGGCATCTACGAGTAAAAGAGCGCCTTCACAAGCAGCGATGGAGCGGGACACTTCATAGGAAAAGTCCACATGACCGGGCGTGTCTATTAGGTTAAGGGTATATGTCTTTTTGTCCTTGTATTGGTGGTACATTTGGATGGCATGGGACTTGATCGTGATGCCCTTCTCCCGTTCCAAGTCCATATTGTCCAGGGTCTGTGCTTGCAGTTCCCTTTGCCCCACGGTGCCGGTAAATTCTAACAACCGGTCGGACAGTGTACTTTTGCCGTGGTCGATGTGGGCGATAACCGAAAAATTTCTGATGTATTGCATGTCATTCATAGCGGGCAAAGATACTATTTTTTCTTCTAGGGGAGGGATAGATTTGGAGATGGGATACAGGATAAATCTCTATGAAATTGTTAAATTGTAGAGCAATTGGCTGCGTAGTTTTTTTGAAGTTAGATACTTTTGGGGATAGCCGGCTTTTCTTTTCAGCGGTATATTCTGAGAATTAATGAGGGAGGAGAAACTATTTGTATCATTGTGGTGTTTCAGATTTGTGCTTTTGTTGCAGAGTATTGTTGAATAGTTGCGATTAAAGCTTATTTTTCATTTCATTCACTTACTAAATAATTAAAAATATGGGATTATTTTCATTCTTAAAATCAGCCGGTAAATCCATCTTTGGTTCTAAAGCAAAAGAGGCACCGGCTCCTGTTGAGAGCTTTTTGGACGAAGCCAAGTTGAAGCAAGAGATTGCCAATCTCGGCTTGCCGGTGAGTCATTTGGCTGTAGCAATCGAAGAAGGGACTGTTACGGTATATGGAGATGTTGATTCTACAACTGTAGCTGAAAAGATTATTCTCGCTGTCGGAAATGTCGAAGGGGTAGAGTGTGTTGACGATCGCTTAAATATCGACAATCCGGAACCCGAAGCGGTATTTTACACCGTTCAGTCCGGAGATACGCTTTCTAAGATTTCGAAGGCTCAATATGGGGATCCTATGAAATACAATGCAATTTTTGAAGCGAATAGGCCAATGCTGACCCATCCGGATAAAATCTATCCCGGTCAGGTGTTGCGTATCCCGCCACTTGGGTAAGTCGAGACAGATAACCAAACATAAAAAGCCGGTGTACTTGTACATTGGCTTTTTTTGTGAAGGGAGATATGAAAAATCCATTTACATTTGCAGAAAATATCCTCTATGATTCCTCTCGCCGAAAGGATGCGCCCCAAAACCCTGACTGATTACGTCGGGCAGGAACACATTGTCGGGGACGGTGCCGTGTTGCAAAATGCCATCAAAAGTGGCAATATTCCCTCCATGATCCTCTGGGGTCCGCCGGGGACCGGAAAGACGACTTTGGCACGGATTATTGCAGAGGAGGTGAGCACCGGTTTTTTTACCTTGAGTGCGATCAATTCCGGTGTGAAGGATGTGCGAGAGGTGATCACCAAGGCCAAGAGAAGTCGCTTCTTTGACCGTCCGGCACCGATTCTGTTTATTGACGAGATACACCGCTTTAATAAGGCACAACAAGATTCTTTACTGGGAGCCGTAGAGGAGGGCACCATTACCCTAATCGGAGCGACCACTGAAAATCCCTCCTTCGAAGTGATTCCCGCTCTGCTTTCCCGCGCGCAGGTGTATGTCTTGAAATCGTTGGATGAGGAGCAGCTTTTGGAGCTGGTGCGGCAGGCCACCCAACGGGACGAGTACCTGTCTCAGCGCAAGTGGGTCATGAAAGAGACACGGGCGTTGATTGACTTTGCCAATGGCGATGCGCGAAAACTGTACAATATCCTGGAATTGCTCTACTCGACTTTCTCTCAAGAAAAGATCGTCATCGAAAATCAACTCGTCGTCCAAACCCTCCAGCAGAATCTCGTGCGGTATGATAAGGGAGGAGAGATGCATTATGATATTATCTCTGCCTTTATCAAATCCATCCGGGGCTCGGATCCGGATGCGGCAGTATATTGGCTGGCCAGGATGTTGAGTGGGGGAGAGGACCCAAAATTTATCGCCCGCCGCTTAATTATCCTCGCTTCTGAAGACATCGGGCTGGCCAACCCCAATGCGCTGCTGTTGGCCAATACGGCCTTTGATGCCGCCCATAAAATCGGCATGCCGGAGGTGCGCATTGTTCTCTCTCAAGTGGCAATCTATTTGGCCAATAGCCCTAAGAGCAATTCGGCTTACCGCGCTATCGATATGGCCCTCGCCAAAGTAAAGGAGACGGGCAATCTCCCCGTACCTCTTCATCTTCGCAATGCTCCTACCCGACTAATGAAACAATTGGATTACGGCAAGAACTACCAATATGCCCATAACTTTGAGGAACATTTCATAGACCAACAATACCTCCCTGATGGGCTTGCCGACAACTGCTTTTATGCTCCTGCCGATAACCCCGCCGAACGAAAAGCCCTTGAAAGGCTCCGGCGACTATGGAAAGGAAGGTATGAGAAGTAAGGTGTCGCGTAAAGGATTGGAGCCACAACGGCTACCGCCGGCTCAAAATTGAGCCCACTCCGGAAAGTTAAGTGACGCTAAAGACGTCACGGGTTTTTGTCAAAATCAAGGCGGAATAAGTTTTTAGCTCGCAGTTAACTCGATATTCATGAGGAGTAAAAAACTTCTGACAACGATTAGCTTGGCAATAAAGGGTCTTTTGGGAGCAGGGCCAAAATTACTTCTTCAAATAAAAGTGCTCGAAGAACGGCCTGAATGATGCGACACTTTTTTTGCGCACGATGTTCCGGTAATTCTTTTGAGATGCGACAAACAAGTCGAAGTTGACATCCGTTTTGATAAACGATTTTAAGTCTTTGGTGGCCCCCTTGTAATACTTCATGGCCTCCTCCGCATTTTTAAATCTGCGAATTAAGATGAGAGGAATATCTTTGCTGATATCCAGATTGGCCGTGGTCATTTTGAGATTGATATCCGGATGGTGTTTGCGGTTGTATTGGGAGATGTCAATTTTCACCTTGCTGATGCTGTTGCCCTTCAAATCGTGAATGATGACCAAAGCATAATGCGTCTTGTCCGGTATGTAAGAATACTCATATTTGTTGTCCTTCGGGGTGCCTTTGCCGCTGAATGCTTCGTCGTCGCCCTGCAGGAATCGCATAATTTCTTTTGCCCGGATCGTCTCCGGAGTGTTGGGGTATTTGGCAATGACATCTTTGAGGGCTTTGATGTAGGCTTTCTTGCCTTGGTGCCCTTCGATCATGGCACCCAATAGAGCGAATTTTGCATCGTATTTGTCATTTTTTTCTTTTAGGGTATTAAAGGCTTCAATTCTACTCTTGGCATCGGCGTATTTAGCTTGGGTAAAAAGATCGTAAGTCTCTTTGTAATAGATCTCTTCTTTGTGCTTTTCGGCCAACCATTTCTTGACGAAGTCCGGATCCGTCAATACCTTTGAATACAGCGAATTCGGGTATTTCTGCACTAAGGTCAATTTGTGGTCCCTGGCCTTGGCCGGTTCATTATTGTCGAGGGCACAAAGGTAGAGGTAGTAAAGTGCTCCGGCTTCGTGATTGGTCTTCGGAAAGCGGCTTAGAAGTGTTTCCAAAGTCCCTGTAGATTTTTGGCAATTGTCTAATTTGTCGCGATAGAGCTTACCCAACAGGTAGTAGGCATCTTCAATCTGTTGACGGACTTGCTGCTTTTGCTTTTCTGTCCCGGGGATGCCCGGCAAGTATTTGCGGATGAGATTGCGATCTTCGGTAGTCGTGGCTACCTCTTCTTCGGTGGTGCTTGTCGTATCGGCCGAGTCCTCTATGTCCTGGATGATGTCCTTATGCGAACGCCGCCAATGATCCTCCAATTTTCGTATTCCCCAAGTGCGCTTGAAGGCAGTTTTTCCCTTTCGAATACTGATTGCGTTGTAGGCAAAAAAGTTATTCCCCCTGAGCTGAAAAGCGCCGGGAGTTTTTGGGAAACCTATCCCTCCACCCCGGATATTGCCGGGCAACCGGAGATTGGTATTCGCATTGTTAGAGGCGACTTCGGATTCTTTTTCGGCAGCTTCGGCAGCTTTGGCCTTCGCCTCCAACTCCTTGGCGATTTTCAATTTTTCTTCCTCTGACATCTTGCTGAGGACCAAGAGGCTGTCCTTTTCCCGGATGATCGATATTTGATTGGCGATTTCGGTAATGTGATCTCTTTTCTTTTCGACTCCTACCCGGGAGGGATTGGATTTATCCATGACATTGAGGGTCGAATCCAAATAGAGCTTGGCTTCGAGGAATTGCTCATTATCCAAAAAGAAGTTGGCCAAATGCAAGTAAACTTTCTCCTTGAGGTGATTGTCATTGGTGTTTTTGATGGCTAAGTCGTAATAGGACTTGGCGGCATCGGTATTTTGTCTGCCGAGTTCTACCGTTGCCATGGCATCATAAATATGTCCGGCGAACTCTTCGTTTTTCTCGTCTTTGAGTAGTTTTTTGAGTTTTCTGATGGTCTTGTCTCCGTCGGAGGTGTTTTGCTCTGCATTGCACTTAATCTTATGCAGGAGAGCATGAAACTCCATGTCATAATTCCTGCGTAATTTGATGACGTGCTCAAAGGCCTTTGTGGCTTCGTCACAATGTCCTTCACGCTCCAATAACTGGCCGATGACAAACCAGTACCGGGCGCGGTCGTCTTTGCTTTTGACAAGAGGAGTGGTCTCCTGGAGTATGGAGATGGCTTTTGCCGGTTGGTCTTGACGGATGTACATATCCGCTTGCACGATGCCGATCTGTCCGCGCTCTTCCTTGGTGAGTCCCGGGTCTTCGCGGAGTCTTCTCAGGAGAGATTTTGCCAATGTGGGCTTTCCACGTTCCACATAAATGTGACTCATGAGGATCATTCCTCTCTTGAAGGCCGGAGTGTGCTTCCAAAACAAAAATCCCTCGGAAGGGGCGCTTGCAGCTGAGCCGGATGAGGCGACTGCAGCATCGGTCGGGGCCGTTTCGTCTTTTTTCTTCTTCTTTTTGTGTTTGCTCTTCCGGTGTTTTTTATGGCTTTTTTTTCGTTTTTTCTTCTTCTTTTTCTTTTTAGAACTCGTCGTTTTCCGGTTTTTAGCCTTTAACGGGTCAAATTCCTGAATAAAATATTCCATTGTCTCCTCCGCCGTTTCATAATCCTTTTTGAGATCTTGGATCTCCCCGATCATAACGTACGAATCATCCCGCCAATGACTCAATTCATGGTTGTTGATGTTTTTGATGAGTTTGTCGATGGCCTTATCCAAATCCGCCTTGACGGGACTAATATCGGCATTTTGCATGGGGTAGAGGGGGAGGAGGTCGTTGTAGTCCTCCTTATAATTTTCCTTCAATTTGAGATAAGAGAGCTGCAATAGTTCATTTGCATTGAAGTAAGCATTGTAGTATCCCGTCATGTTTTCATACGCTTGACGAGCGGCAGAGGGCCCTTGCTTCCCTTTTTTCTTGGAGGCGCAGCCGATGAGCAAGCCCACGATCAGAGTACCCGTCAGGATGGTGCGGACCACCCTTGTGAGGCTTAGGTTTCTCGGGGTAGAAATGTTGTATTTGACCATAAATCTGTTTGTCATGTTCCTTTGTTGGATGAGGTATGAAATGGTACCTGTCTATCTGTAGTGAAAAGCACTCCAATCTGCAAAAGTCTGTTCTCGAGTCAAAAGAGCCCAACCGGCAGAATGTAGGTTTTCACCAATAAAAATCTGATTGCTTTTCGGATACAGTCGTTAGAATTGTGAAAAAGTCGTAGTCTGCAATTTTAATCGACCATCCCGAAAATTGAAATAAATACACATTATAAAAAAGCGCAATATTACGAAAAAATCACCTCAAAAGAAGGGCAAACAATAACCTTTTATTCATTTAGCCGTTATTCTTTTGCGCGGCACACAATATCCCTTACCTTTGTCGCCTTTAGTAAATGGCCGGACAGAGGGGGAAAGGGCCTTTCCTAATAACTGTTTGGAGGATGATTTTAGTATTATTTGTTAGTAGATTAACCGGATTTATTCGTTGTTTGTAAGGGGGGATTTTTAGACAATACTCATTTTTTATGGCGGACGAGCATTTGGAAGAAAGAAAGCGGTGGGACAAGCTCAAAGATAGGTATATCATTAGCATTACCCACGGCGATACTTATGCCCACAAATATGTGTGGAAACTGACTCCGCTCACCATTGCAATAATCATCTTTGGTATCCTGGCAGTGACCGCCTTCCTCTCTGCTGCCTTTGTATTTTTTACTCCCATTAAGGAGTGGATCCCGGGGTATCAGGATATTTCAGATCAGCGTCCTTTTCTTCAGTTGCAGCGCGAGATAAAACGACTCGAAGAAGAGGTGCGCAAGAGGGATCTCTATATCAATGCCTACAAAGCCCGGCTTTCCGGGGAAGTGGAGACGGAGGCAGATGCCATGAAGAAGGCTGTTCCGACGATGAGTAAAAAAGGCATCGTGGCTAAAATTAAAGAGGACGACCGTTTGAGAGCTGACTTTGTTCGCCGGCACGAAGAGCGCAAGGTGTTAAAGGTACTGTCCGGCAAAGGAAAGAAAGGAATATCGGACATCTATTTCACACCTCCTGTCAAAGGGCAGGTGAGCGCCTCTTATATGACCGGCAAAAAGCATTATGGCGTGGATATCATCGCCGTAAAAAACACTCCCGTACTCGCTACACTCCCGGGATACGTCATTAGCGCCGATTGGACCATCAATACCGGTTACACCATCGCGATCCAACACGACAATAACCTCGTGTCTTTTTACAAGCACAATTCCTCCTTACTCAAACAGGTAGGGGACCGGGTACAAGCCGGTGAAGCCATCGCCATCATCGGCAACAGCGGCGTCCTCACCAGTGGCCCCCATCTGCATTTCGAACTCTGGTACAACGGCAAGCCCCTCGACCCCGAAGATTATCTCGTGTTTGATT
The DNA here is from genome assembly GCA_027080725.1 of Saprospiraceae bacterium. Classification (GTDB taxonomy): domain Bacteria; phylum Bacteroidota; class Bacteroidia; order Chitinophagales; family Saprospiraceae; genus JALSTN01. Next base: position 18,500 of record JALWRC010000009.1, read on the forward strand.
AGTGCTGCAAGAACTAAATGCGCCCAATATTAACCGGAACTATTTATTTAAATCGAGTCACTCAAGCTGGAGTTATGCCGCTGTATTATAACTGTTTTAGCAACGAAGAGTCAGATAAAAAAAGCGAGTTAATACTGGATGATTTTTGTTCCTGAAGCACTAGTGTTTCCCCCATCTACTGATGCGTGTATAGTTAATGATAATCTTAAAAGTGTTAAAGTTTTTGGTATTTTCAAGGGTATAGTATATATTTGCTGTCTAACATCACGCCCTAAATTGTGAATGTTGGTTTAATATACATCTAATCTATTTAACCAATGCGGTAAAATACTAAAATAATCTCAGGTCATGCATGACCTTTTTATTCACCCTTAAAATGATAGTCAAATGAAACGTTTGTATGTTACACTGAGTCTGTTCTTCTTGCCATTGTATTTGTTCGCCCAGTTTACTTATTCTACTTATGGATATGACAAACACCATACTCCTGACAATATTGAAATGCAACAGCGCACGCGCAATAATCTCTTCTTGCCGGGCACCCGGTGGTATTATGATAATGTCGATATTGCTATAGGGCTTATGCGCGTAGATTCTTACGAAGTGAAAGATCTGGTTTTTGACAATTACTCCGAGGAGTATTATGATATGGGCGGATGGTATATGTACGACCAGGATGACCGGTGGTATGTCAGGGATAGGGAGGATACTATCTACCGGCTGGTCATGGATTTTAGTGGGGTGGATTCCTTCCCAATTTATGGTAGAAGACTACACAAGGGGTTGAATACCTTTGACTACTATCGAGGGTATGGCTACATCGATAGTGTACGTCCCTATACCCTACCGGACAATACAGTAAGACCGGTGTATTATGTCCGTTACGAGGGATATTATCATCGCAGTGACCAAACACCCGACGACTCCATCTTTTCCGAATCACGCCACAGAGTTGTTAAGGGGATTGGATTTTTGTCGGGCGGAATGCCCACTGCTCAGTTTATTTTACCCCATCCCACTGCGGATCCCTTAGGATATATAGGACAATTGCGTTGCTTTAGTAATGATACGGCATTGTATAAATTTGTGGATTACGATTGTGATAGTACCTGGGTATTAGAGGTGGACACTCCGGAGGACCCTCATCCGGAAGTGGTGGTATATCCCAATCCCGCGCACTCCACCCTTTATGTCAAGGGGATAGATAAGGAAGTGGACTATATGCTGTTGGATATGGCCACAGGTCGAATTGCAGAGAGGGGCAGGACAAAGCGACATTCGGTAGCACTGCATGCCCCGGGCGTGTATGTCCTTCGATTGTTTTTGAGGGACGCTATCGTCACGAGAAAGGTGGTGGTGATGCGGTAAAAGCGCCTATACTATGCATAGCGTGAGGCAATTACATTACCGCTGGAGCGGCATTGATTTCATCAGAAATGCACCACAAGTCATAAAACGCACCCGGTGAGATATACTCTATGGAGTTAAATCCTTGTTCGATATTCGTTTTTTAACAGTCGTGTTCGCATTTCGCTGAAAGATGACAATTGACAATTGTTAATACACACTATTTTTATTTTTTTTGATGATATGTGGAGTTTATCGGTACCTTTGCCTTTCATAATAATTGGCTTTACTAAAACGGTTGACAATGGATATGGACCAATTAAAACTCAAAGAAGTGATAGGGGAGGATGGACGCCCCATGAGTCCCGAATTGCCGGAAGGGATGAAAAACTACCTCATCGATATCGATGGTACCATCTGTGATGACATCCCCAATGAGGAACCCTGGCGAATGGCTACTGCCCGTCCTTATCCGGATGCCTTGGAGATCGTCAATAAATGGTACGAAGAGGGACACATCATTACGTTCTTTTCTTCGCGTACGGAAGACCATCGACATATTACCGAGTATTGGTTGGATCTGTATGGGTTCAAATACCACCATTTGTTATTGGGCAAACCGCGAGGGGGGCATTATCATTGGATCGACAACCATATCGTCAAAGCCACACGATTTAAAGGTAAATTTACCGAACTCGTCAAGCGCAACAAGGTCATTGAGGTCTTTGAGAAGTAGGGGAGGACGGGTGAGCGTTACAGATTGAAATAATGCAACTTCAAATCCAAAGTGAAGATGATGGAATCGAAGCAATGCGATCTATAGGTCGTATAGGCCAATGGCATACTATCCTTTTATCCCCCCACTTGCTCCATTTCTCACGAGTTCCTCTTACAGTTTTAACAGTTTTCCGGATTTGACCGTATTGCCCCCTTCTTTGAATTCGTAGAAGTAGAGGCCGGGAGTCCAGTCCCGGACGTCAATGCTCCATTCTTTTTTGTCCGTCCCGACGGTAATGCGATGTACGAGACCTCCGTCGGTATTGTAGAAGTCTATTTCCGTCATTTCCAGGGCATCATCTAAACGGATGAAAAGATGCTCCTTTACCGGGTTTGGGTATAGGTAGTAAGCACCACTATTCGAACCGTCTAAAGCGACTTCCTTGATGTTGGACCATTGTTGTTCATCCGGACCGGTGTACTTTATTCTATAGTAGGCCCGGGGATGGGTTTTGGACTCAGATAGGAGGTCCGTAAAGTGGTAGCTTTGTTGCCCCAATATGGCATTCATCGCCCCGATATTCGACCATTTCATACCATCCCATGAGCGCATAATGTTAAATATGCCTAAAGTCCCGGAAATGGGAGCCTCCCAATCGAGTTGTACCGTAAAGTCCTCCTGCAAGTACGCGTCAAAGGATATGAAAGTGATCGCCATAGGCGCTGCAATATCGTAGTAGATGGTTGCGGTATCACAGGTAGCTGCGGCACAAAGGTGTGCCTGGTCGCATATGGAGTACGTCAGCGAATCCACTCCCGCATAGTGGGCCTCCGGAGTGTAGGTGACCTCTGCCCCCGGTTGTAAGGTTACCGTCCCGTGTACCGGCTGGGTGATAATCTGAAATGAGTTGTAATCGATCTCAAACTCCTGGTCAAAATCATTGGCTACGGGTAAAATGGTCTTGGCGGTAGATGCATTAACCGATGCGTAGTCATCTGCCGCAACAATTGGGGTTTGATTGAAGATCATGACCAAGGTTGATGCTTTGGTACATGCTCCTTTTGTCCCGGTGGAAGGGTCAAATTTGCAGATTTGATATCCAAAACGGTCCGGACCGCTATATCCGGCATCCGGAGTGTAGATGTAATGTCCGGTGCTGTCCCATATGACTGTCCCGTGTTGGGGAGCGAGCAGGACAGAGTCATTGACATAGTACGGATGAGGGGCAGTGTGGGAATCGATGAGTTCCCCTTCCATGAGGTGGTCATTGCAGCCTGCATTGAATCCATCTTGCGTGTGCTTAGGGACTTCCAGGCAAGGAGCAACCCGGTCCATGCCGCAACGGATGTAAAGCCAGGTCGTATCGCATGAGCGACATGTGGAATCAGTATTGCACACCTCGTATTGTATGGATTCTAAATAAATGCTGTTTCTTGCAGGGGTATACGTAAAGTTTCCATTTGTGTCCAGTGTGATAGTACCCAAAAGCGGAGGCTGAATTGGGTTGACGTTTACCCGGAGTGGGGTCACGGATAGGATGTCTTTGTCATTCCAAAGGACATTTCCGTTAATGGCCCCATTAATGGGGGCACTGTATTCATCCGCTATTGCGATGACGGACTCACTGCATGACGGATTTCGCTTAATGACCCTTGCGTTGATATAAGCATTCCGGATGGTTGGAGGGGTTTTGGTGTCTGAAATAATGTATTCCAATCGATCTTTACCTGTGAAATCTGTTTTTGGAACATACGTAAAATTTCCTAGACTGTCTTCATTTGTTACGGTTCCAATCATATCCTCTATCATTAGCCCTCCATTCATCATATAAAAGGGATCATTTTCCGCGTCAAAATCATTGAAGTAAACATTATGGTCTACCGGAGTATTCATAAAGGTGATGATGTCATCACTTATCGGTGAGACAGTGTTCCACGGGTCTATAAATAAAGTGATCGTAGTAATATAACAATCCCCTGTGATAGTGCATATTTTGAATTGGACGACTTCTGTACCGGTCCTGTATGGACTGGGCATAAGAGTGATAATGCCTGTGGTGGAATTGACCTGAATATCCATCAATCTGCTTCGGTGGAGTATGGTAAGTGTAGAAAGGTCTAATCCGGTGGAAGGGAACAAACTCCCGTCGTTAACCTGTATGTTAATCGTATCCTTGGTAGTGATACAAAGGGTATCGGTAATGGCGATGTCTGCTGCTTCTGCCGGAGCAGGTGAATAGAATATCAGTCCGCAGAGAAGGCTAATAATCAGCAGAAGACGACTATTGGGGTGGTAATATTGCATTGTGTTTTAGTTTGTTTCTTGAACTTATCAATTAAGTATGAAAAAACTATGCCAAATATTACAAAAACATTTAATATGTTGAAGCATGTGCATTGAAATTTGCCACGGGACAGGCAAAACCCATGATTAAATGATCTTTGAATGTCTTAATTTAGTAGTGGATGTTTATTAAACGAGAGTTGTGTGACTCTAATTCTTCTCAAAAAAGGGATGAAAAATAGTTGAACGCAATAGGTGTGTGTATTACAATTTGCACTTTTTTACAACCTCACCCCCATCCCTACCGCCACAGCGGCACAGGCTCTACTCCTTCATAACCTGTGACGCCTCGGCGTTATTCAAACTGTACATTGTATGAAAATTTATGATGAAGGAGAGGGGGCTTATGTTTTTCTAACTGTTGGGAATTTCATTAGGGTAATATTCAGCTAGATTAAGAGTGTATTCCTACCGCCACGGCGGCACAAGCTATTCTCCTTTGGCTATGTATTTACTATATTACTTGATATATTTCAAAGGAGAAGGGGTTAGGGGATGAGGTTGTTTAGACGGGATTCGGGATTAAGAGGGTGTACACTCTCTTCCTATACAGCTATGTCGGCACAGCCTATACTACTTAAAACCTGTGGCACCAAGACGTACAAGGCGTAATAGTACAGCATTTTTTTACGCACTAAGAGCGGCGAGTCCCATGCCCAACAGGATAAGACCTCCTTTCTTTAGGTCTCTCGAATGATGCTCCTTATCCATTTCATACAAGATGGAGGTGGCGATGTGCAACATAAAGCCGATGACGATGGAAATGGTGACCAATTGAAGGTCTTTGGACAGCGGGATAAAATGAGGCAATGCTGCCCCGAGGGGCGTTGCCAGCGCAAAGAGGATTAAAGGGAGGTAGTATTTTGTGCCTCTTAGTGACATACCGGAAAGTAGCGTACCTAAAGTATAAGCCGCAGGAAACTTATGGATAAGTATGCCCCAAAACAGGGAATTAATCGGTGTGTGCGGTGCTTGATGGACCTCTATGTCGGAATAAAAGTCCAGGGGAAGCCCTTCTAAAAAGGCATGGATGAGGAGCCCGGTAATCAAAGGGAGAAACCGGGTAGAAGAGGCCCGGTGCTCATGGCAATGCTCTGCCCCTTGGGTGAGAGTCTCCAATGCAATTTGGATGAGGAAGCCCAAGAGAATGCAGACCCCGATGTACGGATTGTCCGACTTGCCCACCAAGGGAATGAGGTGCACCGCAACAATGCCAAACAGAAATGCCGCACTAAAACTCAGGAAATAATCCACCGTGTGCCGGCGAGTCAATGGAAATCTGTGTGCTAACATCCCACCGAGCAGGACTACCGCAAATAATATAAAGTAATATCCTGCATTCATATGGCTCTCTGATTTAAAAGACGAAGGTATATCTCATACATGACATATCCAATGGTCCATCCCAAAAGTGCTCCAAACAGAACATCAGACGGATAGTGGACTCCTACAAATACTTGCGCAAAAGCCACGATAGCAGCCCATACAAGGATGAGCAAAGTGATCCATCTGTAATGAGGCTTTAGCCGGTTAAATACAAATCCGGCAAGGGCAAAATGGTCGGTCGCGTGGGAGGACGGAAAACTCATGCCCGCTCCGCAAGACACTCTTTGGATGAGAGAAGCCAATGGAACTTGACAGGGGCGAGCCCGGTGAATGAGGGGCTTGAAAAAGTGTGCAGACAATTGGTCCGCCAGACCGACGGTAAGACCAAGCGCGATAATAAACCACAAGCCTCTCCACTTGTATCTGATCAATATCCATAGCATGACAAGGAGATACAAGGGCATCCAGGTGGTCTTTGTCCGCCAGTATATCAAGACAGATTCAAGCCAGGCCCACAGTTGCAACCCGTTGATTTGATAGAATATTGCTTGATCTATGTCAGATAAAAATGCGCTCATCCCACTATTCATTTTGCTAATTGGCGAGGAGGATGAGCCTGGGAGAATGAGCCTCTTTGTAAGGGCTCAGATTGTAGTCCCCAAACGTCTCCTGAATGGTAAATCCGGTTTCCCTAAACATCTGTTGAAGCTCTTCGAGGGTGAAGGCACGCACGCGTTCGACAAAGACAAATTTCTCCCCTTTGGCATCGAAACGAATCTCCTTGGTGATATATCCGGCTGCGATTTCCCGCTTTATCTTAAAGGTGATCTCCTTTTTGGTGATGGTCTCCGACCGTACCAGCCCCTTTTCGACATAGGGGACACTCAAAAAATCCATCACGAAGGTTCCCTTGGGGCGCAGAACTGCTTTAATATTTTGAAGTACTTTGAAATGGTCGCGATTGTCCTCAAAATAGCCAAAGCTGGTAAAAAGATTGAAGACATAATCAAAGGTCCCGAAATGAAAGGGGCAACGCATGTCATGAACATGGTATTGAGCCCCACCGGTAGATTGCAATCGGGCGAGGCGAATACTGGCAGGAGACAAGTCTATGCCGGTAGCAGCCATGCCCATCTCCGCCAATTGGCGACTGTGCCTGCCATTGCCACATGCCAAATCCAGTATCTTACTTCCGGTCGGGATTTTGAGATGGTTTACCAGATTTTTAATAAATCGTGCGGCTTCATCATCATTGCGGTGATCGTACAATAACTGATAAAAAGGAGAGTCAAACCAAGTGGTATACCACTGCTTCATTTTGTTTGTTTTGTTGGGTTTTCATTTAAACAATTCATTTCCCCCAATGTTTTTTGCCCCTTTCCTGTTTGAGAATCCATGATACTCTCAATGTCATTTCGGCTTAGTTTCTTTATGATGAAAGGTGGTTTGACATGAGAAAAAATGCGTTTATGAAACCTAGGCCGGTTAATATATAAGAAAAAATAATATATTTGTGGTGTCAATACATTGTTTTCACTTAAAACCAATAATTATGTTAAAGGAATTTAAAAATTTTATCCTCACCGGGAATGTAGTGGATTTTGCGATTGCCGTGATCATGGCAGGCGCTATCGGATTAGTAGTCAATGGATTTGTCAATGACATCGTGATGCCTGTCGTGGGACAGTTTACGGGAGGTATGGATTTTGCCACCATGAAGTACGTTCTTTCTCCCGCCGTCTTGGATGATGCGGGAAAGGTGGTTACTCCTGAGAATGCCATTCGCTATGGTAAGTGGTTTAATACCATCATCAATCTTATCATTGTAGGATTCGTGATGTTTATGATTGTCAAGGCGTACAATGCCACTAAGAAAAAGGAAGAGGAAGCGGCTCCGGCAGGGCCATCAACCGAAGATCTTCTCGCTGAGATTCGCGATTTGCTAAAGAAATAGGATTTTTATGACGAGTATTTGCTCTTCTTGTTATTAAGAAGGGAGAGGTACAATAAAAAAAGGGAGGTGGTCACAACCTCCCTTTTTTTATTGTATACCATGTTACTACTTTTTCTGCAGCACCTCGAAGTCTCCGAAAACGAGGTATGCCTCGATAAAATGTTTCGGCAATTGACCATATGCCTCATTAATTTTATGGGTATCCATGCTTGTCAGTGCGGTATCAATTTGGGCTAATACCATGTCTACTTCGCCATACACCTCCATCAAATATTTGCGCTTTTTGGGGGGAACCGAGTAAAGGGTGTTGTCCATTTTTTCACTCTTCAGTTGCTGAAACTTCTTTTTGACGGATGCATACATGGTTTTAGTTGAATTTATGACTACTTCCTGGGCATCCTCCGGAATTTGGGGTGAAATGGAGCTTGCCAAAGACAAAGAGGTCGAATGCAAATGATGGATTTGGTCCGGGATATAGTCGTCCAGGCCATTCCTGCTTCGCATTTGGACGAAGATGGTAGACATAGGGTCTAAGTCTTGGATATTGGCTTGTTTGAGCTGATTGGCTCGTACGTGTTGGTTGGCGTATTTTAGTTTGCTTTTTATATTGTCTAAGTCCCGGTCCCATTGCTTGTCCGTGGGGTTTTTGTGCTCATATTTTTGTATGAAATGGTTGATTTGGGGGGTGAGTTGACTCATCGCTTCCAGGCTGCTGAACTGTTTGTCGATGCTCGTAAGATAAAGGGCAGGTATCAAAGCCTTATCGATAGCCGCCATATCCTTTGTTAAAGCCTTTTTGTCTATTGGTTTTGCAGCTTCTTTGCATTGAGTGAGCAATAGAAGTGCTGCAAGGGAAAGAATTATCCAATGGTTTATCGTACGCATAAGTATTATTTTTTGGGTGGTAACAGATAAAGTCCGATTATGTTGACGATCAAGATGAAACCGGCATGATTAAAACATTTATTAAACAAATTATGGCATGATTGTTTTAATCATCCAAGGTCCCATCTGACCATTAAAAGACAATAACAAGCAAACAGATAAAATGGTTTGAAGTTTGTGGCCCCGGTTGCCTCCTTGTAATCTTCGGATTTTGTCGATTTTTTTTGTCTCTTAGTAGAATTAGATGCGGAGGGATTACCATTTCATAACATCTTTGACTTCAAATCACGAGTAGTTTTGCTTCCCGCTTTAGGATAGCCATTAATATTAGAATAAATTGTAACCATATGAAACCGACATGATTAAAACAATTATTAAACACACAAAGTAATGATTGTTTTAATCATCCAAGGTTCCATCTGACCATTAAAAGACAATAAAAAACAGACATATGAAAACGAATATAAGATTAATCCTCACGTCTTGCCTCGGGGCTATTATTGCTTTTTTTGTGTTACTGCTTGTAGGGTGGGGTCTGATCTGGGTATTTACGCCCGGTCCTAAAAAAGTCGAAAAGAATACCATAATAACACTGGATTTGACCCATAAAGTGCCGGAGCGTACCAATAATGTCGAAATGTCTCCTTTTCAGCTCGAAAAGAAAAAGAGATGGGGGACCCACCAGCTGTGCTACGCCATTCGACAAGCTGCTGATGACCCCAAAGTGAAGGGAATTTATGTTCACTCCCCCTCTCCTGCATCATCCATGGTCCAAATTCGGGATTTTCGCATGGCGCTGGAGGATTTTAAGAAATCCGGAAAGTTTGTTTACAGCTATGGTAACTATTATACCGAACTCGGATATTATCTCAATTCTATTGCAGATAGTATTTATATGCCCGCCTCCGGTATAGTGGATTTTAGGGGATTTGCCAGTGTTTCGCCTTTTTTTAAAGATGCATTGGATGCCCTCCAAATCAAATCCAAGATCTTTTACGCCGGGCAATTCAAAAGTGCTACAGAGCCATTGAGGCGCAATGATATGAGTGAGCAGAACAAGCTCCAATTGCACGAATTTCTCAATGAGATTTATGCGATACACCTCCGGGAGATAGGTCAATCCCGTGGCCTTTCTCCGGATTCACTCCGTGCGTATGCCGCGGCAAATCTGGGGTGGGACGCAGAAAAAGCCCTGCACGTCCGTATGGTAGATGTTTTGGGTTATGAGACAGAAGTCTATGACAGGATGAAACAGCGCATCGGTTTGGGAGAGGATGACAAACTGAAGTTCCTTAACCTGAATGACTATCGCAGCCGGATCAAGGGAAAAAAATACGGCTCTGGCACTAAGAATAAAATTGCCTTGGTCTATGCCGAAGGAAATATCGAATCCACCTCCGAAGATAAGCCGGGGGCTATAACCGAAAAGAAGTACGTGGATATGTTGCGCAAGATTCGCCATGATGATAAGGTAAAGGCGATTCTCCTGAGGGTCAATTCTCCGGGAGGAAGTGGATTGACTTCCGATAAGATACTCCATGAGCTGGATTTGGCCAAACAAGCCGGTATCAAAGTGGTCGTGTCGATGGGCACCTATGCCGCCTCCGGCGGGTATTACATCTCCTGTCATGCCGATAGTATATTTGCGGAGCCCAACACCCTGACCGGTTCCATCGGGGTATTTGGAGTCATGTTCAACATGAAAGGCTTAAGCAATAATCTCCTGAAAATTCATTGGGATAGCGTCCGCACCAATAAGATGGCTGGAGGATTTAATGCATTCATGGATTGGACGAAGGAGGAGGACGAGACTATCCAGAATATGATCGATCGCTTTTATGAGCAGTTTTTGTCTGTTGTGGCCGAAGGCCGTCACATGACCCGTGATCAAGTCCACCAAATTGCCCAGGGACGCATTTGGTCGGGAGAACGGGCGCTTGAAAACGGACTGATAGACCGTATCGGTACTCTGGAGGATGCATTGGAAGCGACCAAGACCCTGGCCGGTATAGGGGAGTTTAAATTAGTGGAGTACCCGAAGATAAAGGATCCTCTCCAAAAACTCCTTGAGGAACTTACCGGGGAAAAACCCTCGATCTCCTCATTGGTGAAGACGGAGCTTTCCGGGTATTATCCCGTCTTCGAAATGCTTCAAAACGCCAAGGCCTACCAACAGCCGATGGCCATGTTGCCCTACAAGGTGGAGATGAAATGATGGCAGGGAGGTATGGTCAGTGTGACCTGTGCCAAGAGGCGATATCCTGTTTGTAGTGGTGTTTGACAAAATGCACAAATCCTCCGGACGGCTCGATCCCTCGGACTGCAGGGCAATCCATTGCCAAAAAGTCGCAAAAAACCAAAAAAACGGCCCAAAACACAGCCCCACGCTACTCACAGAAGAGACAGAAGGCACTTTCCCCCCTCCAAGCCCTCCAAAATCACCCAAACCGCCGTATATTTATCCCCAAAAACAACAATGGCGTTCAGGTAACATCGAAGCGTTTCCCTTGCCGCCCACCATTGTCCAACTGCAATGTATGCATCGCAGGCCACGCCTGTAGCATTTATAGGCCGTCCGGGAGTTATTGAGGCATAGATTCCTTGGAGTTAGCTGCAATCCAAAAGAACCAGACTGAAACAAATGACTGAACAAGAAAAAATAGAAATTTTCAGACAATTCACCGACTTCAATGACAGTGAGCTGAAAGTAATAATGCCTTATTTTGAACCCAAAAAGTTTAAGAAAAAAACTACACTCTTAGATATAGGAAAAGTATCAAACGAAGTTTTTTACTTAATTAAAGGTTGTTTACGGCTTTATTGTGAAAAAGACGGAGAAGAACTATCCACATACTTTTTCACTGAAAATATGTTTGCAGGTTCGTATGACAGTTTTCTTTCCCGAAAGCCAAGTAAAGTTGCTATAGAAACATTGGAAGAATGTGAGGTTTTAGTTCTTACACACAAAGGACAAGAGACGTTATTTAATATATTTCCAAAAATGAACGAGTTCGTCCGTAAAGCAATTGAACAAAGGTTCATATTACTACAC
>JALWRC010000010.1 GCA_027080725.1 Saprospiraceae bacterium
GTTGCTCAAACAGTCATTATGCTATGGCATAACTCCCGTTTGAGCGCCTCGATTCAGAGAAAAATAGCTTCGGTTGCTATGTATATTTATTTCTTGCGCGGAGCACTAGAGTGGGGGATATGGGAATGTCGAACACCGATTCACCCCGTTGAATATGTTATTCCAGGGGGTAAACGATTGGAGATTTGCGATTTTGCTCTGCGCTATGTGTAGTATAGGCGCACGCATAATTTGTCACTTCTCAAATCGGCGTGTGGGATGCTACTTGAAGTCAGAAAAGGACATAAACCTGTTGTGTCCTTATAACGCTGTAGCGTCACAAGTTGTGCCTTTGTGGTTCAAATCAAAGTAGTTGATAACCACATTAGGCACATTAGGACACAACTCGTGACGCCTTGGCGTTATTAGGGAGTTAGGTAAGGAAATAAATTCGATCCGTACGGTATCACATTCACGATTTGATAAACCATGATTTAGGTTTAATCGAATATCCTGTTTCGATTAGAGATTTTCTCTTTTAAGCACCTATGAGCTTTCGTATCGGGGCGAATTTCATATCTTGCCGGCCAAACCGACAGTTATTTCCCCTTGTATTTTAGTAGCCACTAATGCACAAATCCCGTAGGTTTGCCATCTTTGTAGCCCCGTACGAGCGACAGCGATGTGAGGGGATTTTAAGAACATCCAAAGCTGTTTTGGCGGTATTTTTGCCCGACGCAATTAGTTATATGCTTGAGATGTGTTGCATGCAAAAATAGTGACAAAACTATGCATTGGCTCATTTTAATGCATTTTGTAATACACCCAACAATTGCGGTACACTCTTTCTTTCAGAATTTTATCTTATATTTGCCTTGTAAATCATGTGCATGGGTACAAACTCGCAAATTTTGTTCTCTAAAATTTAAACATGATGAAAAAGACTTCTCTCTTCTTTTGGATAACGATAGCTTTATCGTTTAGTTATTCTTTAATGGCACAGGATTGTAGCTATCCCGGTGCTTACAATTGTGAAGATGCTGAAATTCTATGTAGCCTCGGTGATCTTAATGGCACCTACTGCTATACCCCTTCCGAAGGCGACAATGCTACAGGACCGGCTCCTACCCTGTGCAATGGCACGGGCACCGCCGGTAACACTATTTGGTGGGCTTTTTATGGCAATGGAGAGAATATGTACATCAATTTGATTCCCGATATTTGTGAGCAAAACGGCATGTCCTGTACCGGTATTCGAGCGGGTGTGATAGAGGGCTGCAGCGGTGGCAATGTCATCGACTGCACTTCCAATTGCGCCGATCAAAATAGTGAATTGGAACTGTCGGGGCATCTCGAGGCCGGCAAGGTATATTACCTATGGGTAGATGGCTGCTGTGGCGATATTTGCGGCTTTTATAATTACAATCACTCCCACACTAATAGTTTGCCGGATCCTTTGCCAAAGCTATCGATAGAGGGTGCTCGTTGTTACGGCGGTCATGTGGATATCTGTACAGGTAATATTGGTAATTTGGGCAATACGACCCTGGAACTACGATGGACCATAGATGGTGAGCCGCATCCTGAATACAATGACCAACCTTGTATTAACAATTGGCAAATCTTTGATGAACCCTATGAAATTTGTGTGACTTGGACCGTATTAAAGCCCGGGATCCCGGATCCATGTGATGTTCGAACACAGTGTATTACCGTAGGGTCAGAATTGCAAAATATAGTTCGAATGTCCCCGATAGACTTATGTTATGAAGACCACCACTATACTTACAATTGGAAGCCGGGAGATACAGATACGGTAATTACGAGTTCATGTATAGACCCTCCCTGTTCATATGTCGCCACCGATATATCCGGCTGTCAGACACGTTACGAACAATCCATTCGCCTTCTTCCGGAAAGGAACGGGGGCATACAATATTTGTTGTACTGCGACACCTCGACTTTCATTGCCGAGGATGGCACCCACCTCGATACCACCATTTGTGATTTTACCGTAAATTGGCAGTCGCCGTACCAAAACAATGGTCCCCTGTGCGACACTTCTTATGTGTTGAATTTCGAACGTTTCGACCCACAAGTAAGACTGGATATCGATACAACGAGAGGGCATAATGGAGAGGTCATCCTCAAAGGATCTACGGATTACAGGATACGGTGTCTTCCCGGCGCGATTGAGCTTCCGGGCTATTGGATATCACCGGACCAAGACACCATACCGGGCGATACGATCCGACTCTCTGCAACGACTCGACCTACTGGTATCTACAAGTATTATTTGAAGGTGAATTATCAGGATACTCTTCATCCGACCTCCAATGTCCTGTGTGATTATTTTACAGGAAAGACCTACCGTTTGGACGGCTGTACCATCGCGTACCCGGAGGTAAAGGACGTGTTGTGTAGCGCCGCAGACAAGGTACAATTTGATATGGACTTTAGTTGGATAGGGATGGTGGGAGACAGTTTTACACTGTCTTCCGGCAATGGATTTTGGGAGACCTATGCGATAGCTGACTTACCCATTCATGTTGAGAATTTTCCGGTTGTCCAGAAGGACAGTACTTACATCCTCACGGTTTGTGCCAAGGGCTCTTCCCAATGTTGCATGGATTACCCGGTCTTATTGCCTGAATGCAAGGGGACGGGAGATCTTCCGGTATATGGATATTCTCCGTATTTGCAACACATGAGTACCGATAGGCAACTCTTGGTCGCTTACCCCTATCTCTCCCCCGCTGAAGTCAGTATCTACAGCTTAAATGGAGAGCGGGTGAAAGCAACATCTGTCAGAGAAGGCTATCAACGAATAGATCTCAATGGCTTCACTACCGGCATTTACATCGCCATATTGACCAGTGAAAAGCTATCCTCTCCATTGGTTTATCGCTTTGTCGTGTATTAATGACATGCGCTTGACTGTTGGGATATTGGTCTTTAAACCAAATCCTGTTAAGCCTAACGAAATATCCGGGGGTGGAGGAAATATTAACCCTCGTTAAATATCACTTCCAGATGCAGTTCTGCGAAGTGGCTAAACATGGCATAGACGCCACAATAGCGTTCTTTGGACAGGCGTACGGCCTTTTCCAGTTTGTCTTTCTTGAGCTCTTTTCCCTCAAATTGGACAATAATCCACACCTCTTTGTAGTATTTGGGGTTCTCCTCGGTCAATTCCCCTTCCACTTGGATGCTGAAGTTTTCGACCTCTTTATCCGCACGCATTTTGGTCATGAGCGATGCCACATCCATCCCCATACATCCCGCCAAAGCATCGAGCATAAGCGCTTTGGGACGCACCCCCTTACCCTGCCCACCAAAAGCGGGATCGCCATCGAGCATAATGGTCCCTCCGGGGGTATTCGCTTCAAAATGGAGACCTTCTTTCCAGTTGATAATTACTTTATTCTTCATCTGCTTGCTTTTTTTGTCTTTTAAAGGTCAGATGGAACCTTTGACGATTAAAACAATCATTATCCTTTGTGTTTAATATTTGTTTGAATCATGTAGGTTTTATCTTATCTATTTTATTGTGCGAATAGCACATTAATGATGACGCATCAATACAATAATACAAATCAACACAAAATACACTATTTGGTTTAGCTCCCATTGCGACTTATATCACAGTGTCTTTGATAAATCATCCTCCGATACTCTAAATTAGTAAACAAAAACCGGACTTTCTATCAGTATTGACACGAAATGGTAAGTTAAAACCTAAATCAAAATCAACAATGCCACCAAAGTTCACGTGGGGCAATTTTATTTCATTGATGGAGCTGGTAATCATGTAGGTACTTGCGAAGAGCAGAATTTTTCTGTACACCGAATACCAATTTACCCCGATGAATATATTCAACAGGGTAACGAATGTAGATTATTAATTCTACTCTGCGCTATATATAGTATAGGCGCACGATCAAATTTGCATTTATGTATCGGGGGAGCTGAAAACTTCTTTGAACATAGTACGGGACATCGCAATAGCATCACAAGTAGCGCTCTATTGTGCCTGTAACGCCCACGGCGTCACAGGTGGCAGTCTTAAATCGCTTACCATGAATGTTGCACTTTGTCGCTCTTAGACTAAGCGAACTCAACTCATTACGCTACAGCGTTATTATGTAGGCCGAATAGAAGAGCACTATATTTTGAAGCTGTAAATAATCCCGGCAGTGGCGGAAAACCAATCCGGCTTGTGGGTGGTAAAACTCGAGAATTTATACTTTTCCTTAGGTATAAAATACGTGTTAAAATCGTTATTCTTACCGGAATGATAGGTGTGGAACAACCATCGATTCTGAAGAAAAACAGAAAGGTTTTTATATATCCTATGGGTAATACCCGTTTCTAATCCTATTAATAAGTTTAGGTCTTGCCTATCATACTTAGAATACAAAACGCTAAAGTTTGTAGCCGTTTTCCGGTTATTATTGGAATTAAAAGACGGAGAGGGGGGCGTATTATCCTCATGAACTGCTCTAAAATCCTCACTATAGTTTGTCTTAGCTTGATAAAATGAAAGTACGCCGTTGATGCTTATATCTGTCTTGGGAGTCCAGCTATACTTCAGACCCAATTTGAAATCTTCAGACAGCGCAATTGTTTTTGCAACGGTTGTCTTTTCATAAAGCACATTTGAGGATGGAGTGTTGCTTCCAAATCCATTATATGAAGGATTTGGAATAACATTAATGTCAGGAACATTTCGATGGTCGATTAAGTCATCTTGAACCACTGCATCCCGAACCTTTGCGACGATTAGCTCTATTCCTGTAGTCCAGGCCAGCCTTTCATTTATACGGTGGATATAATCCAATCCAAGTGCCCATCCTCTTCGCTTAAAGTTGGAAAATCCTGTCAATAAAGCGATTTCATGCGGGTGCCGGGAAGTGGATATTGCAATAATACCGGCCAATGGCGGTCGAATCCCACGATAAGTTTTTACCATGCTTTTGACTTTGCAATGGAATCCGGGCAACAGGGCAATTGACTCCACTAAACGCCTTATGGCGACTTGGGTACGTTGTAGATTCTCCCCTGTAGAACGCTTCGAAAGCACATCGGGATTAGGACGCTTTACAATATTGGACACCTCAAGCTCCCCGGTAGGGAGTGAAATCATCCTTTGATCGAGACGGTGATGATACCTTTTGTTCGTAGCCGAAGCCATCGGCCGAGAAGACTGTGATGCCTTCGCTCGACGTGCTTTAATCGGAGCCGGTTTAGGGGCATTGGACGGATAGAGGCCTTTTACTGGCGCAGGCAAAAGTCGGACATCGGGGGTAGGCCTTGAGAACTTGGAGGAGGGGCTTGAAATGGTGGAGTCCGGGGCAAATAACCAATAACTTCCCCCGAATCCCAATGCTAATAAGATAAGCAGAAAAACAAAACGATGTCTTCTCCGTAGATCAGACCGGGGCTGTGTCGGCATGGCACTATCCAGAAGTGCCTGCATCCTATCCCAACCCTTGTCTATGGGCAGCTGTTCCTTGGAGTAATGTTTTCTCATAGAGATAACCCTTGTTGTTTTACTAATAACTGCATGCGCTCCCGCGCGTTAAACAATAACCACTTGGAGGTCCCTACGCTGATGTTTAATTGATCCGCTATCTCTTTATGACTGTATCCCTCCAGAGCAAAAAGGCAGAAAACACTTTGAGTCTTTGGTGGTAATGAATGTACCAAGGACAACAAATCCTCTGAGTAGAGCTTGTCCAAGGCAGATTCTTCATTGTATTTTTCATGTACTTCAAGTAAGACATTCTCCCTGTATTTTGAATGCCGCTTAAAATGATCCATGATACACCGGTATACGATTCTCCGAATCCATCCCTCAAAAGAACCGTTAAACCCAAAGGTTTCTACCTTTTGAAATGCACGCAAAAATCCATCGTTCAAAACTTCAATCGCGCGATCTTCTTCTTTGAGATATTTCATGCACATCCCAAACATCTTTGGGAAAAACATGCGGTATATTTCCTCCTGAGCACGGCGGTCATTTTGTTTACACCTTTCGATGAGTGGTCGTATATCCTTTTTTGTGGCCATCCTTATTTGCTGTTATAACAACATGGCATTCTAGTTTAACTATTGATCCGGCGAAAACTTGGGCATAATTCTTTTTTCATAAATATCCTGCTATTTGCAAGTTCACATCCAAATACAAATGAAAATCAACACAAAATACGACTTTTTTACCAATGCTCTACCCAACAGACAGTCAAAATGCGTCAAAAGGTTGGGATTGGACAAAAAAAAAGAAAAGGGGAGGTATATGCTTTGACTTTTTGACCTATCCAAATACTTACCAATAGCCTCGACTATCTCAATCAAAGCGTTGCTTGTAGTAAAATATACACTATAGAAAAGGGAAAGGGAGAAAAAGAAAATGGTGCCCAGAACAGGAGTCGAACCTGCACGCCCTAATCGAGCACAAGGCCCTCAACCTTGCGTGTCTACCAATTTCACCATCTGGGCATCAAAAAACGGAGTGCAAAGATACAGAATTCAATAAACACTACTTGCAATAAAACACATCAAATTTTAAAATGGTTCTTTTGAGCTCTTTTACTTTTGTCATTTGTTCTCCGGAATGGTAAAACCTCCCCTATTCACCAAAGCTATTCGCTCTCCAAACCCAGGCGCTCAAACAGGAACTTTGGCCTTAGTATAATGACACTTTGGGCTACAAAAATGGAGTCCGCACCGAAAAGCCTTTTTTGTGTTCAAACGGACCTCCACGGTATTCTGCCACATTACCCTTAGCGCAGAAGGACATATCTCAATTACAATCCGTTGCACCCAAATGAGCTAATCCAATGTAACCCCCTAAATCAGCATTAATTAAAAATTATAATAAAATATATATTAATTTCTTTTGTAAGATAAAACTTTTTGTACCTTTACGCCGTTAAAGGGTCAGTACGCGAGTATTTCATCCTTTGATATCCCACCGATGATGCCCATGTTCATATTCCGAAATATATAGAAGCGGTAGCGTTTCATTTATATAAAGAAGTAGTTTTCTTATTTTGAGACCTTAGTCGAAGAGCCTGAATTTGCAGTAGTGTGAATTCGGGCCTTTTTTATATTGTGCCCACTAGAAAGCCCTAAATCCATTGGTGGGAATCCATTGCGTCGATCAAGTCATTGATAAAGTCGTAGGACTTGATGCCGGTTTTTTCTTCCTTGGAGCCACAGAGCACCAACCCGCGCGGTTGTACTTTTTGCAGTAAATGAAGTAGGTGATCGATGCCCAATGCCGGGGCCTTTATCAGCACATTGTGCATGCCGGCGCTCCGTTTGAGACGAACTATGTCAAATTCCGATGGCATTTCTTTCAAATGAACAATCCAATGTATGGCATGTATTTCGATGTCGAGGTCCATGTCCAACCATCCCTGCAAACTTCTCTCTACAAAATCGGCATGGGTGGCAGGCTCTTCTTCTCCGACTTTCAACAGCGCTATCCCCAATTGCTTCATGCTCTCTTCTGCACCCTGCATAGTCGTGCTTTCAAACACCCATTCCGGGCCGGTTACCCATGGTTTTATCGCATTAAACTCCACGTCTGTCAGACCGGTTTTTTGTGGAAAGTGACCAAGCCAGTTCGCTCCAATTGCAGAGAAATAGCGCGCATCGGTCAAAGAACTGATCTCTGAAGCAAATATTTTAATCTTATGTCTCATCCTCTAAATTCATTCCGGCATCGCAAGCAATCCCAAATACGTTTACTTTCACAATAATGATGCTGCAATACAATCTATACAGGTCGCAAAAACTATTCCACAGTTGGCAGGTTTCGGAATGATCACTGCTTCATGTTGGTGATAGCAAGGTAGGATTTTGAAAATCAGGAGGATCATCGGGTCTTTTGGATCCATACTTCGTTATCAATATTCGCCGTAATTTTGTCTATGCCCTTATTCTCAGCCATGCTCAGCCTAAATTTACTCGAATCAACCCAGACCTTCAAACCTTGAACAGCCATTTATCTTCCACCGGAATTGCCTATCTTTATGCTTTTCAAATACAACTAAAGGCACAACGCAAAGCTTTGGAACGATTTCTTTACTTCATCATCTTGATTTACTTTGCCTTTGGGGCGATTTTGATGTCTATCATCAACCGTCGCAAGCCAAAAGGAGCGAGAAAACAGAATTGGACGAAGTATCTCACCTACCTTCTCCTCGTCAATGGTCTGTTTGTCAGTATTTTGACAAATGCGACTTTGTTCCGATGGATTATCGGGCTTGTTGTTTTATTGGGCTTGTATGAAATCGTACACCATGTAAGAGACCAAAAAAGGTATACCCTCGGCATAGCTCTTTTGGCAGTGTACCTCCCTTTGGGGTATTTGCTCCTGCGCTTCACCACACTTCCGGAACGGTATATCTTTTTTACCCTTATGATCGTAACGGTGTTTGATGCATTTAGCCAATTGACCGGGCAACTCTTCGGCCGGACGAAAATCGTCCCCAATATCAGTCCGAATAAAACCTATGCAGGTTTGATGGGTGGCATGTTGGCAGCTATCCTAACAGCCGTATGGATTAGAGATTTAATTCACTTTACTCCCCTCCAATCTGCTCTATTGGCATTAGCCATGGCCCTTTCAGCGTTCGGAGGAGATTTGTTGGCCTCTTTGGCCAAGCGAAAGCTGGGCATAAAGGATTACAGCAAGCTATTGCCCGGACATGGTGGTGTACTGGATAGATTTGATAGCTTGTTTTTGGCCGGTTCATTTGCATGGGTCTTTGCAAAATATATCTATCATGTTGTCTAACCCCCTTATAGCCACAGCGCTTTTCGCACTGCTTTTCTTGTCGCTCTTGGTATCGATAGAGTATGCTTACAAACGCTGGGAACTCGCTCCTGAGGTTTCCCGCAAAGTGGCACACGTATTAGCGACGCTGTTTAGCTTGACCCTGATCCTTTTTATACAAAATCATCTGTTTGTATTGATTTTGGGCGTGGGCTTCTTTATTCTACTATATACCGGCAGGAAGTACGGGCTCCTCCAATCCATCGACTCGGTAGAACGCCACACCAAAGGCAGTTACTTATTGCCCCTATCCATTTACCTGCACTTTTTTCTCGCCCGCTGGGCCGGCAATACCCTTTATTACGTATTGCCCATTTTGGTCTTGGCCATAAGTGATCCTTTGGCAGCACTGGCCGGAACGAAATACGCGCACCGGACCCGTCCTATACACATGATGGGCAGAGTGCTGGACAAGACCCGGATCGGGTCATTGGCTTTTTTTGTATCCACCTTACTCCTTTGCGCGGTCACCCTTTGGGGCTATGGATATCCCATGCGTGCACTATTGATATTGTCGGTAGTAATAGCCACCTTCGTTACCTTTGTAGAGATGATGAGCACAGGTGGTTGGGACAATCTGACGATACCACTCGGGGTTTTCACGGTATTATGGTACCTGAACTGATTGGTCAGGCAAGGCTAAATTATCTTATAATTCTTATACTCCCACAGCCTATAGCCCGTATAGCGTTCGACGAAATCACGAATGTGATTTTTAAAGGACAGATTATCAAACTCGGGGTGCCCCTCGAAAGACCAATTGAGCCGCGCTATTCGCTTTTGCATGACCAAGGGGTGGGAGCCGTCAAACCTCGACAGCCTTTCGATGTGGTCTTCGTATTGGAAGGTCGGTTTGCGGCTGATGTTTTCCTCGATCCACCGGTCATCATGCCATAGTTTTTGGAAATCCACGTACTTCTCTTGCATGGTCCGGGGATCTTTGACCCATCCGTAGTGATATATTTCTGCATCTATTGGTTTTACCCGCAGTTTTTGATTGGGATGCATTCGAAATCCCTGTGCATCGCGATAGGAGAATATCCTTTTGTCGTTGCGGATGATGCGTATTTCATGCCGGTACCACTTGGGGGATTCTGCTATGAAATCGTAGGACCCGTAGAAATGTCTGTACTTAAAGAGCAACCCCTCCACCGATTTGTCTTCCACATAGTCCATCATCGATTGGCGAATGACCGGGTGAAATCGCTCGTGCACTACCTCATCCGCCTGAATATAAAAAGCCCAATCGTATTCTTCCGGTATCTTCCGGAAAACCTTGTTGGTCTCAGCAGCGAGTACCTGACCTCCCTCTCTCAGACGGTCGTCCCAGACACTGTCTATGATTCGAATCTTGGGCGATTTGAGTTGGGATAGAAGTAGGGCCGTTTGGTCTTCGGATTGCCCCAAACCAATATAAAACACGTCACACAGGGGAAGGATGGAGCGGATGGATTCAAGCACGGGATAATCGTATTTGACTGCATTCCTGACAATGGTAAAACCGGCAACTTTCATAATCCCTGAATCCTTGTTTTGCGCAGAGTCAGTCGTCAAACCTACTCCACAAATTTGCTCCTTTTTCTGTCCGCAAAGATACCATCCCGCCCAATCAATTTAGCTCCCGGAGAATAAAAATAAATTAATTTGTACTTTCGCATTTTGAAATGAATAACAAAAAGGGAGTGCGGTCCATATTGCCTTAGGAGTAATATTTTCCGGATGATTGGTAAGAAGATACCACTACTTCCAAAGGTTTGTCCAGAAAGGTACCATTTCATACCAAAACGAATCATAAAAGATAATGATGTTATGCTAAAATTTCATACAGAAGAAGAACTTTTCCTTCTGGCCTCCGAGTATCACGACATGTTGGATAATACCAAGCGATACAGAAAGGAGTGGAAAACAACGGTCAAAAAGAAAATTTTCGACTGGTTGACCAATCTGAATAAATTGACAAAACTCGAACTTGACATTCAGATTCATTCCGATGTGATTAATCTCGAATCCATCTCGGCTTCTCTGGGTCGGGTGAGAAGCGGAATTGAGGAAATTATAGAAGAACACACCCACAAGCCCGTCATAAAGTTTAGTGGAATGTTGTTGTACCAGCAGCTTTTTAACGGCAAGATCAAAGTGGATCTCTATACTCCCTTTGTAGAGGGCATTCACCAACAAACCCCTCCGATACAAGTCGGCATCTATCGGCCCGATGAGATGAATAAGGCCTTGGTGACGGAGCATCTGGCTCAATTTCTGAAAATGGTCATCGAATGGGAAGATTTTGATGATGACGATAGGGGAGGTAAGCCCATTGGGTTTGGCAATCGTATTATCGAGAAAATCCCTGAAAAATAGCTTTTATTATGACCTCTAAAGTGATTTATACGGGAGCCTTACGAACAGAGGCGGAACACTTGCGTTCCGGGACCAAGATAGTGACAGATGCTCCCGTTGACAACCAAGGCTTGGGGGCGGCCTTTTCGCCAACGGACCTGGTGGCTACCGCTTTGGCGAGTTGTATGTTGACCATTATGGGTATCAAGGCGCGAGATCATGGGATAAATATGGATGGCGCTTCGGCGGAGGTCAACAAAATAATGAGCAGCGCTCCCCGTCGTATCGCGCGGGTGGAAATCGACATCCGAATGCCGCATAAAGCCTATTCGGAGGAAGAGAAAGAGGTGTTAACGGAGGCTGCCAAGGGCTGTCCGGTGTGCAGGAGCCTCTCATCTGAATTGGAGGTTGATTTGAGTTTTCACTGGGCTTCAAACGATTGATTTTGTCTTTGTATTTACCAAAAGCAAGTGTTATTTCCGGGCGGAAAATAGAACTACCGTATTCTAAGAGCGTACTCAACCGGTATTTGATTCTGGTAGCACTGGCCGGACAAAAGATAGCTCTGCAGGGAGATCTCCTATCGGATGATACGACCCTTTTGCTCGAACTCTTATCGACAGATGACCGGAAAGAGTACTACTGTCACAACGCGGGGACGGTGGTGCGATTTTTGACTGCTTTTCTGTCTTTAAAGCCCGGGGTGCAGGTGCTGGATGGCTCGTCAAGGATGCGACAGCGGCCGATAGGTCCATTGGTCGATGCCCTACGGTCGATAGGTGCAGATATCACTTACGTTGAAGAGGAGGGATTTCTTCCCCTTCGCATCGGAAATCCTCCCAAAAAAGCTCACCGGCATATCATCCGGATGGATGCGGGGACGAGCAGCCAGTTTTATACCGCGTTATTGCTGGTGGCGCCCCATTGGCCGGGAGGCATACCATTGGAAGTGCCGGAAGATATGGTGTCGGTCTCTTATCTGGAGATGACCCTTAAAGTGCTGAAGCAATCTGGCATACGGTACACCCGGACCGGACAAATCGTACAAGTACCCCGGCAATCCATTGGGCAAGTGACGCTTCCGGCCGTTAGAGACTGGTCTTCTGCCGCATTCTTTTTTGTCCTTCTAGCGCTTTCAGAAGGAGGGAATATGTTTTTTCCGGGATTACAAATGGACCACATCCAAGGAGATCAATACATCGTGGAGGTGGTGAGCTCGTGGGGCATCTCCACCCGGCAAACCGGTGAAGGACTGTGGATAGAAAAGACCCATCTTTCCTTGCCCGCAAAATGCACGATCGACCTCAAGAGTGTCCCGGATTTGATGCCGGCGCTCGCTGTTTTGGCTGCAGGAACGGGCGTGGAAGTGACCTTTACTGGCATAGGTCATTTGCGCTACAAAGAGTCGGATCGCATCGAGGCCATGTCCACCGAGCTCGCCAAAGGCGGTGTCCGTTTTGATATCGGCGAGGAGCAATTGACGATGAAGGGTACTTTCGATGGAGGAGGTACAGCTGTTTTTCAAACCTGGAAAGACCACAGGGTAGCCATGTCGTTGGCTTGTCTGTGTCTGAAGGAGTCCATCCGGATCGAACATTCGGAAGTAGTTAGCAAATCATTCCCCGGCTTTTGGTCGCAATTGCAAGGTGTTCTGGAATAGCGTCACCTCTTTAGTACCTAGAGCCTATCAAAAGATGGTGACAATGCTTTCCAAACCGTTGTACACATAAGGGCAATACAGCGTGTATTACAAACTGCACACGTGATTTAAGGTAATTTTATCATGCTGTTCCGGGTATGAAATGGTGGGTTCTAACTTCATAGACACATAAAGGCAGGCTAAAAGCCTTTCCAAAATCCGCATTGAGACCACAGTCGCTGCGAGTCGCTTTGTTTTTTCTGTGGGAGGCGGTTAATCCTAATGGTTGGAGCGGGTAAAATATGTGTTCGCCTATACTATACATAGCGTGAAACCAAATTATAAATCTCCAATATGAGGTAAACAATTGCATTGAAATAGAACTATAACATGTGACTCCATGGGGTTATGGTTTTGTATCCCGCACCATCTTCTGAGAAGAATTCTTAACATCCTCGTAACAAGACAACACATATGCTAATTTATTGCTGTTTATAATACACCCTTGCGGTTTGACTCATTTCAAAAAACCGTCCAATCCTTTTATTCATATTCAACAATATCATATATGTCGCAAAAATCCTATACCTTTGACCTTTAATCACCCGTACCTTTTAGAATAGTGAAGCAGCAGGGGTTTTCATATGAAGAATCCAAGGCAAATTCACTATTTGAGGTACAAACAATCTATCAGCCATATGGCATTAGACGTGCTTATCGGTCTCCAGTGGGGAGACGAGGGAAAAGGGAAAATTGTCGATTACCTTTCCGAAAAATACGATATTATTGCTCGCTTTCAAGGAGGCCCCAATGCCGGACATACCATCGTGATAGATGGTCGATCCTTCGTGTTGCACACCATCCCTTCGGGTATTTTTAGAGAAGGTGTGGTCAACATCATTGGCAACGGTGTCGTCATCGACCCCATCACCCTCTTTAAGGAGATCGACGCGCTTGAGAACATTGAGGTACCTGTCCGCGACCGGCTTTTGGTCGGGCAAAAAGCCCACCTCATCCTACCTACCCACCGTTGGCTGGACGCAGCCTCTGAGCATGCTAAAGGAAAGCAGAAGATCGGTTCCACCCTACGGGGTATCGGGCCGACATACATGGATAAAACCGGGCGCAATGGTCTCCGGGTGGGAGACATAATGCTGCCGGATTTTGATGCCAAGTACGCCGCGTTAAAAAGGAAGCATCTGCAACTTCTATCCATGCATCCTCCGGTTGACTTTGACCTGGAAGGAGAGGAGCAAAAATGGATGACTGCTATCCTAGGCCTCCGTCAACTACAGCATGTCTCTTGCGAGTATTACCTCGGACGGGCCCTTAAGGAGGGAAAACGCATCCTGGCGGAAGGAGCACAAGGCTCCATGCTGGACATCGATTACGGAACGTATCCCTATGTCACTTCTTCCAACACCGTTACAGCAGGCGTTTGTACCGGTCTGGGAGTGGCTCCTTCATCTATTGGGGAAGTCATCGGCATCGTCAAAGCATACACCACCCGTGTAGGCGGCGGTCCATTTCCCACCGAGCTGCATGACGACATGGGCAAGTTTCTACAAGATGAAGGCCACGAGTACGGTGCTACCACCGGACGTCCCCGGCGGTGTGGATGGTTGGATTTCCTGCAGCTCAACTACACGATAATGCTTAGCGGCGTCACACAGATCGTATTGACAAAACTCGACATCCTCAACAAACTCGAGACCATCCAGGCCGCGGATTCGTATACCCTGGAGACGGGAGAAATAGTCAGGGAGTTGCCCTATTGCCTCGACGCATTCGATATAACCCCCAATTATGTGTCCTACGCGGGATGGCAAAGTGATATCAATACCATCCGGGATTGGTCACAGATGCCACAGGCGACCAAAGATTATATCCGGGCCATTGAAAAAACGACCAACACTCCGGTATCGATTGTATCCACCGGCCCGGAGAGAGAAGCACTAATCATCCGCTCCTCTCCATTATAGGGATTATCGATTGATTTAGGCTATGCAAAATGCCCTGAATTGAATACGTTTGTCATTTATTTACCACTTATGAATCCAATCCGAAACATACTTATTCTGTCCATCGTAGCGTGGATGTGGGCCGGTGCATGCACGGATAGACAACAAGATATACCTATGCATATCCTGAGGGGTAAAACCATGGGGACCTATTACCAAATCAAATATACCGGCCCTCTTAAAGCACATATGGGAGCTATGGTAAACAAGCTTCTCGCTGAGCTTAACAGCGAAGTGTCCACCTACATTAAGACCTCCGTCATTTCCCGTATAAATCAAAATCCGGGGGAATTTGATTTGACAAAAACTCAAGCCTTCAAAAAGAGAAAATGCAGGTATTTTATCGAGAATTACCGGTTGGCGGACTCCATTTACCGGTTGTCGGACGGAGACTTTGATCCGACGATTATGCCCTTGGTCAATTATTGGGGATTCGGATATTCGAAGCGGGAGAGGCGGACCGGGACCATTGCTCCGGACTCTATCCGGCGATTGGTGGGGATGGACAAAATCGCTTTGAGGAACTTTGTCATCACGAAGTCAGTAGACGGGGTCCAATTGGACTTTAGTGCCGTGGCCAAAGGCTACGGAGTCGACCTCATCGGCCGGTTGTTGGAACAGCAGGGGATTCAAGACTTTCTGATTGATATCGGGGGGGAGGTGCTGGCCAAGGGGGAAAAAGCCAAAGGGAGCCCCTGGCTGGTAGGCATCAACACCCCAAAGGAAAATAGCCGTTTATCGGACATTGTACTCACCGCTCCGGTGCGGGATGCCGCTATTGCTACTTCAGGCAATTACCGCAATTACTACCGGGCCGGTGGGAGAAAATACAGTCATACTATAAATCCCAAAACGGGGGTCCCCGAGCGCAATAACTTGCTTTCCGCTTCGATATGGGCCAAGAATTGTGCCCTGGCCGATGCCCTGGCGACCACTTGTATGGTAAAGGGGATGCCGGAAGCCTACGATTTCATAACAAAAACAAAAGGAGTAGAGGGCTGTTTCATCTACAACCTTCCTTCCGGCAGGGACACGATTGTCACTACCCGGGGATTTGAATACTTTCACTCCGCAAAACAGAAAAAATAAATACATAGAATGGAATTTAACTTAGAAAGAGACCTTATTTTTTTTGATATCGAATCCACCGGCCTGGATGTTATCCGGGACAGGATTATTCAACTGGCTATGATTAAGTATTTTAAAGACGGAAGACTGGAGGAGACACTCGAAATGCTTATCAATCCGGGGGCTGTACCCATATCCAAAGAGGCCTACGAAGTCCATGGTATATCAGCCCAAGACGTTGCCAATAAACCCACCTTCAAAGAAGTAGCCCAGCGCGTTTACGACTTTATCGAAGGTTGTGATTTGGCAGGCTACAATATTCAGCGCTTTGATGTCCCGATGCTGATGGAGGAGCTGGCACGTGCCGGATTTACCATGGATTTGTCCAAAGTAAATATCATCGATGTCCAACGGATATTCTACAAGATGGAGCCCCGCCACTTAGCTGCAGCACATCGTTTTTATTGTGGCGAAGAGATGGAAAATGCGCATGATGCTTTGGCGGATGTCAAAGCCACAGTCAATGTCTTAAAAGGGCAACTCTCCATGTACAAAGACAGGGATATGATAGATAAGGACGGGCAAGTTATTCCCGCTCCGGTGCAAAATGATATGTCCAAATTGCACGCCTTTACCAATGATTCAAACACTTTGGATGCTACCCGGCGTCTGAGACGTGATTCCAACGGCGTCATCGTCTTTAATTTTGGCAAGTACATCAATCAGCCGGTTGGCGAGTCGATGTATAAGGATCGAAATTACTACAACTGGATACAACAAAAGGAATTTTCGACGCAAATGAAGCAAATGGTCAAAAAACTCTTGGATGAATATATTGAAAAGCAGAAAAAGTAAAGGAATTTTACTCCGGACAGCATTATTAACGGGATTTTGTTTGTCGCTTTTATGCGGATGCCATCAAGCAAAAGAGGGATGCCTTGACAACAACGCCGTCAATTACGATGTATCCGCTGACCGCAATTGCTGCTGCAAATATCCAAAACTCACCATTAACACTACTTTGAAATGGTCCGGAACCCCTTTTGAATGGGACAGTGTGTATCTCCTTGGAAGTGGGCAGGCTTTTAAGTTGGTCGATATGAATATTCTCATGAACAGCTTCGCTCTCAAGCGGGCAAACACCCGGCTTCGCTCGGATTCTATCGCCCGGTTTACCACGACCGGCGGCATGGATTTAAACATCCCGGATGACTTTACGTGGTGGAGTGGTAAACAATCGGCTGTGAGCATCCCTAAGTTTATCGTTAAAAGCGCTTACGACTCCCTGGCCTTTCAAATTGGTCTGTCCCATCCTAACATCGATCCTGAGGTCTTGGATCCAAGTCATCCCCTGCATCCGGACAACAGTGGGTGGAGTTCCGCATTGGGGTTTCCGGTTTTAAGTATGAAATGGTTGACCGGACTGCATAACGAGGACACCGTAGGGGTGCGCTATACCACCATCCGGGAGAAAGAAGTGATTTCCATGTCTCTCCCGAGGAAAATCGAGGGAGTCATCGGGCAAAACACGACCGTAAATATCTCATTGGACCTGGCAAAATGGTTGGAGCATGTCGATCTGCAGCATCCGGATAGCGCGGAGGTATTGAAGCGTTTGAAAGGGGCCATTGAGTAGCATCTATTTGCGCGAGAATGGCTTGTGCTTGCAAAGTACAAAGGCAAATGTCTATTTCATACCAAAACACTTTGCCCCACCCCGCTGTTTAAAGTTAAAGTTCTATTGATGAGCTGCCATGCAACAAGTTTTATTGACACGTAACAGTGTAGAAGTCATATGACACCGAAACATACTTTAATCGCGCTTATTCTCTTGACGATGAGCACCGCAGGGCTCGCCATGTTCTTTGTGGATAGCAGATGGGTAGCTGTACCAATCATGGTATTGTCCTCTGTCAAGTTTCTCTTGGTTGCTTTTGACTTTATGGAACTGCGCAAAGCCCATATCTTTTGGAAATCGGTAATTG
Organism: Saprospiraceae bacterium; assembly: GCA_027080725.1. Classification (GTDB taxonomy): domain Bacteria; phylum Bacteroidota; class Bacteroidia; order Chitinophagales; family Saprospiraceae; genus JALSTN01. The sequence continues at coordinate 17,878 of JALWRC010000010.1, forward strand.
TCGCTTATATCTTCCTATTCAACGCTATTGTATTGGGCGCATTGACCCTTCCGGCTTGATATTCAAAAGAAATACCGTGGATGGGGTGATGCCCTAAAAGTTATTGATTTACCCGTCTGTCTACCATTTCATACCAAAACAAAAGGAAAGGCAACTTGTTAGACTAAGGTAACAAATACAAATAATAGAATATGGATTTTATTCAACGAATAAATACGGATCTCAAAGAGGCCATGAAGGCAAAGGATCAGGCGCGCCTCCGGACGGTTCGGGCGATCAAGTCGGCGATTCTTCTCGCTCAAACGGATGGTTCGGGCAAGGAAGTCGATGAGGCCATGGGGCTAAAGATTATAAATAAACTACTCAAGCAGCGGAAGGATTCGCTCAAGATTTATGAGCAACAGGGACGAGATGATTTGGCAGCAGTAGAACGCGAAGAGATACAAGTCTTGGAAGCCTACTTACCCGAGCAATTGTCGGAAGAAGAGGTTTTGGAGCGCTTGAAAGGAATTATCGCGACCTCAGGTGCCACTTCGATGAGGGACATGGGTCGGGTGATGGGCGTGGCCACGAGCACTTTCGCCGGTCAAGCTGATGGTGCTATGGTTGCCAAATTGGTCAAGCAACTCTTAAGCACATGAGTGAAACGAATTCCAAAACAGAGGAGTTGATGGATTTTTCCGGCTTTGGCTTTAGTGATGAAGTGTTGGAGGCTATCTTCTATATGGGGTACAAAAACCCTACCCCCGTACAAACCCAAGCCATCCCTATGATTATGGAAGGCAGAGATGTGTTGGGTTGCGCACAGACCGGCACCGGTAAGACAGCGGCCTTTATTTTACCCGTACTCAATAGGATGATGCAGGAGAAAGGGCAATATACCAAGACCTTGATTTTGGTGCCTACGAGGGAATTGGCAGTACAAATCGACCAGCAGATTCAAGGGTTCGCCTATTTTACATCGGTAAGTTCTATCGCCATCTACGGAGGGGGGAAAGGAGACAACTGGGGACAACAGAAAACAGCTCTCTCGAAGGGCGCGGACATCATCGTAGCTACACCCGGTAAGCTCATTTCACATTTGAATATGGGGTATGTCAAATTTGACAAAATCGATCACCTGATTTTGGATGAGGCGGACCGAATGTTGGACATCGGTTTTTTTGATGACATCATGAAGATCATCGGGCATCTACCCAAGAAGCGTCAGACATTGATGTTTTCTGCCACTATGGCACCTAAGATCAAACAATTGGCCAATAAGATATTAACCCAACCCGAGATGATTAGTCTTTCGATTGCCAAACCGGCAGAGGGTGTATTGCAAGCGGCCTATTTGGTACATGATCATCAGAAGGTGCGATTGCTGGACTCTTTGATTAGAGACAAGGACAATTATAAGAGCATTCTTATTTTTGCCTCTACCAAGCGCAAGGTCAGCGAAATCGTCCGTACCTTGAAGCAAAAGGGTTACGAAGTAGAAGGCATCTCTTCCGACTTTGACCAGAAAGCCCGGGAGGAGGTGTTGCGTAAGTTTCGTGCAAAGCGCGTTCGCATCATTGTTGCCACCGATGTACTGAGCCGGGGAATTGACATCAAAGACATCAACTTAGTGGTCAACTACGACGTTCCGGGAGATGCCGCAGATTATGTACATCGCATCGGCCGAACTGCCCGCGCTTCTACTACAGGAGTGGCACTCACCTTCATCAATGAAGAGGACGGATACAAGTTTCAAAAAATAGAAACCCTCATCGAAAGGGAGGTGCCGAAGTCCCCGCTGCCGCCGGAATTGGGCGAAGGACCATCACCCGATATCCTAAAAAAGGGATACCGCCCTCCGGGAAAGTCTTACAACAGAAATTCCCGGCACTCCGGAAGGTCCAAGGGGAATAACCATCGAAACAAGCATCGCAATCAGAGAAACCATAAGAAAAAAAGAAGGGATTAAAACTATTCCAATAATCTGCCGTAGTCTTTTTACAGTCATTGTGCTATTGGGCATACTCTATCCTTCTGCAATACTTGCACAGGATAGAGAAATTGTCCATCAATTCCCTAAGGACTATTATGGGCAGTGGGAAGGGGCCCTTCAGATTTTTAAAGGAGAGGAGGTCGTCAGGACCCTTCCCATGATGTTGGATATTCATCCGGTCTCTGAAGGGCGAGATGCATGGAAGATTGTGTATTATGTAGACCGGGATAGTGTTGTCAAAGATTACGAATTAATCACCGATGACAGCATTCCCGGGCATTATCTCATTGATGAAAAGAACACGATCTTACTGGACGGTTATGTACATGGAGGTGTTTTTATTCAGCAATTTGAAGTTTCCGGGAGTCTGTTGACCGTTAGAGTCCAGCGTAGAGGGAGCTTTCTGGAATTTGAAATCTCTGCAGGACCTTCGATGCCCATAAGAAAATCAGGAGACACGACGTTTTTAGAAGAGAAGATTCCACCGGTCGAGAGTTTTGAGCTAAATGTACGGCAGTTTGCCGTACTTAATAAAAAATAGTTTTATTCAGCTAATAGGAGGCTGAGAGCACTATTCTCCCAGTTCCTCTCACCAAATACTGCGTCGGATAACTCCTAAAGAATTGTTAAATGTACCGTGGGAGGAACGAGTTGGGCATATTATTGTGTTACTGCATACAAACGGAGCATAAATTTATTTGCATCTTTATGTTTCAAAATTTTTAATGACAGAATAAATTGCGATGATACCGACATGATTCAAACAATTATTAAACGCACGAGGTAATGATTGTTTTAATCATCCAAGGTTCCATCTGACCATTAAAAGACATTAAAAAGCAAACAGATGAAAAGCTTATGGTTTATATTATTTTCCCTGTTATTTGTAGGCACCGTTTCTGCTCAAGATGGCAGCAAATTACTCCGCGCACTCCATTCAGGGAATTACCAAAAGGTTACCCGGCACTTTGCCCCGAAGGTAGAAATCTGCTTTGGGGATGATGTATTCTTTTTGCCCAAATCAAAGGCCGCCACAAAATTTGAGTCTATCATGAATGAGCTCCACCCCACCTCAGTCACCGCCCTGCACAAAGGCTCATCTGACAACAAATCGGCCAAGTATATTATTGGAGAAGTGAAAAGTCAAAAGGGGACCTATCGTTTGTTTATCTTCGCCAAAAGAAGAGGGGATAGAACCGTGATTAAGGAGATTCGGTTGGAACCGTTTTAGTGTTGGTTGCTTATTTCATTTGGAGGCCCCTGACAAAGCAAATCTTTATAAGCAAAAATGATTCAATTGTTTTGAAATGGTACTTTTTTTGATGTCTAAAGGTATGAAACATTAATAGTCATGAATGCATCCATCGAGCGTATCTTCTTATTCTTCCTCCTAATAAGTGCTACCTTGGTACATTCCCAAGATGACGGAAATGTCCTCTACCGAATAGAAGTTGATTTTGGACTTTCGTGTACCCTACCCTTCCATCGAGCTTTACTGGTATGATTAGGACAAGAATTGTAAGGGGATTAATTATAGGGCTGATGGTCATTCTTTTAGGAGTGAAACAAGGCCGGTCGAAAGATGTCGGATTACTTCCGGAAATGACCCGGGTGTATGAGCAAATATTGGATTTGAGATTTGAGGAAGCTAGAGTGCAGCTCAATTCCATAAAAAGGATATCACCGGACAATCCTATGGAGTATCTATTGGAGAATTATATAGATTTTTTGACTCTGTTTATTGGAGAAAGGGAAGCGGATTACGATCGATTGTTTGCACATAAAGACGAACGCATCCGCAGGATCCGGCTCACCTCCAAGACATCACCTTACTATCGGTTTACAGAGGCGCACATCCGGTTGCAATGGGCGCTGGTCATGCTAAAGTTCGGTCATCGCTTAAGGGCATTCAAGGAGATATCCAATGCGTATTATCTCATCGACAAAAACAAGAGTGCTTATCCGGATTTTCTTCCCAACAGAATGACCTATGGATTTATTCAGGCGATACTCGGTGCGATGCCAAGTGAATTGCGCTGGTGGGTGAGTTGGATAGGTATTGAAGGAGACATCGAGGAAGGTGTTCGTCAGGTTAAGAGTGTCCTCCATGCTACAGGGGAAGCCAAGGTCTTCATTCCGGAGGCGATAGGAATGCTGTCCTTTATATTTGTCAATTTTAAAAACGACCCTCAAGCGGCATATGACCTGGTAAGTACTGCCAATTTAAAATCCGGCCCCAGTATCCTTATACGTTTTATCAAAGCGCATTTGGCACTAAAGCAAAACAATGCAGGGACGGCCTTAAACATATTAAGTACTACCAAGATGAACAACCCGTCGCAATTACCCTTTTTGTACCTGGAATATATGAAAGGGTTGGCTTATTTGCAGTCGCTGGACCCAAGGGCAGAACAATATATCCACCATTTCATAACCGATTTTAAAGGGAGGCATTATATCAAGGAGGCCTATCAAAAACTCGCCTGGTGTGACCTCCTCTTTCACGGGGGCAAGAGATACTCCCAAATCATGCATTTATGTGAGCAAAAGGGAGTGGCGGACACGGATGCGGATAAGGCCGCATTGGAAGAGGCCCGGAAAGGGACCCAACCGGATAGGGATCTGCTCAAAGCGAGGCTGTTGTTTGATGGAGGATATTATCAAATGGCTATGAATATCCTTATTTCGGCGCAAAGAAGGTTATCCGCTCATCCTTACTCCCGGATGGTAATGCAATATCAAAAGGGAAGAATCTTTGAGAAAAAAGAAGATATCTTTCATGCTATCCAATCGTACCGGAAGGTACTGGGGATCCATAAATATCCCGAAGACTACAGGTTGTGCAATGCATCCGTCCACTTGGGGTATATCTACCAAAAGATGGGTAATTACACCCTGGCAAGGCAGTATTTTGAGCAAGCCTTAGCGCTAGAACCGGACCAATACAAGACTTCCCTACACGCCAAGGCCACCGCCGGACTAAATCAATTGGAGCATCGTCCCAGAAATCATTAGGACTCCCCGGAAAAGTATCAATTCATCCTACTACCGGCCGAATATGAAAACTATTTTAGATTACTTATCTCTGTCCGGTCCAAATTTTCAAGGAGTCTACTAATTTATCCGCGCCGTATTTGATAGTACCCATTTGATGCTTTCTGAGCTTGCCGGATTGGTCAAGCACAAATGTCTGAGGGATAAATACCACCCCTTTCAATGAAAACTTTACCGAAGTGAGATATTCAAATCCATAGTCGTTGGTCTCTGAGAAGATACGGACCTTATCCGGATTGTCATCCGAAGCGGCGAGGAATACAAAGTCGTCGCCCAATTTCTGCCGGGCTTTGTCGAGGATAGGGAGCTCTTTGAGACAGGGCTTGCACCAGGTCGCCCAAAGGTTGAGTACGATGTTTTTACCTTTGTAATCCTCTACCGACACGGGAGTTCCGTCTAAAGTATAAAAGGTCCAAGAGTTGACATTTTGGGAGGTATCGAGAAAGGACCTCGTAGCAAAATATGCGATCAATAGGAATAATGCCACCACCAATAGAATAATATATTTTCTTTTCATTTTATTACTTTGTTATTCCAATTAAGGCAGAACAGTTATGTACAGTTTTTTTCTTTTCTCTTAAGCTGTTTTGAGCAATCAGGAAAACTACCACCCTTTATAACTCCGGTTTGAGCACCTTGGTTTACAATACACCAACCGAAGTCTCTGTATGATGAACCTCTATGTGGCCGAAGACTCAGGTATTTCAAAAATTACCTTTCCGGTCATCGCTTTTGGGATAGGTAGATCCATCAGATGCAGTATGGTAGGAGCGAGGTCTGTCAAGAATCCTCCTTCCGGAGTAATACAGCGTCCATGGCGAGCCACAAGGATACATGGGACGGGATTCAGCGTATGTGCGGTATGAGGAGAGCCATCGTCATTGATCATATAATCTGCATTGCCATGGTCTGCAGTAATAATGACAAAATATCCTTTCTCCAACGCTTTGGGAACGATACTCCCCAAACACTTGTCCACCGCTTCCGCCGCTTTAATCGCCGCTTCGAAATTGCCGGTATGGCCGACCATGTCAGTATTGGCAAAGTTGAGCATGATAAAGTCGGGAGCCGTCGTCTCCAGTTCGCTGAGAACATTATCCCTTACTTCAAAAGCGCTCATCTCCGGTTGGAGGTCATAAGTGGCTACTTTAGGGGAGGGAACCATAATCCGTTGCTCTCCGGGAAAGACCTCTTCCCTTCCCCCTGAGAAGAAGAATGTAACATGGGGATACTTCTCCGTCTCCGCTATACGCAATTGAGTCTTTCCATCTCGAGAAACGACCTCCCCTAAGGTGTCTGACAAATTCTCCTTCGGAAAAACGACTTTTATATCTCGAAAGGTCTCATCATAATTGGCAAAAGTGGCCATCTTGATATCCAGCTTTTTCATGTCATACTCCGGCATATCCTGTTGGGTAAGCACATAGGTCAACTCCCTCGGCCGATCGGTTCTGAAATTGAAGAAAATCGCCGCATCCCCGGGTTTAATCGGGCCGACAGGATGTCCGGAGGCATCTGTCAATACGATGGGATGGATAAATTCATCTGTTTCATCTTGCTTATATCGCTCTTCGATAGCTTCTACCGGATCCCGGGCGAGGATACCCTTGCCATGTGCTATCGCATCATAGGCCTTCTTTATACGCTCCCATCTCTTATCTCTATCCATCGCATAATACCTTCCGGAGAGGGTTGCTATTTGGATATTTGGTCGCCCCTTGATATGTTCTTGCAGTTGACGAATAAACCCTATTCCACTATTGGGATCGGTGTCTCTTCCGTCGAGAAAGGCATGAATATAGATTTGAGGGACCCCGGCCGCATCCAGAATATCGATGAGCCCCAATAGGTGATTGATATGACTGTGCACCCCACCATTGGACACCAGCCCCAAAAGGTGAATGGGCTTGTGATTGGATTGGGCGTAGTCTTCGATGTCGCGGATGACAGGATTATTGTCCAGTGTATGCTCCTCTATAGCCTTATTGATTTTGACGAGATCCTGATAGATGACCCGTCCTGCACCGATGTGCATATGTCCGACTTCAGAATTGCCCATCTGTCCTTCCGGTAATCCGACGCTTTCGCCATGTGTCGTCAAGGTACAATGTGGGTTCTTCAACCACAAATCTCTAAAAACCGGAGTTTTGGCTTGATGAATGGCAGACCGTTCGGGGATTGGTCCAAAGCCCCATCCATCCAATACTATCAGACATCCCTTTTTGTTCTTTTTCAATGTAATGTGTTTACTGCATAAAAGACTTATGCGATAAAAACCATTAGGATGGCGCATTGTTCGGTATGAAATGGTACCATTTCATACCGAAAAAACTAACTATCAAAGCAGTTATTAGACATTATTCCTGACAAAATAGTTGTGGATATCAGGGACCTTTATCAAGAACTTAATTAGTGTTTGCCAGAAAACTGTCAAATTTTAAGAAATGAAAGATTTTGGATGAGCTTTTTATTTTTCTTCCGGAATTCCAAAGCTTCTTTCCGATCTCGGTCGCTCTACCTCAAAGTGCTCTCTTCCCTTTCTTTTGCATTTTACCTCCCAATCAAAGGAGAAATTCCCCTTCGCCCCCTTTAATTCCTTCACAACAAATCCATCTTTGGTCTTCTTCACTACCGCCAAACCGTAAGTGTCTATGCTGTGGGGAGTCAATAGAACGGTCATGGTCTCCGTGTTGGATATCGCTTTATAATGCTCGGAAAACGGGATGGTCGCCTCACCGTTGACCAATTTGGCTGTTCCGCGATCATAGGCCGCCACCTCCGGCCCTTCCAAGGATGCATACCAAATATCCACCCCTTTTTTGTTGGGATGAGGGACCGAAAAGCTCTTGATATCTCCCCAAATGACACCTTTTCCTGTGCTATTGACATAGATTCCTCCTTGGGGGGTTCCGTTTACATCACAGACCAATAATGAGCCATTATTGGGATGAACCAGTACCCCGGACGACGTGCCCTGATGATACTCTCGTAGGACTACGTTTGCATGCCCATTTGGGCCATATGCTCCAACAAAACCGCCACCTGCATCGGAAGGTGTCAGGTAAACGGTTGCCTTTTGATTGTGATAAAGCAACATCATTCCATCCGACTTGCGGGTAGAACTACGGAATCCCAAATATATATTGCGACGGCCGGACAAATCATTGAGGAGGAGTTCACCAGCTCCACTGCTAGCCTTGGCACTAACAGCCGTCCAATTCCCACCATTGGCTAAAGTCAGTAAGCCGTACCCATTGCCATACAATCTCGAATATACTCCTAATCCATTTTCTCCAAAAGCTAAAGACGATTTATCCAAATTGACGTATTTCATACCGGATTTAAAATGCAACTTTTCTGAAGTTAACTCTCCTTCTCCTGTTAGGCCATTGGCCTTAAACCCAAAAGGGTCCTGGACGGTCTCCCCATTATTAAATCCACTGATTTGTGAACGGAACCCTATAGAATCCTGGGTATTTCTAGTGTAGGTGTCAATACCTGCTCCTTCCACCACCACTTCACTCTTATTCATCTTGGAACGAAACCCAAATCCCTTGAAAGCGATTGAATCCACATTGTAATATGCCATTTTATGCCCGTGCTCAAACCATAACCCCTCCGGGGACCAAACGGAGGTCTTATCGGGAAAGGGTACGTGGAAATCTATTGCGGTGGGGGATAAATGCAGTGCCGGGACGCTATCGGTATGGTTCACATAAACATCCTTAAGAGCATAAATTCCTATTGGGGTTTGCTGCCACAGGTTCGATCCCGAGCCCTTCAGAGAAGTCAAATCCACCGTATTTCCATCGGATATACTCAGCATATTGGTGGCAGGTGCAAAACTCAGATTTTGCAGTTCATTGGCGGGGTCAGCATCCGGTAAGGCAATCGTATTCCCTCCAGTAATACTCAAATTACTTCCTGTGACATTCAGCTGTTGGTCATCTGTCAAATCACCTACTACTTCGAGTGGGTTGCCCGCTGTTCCATCTCCAGAGAGGGTGGCACCGGATACGACCTTCTGATTCCCCCAGTCGTCACCTCCCGAAGAGGCGGGAAGTACGACGCTATTGCCTTTGGATAGGGTCAATTCGCGCGTAGCACTATTGTAACTCAGCATTTGGATTTCGTTATTGGGGTCTGCATCTGCATCATTGACTTTATCGTTTATTACGCTACCCGCTTTGTCCGAATAAAACGAATAAGGTACACTCTGAAAGCTCTTGGTACCAAGATTGACAGTCCCTTTACTCGATTCGATGGACAGTTCAATTTCGCCATTGCCGGAAGCCCAGTCCTTGTTTTTCAACTCATTGGGCATGCCATGCTCCCCGATCACGACGTTGATAATTCCAAAGTCGTTGGTGCGCGTTGTGATGGTCTCTTTATATGCAGGACCGCTGGTCGTGCGAACAGTCACTTTAATAGTGACGTCTTCATTGGCCAAAACCGCCCCTCTGGCATCCCTTAAAGCCGCTTGGTAATGAATTCCGGAAGGGGTTTGCGCAGATAGAACACCTGCCGCAAACAGTATTAGAAAAGTGTATAGAATCTTCATAATTAAGTATTTTATTGAGTGTATGATTAATTTTCGAGTAAAGCAACCCTTTCCGTCATGTCATATTTTGACTAATACACGATGAGCTTGCCTTTCTTGAGCTTTCCGGTAGGAGATTGGACTTGTATGAAATAGTACCCGGCAGGGAGATGATTCAACCGAATCTGCCGGCTGCCCTCCTTCATCCCGGAGAATGATTGGACAACTACTCCTTCCAAATTCAATAATTGCACCTCGTTAATCCCTTCTTCCCATTTAATTTGCAGAAAATGGTGGGCAGGATTGGGAAAATACGAAAAGGGCGTCTCCTTCACCTCATTACTGGCGAGTACAAAGTCAAACACCTGTTGAAACCCCACGGTTACCTTTACTGTACCACCGTTTCCGAGCCCGATATTACTCTCTCCAATAGTGGAATTGACGGACATCGCTCCGGACCCGGAATCCCCCAAAGCGCTGAAAACACTTCGGTCAACTTGTAGCTGTCCAACTAAAATAACCGGCCATAAAAAGACGCATAAAATCAAGATACTTTTCATACTATTCAATTTTAATCTAAATGTCATACCCCACAGTCTCAAATCGGTTGCACATCGTAGGTCCAGAGTAAACATCTACTTGAAAAGTCAGAAACTCCAAACAAAACAAAAGCGTGCACAAAAAGCAAAAGTAAAGGCAACTTGCCATTTGACAGAATACAAATGAGTAATCGGACGTTCCGGGTGAGTAACTGGGAGAATACGCTGCTAATGGTATTCTATCCCATTAACTATCAGGGATAAAGATACGTAAATTTATTGCAAACTAAGCACAATACTGCTATTTTTTATTACATTTGCGTATGGTAGTGCGCCTCCCGATTAGTAATCAGAATAGTCTTAGCAACGCTTTCCTACAACAATTAAGATGATTCGTACCAAGCAGTTTTTAATTTTACAAACGACTCTCCGCCCTGAAATATTGACCGGGCTTCTGTGCTTACTATTTTTCGCGTCCTTTGCACAGAACAGAAAGATCGACAGCCTTAAAGTGCAGATTAAGGATGCCAAAGAAGATACCTTTCTAATAAAAAATTTAATTAATCTTACCGGAGAGATTCGGCGTACCTCACCCAAAGAAGCGCTCCCATACGCATTGAGAGCTCGCGAGATTTCCAAGCGCCTAAGTTGGCAAACCGGGCTAGTGAAGAGCAATTATATGACTGCCGTATGCCAATTCCTACTAGGGGATGATTCACTGGCTCTACTAAATATATCAAATGCTTTAGTGGTGGCCAAAGAGCTGCATCGCCCTCAACAATTAGCAGATATTTACAATTTAAGTGGTGTTATTTCCCGTACCAATAATGACCTCTATAAAGCCTTATCCTTTTATCGACTTTCTGCTAAAACCATTGAGGATAATCATTTGAAACTGGGTCTTGACTACGCTTATTCGAATATAGGCACCGTTTATTGGGACTTGTATGATACAGCCAGCGCAAATAAGTATTATTTGCTCGCGTTGCCCATTGCGCTTGAAGAGAAAGATTCATTTCTGCTGGCTGCACTATACAATAATCTTTACAATACATCATTTAATATCACCTATTTAAAGAAAGCACTTGATATCGCTCTAGTCAAAAAAGACTACAACAATTTAGAGTATATATACAACAATCTCGGTGCCCACTATTCGCACGAGCTTCATCAGTATCATAACGCTGTAGAGCACCAAAGACAAGCGCTGCATTATTCTAACATAATGGAAGATTCCCATCACAAGGCCAAAATACTTTCTAGTCTCGGAGATAACTTTAGACACCTTGGTCTATCGGACTCTGCTGAGCATTACCTGGTTAAAAGCATTGTGGTAGCAGAGGAAAGTCATAATATGGAGGCCTTGAGGAATGGGCATAATTATCTCAGCAAACTGTATGAAAAAGGAGGGAAGTGGAATGCCGCGTTATTACATCTCAAAAAGTACTCTAACTTAAAAGACTCCATCTTCTCCGATAAGCTGGCAGAATACACCACCAATTTTGACTCTAAGTTTAATCTTACAGAGAAAGAAAAACACATCGCCGAACAGCAGCTTCAGATCGTCAGACAATCCAACCAAAGAAATCAACTCATATATGGAGGGACCGCCGCCTTTCTCCTGACTTCTTTATTGTTCACATGGTTTTTTCAAATGCAAAAAAGAAAGAAAAGAGAAGCCGAGCTCGCTTTGCAACTAGAAAAAACAAACGCGGACAATCTTCGTCATCTCGACCAACTAAAATCCAACTTTTTTACCAATCTGTCACATGAACTTCGTACTCCTCTCACCCTCATTACCGGCCCGTTGGAGCAAGCTACCGACAGAATCAAGGACCCACAGGCAAAAAAAGACATTCTACTGGCACATAAAACGGAACTTCCTGTCTAAAATAGCCTAAAAATAGCCCGGAAGCCTTATGTGACAGGGCTTTTGGGCGATTTTGTGCAAAATGATGTGGCTAAGGTATTATTTGTTAAATATAATAT
>JALWRC010000011.1:0-66523 GCA_027080725.1 Saprospiraceae bacterium
ATGTAACAAGTGCAGAGGTTTACAATAGTGACTTGGCAACTGGTAAAGTAAGTATGCGATTTGCAGGTGCAAATGCAGCTGAGTTTGCCCTTGGTCAAAACACTCCAAACCCATTCAAGAATGCGACAGAGATTAGCTTCACACTACCGACTGCAATGGATGCTACATTGAGCATCTACAATGTAGACGGAAAAGTGTTGAAAGTAATCGAAGTAGCAGGACAGGAAGGTGTAAACACTGTAACAGTAAGAAGAGATGAGTTGAATGCAACGGGAGTCATGTACTACCAGTTGGATGCAGCTGATTTCACAGCGACAAAGCGCATGGTATTAGTGGACTAATCTTCCACTTATCCATGTCTCAATAGAGAAGCGATTTTATTTGCTCTTCGTTTCGTGAGATAAAGTAAAATCGGTTTTTGGGATGGCCTCTCTCCAATCTAATTGGGGGGGGGCTTTTTTCATTTAGATTGCTCCGTAGAAGTTGGCTATCTTCAGTTGGAGCAATTTTTTTCTAAAATCATATTAAAAAATTATGTAATATGTAATCTATTGTATTACCTTTGCATTTGAATTACCCACCCAACAGTTCAATTATTAAACTTTGTAAAAACAGATATTATGTTCAGATCTGTAAAGGAACTGTTATATGCTTATGTCTTATTGATAGTTCCACTCGTTTTGTTGCCATCAAAGATGCATAGTCAATGCGCTCCTGAAGCGAAGTGTAAGACATTTCTTAATTTTTCATTGGACAACAACGGGGTCGCATTAGTTCCGGCGTCCATCTTGGACAATGGAAGTGTGGATTGTAATGTCCCACCTGGTGCCTTATGGTTTAAAGTAAAGCGGATGACAGCTCCTAATGGCTATGACTGTTTTAATCCCGGGAATCCTAACTATAAGTTTGATGACTACGTGCAGTTGTGTTGTGAAGACGTTGGGGACACTATCAATGTTATATTTCGTGTTTACAATGTCGATCCGGGTTCCGGTCCGGTGGATGACACTGTAGGAACGGGACATTTCAATGATTGTATGTCTGGTCTGGAGGCAGTAGATAAATTGCCTCCGGTCATCGTGTGCCCCCCGGATACTACGATAGAATGCGGTGCAATGTTTAGTGATTATAGTTTGTATGGGGATCCGGTCGTGACAGATAATTGTGATTCTGTCGTTGTTGATGTTGTTGTCGACACACAATTGAATATATGTAACGTAGGTACTATTTTAAGAAAGTTTATTGCTACGGATATCGGTGGCTTAAAAGATAGCTGTATACAAACCATCACAGTTGTCAACAATCATCCATTTGATGGTAACGATCCAAATCAACTAATTTGGCCCAAAGACACAGCAATATATGGTTGTTACGATAACATAGATACTGCCATTTCAGGAAGGCCCACCATTATTGAAGATGAATGTGATCTCGTGGGGGTTGATTATCAGGATCAAACATATTATTTTGGTAAGAGATCAGCATGTTACAAGATAATACGTATTTGGAAGGTGGTGGATTGGTGCCAGTACGACCCCAAATTAGGGTGTCGTACGGATAACGGTTGCTGGACCCATGAGCAGATTGTCAAGGTCTTAGATACTATACCTCCTATTGTCACAGGAGTGAAAGATACTACTATATTTAACTTCACTTCTGATTGTTCCTCCCTGTTTGTCAACTTAGACACTGCTATTGCCTATGATTGCGATAGTACCTTTATCAAGCATTTTGAAATAGATGTTGATTTGTATTCAGATGGAACAATTGATTCGGTTAAGATAGGCAATGATGCCAGTGGTTACTATCCGAATGGAGTACATCGCATTACCTTCAAGGCGTTTGATAAATGTGGCAATATAGGGGATTCTACCATTGTTCTAACCGTTAAGGACAAGAAGAAGCCTTCTCCAATCGGAAATGCCGGAATAGTAGTGGCACTCAATCAAATGCAGAATGGGGTAATGGCTATGGTATTCGCAAGGCAACTGGATAATGGTAGTTATGATAACTGTACCCTTCAAAGTGAACTTAAGTTTTCTTTTAGCTCTGATGTCAATGATAGTGTCCGAATTTATAATTGTGATAGCATTATTAATAGTTCTGTTAAGAATGTCGAATTATGGGTGACGGATGAATGCGGAAACCAGGATTATGTAAAAACATTTGTTTTTGTGCAAGATAATGCGGGATTATGTCCCGGCAATCTAAAGAACAATATTTTTGGACTTGTCATGGACGCATACGGAAAAGGATCTCCATTTATCAAGTTGGTGGCCAAGGATGGTAAGAAAGAGTATGATGCTTTGAGTAAGCCTAACGGGGCTTATGAATTACAGAATATTAAAGATGCCAAGAAAATAACCGTTTATCCGATCAAAACCGATGATGTACTAAAAGGCGTCAATACGAAGGATTTGGTGGCCATTAAAAAGTATCTGTTGGGGAAAATCGATTTTGATTCTCCTTGGCAATACATAGCTGCAGATGTCGATATGTCTAATAACATCTCTACAAGGGATATATTATTACTACGGAATCTAATTCTTCGTAGATCTCAGACATTGCCGCATGGTCTTTCGTGGAGATTTGTCCTCGCCGACCATAGATTTGGGGACCCTAGAAATCCTTTCGTTTCAGGTATGGAATCAAGTTACACCATCAATAATTTTGATTCGGGTATGCGGATTGATTTTAAAGGTACCAAGTTGGGCGATGTGGTTCAACCGGTCAAGTTGAAGTCTTCCGGAACACGGGAGGTGCACGTAATAAAAGGTAGAATCACTTCTTCCGGAGAAGGGATGCCATATGGGTTAAGTATTAATGATGAAGTGGATTTAGCTGGATTGTATTGTGAAATACTTCTTCCCGAAGGAGTCAATCGAGTCGTATTGGATGGAACTAATCTGCGAGGATTCTCCCATTCAAATTACTACTTGGATCCAGCAACGCATATCTTGAGGGTGGTATGGTCGGATCCGGAGGGTATATATATTTTCAAGGACCAAAACCTTTTGTTTTTGCGGTTGTACGACGGTACCAAGGAAATTAGTTTGAGCAAAGTAGACTGGAGACACTCTAAGGGTGAAATTATTCAGAATGACTTGGAGGAATCTGTAGCAATGGATTTCATATACATGGATTCTGAAATTATTAAAGGAGATACTAAAGAGCAATTGTTAGATGTTGAGGTCCATCCAAACCCATTTCATAACGAGGTTGAGATAGCGTATTTTCTTATGAGAGGAAGTGAAGTCTCAGTGCTTATCACAGATCAGTTTGGTAGACAAATGTACAGTTCTGCAGGATTAGAGGATTTGGGAGAGCATACATTTAGAATAGCGCAATCCAAGGATTGGAGAGCCGGAGTATATTTTTGCACCATTCGGACGGACGAACAAACAAGGACCATTAAGTTGGTTAAGACAGAGTAAACACGACGGTATTGGATGAAAGCATGCTCGCTAAAAAATGATATAACATGATGAATAGTATATATTTAAAGAAAGACATCCCAAAAACGTCTGAGAGGAGAACGATGAAGAGCCTTTGGCTCTTCACGTTCCTTTCAATTTTTATGCTTCAAAGCAACCGGGTGCTTGCAAATGATGGCCTATTGAATGAAGAGCTAGGCGCAGTAGATTGCATTGCGCATGTTCAAATCTCTTTGGACAGTACGGGTTTCTTTGTCATAAAACCTGTGAATTTACTATCGGGGCATTATCCGGACTTAGGGGTGTTTAAGGTAAATATTATGGAGAAAGGAAGACAGGATACGCTTTTCTGTAGTGATATAGGACATCCGGTTAGCGTAATGGTCTTGGATACTGTAAGCGGAAATTCTTGCTGGTCCACGGTTTATGTCGAAGATAAATTGCCTCCGGTGATTACTTGCGTTAATGACACGTTGTTTTGCACGGTCGATCCGGATTCGGTGGACTATTCGGTATATGGGCATGTTACGGATAATTGTGACCCAAATGTCAAGCTTACTTTTTCATACACTTACACCAACTATAGTTGCGGAAGTACACAATTCTCAGGATATTCGGATATCATATGGTTGGCGACGGATAGATACGGTTTTTCAGATACTTGCAGGAGCAGGGTTTACTTCTCTAAACCGTCCATATTCGATGCAGTATTTCCTCCGGACACGTTAATGTATTGCGCTATTGCAAATCCGGATTCTGCCGGTTTTCCTACGATTATGGGAATTGAGATTCCAAGGCTTTGTGATATTGCTGTTTCTTCAAAGGATGATACAACGCAAATATGTGCCGGTGGATATGACATTCACCGCAGATGGACAATATATGACTTATGCCGTACCATTTCATACCGGACCCATACCCAGTTGATTTCTGTCAGAGATACTGTGCCTCCTACTTTCGTTTGCCCGGATACTATTACAGTGGGGACAGACCCATTTGATTGCTCGGTTTTATATACATTCGTAGAGATCGCAGTAATGGATGCTTGCTCTCCTGTTGATTCCATTACCCAACAAATCCGTTTGGATGGAATCATGCATGATCCTGGCGATACGATCACCCTGGATACCGGTTTTTATACTTTGCAATACTTTGTGACGGATGATTGTAGCAACATGGATACGTGTACGTCCGTACTGCATGTAAGGGACGATGATGCTCCGGTGTTGGCTTGTACTCCTTCGGATACGATTGGATTGGGGAGTGACAGTATTGTTATTGTGAGTGTTGACCATTTTTTGATGTTGTCTAATGCTTTTGACAACTGTGGTATTGATACGGTATTAGTGCGTCGTATGGCGACCAACTGCGGGCGTCCTCAGGACACTGTTTTTACAGATTCCCTGGGTTTTTGTTGTGCAGATGTGGGCAATGATGTGATGGTGGTTATTAAAGCCATCGATCAAGCGGGAAATTCTAATTTTTGTATGATCAATGTGGCGGTTATTGACACTTTCCCTCCGATGATTACTTCCTCACCCAACGATACAACGATAAGCTGCACACAGAATTATCTGGATACAGCAGTGACTGGAGGAATAAAATATACAGATAACTGCCCTAGTCAGCTGATGGTTTCTGTAATTGATTCAAATGGCGTGACCAGTTGCAAATCCGGTAAGATAAAGCGCACCTTTGTGGTTTGCGATGCGGGTAATAATTGCGATACTGCCATTCAGTATATCACCGTGATTAATCCTTATGTTTTTGACACGGCGGATGTGAGGTGGCCGGCAGATACGACCATTGACAGCTGCCCTGCGGATTCTCTACCTTCGACCATCGGTAGTATGGTGGTAGTGATCGGTGATAGTTGCCAAAGCATAGTGGTAACATTTAGAGATAGTGTTGTTTCGGATACCAATGATGCTTGTTTGGATATATTGCGGACTTGGGAAGTGTGGGATACTTGTAGTATGGTGCATACACATTTGGATTCTGTTCAAATGATAACATTATTAAACTACCGCCCGCCGTTCTTATCCGGCCCCAATGATACTGTGGTGGTCGCTAAAGGTTGTACAGATACCGTTTCTCTTCCACCGGTTCACGCGACGGATTGTAGCACGAATGTCTCTATCACTAATGATTTCAACAGTGGCGGGGCAGATGCTTCCGGTGAATACCCGATAGGGACAACAAAGGTTACATTTACCGCTGTAGACAATTGCAATAAGATATCTACCTATATGATAACAGTGACGGTCAATGATACCGTTACCCCAATATTGATTTGTCCTCCGGACACCACATTGTATTGTGCAATTGATTTTACACTTGACAGTTTGGTAAATTACGGGACAGCGACATTTACGGACAATTGCTCTGATTCCGTCAGCATTCAAGTGGACACAATTGTGAATTTATCCAAATGCAATGCAGGGACAGTGATGAGAAGGTGGACTACTATGGATGAAGCCGGAAATGCGGATACCTGTATGCAAACTATTACAATTGTAATTGATACTGTAGATAATAATAATGTCATATGGCCCAAGGATACCGTTATCTCTGATTGTCCTCCGGACTCCCTTCCATCTACTATAGGGAGTATGGTGCAGATAGTCATGAACCGGTGTAATACCATTAAGGTGACCTGGTCAGATAATAATATCTCTGACCCCAATGATGTTTGTTTGACTTTGAAACGAACCTGGCATGTTACGGACTCTTGTAGCAATACCAGGCCGGTGCAGGACTCGGTTCAAATGATCACCATATTAAACTATAAGCCACCAAAGCTCACCGTGCCTCCGGACGTAACGGTATATGCGTCATCCGGTTTGTGCGGAGCCAATGTGACATTGGATCCGGCTACCACTACGGATTGTAGTTCCGGTGTGACCATCACCAATGACCATAATGCAGGAGGTGCCAATGCAAGCGGTATGTATGACATAGGAACCACTTGTGTGGTATTTACCGCTACGGACGGTTGTAACAAGCAAAGTATGGATACGACTTGTGTGACGGTACTGGATACAATCAAGCCCACCTTGTCCTGTCCTCCGGATACCACCGTCAAATGCACGGAATTCGACCCGAATAATCTGGATAAATTCGGTATGTTTTCTGCTATGGATAATTGTGATTCTGTGGTGATAACGATTGACACATTGGATGAATTGGATCCTTGTGGAGTGGGAATGATTACACGTACTTGGGTGGTTATGGATACGTTTAACAATACGGATAGTTGTAAGCAAGTGATTACAGTCTTACCGGATACCTTAAAGCCTTCGGATATTATCTGCCCACCGGATAGTTCGGATGTGGATATCTGTGATACGGTGGGGATAGATAGTCTATTAAATCTAATGCCCCGTGTGGACTCAAGCAAGTTGGGCTGTGCTAAATTGGGTTTTAGTTATGTGGATTCTACAGCAATGCATTGTGGGGAAGAGTTTTGTAAAGAAATCACACGAAAGTGGACGATTATTGATTCGTGCACTTATGATAGTATGAGTACAGGCATATATTTCTGTACACATAAGGTTCGGATTCGGGATACTATGCCCCCGACATTTGACAGCATTCCAAGGGATACCACTATAGCTGCCGCTCCGGATTCCTGTTCTAAGTTTGTCCGGCTGAAGGCTCATATTTGGGACTGCGCGGGAGTCAAGAGTATTTCAAATGATGCCCCATTTCAAAATTCAGATAGTTTGGATATCTCAGGGGAGTATCCGTTGGGGGTTACTTTAGTGACCTTTGTTTATGAGGATTCGTGTTGTAATCTGGATTCTACCATCGTCTCGATACGTATTATAGATACGATACCTCCCACCATTTCATGCAGCCCTGTTACACGGGATCTGAGCAATTCAGAGAATGTGGATCACAGCATTGAGGTGTGTGCAAGTGCTTTTGGGCTCAGCTACGGAGATAATTGTGCCCCGGACTCCACCTTGATAGTCACACTTAATAAGAATAACCCGGCCGATTCCTGCCGGACGTACAACTGCGATTCATTGATGGGGATGCCGAGCAAATCGTTTACCATTATCATTTACGTGATAGATCCTTCCAATAATACCATTGATTCGTGTAGTACGACTTTAACCATTACGGATGTGATGAATGTGTGTGGTAGAAACCTTCCGAGTCCTTTGAGTGGTGTCGTCCATCTGATGAATCACCAAGGGATGAAAGGTATTGAAGTGGGCTTGAAAGATGAACCTACACCAGTAGCCATTACAGATGATTCCGGCAGGTATGAAATGGTGGACATCTCGCGACCGGGAAGCTATGAAGTGATTGCCCGATATCCACGTGTGACAAGAATGCAAGGGGTCAATACCAGGGATTTGGTCGTTATTCAAAAGCATTTGCTTGGCTTGACTGATTTCGAATATCCGGAACAGTACATCGCAGCGGATATCAATAATTCAAATAGCGTTAGCACAGGAGATATTTTGGCTTTGAGGAAAATTGTCTTAGGGAAAACGCATCCATTTGAGAGTAAGCCACAATGGATTGTTGTTTCTGACCATTGGGGAGACGAACTCGATCCTTGGAATGCAAAGGAGATAAAAGTGTCTTTTGTAGATTCACAGTCTGTTGCCAATATTGATATGCGGGCGCTACTGCTCGGAGATGTTGATTTTTCATCATTGGGGGGATTGTATGAAATAGGTGAAACGAGAGCTGCGAATATTACCGATTTATATGTTGACCAATATGCTGATGAAGACCTAAAAGGTCTTGATTATAGAATAGATAATTTTGAGGAAGTAGATGGAGTCCAGTTTGAACTTGTTTTTAATCCGGAGGAATGGTCTTTTGACGGCTTAATTCCATCAGGAGAGAACCTGCTCTGTAAGGAAAATGTAAGCTATCAGCGTCGGGGAGACAAAGGATATGTTCGAATATCATGGAGTGAGTTGAATCATGGTATAAAAGAGGGACATTTCTTACTTGGATTTATACCATTAGTGGAAGGCGCTACATTACCCAAGTTGATGAAGGAGGGGTATGAAGGCCAGATTTATTATTCTGATGGCTCAATTCGGTCATTAGAGCTAAAAGAAAACCAAAGGGATAAAGCCTTTGAGGTAAGTCAAAATGTTCCCAATCCATTTGATGCCTCGACAGAGATAAAAGTTTATCTACCGGAAGAAGATAATGTTCAGCTTTCGATACGGGATATGACAGGTAGAATCGTATGGGAGAAAACTTCTTTGCTGTCTGCAGGTGACCAAACTATCAAAGTGTATCGGAAGGATTTGCCTTCCAACACGGCTGTGTTTATTTATTCGGTTAAGACTAAGTGGGGCATTCAGAGCAAGAAAATGGTCTTATTGCAGTAATAAAAGGATAATATTTTAGGGTAAGCGCATCGTAAGTAATTGCGATGCGCTTTTTTTTAATATTGGGATGAAATGCTATTAAACTTTTGATATCTTGGTAAGTCTCACAAGTTAGAACATTTGTATTCTGTTTTAATATTAAAATTTGTTATACAATGAAACAAACTGTACTTCTGTCATTAGTGCTTTTTTGGGTTGGAGCTTTGAGTGCTCAAAAGCCAATATACTTCAATATTATCACGCACAATGAGATCACCGATCCGTTAAAGTATGAATCTTCAAAATCTGATTTTGAATCTATTCTTCCCATTGTCAAAGAAATATGCGATACCATCATTGCTAAGAAGGCTAAATATAATATGCAAGTGGAGTCCAACTTTATCAAGGGCGTTTTGCGTTTTCAGGACGCTGCCAACAATCCGAATGACATTCTTGAATGGGCAAATAATTCCGAATACATTGATGTGGATGGACATAATCATTTTAGTCCGATGGGTAATCCGTACAACTATTCCGATTTGGCGTATTTGCTAGATTCCTGTGGAGTTAACCTGGAACATCGTATTTTGGGTGGTGTGGCATATGCCAATATTAAGGTGGGGAATAGAATGGTAATAGAAAATTGGACCCAGTATGCCAAACCCAAACAGGGATATACTTTCAAGGACTTTTTTTGGCAGGCGGATATCGTATGGGGGACTGCCGCTGCAAGTCATGCGGCGGACCTGACATATTTTGGGGTTTGGAAGCCAAAAGGAGGAAAGAGCGTGGATGAATTTTTGACGCATGATCCAGACCAGACTATAACTCATATAGGGGGAGGCTGCAAACAAGAGGTGTCCTACCATCTTGATGTGAGAACGCACAAGTTGACAATGACTACTCAGCAAATCATTGACAATATCAAGCAGATATCCGATAACATCCAAAGTCTGCCTTCAGATTCCAATGAATTTTACACGATGAACATGCTTCTTAATTTCCGTGACTTCACCAGTATTCCTCATTTGGCAGACAGTATCGCACATATCATTGATGGAATAAAGCCCTTGGTGGAAGAAGGCAAGTTGATTTGGTCAACACTGGGCGAAAAGTACGATCGTTGGTATGCCTTGCACCAAGACCCGAAAAGCTACTTTGGCAAGGATTGTCAGGATATTTTTGTACTGGGAACAGAAGCTGGCGTTCAGGATAGAGGTATTAAAATATATCCCAATCCGTTTTATAGCTCATTTACAATATCCAATTCATCTGCCGTTATGGCGGAAGTAAGGGACTTGATGGGGAATCTGGTATTGGAAGAAGAAATCAATGGAGACACTAGATTAAATCTGCTAGAATATCCACGGGGTATGTATTTTGTTATTTTGAAATCCCAAACCGGTAATCGCGTATGGACTGGCAAGTTGCTAAAGCAATAATATTTGGGATGTCCCTATACGAATGCTGATATGTGTCCGATAACAGACGATTCAAAATCAGGAATTTCCCCTTTTGGTTTTATTATTTTTCTCCGGCCCATTATTTTTTAAACTACTTTTGGGATTATAGCCTAAGGTTTTATAAAATGTCGTACCTTTGTGCGCTTATTTCAATTAACTAACTTCTGCGTATTCAAAATACGCATACAAACCTTAAGACTAATATGTCAGAAGAGAAAAATACTAACCAGGAAGAGCACCCGCAAAATCCTGAAATGCAAGAAAATACTGTTACTGAAACTGCAGTCGAAATGGAACCTGTGGAGGAGGCAGCAGCTAATGAAGAGGTAAAGGAAGAAAAACCGGCTTACGTGCCGGTGGACAACGGCCCGCACGATGAGTTTGACTGGGAGCAAGGCAATGATTATAAGCTGCCTTATACCGAAGAGGAAAAGGAAAATTATACCCGTGCGTATTCCAGCATGTTTACACAGGTACACGAAGGAGAGATTATCAAAGGTCTTGTTATTGGTATCAACAAAGGGAATGTAGTACTCAATATCAATTATAAGTCGGATGGATTGGTACCGATTTCGGAATTTAGAGATACACCGGACCTCAAACCGGGGGACTATGTAGATGTATATGTTGAGCAGTTGGAGGACGAAAAGGGAAGACTGATTTTGTCAAGAAAGAAGGCAAAATTACTTAAAGCTTGGGAGGCCCTTGTGGATTCTCATGAGAACGGCACGATCATCAATGGTCACATTGTCAATAAGACAAAGGGAGGATTGATTGTAGATTGTGGAGGATTGGAAACGTTCTTGCCCGGTTCTCAGATCGATGTTAAGCCGATTATTGATTACGATTCCTATCTCGGTAAGACGATGGAGTTTAAAGTCGTTAAGATTAATGAAGCAATCAAGAATGCAGTCGTATCCCATAAAGCTCTTGTTGAAAGTGATCTTGCAGAGCAAAGAGAGGCCATCATCAAGCAATTGGAGGTAGGGCAAGTACTTGAAGGTACAGTCAAGAATATCACGGATTTTGGTGCATTTATGGATCTTGGAGGAGTAGACGGACTCTTGTATATTACGGATATTTCATGGGGCAGAATCTCACATCCTTCAGATGTTCTCGAACTGAACCAAGTGCTGAATGTTGTCGTTTTGGATTTTGATCAAGAGAAGAAGCGTATCTCTTTAGGTCTAAAGCAATTGCAACCTCATCCTTGGGAGATGTTAGGTGAGGAGATTAAAGAAGGTGCTACGGTTAAAGGCAAGATTGTCAATATCGAAGACTATGGTGCTTTCATGGAGATTACCCCGGGAGTAGAGGGGCTTATCCATGTCTCTGAAGTTACTTGGAGTAATCAACCCATTAATGCACGAGAGTACTTTAAGCTTGGGCAAGAAGTAGAAACAAAAATTGTTACCATTGATCGTGAAGAGCGCAAGATGTCCTTGAGTATTAAGCAGCTCACACAGGATCCTTGGGCAGATATTGATACTCGTTATCCGATCGGAAGCAGACATACAGGAGAGGTGATGAATTTGACTCCTTACGGTGTGTTTGTAGAATTGGAAGAAGGTATCGGTGGGATGATTCATATCTCTGACCTATCGTGGTTAAAGCGCTTCTCGCATCCATCTGAGTTTACAAAGGTTGGAGAGAATATTGATGTAGTAATACTGGATATTGACAAAGACAAGCGTAAGATGTCCTTAGGTCATAAGCAATTGGAAGAGAATCCATGGGATACTTTTGAGAAAGTATTTCCGGTTGGTTCTTACCACGAAGCCACCGTCCTTAAGATCGAAGACCGGGGAGCAATCGTACAACTGCCTTATGGTTTGGAGGCTTTTGCCCCAATCAATCACATTAGAAAAGAGGACAGAAGTCTAGCTAAGGTGGATGAATCATTGCCTGTCAAAGTGATTGAATTCAATAGAGACGATAAGCGCATCTTGGTTTCCCATCAGAGGTATCTTGAGGATATCAATAAAGAAGCGGGCATTGAGACTACCGATAGGGGTGGAAGGAAGGATGAACGCAAATCCTCAAAACCGCGAAGAAGCGCGCCTCAAGTGGCTCTTCCCAAGATTGAGAAAACAACATTGGGAGAGTTGGATGTATTTGAAGACCTGAAAAAGCAGTTGGCTGATCAACAACAAGAAGAGGTAGCTCAGCCAAAGGCCGAAAAGAAGGAAGCTGAGAAAGCTCCTGTGAAGGAGGAGGCTAAAGCTGAAGTAAAGAAAGCTAATGATGATGCAGCAGATGATCTTAAGAAAATTGAGGGGATAGGCCCAAAGATTTCCGAGATATTGAATACAGCAGGAATAAAGACATTCGAAGATTTGGCCAATGCCCCGGTAGAGAAATTGAATGAAATCCTCTCTGAGGCAGGAAGTAGATATCGAATGCATGATCCTACTACTTGGCCTGAACAAGCTGCCCTTGCCGCTTCCGGGAAGTGGGATGAATTAGCGGTATTGCAAGATGAGTTGAAAGGCGGGAAAAAGGCTAAATAAACTTCTTTTTCTTTGCCTTGTGAATAAAAGGGTTGCAACTTACTTGTTGTAACCCTTTTTGGTTCATGCTCCTTTTCTATTTTCCTCTACCTCATGCGGCATTACAAAGATGGTCTTTTATCCCAACCCCACAGTTAAAACCGAGGGCTATATTGACTCCCGTTTGATCGCCTCGATTCAGAGAAGAATAGCTGGGCTCCATACAGCAGAACGCTGTTCCTCAGGTACTTAACTTGAGGGTTTATCCTTGTTTGGTGAATGTAGCAAGCCTTGTGATTCGAGAGACTATGGGTAGAAAGAATAGAGCCGGAAGCATATTCTCCAGCCGGATATCCTTTAGACCTATCATCTCAATTCCGATACCCATTATGAGAATCCCTCCAACACCTGAGAGTAGATCGAGATCTTCATGGTGAAGTAAGGACTTTAGTTTAGAAGCCCCTAAGGTGATAGAGCTCTGTAAGAGAAATAATGGGACCACTGAAAACATTACTCCTATACCAAAAGCCCCCGCAAGAAATATGGAGGTAAATCCATCCAGAATAGATTTGGTAAGGATTAAAGAGCGGTCTCCCGAAAGGCCTTCTTCCAATGAGCCTAGAATAGTCATAGCTCCTATACAGAAAATGATAAATGCCGTAATCAGTCCTTCGCTAAAGTTAGGGTCATTTATGCAGAATAGCCCTTTTAGTGCGTCTGCCAAATGGCTAAACTGGGAAACTAAGTCCAAATGAGTTCCGATTATAGTCCCCACCAAAAGGCTTAGCATTGCCGGTACCCAGAGTTTGGTATTGAGCTTAACTCCCATTTGTATCCCCATGAGAAGTACTCCTAAACCCATAGCTTCAAAAAGATGATTTTGAAAGGATTGATTTAGCTGCTTTCTCAGAAGTAGACCAATGAGTGCTCCCAAAATGACGGTAATAGCATTTACTAGGGCACCAATGGGCATAAATTGCTTTTTGATGTTGTTTGGCATTACATGATTTATTTCCTAAGTGCCAAACATACAAAAAATAGGGTGGCAATATTCTAATTGCCACCCTATTTTTTGTCAAGAGTGATAGAAGTCCTTTATGACTTGTTTAACATGTTTTTAATGACGCCAATGATCGCCATGAGAACACCGCCACCAACGCCACCACTAGCAATTGAACCGATAATTCCTCCAATGGTCATTCCTCCGTCACCGGCATCAATTACAAGGTTGCTGAGAATAGTAGAGCCAAGCCCTCCTCCAAGAATGCCGACAATGGAATTACCGAGTGTGCCCATTGAGAGCTTCTTCATGAGATTGCCGGCAAGATTACCGCCAGCCGCGCCACTAAGTAATGAGATGATTAATGGTAGATAATCCATAATAGTAAGTTTAGGTTAGAAAATTGGCTTTTTGTTTTTCGCGACCAAGTTAATCAAAAATTTTAAATATGAAGCACTTATTGGGCACTAACGCACAAAATAAAATAATAATAAGGCGAAAATTGGGACAAAATGCAAATGAGTAGATATTATTTTGTAGATGGGGTAGGGAGGATGGGCCTCACATGCGTGTCAGTCTGTATGGAAATCGGGCTTGCTATACAAAGAAAAACCGATTGCACAACCCCCTGCAATCGGTTTATTCTATAATCCCATGAACATTATTAAAGTCTTTATAGTCTGACTTGATGACTTATGAAAACGAATTTTATTCTATTACTGAGGACTGTTCTATTGCTTCGGATAATTGTTAATAGCAAGATGCGCCGAGCGGCACAACTTACTATTAACAATTTTAATCCCATGAACATATCCGATTGATAGAAGCCAATACTTTTACTAGCTAAATGTAATTTAATCTACTTTCGTATTAATTACAGTACAAAGATGGGCCTGTTTTGGAGTCTGCTCAAACACAAAATAAGGAAGATGTTATATTATAAATAATAATAATACGTATTAGTGGTATTATAAGTTGCACAAAATTAGTAATATATGTTTAGTCGTGTGTTGTAATGTTTAATAAAAGTTCTAAAATACATTAAAATAATCCCTCGTTTTTATCAAAAAATACGGGAAAACCCTTACTAAAAAGGAGGCGCAATATCAGGGTTTACCCTTAGTGTGGTATCTGTCAAGGTGTATAAGAAACTCAAAACAGCCTTTTGTTGATATTCAGATAAATGCAAAGGATGCAAATAATTACTATAGTTTTCAAAACGGTGCCCTCCCGAATTATAGAATGAGATGACATCTGAGAGTTGGATAAATCTACCGTCATGCATAAATTGCTTTCGCTCAGCAATATTGCGTAGAGTAGGTATTTTAAAGCGACCGGTGTCCAATGCTAAATGGGTTACTGCTCCCCGTCCTGCATCTTTAAAGTCACTATATCTATTAACCGAATCAATCCCGTTGTTTGCGAAAGAACGGATGGTAAATGACGGTGGAATATGGCAATGGGCACATTCGGCATCCGGTAAAAGTGGGTTGGCATCAAAAAACATGTCCGCACCATCTTGTTCGATAGGGCTAAAAAAAGTATTTCCTGCCACCACGCGATCGTATTTTGAGTTTCGTGCGATAAGAATTTGAAGGAACTGTGCGATCGCATTAATACAATGCTCTTTGTCTATCTGAGTGGTATTGGAGATACCATAAGCCTTTCGGAAGAGGATAGGGTAGAGTGTATCTTCTTGAAAAAGAGGAATAATCTCGGACCATTCACCCTGGAGGTAGGTAGACTCTTGTATCATGTTATCAATTGCACTTTCAATGGTAGGCCATCTTCCATCCCACCCGTAATTATCATGGTCGTATCCCACGTTGATGAGAGATAATGTCATTCGTCCCCCACCTTTTCCCCCACTAAATCCCTCTTTCGGTCGATGACAAGTTGCGCAACTCTTAGTACTATTGGAAGAAAGCCGGGAGTCATAGAATAAAGCCCTGCCCAGTATTACTCCGGATTTGGTCAACGGATGCTCTTCCGTCCACGTTGGTGGCTCTAAGTATTCCGGTAGTTTGAGCTCATATGGGACAGGTTCATATCTGACGCCAGTCAAATCCCGTCCGGGACCGGAGTCGTCAGGGGTACAGCGAATGAAGAATAATACCCATATCCAATAGTAGAGTTTCATGATGGTTGTATACTCTTTATTATTATAATATCAGAAGGAGCGTTTTTGTTTTGTAGATGCCGGTTGTTTCTATGTAGTGTATTCTCCACGCTTATGGTGAATTAACTGAGACCTGAATACCAATAGAGGGATAAAAGGGATGTTCGAAAATCAAGTCAAGAACCCATCAAGTCCTGACCGATGTCAAGCCGGTATGTCTTTCCTTCAAATTGGACCTGTTCTGCCATTTCATACGAAGCATCCAACGCTTCTTCTATCGTCTCTCCCAGAGCAGTACATGCAAGCACTCTTCCACCATTGGTATAATTCGTACCGTCGATGAATGTTGTGCCGGCATGAAAATAGAGTGCATCTGACGAAGGAATAAACATGGGCTTTCTCTTTTCATATTTGCCCGGATAACCTTTTGAGACGAGCATTACTGTTGTTGCAACATCCGGTGAAAAGGAAACCTGCGCCTCATACAGTTTTCCTTGATGCATTTTGACGAATAAGTCTAGCAAGTCTACTTCTAGTCGGGGGAGGATGACTTCTGTTTCGGGATCGCCCAACCTACAGTTGTATTCGATTACTTTGGGAACTCCACCGTGGTTAATAAGTCCGAAGAAGATAAACCCCTCATAGGAAATTCCCCTCCCGGATAGACCTTTTAGAGTGGGCTCAATGATGGTTTTTCGGACGGCTTGCATCATGGAGTTATCGACGAAAGGGACCGGCGAGACAGCGCCCATTCCACCCGTATTGGGACCGGTATCTCCTTCCCCTATCCGCTTATAGTCCTTAGCTTCGGGAAGTAGAACATAGTGGCCGTTGGCGTCTGTCAATATAAAAACTGAAAATTCGGCTCCCTCCAAGTACTCCTCTATAACCACTGTATTTGATGCTTTGCCAAACTTACCCGATAGCATTTCTTCCAACGACTTTTTTGCTTCTTCCAGGCCGGTACAAATTATTACGCCCTTTCCGGCAGCTAAGCCATCGGCTTTGAGGACATAAGGCGGTGCTATGGTGTCCAAATAGTCAAGGGCATCTTTGATTTGTATTGAAGTAAAACTGCGATAAGCGGCTGTGGGGATATGGTTGGCTTCCATAAATCGTTTTGAAAAATCTTTGCTTCCTTCCAATATAGCGCCCACCTTTGTAGGGCCAACTACGATGAGATTTTCACCGCCATATTGCTTGAGGTAATCAGCAATACCTTCTACCAATGGGGCTTCCGGTCCAATAACAACACAATCTATGTGGTTGGACTTTACAAATTGGAGGACGGCGCCAAAATACATGGGATCCAGTGATGGGACATTAGTGCCTATCTGAGCCGTACCCGCATTGCCGGGAGCAATGAATAGTTTTTGACACAGATGACTTTGATTTATTTTCCAGGCCAATGCATGTTCTCTACCTCCTGAACCTAAAAGAAGTATATTCATTTTGTCTTATATTTTATTATTGTCTCCAAAGACAAAGAAACAATTTTTGGGTGAGAATCCGCTGAAAAAAACGTTGAAATATAAAGGTAATTTGAATCCGGCTGAATGGAGAGCGAATGGATTAGTTTTGGATGATATATCCCCGGAGTATATGCAAAAAAAAACTGCCGAATCATTTGATTCGGCAGTGATTGTTTTGGGATGGATGGGGTTAAATTATTTTGTTGGTTTCATTAGATTAAAATACTCTGCAATGGTAGGAGTAATAACGATTTCTGTCCGGCGATTGAGTTTTCTACCGGAAGCGGTATCATTGGAAGCCTTAGGCATGTATTCGCTGCGTCCTGCTGCAAGCATGCGAGCCGGAGCGACATGGTATTGGTGTTGGAGGGTTCTTACGACAGCTGTAGCGCGTTTTGCACTGAGGTCCCAATTGTCTTTAACGCAGTCATTGCTGATGGGTACGTTATCTGTATGTCCTTCGACCATGACTTCAAATTCGTTGTGGTCGTTGAGTACCTTGGCCACTTTTGCCAATACCTTCTTTGCCTTGGATGAGATAACCGAGCTACCCGAGTTAAACAATAACTTGTCAGAGATGGAGATATAGACCACTCCTTTTCTTACATCTATTTGTACATCTTCGTCATTGACGTCTGCCAATGAGCGCTTCAGATTGGTCACTAGGGCCAAACTAACGGAATCTCTTTTTCTAATACCGGTATTGAGCTGCTTGATATACTTGCGCTGCTCTGATATTTGCTCCAAAGTTTTCTGTAGGTTTTCGGATTCTGCTTTAGTGAGATTGGATAGGTCCGAAAGGTGATTCATCAATGTCTCATTCGTACGTTTGGTGAAGTTGAGTTCTTTTTCAAGGTCACTTGCTTTATTGCGTAGCATGTCTCTCTCCTTAGTGGCATTCGCCAAATCTTGGCTACACTTATCTTGGGCTGCCTTCGCTTCTTTTTGGCATTTGTCCAATTGAAGCAATTTTTGTTTTAAACTCATTTCCGTTTCATCCAATTTGCTTTGGAGGCTCTTGTATTTCTTGGAAGAGACACAGGAAGTGAATACGAGAGTTAATGTTAATAATAAGGTGTAAATCAGTGACTTATTAATAAATTTCATGCTAAAATATTTTTTTGTTAACAGGATTTCATTTAAGAATAGCAAAAATATAACCAAAAACGGGTTTGGTGTATATTAAAATCTATTTTTTAGCAGGATTATAATTGAGTTTTTCATCAATATAGTCCAACACTTTTTGCATCAAATGAACGCGATCTTTCCCCCGGACATTATGTAAATGCATAGGATAAGTAAAAAAGTCCATTTGTTTTCCCGCTTTGACAAAGGATTGGATGAGGGTAAGGCTGTGTTGGGGGACGACCACCGGGTCCACACTTCCTATGATTAGGAGCAGGTCTCCTTGTAGGTTGTTGACATAATTATGAAGGGCCGCAGTCTTGTAGCCTTCCTGATTTTCTTGGGGTTTGTCCATGTATCGCTCTCCGTACATGACTTCGTAATACTTCCAATCCGTGACAGGACCGCCTGCCACTCCTACCTTAAATATACCCGGAGTCCTCAACATCAAAGAAGTAGTCATAAATCCTCCGAAGCTCCAGCCATGTACAGCCATCTTGGTAGTATCGACGTAAGGCAGTTGTTTGAGGTATTTTACTCCTACGAGTTGGTCTTCGATCTCGGTGGTACCGACTTGTCGATGGATGACGTTCTCAAATGTCAGACCACGTCTCGACGACCCCCTGTTGTCCAAGGTGAATACCAGGTATCCTCTTTCGGCAGCATGGTACATCCATGCGGGTGCACCGGCCAGGTATCTATTGCTGACCATTTGGGCGTGGGGCCCTCCATAGACATACACGATAACCGGATATTTTTTGGTGGAGTCAAAATAAGAGGGTTTGATCATCCTGGCATGCAAGATGGTGCCGTCTTTTGCCCGGAGGTCCAATAGTTGAGGTTGTCCTACTTGATAATCTCGCATGGGATTTGTATTGAGTTTTAAGAGGTTGACGGGGCGCGCTTCATAGTCGATGATCTGTGTGACACCGGCCATTTCAAGGCTGCTGTATCGATCGATAAAATACCTGCCACCATCTGACATGGCATAGCGATGCATGCCCTCTTCCTTGGTGAGGTCGAGGACCTCTGTACGGTCGATGGAGGCTTTGTAGAGGTGATTGTTCAGACCGGAGGTGTCGGTACCGAGGACGTACACATGCGTGCCGGCCCGATTTAGCCCCAGGATCGAAAGCGCGACCCAATGTCCGTCTGTCACCTTGTTTAAGAGTTGACCGGAGGTGTCATAACGGAAGAGTTGCATAAAACCGTCTCTTTCGCTAAACCACAGAAACTCCTTATTTTGTTTGGGAATAAACCACGGGCCATGTTCGGGTTCGACATATTTTGGATGGGTCTCTTCAAATAGGGTGCGGACAAAATTCCCATTTTGGGCATTGTATTTGTTGAGCCACATGTGGTTTTGTTCGCGGTTGAGCTCAGCTATATATACGAAGCGTCCTTCCGGTCCCCAAGTCAGATTAGTGATGAAATGATCCTTAGGTCCTTTGGTGTCTAAGTAGATGACACTGTCGGTAGCGATATGATACACCCCGGCTTTGTCATACTCGCTTTTGCTTCCGGCCATGGGGTATTTTATCGGTTGCAGGGAGGCAGGGTAAGTCGTAATATCCACGAGCGGATAGTCGGGGACGTCGGTTTCATCCTTTTGGTAAAAGGCAAGTGACCGGCCATCCGGTGACCAGAAAGTCCCCTTAAAAATCCCAAATTCCGAACGGGCGATGGCTTGACCACTGACGATATTTTTATCCTCAAAACGGGTGACGGCGAGGGAGTCCCCTGAGGCGGTTTGTATGTATAAGTTATTGTCAATGGTATAAGCGATATTGCCGGAAGCCGGACTAAAATCGGGGTTTTCGCCGTTTGGCACCTTGGTCCAGGGCCCTCCGGTATGTCGCTTTATATCCCATCGGTAGTATCGCTTATCGTGTGTGAAATAAAAATGTGTTTGGTCTTTCCATTGGATGCGAGGAAAGCGTTTGAGCTTTATTTGCAATGCCTCTTTCAGTGCAGAGATGCTCAGTGCGGTATCTATCCGATGAAATGGGTATCCGCGTTTGAGGAGGTACTTGCCATCCTCTGATAAGTAAGAGATGGTGTCTGCTCCTTTGACCCATTGCAGATTGGAGATGCCCCGCGGATAGAGTTTTCGAAAGCGTTGGACCACGGCTTCTTCCAATGTGAGTGGTTGCTTTTGTGCCCGGGTGGCCGCGGAAGAGATGGATACTAATGCGAGTAAGAATACTATTCTAAGGGTATGAAATGGTTGATGCATGTGCATGATTTACAGTTTGTATTAACGAATACAATTATTCAACAGGGATGAAGCGATAATCTGTAGTTGATCTCCATAAGCTTTATCCCAAGCTTTCACCGAAAAAAGCGGGAGCGAACTTACGGAGAATTCCCGAATGTACAGTCCTTTCCGCCTACTAAATCCAATTTCCAGCTTCTGTGTGGAGTAATTATTTCAAATACATACGACCGAGTTCTATGGCTTCTTGAACTTGCGGGAGCACCAGATACCGGATGGATTGGCCGGATTGTATTTTTTTTCTAATCAGACTTGAAGATATGTCCAATGACGGTGTGTCTTCTAAGATAGTTACATTGGGGTGTTCTTCAAGAGGAGAATGTGCGGTATAGGGCCTTTTGTAGACATATATAGAATAATCAGACAACAGTTTTTCGTAGTTCTTCCATTTGGGAAAGGATAACAGGTTATCTCCACCCATAATTAGAGAGAATCGGCGGTTGGGGTACTGTTCTGATAAGTGAGCCAGAGTGTCGATGGTGTAAGAAGGCTGGGGGAGTCCAAATTCGATATTACTTGCACGCATCCCCGGGTGGTCTTCGATGGCGATTTGTACGAGATGCAATCGATCGTAATCCGGAGCTAAGGTAGATTTCTTTTTCAATGGATTGTGCGGAGAGACAACAAACCAAAGTTCCTCCATGCCCGTATTGTCCAATAGATGTTGGGCGATGATGAGGTGCCCGATATGTATCGGGTTGAAAGAGCCAAAAAACAGGCCTGTTTTTTTCATATTGGCCGTTGATTACAATTTATAAGAGGAGTTTTTGGTTACCTCATTACGGGCATGAGGAGCATGAGCACCTCTACATAGGGTGCTTGCTCTCCCGGGTAGAGCAAGCCCGCGCGATTGGGCCTGGATAATTTGAAGACCACCTCTTCCGAATGGAGGCTGGAGAGCATCTCGATGACAAATTTTCCATTCAAGCCCATACTCATCTCTTCACCATCAAAACTGCAAGGCACCTGCTCCGTGGCTTCATTCGAAAAATCAATATCCTGCGCGTGTAGTGTAAGGGCTCCATCCTGGATATTGAACACCACTTGGTTGGTGGACTTGTTGGAGTATATCGCTATTCGTTTGAGGGTATTGAGCAGGTTTTTTCTGTCCACTCGAAGACTAAACTCATTATCGTAAGGAATGACAAGGTTATAATCAGGAAACTGGGCGTCAATGAGGCGCGTAACCAGCTGTGTGTTGCCAAACTTGAAGTAGGCGTGGCTATTGTTGAAGGATATTTCTACATCCTCTTCCGGGGGAAGAACATTTTTGAGATAAACCATCGGTTTTTGGGGTAGGATGATCGAAGCCGTCAGGTCAGAAGGTATTTCCGTTATCGTGTGCTTGACCAATCGATGGGCATCGGTCGCCACAAAATTAACCTTGTTAAAATCTACCTGCATGAGAATCCCCATCATTGCTGTACGTGCTTCGTCATGGCTCGTTGCAAAATAGGTATTGTTGAGTGCTTCGATGAGATAATCAGAAGACAAGGTGATAGATTGGGTGCTTTGTTCTTCTTCTAGTTCAGGGAAGTCAGAAGGATCATCTCCTGCGAGTTTAAACTTGCCCGCAGAGGATAAAATCTCGATGACGCCTGTAATTTCATCATGCTGTAAAGTGACGGGTTGTTCCGGAAGATTTTTGATGGTCTCCAGTAAGATTTTTCCGGCCACTGCCATTTGGCCATCTTCACCTCCAATCACAGTCGTCTCCGTTATGACCGTTTGGTTGAGATTTGTGGTTTTGATAGTCAAGGTATTGCCACTTAATTCCAACAAAAAGTCCTCTGTAATGGGCATTACGGCATTTTGGGCCAATGCTCCGCTGGCGACCGTTAAGGCTTTGAGGAAATCTCCTGAAGAAACACTAAATTTCATACTCTACAATTTAATTTTTCTGTGTCTACCGTTTGGTTGATCTGTAGGTTCTCTATGGCATAAAGCACTTTCTCATGATTGAAAATGAAATACTCGAGAATCACAACATATACGATAAATCAGCTGCAAAAGTACGTAATTAATACGTCTTATTCAAAGTAAAGTTCAACCCCTTCAAACAAAGTGACAGGCGAGCAGATATTTTGACTACCTTTGTACTGCATTCGAGGAATATTACCCCTTTGGGATGGTGGTTTACATTTGATTTGAACGAATTGAAGTGTTGGTGTGTTTTTTGCATGTATGAAAAGAAAGTACAATAGACTTACATGAAATTTTTTAGTTTTTTTAAACAAGAGTTGGCCATTGATTTAGGTACGGCCAACACCCTTATCATCCAGAATGGTAAGATTGTCGTAGATGAACCTTCCATTGTTGCTATTGATAGAATGACGGGGGAGACGATTGCGGTAGGCACGAAGGCGCTTCAGATGCACGAGAAGACGCATAAGAATATAGAGACCATCAAACCGCTTAAAGATGGTGTGATTGCTGATTTTCAGGCGGCGGAGAATATGATTAAGGGGATGATCGATATGATCAATACCCGCCGGCATTTTTTCTCTCATTTGAAGATGGTTATTTGTATTCCTTCCGGGATTACCGAAGTGGAAAAGCGGGCGGTATTTGATTCAGCCGATCATGTGGATTCTAAGGAGACCTTTTTGATTCATGAGCCCATGGCCTCTGCTTTGGGGATAGGCTTGGATGTCGAAGCTCCGATTGGCAATCTCATCGTAGATATCGGAGGCGGTACTACAGAGATTGCGGTTATTGCCCTGTCCGGCATCGTTTGTGACCAATCGATACGCACGGCCGGCAACGAGTTTACAGATGATATCATGGGCTATATGAAAGCGGAGCACAAT
This sequence comes from Saprospiraceae bacterium, assembly GCA_027080725.1. Taxonomy (GTDB): domain Bacteria; phylum Bacteroidota; class Bacteroidia; order Chitinophagales; family Saprospiraceae; genus JALSTN01. The sequence goes on from JALWRC010000011.1 coordinate 23,536, forward strand.
CTCCTTATCGGAGAAAAAACCGCAGAGCTCATCAAGATTAATGTGGGGTCGGCTATAGTGGACTTGCCGGATCCTCCGGAGCCGTATCCCATCAACGGAAGAGATTTGATGACGGGTATTCCCAAGAGGGTCTTCGTCCGTTATGAAGAGACGGTAGAGGCTTTGGATAAATCCATTGCCAAGATTGAAACAGCCGTTTTAAAAACCTTGGAAGATACACCACCGGAACTCTCCTCGGATATCTATAAAAAGGGTATTTATTTGTCCGGAGGAGGAGCATTGTTGCGCGGGTTGGCCCAGAGATTAAAAGATAAGACTAAGTTGGATGTACATATTCCGGATGAGCCTTTACTCGCCGTAGTAAGAGGTACGGGTATGGCATTAAACAATACCAATCGATTTTCATTTTTAATTAGCCGGAAGAATTATTAGACGAGAATGTCGCCATTTCATACCAGAAAAGCTACACTTCTAATGTCTTCTCAAATGAGATAATTCCATCGGTATCGGATAACCTGTAGTGCACGATGAATAACCTGCTTTATTTTATCGCCAGATACCACCCGGTCTTCGTGTTCCTCTTACTGGAAGTCGTGAGCTACAATCTCATCATCCGGTACAATACTCCACAACAAACGATACACAATCATTCGGTTGAGGTTTGGACTTCTGCCGTAGATAATAAAGTTTCTACCATTAAGAATTATTTCAAACTTCAGCAGATCGCTGATAGCTTGGTGCAAGAGAATGCAAAATTGGCAGGGGCCCTTTTTAGTATCAAGGAGCGGCTAAAGGATGCGTCCATACCTCGTGCAGAAGACGGCCCAACATACTGGCTGAAGGGTGCACGTGTTTTGAGCAATGCCTTGTTCGAAAGGCATAATACATTTACTATCAACAAAGGGTCAGACGATGGGGTTTTGCCCGGCCAAGGCGTTGTCACTCTTAATGGTGTGGCGGGAATCGTAAAGAGCGTAGGGTCCCATTACAGCGTGGTGCTTTCTTTGTTGAATCCATTGGTTCGAGTATCTGCCAAAATGAAGAAAGCACCTTTTTTTGGTACGTTAAGGTGGGAGGGAGGAGACCTGCAAATGGCCGATTTATATGATATCCCCAAGTATGCGGAAATTCATAAAGGGGACAGCATCGTTACCTCAGGTTTTTCTACTATTTTCCCGCCGGATATTCCTTTGGGAACGATTGACCGGTTTAAGATAAAGCGAGGAAGTGATGTGTACAGCATTAAGGTGCGTCTCTTCACCGAAACCCCCACCTTGAGCTATGTGTACGTTATCCAACGCAAAGATAGGGAGGAAATCACTGATCTTCAAAAGGAATCTCAACAATTCGACCGTTGATAGAAAATATATTGTCCCTTCTCGTTCGAAAGTTGAGATGATTTAGATACTTTTGCGCCACAAATAAAACGCTAATATAAAATGGATCAAACGTCGTACGACTTGATAGTTATCGGTGGAGGACCCGGTGGTTACGAGGCAGCAAAGATTGCCTCAAACAGGGGGCTTAAAACGGCTATAGTCTCTAACACCAAACTGGGTGGCCGGGCCACTTTTGGCAGTTTGTTGCCGTCTAAAATATGGTTGAATGCCGCCAATCACTACCGGCGCATGAGTGAAGCCTCCTCACACGCACTCAAAGTAGAAGGGTTTTCCTTTGATATCCAAGGACTGAAGGAAGATATCAAACGAAAATCTACCGCATACTCCAATCAGATTACCCAAATTCTCAAAGACCTCAAGGTCGATATCTATCATGGCAATGGTATGATCACCGGCGAGCACACGGTGGAAGTATCAGACGATGAGGTAAAGGAAACATTCCAACTTGACGCAAAGTACATCATCGTGGCTACAGGGAGCAAGCCCCGGTTTTTACCGGACATCAAGCCGAATAAGAACCGGATTTTGGCTCCAAAAATAGCTCCTTTACTACCTCATATTCCCAAGAGTGTGATTATAGTAGGTGGGGGTGTTACCGGTATGGAATACGCTTATGTCTTTGCCCAACTCGGCGCCAGGGTGACGGTCCTCCACAATAAAAGACACATACTACCCGAAATGGATGCCGATATCGCAGACTATTTGGAGAATGTGTACGTGGAGAAATACAATATGGCTTTCCACAAAGGGCTTAAAGTGCGCTCCATCATGCAGGAAGGGGACCGGGTCATAGCAACATTGGAGAGTGGGGAAACCTTTACGGCAGATTACGGGTTTATTGGCATTGGCAGGGTGCCCGATGACGGGTTTTATGACAAATCCGCTATCGACTTTACCTGGAAGGACAATGATGGGATCCGGGTCAATAGCTATATGCATACCGGTGTTGCCGGTATATATGCTATCGGTGATGTGACGGGTATTCCCATGATGGCCAATAAGGCGATTTTGCAGGCAAAAGTGGCAGTGCGACACATCGTAAAGGATGTGGACTACCCGGAAAGGTACCATTTCATATCAGCTGTCTATTGTTATCCTCCCGTCGCTCAAATCGGAAGCACCAAAAAGGACGGGCATTGTGATATAGTAGAGAAACCCTATCGATGTCTCTTGCGCTCTCAAATCAACGGAGAGCCTTTGGGGGTGCTCAAGTTGAAAATCGATCCGGATACGGACTTGGTCAAGGGTGTTTCGGGAATAGGACCTCATATTTACGATATTTTGGCTCCCATACAGCTCGCTATGGAGCATCATATCCCTTATGACGAACTCATAACCACCCACTTCGCCAATCCCTCTTTCTCTGAGTTGGTCTCTTTGGAGGTGGCGGAGATTAAGGAGTAATCTCCCCGTCCTTGCCGGTGTAAATCATCCCTACGTGAGGGATGCCGTCTTCGAGATACCCCTGTCCTACAGGTATGAAACCGAGTAGCCGGTAAAAACCGGTGAGGTGCTGCTGAGCGGATATCTTTATCGGGCCGGGATGCATACTTTGGCAGGTACGTATGGCAAATCGCATTAACTGTTTTCCCATTCCTTTGCCGCGAAAAGATGAATCGGTGACAACCCTTCCGATAGCCGCATGACCGGGGTATTGCTGGCCAGGTGCCAATATCCGGGCGTAGGCGATGATATTACCTTGGTGCCATCCGAGAATATGTGCAGCTGCCGGGTCCTTGCCGTCCAAATCCTGATAAACACAGTCTTGCTCCACCACAAAGACCGCTATCCTGAGGTGGAGTATTTCGTACAACTCACCGGGTGTGAGTGAGTCGAAAGGACGTACTTCAAAATGCAGTGACTCCACGCTATTAGTGCTGTATCAAGATCGTATTCATATATACTTCACCGGTGCGGGCGGTGATACGAAGGGCATATAAGCCGTTTGGCCACTGAGAAGTGTCAATCAGATGCTTTTGGCTGTTGAGTGTCCCGTCATGTACGGTTTGCCCGTCCACTGCTGTGATTTGATAATGAGCCGGCAAGGCTATTCCGTTTCTCAATTCGAGAACGAAAGCGTCTTGTGCCGGCAATGGATAAATACGAAGATTACTTTTGGTCTTGTCAGTTGCTCGTGTGATAACAGGTATTTGATGCACTAAAGTATTCATGGTAGTGCCGGTCTCAATGGCGGGGTTATAGTCGAAGAAAATATCCGCTTTATTGTAGACGATAGTGCGATTCGGAGTGTTTGCCTTGGGGGATATTTCATATAGGATATATCCTTGGCTGGCCCGTACATCCGAGGCACTATCTGCGAGGTAAATATTGTCAAAATTGAAGACCACTCCTTGTTGCTTATCCATCTCGACCCGGTAGGGGTGGCTGGCTTGCAATACACGCAAGGTATGGAGGTCCAATGCCGGATCCAAACCGTCTTCTATCCGGACGTTTTCTGCAGCGATATCGCCGACATTTTGGAAGTGAATCAGATACCGGAGCGGCCGGTTCATTAAAGTAAAGTGCTCCTCGCGGACACCGGCCGGATTGACCGATTTGTCATTGGGGTCGTAGGCACAGAGCAATGGGGATTTTAAGACGTAGCTGCCTTGAGATACATATCCGCTGGAGTCTTTGGTAAATGCTTCCGCAGCTACTGCCAAAGTGTCACCTCTGGATTGAACGCCCGGCATGTGTAGCCAATAAAGCACTTCAAAGCGATCAAACGGATTAAGACTATCGCGGCAGAAGCGGGCTACACGGCCGGTAGAGTCAATGCTGGTAGGTGCGGGTGTTGAGCCGGCCCATTGTATTTCATCATCCCATCTCACCTCAAAACAAACGGATTCCTGAAAAGAGCCGGTATTGGTTACTGTGGTATGAAATGGTACCACAAATCCACATCGTGAGATCGCTCCTGCTGTGCTGATATTGAGTTGGTGAGTGGGATTTTTATGGTACAATCCAAAATCGCGATGGCTATTGCCGGGATTGCCGACGTCAAATAACAAGTGGTAAGCAGCAGAATCTGTCGTGAGCAGCATACCGGCCGGGGGGACGATACGGACGGTGTATTGTGTCCCGGGGACTGCACCGTAGTAGGTAAAGCTACCGTCTGTGCCCGTCAACAGGGTGACATTGCCCGGCTCTATATTAATCTCTACATTGGGGATGCCGTGTTCGCCGGCAGACAGGGACTTATCCTTGTTGACATCAAAATATACGGTGCCGCTGATTTGTGTTTCGGAGCATTTTTGCTTTACTTCTGCACTGTTAATACATCCGGATGCATTGCCCTCAATCTGTGCAGGTTTGCCCAGTGCGAGGTACTCACAAATACTCCGGACGTGGCAAATAGAAAGCTGGATGTTGCCTACAATCGAGAGGTGGTCTACCAAGGCAGCATCGATATTGTCCAATCCGGACAAAGATGTCAGGGTTGTATTGAATTCCACCTGCACTCGCCCTTCCACTGTCTTCAGGGCGGATAAATCCAGGATGTTACCCAATCGATTATTGGCGTAAATGCGGAGGGTACCCCCGAGATGGGATAATCCCCCCAATCCGGATAAGGATGTGAGTTGGTCATTGAGGCGAATACTCAGATTCCCCCCGATGGTCGAAATCCCTTCCAAACCTCTGAGATCTACCAGGTTTTTATTTTCGGTTATATTGACGTTGTTACTGACAGACGCCAATCCCTGCAAACCCACCAGTGTCCCCAAATGATTGTTGCGGGCTATATCTAAGTTGCGAAGCGTCGTAATATTTCTAAATCCACTGAGATCCCTAAGAGCTAAATTGTCCGTTATGATGAGAGCATCTGTAGTGATGAGCCGGGGAGTACCGATGGAAGAAACTAAGTAATTATTCTTGACGATCTTGATGTATCCTTCCGTTCCCGTGTATTGGTCGAGTCCGGACAAGGAGGTGATAGCATTTTCAAATAGATACAGACTGTTTTGGGTAAAGTGGAGATTTTCCAATCCGTGCAGGGAGGTCAAATGCTCGTTTTGCCCGATGGTAAGATTGTCCACGGAGGAAAGCCTTTCGAGGCCTATGAGGTTAGAAAGTCCGGTGTTGCCTACGATTTTTACACCGTAAAGATGTGTGTTGATGACCGGCATCCCCTTAAGATCCTTCAGCTTAGGGTTGCTAAGCACTGTAAGGTATTCTACCGTCGTCAGAGCATCCAAACCGGTCAGGTGTAGAAGTCCGGAGTTGTCTTGGATATGTAGAGTGCCTACAGAATCCAGCAGACCAAGCCCACTGAGAGAAGTCAGTTGGGGATTGTACCGGATACGCATTTCACCTGCTTTCATAAGGCTGTCCAATCCGCTGAGGCTTGCCAATGCGGGGTTGTTGTAGAGGACAAATTTTCCCTTTACTTTTCTGACTTGCGCGAGTCCGGATAAGTCGGTGATGTCTCCTCCGCTAATGACTACATCCCCGTCTATAATCGAGCATCCGGGGTAATTGGCGGAGTATTGGTCGATGTCGCTTTGGGATTGAAAACGAATACCGTTGGGAAGGCAATGCTGCCCAATAATGGAGTTGGATATCAGGAGGATTACGAGGAAGAAGAATAACTTTCGCATGATGTGATGATTTAAGTATTTCATCTGTCTGTTTTTTATTGTCTTTTAATGGTCAGATGGAATCTTTGATAAAAAATAATCATGCCGATTGGTAAAAAACTCGTCAGATTATTTTTTATGTCGATTTCATAATTTGTGCGCTAATACTCCAAGAAGAAAATACCGGTGTTGACCTCGCTCATTTTATAACTCATCTGCTACCATTTCATCCAAAGAGAAAAAGATAAGCCCCTTTTGGATGAACCCCCGATTTCGATTATCAACACCGCAATGTCCTTCAAAGTATCATAGGCTGTCAGAGGGAGGACCTGAAAGACGATAACGGTATTATCGTAAGTCGCTACAAAGATATGAAACTTTTTTCTATGTGTTCTCTTTTCCTATTTATGGTGTGTATTCCAAAGTGCATATTTCTATACTGAAAAGCAATAATAATCCCGTAGGGATATCATCTTTGAAGCCCTGTACGAGCGATAGCGAAGTGCAGGGTTAATAAGATCACTTAAGCCGTTTTGACGGTATTTTTGCCCAGTCCGGATGGATTGAATTCCGAGTAATTGACATGCAAAAGTAATGACAAAACAAAGCATTTGCAAATTCTGGGCAGTTTGTAATACACACGTTTTGTGCTAAATATGGTCTATTTATCAATATTTTTACTATCTTTGTGTGTAACTTTTTTTCTAACCCTATAAATCTATCATTATGAAATCTTTTACCCCCCCCCCAACATTTGAGTTTAACAACTGTTTTAACTCCATTTAACCTTTCCTTTCGTGCCAAGAATCCGCTTAACCAATGGCTTTTTTTCTTTAGTACCCTATTCTTAATATCTCTTCTTATGGGTTGCGTACAACAAGATCATCGGGATGATGCTCCTTTGCAATCTACTACAAACGACTTACGGACAGATGGGAATTACATAAATCCCTGTTTTGACCCTTCCAAACGTCCCGAGTGTGAGAAGCAAGAGAGTTTTGTCAATAGGACTATCCATGTCCCCGGTTATTGCGATGTGACGGTTACTTATACTTTGTGGAAATGTGATGATATATTCACCATCGCAGACCTCCAATGGCGCTTTTCTTCAACTGATCCTGAATGCGTGGATTGGCTGGGTTCGTTGCAGACGGACTGTTACAATAGCTGTACACTCAATGGCACACAACCCCCAATGGATCCCAACTGTATCAATAACTGCATTGGCGATGCATTTATCCAAGCAGAAATTGATGTTCACTGGTACATACTCGATGACTATGTCAGAAGAACCCAGGAAGTTAGTCAAATTGCATCTTGTGATGGTTCTAGCAATGGTAAACATTTTGTGCGAGTACGATTTTTTAGAGAAAATTGCAAATTGGTATGCAACACAGCATCGACTTCTTACTATAGCCCCTCCGATGTGGAGATACATGTCTGCGGAGGGGGATGTTGTGAACAGGGTGCTACGTATTGCGTGGACAATGATTTAAACCTCATGATTAAAGAAACGTACAACAATTCTGACAGTATGCTCTGTAGCGATTTGGTCAATTTGTGTGAGAATCTATATCAACAGACTACCATATCCAATTGTAAGCCTGCTACATGCAATTAACTTATGAAGAGGGGAAATCCTCATTACCACAGGTTTCCCCTCTTTTCTGTTCAACAAAAGAGCCCATATTACAACATGAAAAAGCATCTTATCTTCTTACTCCTATTTGGCGTTCTTCCTTTTTGTCATTTGAACGCCCAGCAATATACCTACTGGAAACCCCTTGTTTTTCTCAATAATCCCCCCAAATGGGTCCATATCCCAAATGACACCACCATCCCTTCGTTTTTGCCCGGAATCCTAAGCGGAAGAGATAACTTTGATGTGAAGAAATATGTTCGCCATGACCCTTACCTTTTCTCGGTATATCAATCCGTCTATATCACTTTGAGTGGTCTATTTGTCGATAAGATTGATTTGCGGACAGGAGAACTCCTTCATTCCTTTGTCTTTGACAAGAGGAATTTTGAACATAAAATCGGGTTTGACAACGCTTACATTAATACCAAAGGCGAACTCGAATTACTTCTTCGTCTTTATAAAAGTCCTTTGGTTTATAAACATAGTCACTTTGCCGTTATGCAGTTGGACACCGGTGAATTGACTCTTGATAACTTTTTCTATACGGACATCCCAGACACAACTGTAACATATATTGATGGATATTTACATGCAAACAGGGCGGCTACAGATAGTACCTATTATTTTTATCACTTTATATGGGACACCTTTCCGGTAAACAACATGACATACTACAAGCTAGGATTTGAGCGCACCGAATTAGAGCCATACGGACATAGTGTGTCTGATACCATGGTGTACTTTAAGGAATATCCTAAGGGAGAGGTAAAAGCTCACCGGTTTTATGACATCTTCGACACTGAATTAAGGGTTCTGGACGGTGATTCGCTTTTGTATATCAATTCAAGGTACTTCGACAATGATAGCACTTACTGCACAATGTATTATTTCGATTTAGATCTCCATTTGATCGGAGAATATGATATTCATCAATATTTTGATAGTAATACGGTTTTAACCAAAATTAGGAATATTGACCATAATTACGTTTACCTTAGGGCAAAAAAGCCCTACCCCAATACCTATAGCTTTGTAAAACACCATATCAGTTTGATTTTTGATCACCAGGGACATTTGAAAGAGCGGATTGACTTGTTAAATGAAAAGGGAGAAAAACTTTACACCCCGTTAGCTGCCCGATTTCCAGGAATAGAAGGAACCGTCGTGTTTAATGGTAACTATAGAGACACGACATTTGATGTATGGCAGTCGGATGGCCACGGCAAGCTTCATAAAGTGAAGACCATTCACTTCTCTCCGGATAACTGTATCATTCTACCGAAGAGAGCAGAGTCCCTTCCGGACGGTGATATTTTGCTTTATGGCTTGTACACGCGGGATACTGTGGTCAAAGGTGAAAGGAGGGTTTACGGATATGCGAGATTTGTAATGCGATTTGATAGAGAAGATCTGGGTTTAAAGCCCCTTAAGAATAAGAATACTTCCCTCACAAGACAAATGGACTATAGTCTGTCTCCAAATCCTCTTCGCGATGTCCTACATCTCCGTTTTGATGAGCCCTTTCAAGGGAGCATCAGCATATATGATGAGCTGGGACACGAGATGACCTTCAAAAAACTTCCCGAAGGCACACGATACACGAATATAAGAGTACAGCATCTTCCCAAAGGGGTATATTATATTCATCCTATAGAGCATAAAAGAAAAGCCTACCATTTTCTCAATGTCAAATCTTTTGTAATAGATTAAACTAAGTTGAAAATGGCTTTATTTATCGTGCGCCAAGAATAAAATTCCTGCAATATGACTTAAGTTACGGTTTTAACTGATAGCATTAGTGTTCAAGTTATTTTTTCTACTGGTTTTAGCCATTTATCGAACCTCAATATCAGGAGTAGATGCCGGAGTCAGAGGAGAGGAGCGAGGTTATATGGGGTGTTATTTTCTGTGCAGAATAGTGCACTATATCGAAAAGACTATCGATCCATATACATGATAGGCTGTATCTCTGAGTTTCCTCTGTCCCTCTATATTACCTTTTATCGAAGCCCCATAGCGAGTGTGCAGAATCGGATAGAAGCCGGCTTGGCCGGGAGGATAGTGAGCGCCATGGACTCCAATGTTGCCCCCGTTGTCAATACATCATCGACAATTAATACGTTTTTGCCCTCGAGTGAAGGGGAACCGGTCAAGCCAAATGCATGTATGAGATTCTGTGCTCGCTCCCAGCGATTGTGTTTTGTTTGGGAGGGGCCCATCTCCAGGCGAACGACGCTCGTAGTGTCGTGACGTACATCGAGCTGTTGGGCCAGCCCCCGGCTAAACCACGCACTTTGGTTGAATCCTCTTATCTTTTTCTTCTTCGGGTGGATGGGTACGGGGATGACGGTATCAATGCCTTGGTACAAGGGAGCGCTCTTCAAAATGTGACCGTATAGCAGGCCTATTTTAAAGGCGGTGTGTTTCGAACCCCGGTATTTGATGGATTGAATGAGGGTCTGCACTCTTCCTCCCTTTCGGTAGATAAACATGGCTGTTCCACTGACGAAGGGAATTCGACCCCGGAAGTGCAAAGTGAACAGGTTGTCTCGATACCTGTGCATATCATTGATGCGAAGATGGTAGGTGCATTCGGAGCAAAACAGATGCCCCGAAAGTGCGGGCTTCCGGCATCCGGGACAATCATCCGGATAGGCCAGGCGCAACAACCCCTTGGTGATGTGTTGTAGTGTGTTCATACGGTAAAGATATGGAAAGTTGGCAAAAAGGATAGGTTTCCGGACGAAAAATATTACTTTTGGTTGGAAGAAAGATGCTTCAATTCTCAAATAGAGCATTTTTGTTCTGTTTAAGAATAGTCACGAAATGATTTTGATATATGCGAGATATAGAGTCCTTCAGGATGTATTGTTTGTCCAAGCCCGGAGTAGAGGAGGGGTTCCCCTTTGGGGAAGATACCTTAGTTTTCAAAGTTTTGGGAAAAATGTTTGCCCTGACTGGATTGTCAAGCCCGGATTTTAAAGTCAATCTCAAATGCGATCCGGAGTGGGCGGTCGAACTACGCGAAGCATATCCCGATGAGATTTTGCCGGGCTTCCATATGAGTAAAAAACACTGGAATACGGTACTTTTTGATCGCCATTTGCGGGAGGATTTGCTCTGCCAAATGGTGGATCACTCTTACGCATTGGTGGTCGCAAAGCTCCCGGCAAAACAACGGGAATCGCTGCAAAAAATGGGGGAATAGACCGCTTATTTTCCGGGGGAGATTAATCGGTCTAACGTCTGCTGTATCAAGGAGGATTCGTAACCTTTGTTGTACAAATACCTGAAGGTTTTGGTTCGATGCGCATAGTCTTTACTCTGACCCAAATGCCGTTTTGCCAAATGGTAAAGCGTATCCGTGTAGTCTGCTTCTTCTATTTCCTTCATGGCTTCTTTGATGAGATACGGAGAGATATCCCGTTGTTGCAGCGCTTGGATGATTTTCTTACGCCCCCATTTTTTGAATCTGAACTTTCCCCGGGCAAAGCTTTTGGCAAATCGCTCTTCGTTGAGAAACCCCTCTTGTATCAGGTAGAGTACTATTTCGTCGTGGTCTTCTCCGTAAATCCCCAAATCCAACAGTTTGTGGGTGACTTCCCGGTGGCACCGGTCTTGATAAGCACAATACCGCATCAATTTCTTTAAGGCATCTTCTTTGGAGGTGTATTTTTTATATTTCCCCATATTCAGGTTTGGTATGAAATGGTGAAGTTACGGGATATTTCTCATTTTCAAACAAAAAATTGAAATGGAGGATACAGGAAAAGTAGAATTTTGGATACTTTTACGATTGTCATCAGGTATCATATCTATACGGTAGCTTTTTAGCGAGTTCATTCCCGATTGGACTCCAGTAGAAAAATCGACCGGATTCTTTTATCTGTATAGTTTTTATCCTGATATAAGCGCCCATGAATTTGTTTCGATTATGCACTTGAATGCGCGTTCGTTTCAATTGTTCTTTTGACTAAATCTGATACAATGAAAAATGATTTATTTAAAAACATGTTCGTTATTATCTGCTCATTTGTCACCATTTCATACCTGATGGGGCAACCCACTTTTCATCTGGAGCGCTTTGCTACCGGATTGAAGAGGCCCGTGAGTATTGATCATGCCGGAGACAGCCGGCTTTTTGTCGTGGAGAAGAATGGGTGGATTCGCATAGTCGATAGTCTTGGGCAGGTGTATCCGGATCCCTTTTTGGATATTTCTGACCGTGTCAGGGTGGGGGGTAATGAGATGGGATTCTTGGGATTGGCCTTTCACCCGGATTACAAAAACAACGGATATTTTTATGTCAATTACACCTCCCTTTCTCCACGCAGGACAATCATCTCGAGGTTTAGCCGGGATCCATCCGATCCCAATCACGCTTTGGCCAATTCCGAAAAGATATTGCTCGTCATCGGACAGCCTTACAGCAACCACAATGGAGGGTGCATCCGTTTTGGGCCGGATGGCTATCTGTACATTGGGATGGGGGATGGTGGCTCCGCCAATGATCCGCAAAACCGCGGTCAGAACCCCAAGGAGTTGTTGGCGAAAATGCTCCGGATAGATGTGGATAGTGGGGATCCATACGGGATTCCTCCCGACAATCCGTTTGTAGGGGATACTTCCTATCGTCCGGAGATTTGGGCAATGGGCGTGCGCAATCCATGGCGGTTTAGTTTTGACCGGATGACGGGTGATTTGTACATTGCAGATGTAGGACAGAATAAGATAGAGGAAATAGATTTTCAGCCGGCCGGTGCCGGAGGAGGAGTCAATTACGGTTGGAGATGTTATGAAGGGTCTAATCCATTTAGGACGAGGGGTTGTGGCGATATTTCCAACTACGTTTTCCCCGTCCATGAATATCGACACGCATCCGGCAATTGCTCCATCACCGGAGGGTATGTCTATCGAGGGACCAAATATCCCGACCTCAAAGGGTTGTATTTTTATGCGGATTATTGCTCCGGTTACATCGGTGCATTAAAACGGCGAAAAGATAGCACCTGGCTGAATTATGACTTGGGTTTTTACAATGGGTATTCGTACGCTTCTTTCGGGGAGAATAATGCCGGGGAACTCTTTATCGCCGGAATAGAAGGTAACATTTATCAAATCACAGGTGATACCATTGGCGTAAATACGACTGATCTAACCCCTCGACATTGGGCGGAGGTGATGCCCAATCCGACCGGTGGGGATGTCCGGCTGACCCTGGATATACAAGGGAGTGGAGAGCAGGTGACCCTGACCCTTATCGATCAACAGGGTACCGTGCGATATACGGATTTAATGCGGGCGAAACACCAAAAGCGCATCCCAATGTCCTCCTTATCTTCCGGTGTGTATTGGCTCAAGGTCGTTCGCCCGGATGCTCAACAGATATTGAGGATAGTTAAGCTGGAGAAATAATGCTCCGGTCTTCCCTACTTAATATACCTCCTTTGTGCATCTCCGCTCCCCGGTAATCCTTCGTCAGCTTTGGGATCGGAGTTCTTCTCAGCCGTTTGTCTTAGGTTAGTGCACTTTGTAACATACACTTGCAATACACACTTGCCATTATGAATATTTGCGTACATTTGCTTCAAATTAGGTATAATTATAAATTATTTATTAGTTGTATTCATTAAGTTATGGCAAAATCTAGTCAATTATTGGCCCTATTTACCGCAGTGAGCCTCTTCATTGTGGCTTGCAAATCAGATAACAGCTCTTCTTCCACATCGGAAAAGTATGAGGGCAAAACAGAAGAAGGTATTGTTATTCCCCCCAAACCTCAATCGCGCACCTCCGAGGATGTTCCCTTCTTTGAGTGCATGGTGGATGGCAATGTGTTTGAGTCTGCAACCGCGCGGGGTAGCTATATTGTGGATGAAACCTCCGGCAAGGTATTGGTAGATATGTCTGCCGTGTCCGGAAAAGAGCCGGGAAAAGATTATATAACCATGATCGGAGTAGTGTTGGAGTCCTTTAAAGGAGAGGGCAATTACGATGGGTATAAATCCTTTTACTACAAGAGAATCGTACAAGGAGCTCCGGAAATGTTGGAATGGGAAAGCCAAAAAGGTAGCATCAATGTTACCAAATGGGATGAGGACCAAAAATTGCTCTCCGGGACCTTCTCCACGACTGTAAAAAATGATAAAGGCAAAACCATTCGCATTGACGGAGGCCGCTTTAAGAATGTGCCTTTAGAGGTGCTCAAAGTCAAGTAGAGCAAAGGAGGCAAAACATGATCTCACCAATTGTACTCGAAGCCGTTGCCGTCATTGCGGGAATTCTCTGTGTTTGGCTTCAGACTAAAGAAGACATACGCGCGTGGCCTTTTGGTATTCTCTCGGTCATCTTGTATGTCTATATTTTTCATGAGAATTATCTCTACTCCGATATGATTCTCAATGCCATCTACATCATTCTTAATATCTATGGATGGTGGAATTGGTCCAGGCGTAAGACGGAGGTGAAGTCCGAGGTCCCGGTGCAAACCATTTCAAGCCAAGGCCATATTATTTTGGTGGGCATTATCATTGTGGCAACCACTATTTGGGGGTGGAATATGGAGCATTTTACCCGTGCCCAGTTTGTGTACTACGACGCATTTACGACAGTCGGCAGCCTCGTCGCCCAATATTTACTCGCGAAGAAATACCTTGAGAATTGGTATGTTTGGATCATTGTTGACCTGGTAGCCATTCCGGTCTATTTGGCCAAAGGCCTCCATCTCACTGCGTTGCTATTTGGCGTGTATCTGGCGCTGTGTATCTACGGGTTGCTCCAATGGAAGAAGCAGTTAAAGCCCGTCGCCTCCCTCTGATTTTATATTCATCACATTGGCAGTCATAAAACGCACGGTATCTTCATCATGGGAGATAAAAATCAAGGCTAAACCCAATTCGTGTTGAAGGGATTGCAGGAGTTTTAAGATATGCAATTGAGTGACCGTGTCCAGGGCAGAAACGGGTTCGTCACAAATGAGCACCTTGGGTTTCAATGCCAGTGCGGCAGCGATACACACCCTTTGTTGCTGCCCGCCCGAAAGCTCATGGGGCCTTCTCATTAAGAGCTCTTCCGGCAATTGGGTCATCCTCAGTAGCGACTCCAAATCCATGCGCGCCCCCTCCTTGGGCTGTAGTGCCAAGGCTTCCAGGAGTATCTGCCGGATGGTGTGTTTGGGGTGAAGGGCGGAGGCCGGATTTTGCCAGATCATTTGGATTTTTTTCCGGTGCATTCTCAGACCTTTGCCCTCCATTTTTAGTATATCCTTTCCTTCGAGAAAAACTTGTCCGCCGACAAAATCCGCCAGCCGGGCAATCCCCAGTGCCAGGGTGCTTTTGCCCGCTCCGGACGGACCGGATATACCCAGGCATTGGCCGGCATATAGTTTGAATGAAAAGTTGTTAATGATTATTATGAGTTTTCCCTTCTCATCGTAATGGCCCACTTGGAGATGCTTAACACTCAAAACGGGAGTAGAAGGTCGTGCGGGTTCACCTTCCATTGCATTTTGTGGGGAATTGGTAGGGAGATGCATTGCTTCGAAGAGCTCTTGGGTGATGTTTGACTTAGCGTGTTGTTTGAGGTATGAAATGGTACCATTATCCACTATAACACCACGCTCCATTATCATTAACGTATCTGCCAAAGGAGCAAGATGCCTTATGTCATGGGTGATAATGAGTACAGTGGTCCCTTGGGACTGAACTCTATCCCGGATGAGTTGGAGGAGCTGTTGTTTTGAAGCCGGGTCCAATGCAGAGGTGGGTTCGTCTAAAACCAGCAATTTGGGATTTCTCGCTATAGACATCACCCACATCAAGCGCTGCAATTCCCCTCCGGATACCTGCGATGGAAAAGCGTTGTAAAAACGTTCCGGAGGGGCTAATCCCACCTCTTCGATTAAAGAGAGGACATGCTTTTTTCCTTCGATTTTCCCGATCGATCTATCCAATAGTACTGTCTCCAGGATCTGCTTGCCTATCCGGATGACGGGGTTAAATCCGGCAAGGGCGTCCTGTGGCATATACGCGATCTCTCTTCCTCGCAAGCGGTTCATGTCTTCTGGAGACATGGACAAACAATCGTTTTGGTGGTATAGAATTTTGCCGGAAACCACGAGAGAGGTGTTATGTATCAATGCTAAAATGGCCCGGGCGGTAAGTGTTTTGCCCGCGCCGGTGGGACCCGCGAGCACAGTTATTTCCCCTTCGGAAAGACAAAAGGATATCCTGTTGACAAGGCGGACTTCCCCCTGATCTTTGCCGGTGGCAATGGTCAAACGCTCCACCTGTAATATATGTGCCTTCTCCGTCATGTTTTAATTGCTATGCTTTGCATCGTTTCCGGAATGCTCCTAATTGGATGTAAAAATGCTGTTTTTTTCTGAATTGTAGCGCTTAAGGAGGATATAGTGTGTATTACAAAGTACACTTCCGGATGGCATTTCAAATGTATTTGATAACTACCTTCTTATAACGCTGTAGCGTCACGGGTAGTGGGCCCTGTGTTATAAATAGCAATACCATTGTTATTATGGGAAACACAGAGGTCACAGAGAGCACAGAGAACACAGAGCGGGGAAACGGCTCCGCGTTAATAATGTGCTATCAGAACAACACGAACGCCGGTTTCTGAAGTGATAAATCGAACGTCCGCCTATAATCCATATAGGACGAAGCCAAATCATAGAGCTCCAATCGTTTATCCCGTGGAATATTTATTTATTCTAAGGGGGTGATCGGTATTTGATGTTCATAAACGCACTAGCCACTACGAGTATCCGGTTGGTTAAAACACAGAAAAAGCCTTAAATGAATCGTTTTTAAAAGGGACATTAAAGAGCCCTGTAATAACAATGTGGAGAATGGCAGTATAGGAATGCAACGTAATTATGATTTTTTTAACAGCCAAAGTTTACATGGAGTCAATAAAATTCTCCTATATTGCGAGGTGTTTTTGACCGTTTAGTGGTTGTTCAACGTTTTATTATTTACTTTTTTCCGGCATTTGGACAAAACGCCTACAGGGAGATAGCGTTGTTTTAAATCATTAATGGTCAGTGATTTATTAACTAAAATTCTAAACAAATGGATTCTACCAAACAAGGGCATCCCAAGGGCCTTTACACCTTATTCGCAACAGAAATGTGGGAGCGCTTTAGCTATTATGGTATGCGCGCCCTGTTTACTTTGTACCTCACGGCAAAGTTGGCAGACGATGGTTTTGGATTGCCGCGGGAAGAGGCCCTGGCCTTATACGCTGTATTTACAGGATTGGTGTACTTGACTCCTATTTTGGGTGGTTGGGTAGCGGATAAGTTTCTCGGCAAGCGAAAAACCGTCTATATCGGGGGGATTGTTATGGCAGTCGGTCAATTCTTGCTGGCGGCAAGTGCTTTTATGGCCACCTCATTGGATGCCCCTACGAGGTTGTTTCTTTTTAATTTTGGATTAGGGGTATTAATCATTGGTAATGGATTCTTCAAACCCAATATCTCGACTATAGTCGGAGATTTTTATGATGACAATGACCCCCGAAAGGACTCTGCCTTTAATATCTTCTATATGGGCATCAATTTGGGTGCAATCCTCGGGCCTTTTATCGCCGGAGCATTAGGAGAGAACATTCATTGGGGATGGGGCTTTTTGTCTGCGGGATTAGGTATGATATTGAGCGTCCTTTGGCTCAAATGGAAGGAAGACACTTTAGAGCAGTATGGTTTACCTCCGGGGTCCCCCGAAAGCAAATACCTTTTGGATGCCAAAGATTGGAGGGACATCTTTATGTATGCCATTGGATTAGTGGTGGCCACGTTTGTCGTCATCAAGGTATGGGGGATGTTGCCGGAGAGCATCACCTCCATCTTAACATACGGAGGATTTGCTGCCATTATTCTCGGTTTGGGCTATGTGATAGCCAAAGGAACAAATGGTGCACACGAATGGAGCCGGATGTTGGTCATCATAGTGTTGGCCTTCTTTAACATCGCTTTCTGGGCGGGATTTGAGCAAGCGGGAGGTACGATGAACCTCTTCGCCAAAGAAAACACCAATCGCATGCTGGGTGGTTGGGAAATTCCGGCATCCTGGTTTCAGAATATTAATCCATTGGCGATTTTGATTTTTGCTCCGATTTTTTCCGTGATGTGGCTAAAGCTGGATAAAATGAAACTCAACCCCAGGACACCGCTCAAGTTTGCTATCGGCCTTTTCCTGGGTGCTTTTGCATTTTTGATCATGACCTGGGCTAGTAATGCTGCAGATGGAGGGCATATGGTATCTCCTTTTTGGCTGATCGCAGTTTATGTGATTTTGACTCTGGGGGAATTGATGCTCTCCCCGATCGGGTTATCCATGATAACCAAATTGGCGCCTACCAAACTCGTCTCTGTCGTTATGGGACTTTGGATGGCGAGTTTTGCTGCGGGCAACTACCTGGCGGGGATGCTCGAGAGTATTTTGCACAAGTATGATTTTCCGCTTTACCCGTTTATCATGTGGGTGATGATAGGATCAGGAGTATGCCTGTTGATTCTTTCTCCTTTCCTCAACAAAGCCATGAAAGGTATCCATTAGACGCAATAAGCATAGCCCCATTCGTACAAGTATCTGAGATGTACGAATGGGGCTTATGGGGGAGGTGCGACTTTAACTTCAGAGGCACTTGTCATGTGTCATTTTGATTATTCATTTCAATCCCATTTTTTATAAAACAAAATAGAGAAAAGTATTATGCAGCATCAAGACAGTTCGTTGGGCTTCGTTGGCCTGTTAAAATCCTTTACCAAACCCTTTTGGTTGGCGAGTGCCATGGAACTCTTCGAACGCTGGGCCTGGTATGGTCTCTTTGCCGTATTGGCCCTTTACCTCACGGGCTCCACGGATGAAGGTGCCTTGGGATTCAGTCATATCGAGCGGGGAGAGATTATGGCCTATGTAACGGCGATATTGTATTTTCTCCCCATTATCACCGGTGCCATTTCTGATAAGATTGGGTACAAGCTCTCCTTAATTATCGCTTATGTTTTGCTGGCGGTAGGTTATTTCTTCATGGGAAGAGTGACTTCTTATAGCGCTGTATTTCTGATGTTTTTGGTCGTCGCTTTAGGGGCTGCCATGTTCAAACCGGTCGCTTCTGCCATTGTCACCAAGTCCACGGACAAAACCAATTCCTCCTTCGGCTTCGGGGTGTTTTATATGATGGTCAATATCGGTGGTTTTTTCGGTCCTTTATTCTCTGCGAAACTGCGGGATGCATATGGATGGAACATTGTTTTTTTGATGGCCACTTCGGCGATATTGGTCAATCTTATCATCGTACTCTTTTTCTTCAAAGAGCCCAACCGCGAGCCGGTCACCGAGACTTTGGGGGAGACCTTAACGCGCTCTTTTAAGAATATTTGGGAGGCGCTTTCGGATATGCGCCTCACCTTTTTGCTCATTATTATGGTTGGATTTTGGCTGATGTTCAATCAGCTGTTTTACACCTTGCCCGTCTTTATTGAGGAATGGATCGATACGCGACCATTTTACGAAGCATTTCACAAAATACTTCCACCCATTGCGGATTTTCTAAAGAACAAAGATGGAAGCATCAATCCGGAGATGATCGTCAATCTGGATGCCTTCTTTATCATCATTTTGCAAATGATCATCTCGATGATTATCCTCAAATGGAAGCCTATTAACGCCATGATGACGGGTATTTTCATTGCCATCATCGGTATCGCTCTCTCCTTTTATACCAACAACAGCCTTTATACGGTATTGGGAATACTGATATTTGCGATTGGGGAGATGACTTCCAATCCCAAGTTCTCGGATTATATCGCCAAGATATCGCCCAAGGGGAAGGAAGCCCTGTACATGGGCACGTATTTTCTCCCAATCGCTGCCGCCAATCTGCTTACAAAATGGATTACAGGGGACCTATATGAAAAATATTCCGATAAAGTGGAGATCATTCGCAGGGAGCTCTTTGCGAGAAATATCCAATTGCCGGAAATAACAAAAGAATACACCAAAAACGATTTTTACCACGATGCGGCAGACAAACTGCAGATGTCCATGGACCAAATGACCAACTATATGTGGGATACGTATCATCCCGGCAATATCTGGTATGTAATCGCCGGCATCGGTTTTCTTACCATTGTGGGGCTATTGGTGTACAATACCGTTATTAACCGGATGGAAAGACGCAGCACATAGCTTGAAATGATGGCATTATTCGTGATATGGTATTTGGGTGTATCCGATTGCCCTGTGCCTCTTGTTTGTGAGGATAGTACATCTATTATTCTCACACCAATCGGACGCTTAAACAACGAAAAGGAATTTGGATGTGCCTTTCATTCATACCCGCTCGAATAGTCAACCATTTCATACCCCCTCCTCCTATATGATGTAAATGCATATAGGGTAATATTTTAACCAACAAAACAAATTCTATGTCAGGATATACTCAGGAACAAGATCAAAAACAGATTCTCGGACATCCGGTCGGGCTTTTTGTGCTTTTTTTTACAGAGATGTGGGAGCGATTCAGCTACTATGGAATGCGCGCATTGCTTATTTTGTTTTTGGTGTCCAAAGCACAGGATGGAGGATGGGAGTGGGAGCGCAAAGAGGCCTACGCGCTATACGGGTGGTACGTGATGTTGGTCTATCTGCTGCCGATGCTTGGGGGATGGCTGGCAGACAACAAATGGGGGCATGTCAAGACGGTGATTATTGGGGCATCGATTATCACAATGGGGCACGCAGCGCTCGCCATATCGGACATCCCGCTGGCGATAGATTTCAAATTTGTCTTCTATATCGGGCTGCTTTTGCTGGTGGTTGGGACCGGTCTTTTTAAGCCCAATATGTCCTCGATTGTGGGCAAGATGTATCCTCCTCAAAGCGAGAAGAAAGACGGAGCGTACACCATCTTTTATATGGGCGTTAATGCCGGGGCCTTTATCGGCACCTTACTCGTCGGATGGATTGGAGAGAACTTTAGTTGGTCCTGGGGATTTGGACTTGCAGGGGTTTTTATGTTCTTTGGACTATTACAATTTTTCTTTGCGCGAACCGTCTTCGGAGACGCCGCCATGCAACCAAAACTCAAAATCACCGGCTCAAAAACAGAGGACACCAAGGCAGAGGTGGTTTGGACCCAAAAGGACCTCACCATTGCCGGAGTAGGTGGCTTTTTTGTTCTGTCATGGATTATTGACGGCCTTTATTCCGTTATTACCAGAGGGACACACCTATTGCCCCAAGGCATTCTCCATCTCAATCAAAGCACCTCGATAGACACTTCTACGATTTTCTTCTTTGCCTCTCTTCTCATTTTTATTGTATTGGGGATCTCCCGGTTAAAGCGGTTTGAACCCGTGGAGCGGGACCGGTTGAAAGTCGTTTTCCTCATTGCTTTTTTTGTGATCTTCTTTTGGGCGAGTTTTGAGCAAGCCGGGACAACGATGACCATCTTTGCCCGGGATTATACCAACCGGGTGCTCACGGGCAACTGGGGCATGATATACAAAGTGATTGACTTAATTGTGTCCATCTCCCCAATGCTGGTGCTGACCTGGGTGATATACCGGTTGGCCAAAGCGATTATAAAGGAGTACCCATTGACCATACTTTTTACGACGATCAGTTTTATGATTATTTGGGCATTGGTTATTTCTCGCGTGTACGATAAGCTCTCTGCGAGTAGTGCTTCTGTCGATACGACATGGTTTCAGATTTTGAATCCGGTATTCATTATTTTACTGGCCCCCTTGTATTCGATGTTTTGGCGGCGGTATAAGTTCTCCGCTCCTCAAAAGTTTTTTATAGGATTGACGCTGCTGGGGTTGGGATTCGGGTTTTTGGCCTTGGGGTCGATGGGGATAGCCCCCGGAGCTAAAACGGCCTCCGTCAGTATTATTTGGTTGGTTCTGGCTTACCTGTTGCACACCATGGGCGAGTTGTCTATCTCTCCGGTAGGATTGTCTTATGTGAGCAAGCTGGCCCCCGCTCGCATGTTGGCATTTTTGTTTGGTGTTTGGTATGTATTTACCGGATTGGCCAACAAGTTGGCTGGGATCATGGCGGAGTATTCAGAGGGAATTTCAGATAAGATTGGGATCTCGGGTTTTTTCCTTATTTTTACCCTTATCCCCATTTGTGCCGGATTGGTGATGCTAAGCCTCAACAAGCCGGTTAAGCGCATGATGCATGGGGTGGAGTAGATGTAGTAGATACGCAATGCTTTGCGTATCTACAACGCATCGTTCAAATGATGCATGTGAAAAATGGCAACACATATAAACGCGTTATTTCATACCCAAACAAAACCCCTCTCTGTGACGTATTCACATTAATATTAGTGATTCATCAAGAAAAAGGCAAACAATGAAAACTCGAAATGCAAATCTTATTACCGGAGGGTTGTTCTTAATTGTATTCTTCATCCTTACTCAAGGTGTGCAAGCCCGTAAGATAATGGTCGGACCTTCTGCCAAGTATAAGACCCCGTCAGAAGCATCTAAAGTGGCAAAGGATGGGGATTCGATACTCATCCAATCCGGAGTCTATGCCCGCGATGTGGCCTACTGGAAGGCCAATAATCTGTTTATCTCCGGCGTCGGTGGATTGGCGCATCTCAAGTCCGGTGGAAGAGCAGCAGGCCGAAAGGCCATTTGGGTCATCCAGGGGAATAATACCACCATCGAGTACATCGAATTCTCCGAATGTAAGGTCGGAGACCACAATGGTGCCGGTATCCGCCAGGAAGGGGCCCACCTGACCGTAAGGCACTGCTATTTTCACGACAATGAAGAAGGCATCTTGGCGGGAGATAATGCCGGTTCAAAAATTCGCATCGAGTATTGCGAATTTGCCCGCAATGGATATGGCAAAGGGTACACCCATCATATTTATATCAACCATGTGGACAGTTGTATCGTTCGTTACAGCTATTTTCACCACGCAAATATCGGACATCATATCAAATCCCGGGCGCACAATACCCTTATCGCTTACAACCGTGTGGGAGATGAAAAAAGTGGAAATTCGAGTCGCCTGATCGATATACCCAATGGTGGATCAGCTGTCGTCATTGGCAATTACCTGCAGCAAGGCCCCAGGGCAGAGAACAGCAATTTGGTGGAGTATGGATTGGAGGGTTTAACCAATCCGGGAGACCGGACTTTGTATATGGTTCACAATACAATGGTCAACGAAAGGCATGCCAGCCTTTTTGTTCAACTACAGAAAGGTGCGGATGCCTATATGGTCAACAATGTCTTCGTGGGCAAAGGGACGATGATATCGGGTAAAACTTTACTTTCCAGCCACAACTATAAGGATCCGACAATTGGTTCGGCAGGTTTTACAGATCCGGCCAATTACGACTATAGCCTGCAAAAATCCTCTCCTTTAGTCGATGCGGGGACGCGGGCCTATAAGCTTCCAGGTGGGATAAAGGTGAAGCAGCAATACATCCATCCTGCTCAGGGAATGACACGCCCCAATAACCCCTTGGACAGTGTCGATATCGGTGCCTTCGAGTACCGGAAAACCACCCGCCTCCTTTCACAGTTTTCAAACGTGCATCTACAGCTATCTCCCAATCCTTGCCGGAATGGACTACTTCATTTTTTGCAGGATATAGACGATTTTGAGCTGGAGGTCATAGATGCAAAGGGCCGACCTATACCTTTTCGACGTACAGGAGCGAATTCGATACGCCTCTTGAACGGATTCAAGGGTATGGGTACGGTGGCTTTCTACCATTCGAAGGGAACGAACTCCCTGCGCTTTATTATGCTATGACAGAAGATAACCGGCATCCAACATCCCGTTGTCCCTATCTGAGCGTACGGCGTAGTCAAATCCCTTGCGGATGCTGTATCCGCCATGTTCACCGGCTTTGTTGAGCGCGATGAAGCCCACCTGCGTGTTTTGCAGGGATTTATTGCGAGCGACGATGCGCTCTACCGCCGATTTGCAAGCCTGCCGGGGAGACTGTCCCTGCCGCATGAGTTCGACCACTATTGCCGAACCCGCAATGCGAATAACTTCTTCTCCCATGCCGGTGGCACAGGCGGCGCCCACCTCATTGTCGACAAACAAACCCGCACCTATGATGGGAGAATCTCCTACACGGCCATGGAGTTTGTACGCCATACCACTCGTGGTACAGGAGCCGGACAGATGGCCGGAAGCATCCAATGCCAGCATCCCGATGGTGTCGTGGTTTTCGATATTGATGACGGGTTGATATTCCGATTTTTTGAGCCATTCCCGCCATTGTTTTTTGGATTTTTCTGTGAGCAGGTTTGTCCTTTTCATGCCGTTTTCAAGGGCAAACTGCAAAGCACCTTCTCCGACTAATAGGACATGAGGCGTCCTTTCCATCACATAGCGCGCTACGGTAACAGGGTGCACGATATCCGTCAAAAAAGCTACTGCACCACAGCGATAATTCTGGTCCATGATACAAGCATCGAGGGTGACCACGCCCTCCCGGTCCGGTCTTCCACCGAGTCCTACAGATTGGTTTTCGGGGTCCGCCTCTATGACACGCACCCCTTGTTCTACCGCATCGAGGGCCGCACCTTTTGCCTTCAAAATATCCCATGCTGCTGCATTGGCTTTAAGCCCATGTCGCCACGTCGAGATGACGATGGGTTTTTGGGGTCCCTTGGGGGCAAGCGGTGTCGATGGGATGGGTTTTTTGGTATGAAATAGTTGGCGCATGGGTGTCAAAAAGACTCCTCCCAACGCAAAAGATCGCCGGATAAAATTTCTTCTGTTTTGCATGCATTGTTAACGGGGGCAGCCTTGAAATGGTTCAGTGTAAGGTGCCTTCTCTCAAGTGATGGAGTTGTATCTAAGATAGAAAGGAGGTAGGATGAATGGTCGTCATTAGGACGCAGGCGGGATTATTCTTAAGTGGCCAAAATGCAAAGAGCCATCTCTCCGGAGTGGAGAAATGGCTCCTTTGCGCCCCCTCAAGGACTTGAACCTTGGACCTACGGATTAACAGTCCGGCGCTCTAACCAACTGAGCTAAGGAGGCAGTTAAGTGGGTAGAAAGATACTTCTATTTTGAAGCGAAAACACTTCTTTATCTCTCACCCCACTCAAAGCGGGGGCAAAAGTAAGAAGAATTCAAAATTTAGTACAATCTTTGCGTGAATTTTTTCACAAAAAGAACGAAAATGAGTTTACTGACAGTTGGTACGATGGCTTTTGATACGGTGGAGACGCGATATGGTAAGGCCGAAAGAATTGTTGGCGGTGCGTGCACCTACAATGCCTGGGCAGCTTCCTATTTTACGGAGGATGTCCGCGTCGTGTCTATTATAGGAGAGGATTTTCCAAAGGACGAGATAGCACTCCTTAATAAAAGGGGCGCAGATACAGCGGGTGTAAAACTGGTGGAAGGCGGAAAATCCTTCTTCTGGGAAGGGAAGTACCACAAAGACATGATCGGCCGGGATACCTTGGTGACGGACCTCAATGTCTTGGCCGATTTTGATCCGGTATTGCCTGAATCGTATAAGGACTCAAGATTTATCATGTTGGGCAATCTCACACCTACCATTCAGCGCAAGGTCTTGGATCAGATAGAGGAAAGCCCGGCATTGACCGTCTTGGATACGATGGACTTTTGGATTAATAGCGATAAAGCTACTCTGATGGAGGTCATCGCCCGCGTGGATGTCTTGTCCATCAATGACGAAGAGGCGCGTCTTTTGACGGGAGAGCACGCTTTGGTAACTGCTGCAGCCGAGATATTGAAGATGGGACCCTCCTACCTCATTGTAAAGAAGGGAGAGCACGGCGCCTTCCTCTTCAGCCTCAACGATATCTTCTTCGTACCCGGTCTGCCCCTTGCCGAAGTCAAAGATCCCACAGGGGCGGGAGATACGTTTGCCGGTGGTTTTATCGGATACCTCGCCGCTACGGAAGATACTTCGTTTAATAATCTCAAACGCGCGGTAGTGTATGGTTCGGCGATGGCTTCTTTTGTCGTAGAGGACTTCGGATTGGAGCGCCTGCGTCATCTCAATGAGCGCTTAATCAAACAGCGGGTCATGCGCTTTAAAGACCTCGTATCGTTCAATTTGTAGGGAGGAGGAAGTATGTTTTCATGGTTCTGTGCATAAGAAATGATAGACATAGTCCTCTCAAATACGCCTACCCCATTCCTGTACTTTAAAAATAATGCTTTCGAGCCGCAATAATTCATTCCCTTCCTTACCTTTGCAGCTGTTTAACTGCCCCGGATGGGGCATTCTTCCGATAAGGGTGATGGGTATGGGGTTGGAGGAGGTGTGGACTACATCGGATAGTCCACCATTTCATACCCCGTAATCAGAGAGAGATAGCCGGATGGGATATTTTTTAAGAATTGAAAAACAAATAGTAAATGTATAGAACGCATAATTGTGGAGAGCTCAGATTGGGGCATGCCGGTGAGCAGGTAACCCTTGCAGGGTGGACCGCCGCCAAAAGGGATTTTGGTCAGCTTACTTTCATAGACTTGCGGGATCGATATGGTATCACCCAGTTGGTCTTCGATATGGATACGCAGCCGGAATTGTGCGAGCAGGCACGCAAAATCGGCCGCGAATGGGTGCTCCAAATCGATGGTGTCGTGCGCGAACGCAGCAATAAAAATCCGGATCGCCCGACGGGAGATATCGAGATCGATGTCCGCAGTCTCCGGGTACTCAATGCCTCCAAAGTGCCGCCCTTTACTATCGAAGAAGACACCGACGGTGGGGATGAAATCCGTATGAAATACCGCTATCTCGACATCCGCCGGGCTCCTGTCAAGGAGAAGATTATCTTCCGCTCGAAGGTGGCTATCGAGACGAGAAAACACCTGGCAGACGAAGGGTTTATAGAAATCGAAACGCCTTACCTCATCAAATCCACTCCGGAAGGGGCACGGGACTTTGTCGTGCCAAGCAGGATGAACGCCGGGGAGTTTTATGCCCTCCCACAGTCCCCGCAGACCTTCAAACAGATACTGATGGTCGCCGGTATGGACAAGTATTTCCAAATCGTCAAATGCTTCCGGGACGAAGATTTGCGCGCGGATCGTCAGCCGGAATTTACCCAGATAGACTGCGAGATGGCCTTCGTCGAGCAAGAGGATATTCTTAATACCTTCGAACGCCTCACCAAACACCTGTACAAATCTGTATTGGGCATCGAACTGCCGGATTTTCCCCGCATTTCATATGACGAGGCCATGCAAAAATATGGCTCTGACAAACCCGATTTGAGGTTTGATATGGCCTTCACCGAATTGGATTCTCTCGTGAAAGGTAAGGGTTTTCCCGTATTTGACAACGTGGAGCTCGTCGTAGGAATCAATACCCGCGGACAGGCCTCACAGTTCTCCAATAAAGACATCAAGAAACTCACCTCCTGGCTGCAGCGTCCACAAATCGGCGCCAAGGGGCTTGTCCATGTCAAATGGAATGAGGACGGAACGATAAAATCCAGCGTGGGTAAGTTCTATACCGACGAACAACTCAAGACCTGGCTCGAAGCCATGGATGCCCGCCCCGGAGATATGCTGCTCATCCTGGCAGGAGAGAAAGACGCGACGAGGAAGCAACTATCCGAATTGCGCCTTGAAATGGCCGGTAGAATGGAGCTCATAGACCCTACGGTAATCAAGCCCCTATGGGTGGTGGATTTTCCACTTTTGGAATGGGACGAGGAGAGTCAACGATTTCATGCCATGCATCATCCCTTTACCTCTCCCACCAAAGCAGATATGGACAAAATGAATAGTACCGATCGCGCGGTTTTGTCCTCCATCAAGGCGGATGCCTATGACCTGGTTATCAACGGTGCAGAGATTGGTGGCGGCTCTATCCGGATTCACGATAGAGAACTGCAAATGAAGAATTTTCACCTCCTCGGTTTTACTCCCGAAGAAGCAGAATCCCAGTTTGGTTTTCTCATGGGGGCATTCGAATACGGTGCTCCACCACATGGGGGAATCGCCTTTGGCCTCGACCGGCTCTGTGCCATCATGCAAGGCGAAAAATCCATCCGTGACTATATCGCCTTTCCCAAGAATAATCAAGGCAGAGACGTTATGATTGATGCACCTTCTTCGATAGACGAGGAGCAGCTGAAGGAATTGCATCTCCAACTCGACCTGCCGGAACAATAGCGGTTTATCATGATGGGACGTATCATTTGCTGTTTGTTAATGGGAGTGCTGATGGGCTGCTCCGGAACACCCAAGGAACTTTCGGGGTATTATTTCCCTTTGGAGGAGCTGTCTTCCGGCAAGGTGTATGTCTACAAAAGTAAAGGGAATGGGTCGTTTAAGAAAGACTACTTCTACTACCACAGCAGCATAGATTCCGCCGGACGGCCCCACCTCCATGTCATTGGCCTTAACCGTAAAGGGCTGCCCATTCAGTTTTTGGACTACCGGATGGACCCGGCGGAAGTGCGGCTGGTTTCGATGCATCTGGTGGAGACGAACCGTGCCGGCAAGAAAGCGATAATCCCGGTAAAAATCGAACAGCCCTACGTTTTTAATTTGGCAATGGAGGATACATCTAAACAGCTTTATGCCAAACTCGTATGGAATAACCCCTTTGATTCCCTCGAATACAGCCTGGAGAAAGTACGTACCTTTAAGGGTTTCGGGCAGATGGAAGTGCTCGGGGAGAAGAGGCCCGTATTGTATTATGATATTGCGACAGAATTCAAGTCTTTTACACCTAAGGATGGAGAGACGGATTCGGCATGGCCGGAGCAGGAAGTGTATGGAGCAGGGCTGGGGCTTGCCGGATATCGCATGGTGCCCGATCCGGATGAACCTTTGGAAATGGAACTGATCCAAGTCTATGACAAAGAGGTGTACGAGCGATTATTTCATATCCATCTCGACAGCCTGAAACCCACCTTGGCCGGTATCCGAAGAAGATAAGTGTTTCGCATTGGTCTGAACAAAAAGCCGGTTAGAACCTTTCTCTTACTAAATGATCCGGACGGCGTATGAAAGACAAATCTTCATCCAAAAAGCAAAAAAGGGAAAAGAAAGATGTGCCCTTGAGCCCTGAAAAGCTCCAGCTTTTTGATGAAGAATTTCTTCCTCACCTGGAAGCCTTGCACACCTTCGCCTATCACCTCACCTTTGACGAAGGCCGGGCCAACGATTTGGTTCAGGACACCTATTTAAAAGCATTGCGCCATATCGATCGCTACAAAAAAGGGACCTACGCCAAGGCCTGGTTGTTCCGGATTTTAAAAAATGCTTTTATCAATGAGTACCGGAGGATTAGCAAGGCAGGGACCCACCTCGAAATAAATGAGAATGAAAGGTTAATCGGGGAACTTAATCCGGACGTGACGGGTTATATGGATATGCGGGAGGACCTCTTCGACCACAATATGGGAGATGAGGTGAGCATGGCCCTCAATAGCCTGCCATTGGAATACCGCACCATTATTTTGTTGTGTGATATCGAAGGATTTACCTATCAGGAGATCGCGGATATTCTCAACATCCCGATTGGCACCGTCCGGTCTAGATTGTTTCGAGCGAGGAACTTGCTCAAGGAAAAGTTGGTCAATTATGCCACTTCGATGGGGTATTCCGACAAACGGAGGACCAGGACCAAAGCGACGAAAAAAGAGGAATCTTCGGGTCAAGAGGAAGAATGATTGCTGGGGGGATTTTTCTTTTCATTTTTTGGAATTCGTCACTTCGTGTTTTTTTATTTATTTCTCAATTGAACCCACACCGGGAAGGCTCTGAAGGTATTAATTTTTTTGTAGGGTTTGCGACGGGTTCGCATACAAATAGAATTAAGTAAATGAAACCGACATGATTAAAAGAATCATTAGACACAAGAGGTAATGATTGTTTTAATCGTCAAAGGTTCCATCTGACCTTTAAAAGACAATAAAAAGCAAGCAGATGAAACAAAAAATAGACAAATCAGCCCTTTCACAAATGGTTGTAAAATTTTTTGACAATGAATTGAGTGCGGACCAACAACCGATCTTACTCCAGCATTTAAAGGACTCACCGGAGATCCGTACTATGTTCCATCGAGAGGGGAGTGCCCGCGATTGGATTAAGTCCCAGCTCAAAGTGCCTTCCACTTCCAAACTATCTCCGGATTATATCAAAAAGAAATTGGGGCTCAATTGAGAAAATGCGCTCGAGTGCCAAAACCTGAAGTTGGGGACTAGAATTATTTTGGGGAATGTCCCCAAAAGATGTATTTCTAATTTTGAAGAGTTTTCTTGCATACACTATCTATACATTCTATAACATTAGCTCTTGCACATAAAGTCGCAAGGACGCAAAGAAATCCTTGATTAAAAAGGAGGGAACGGGGAAAAGAAAGGGAACTGTTAGCCTGAAGTCCCGGTTGTAATACACACATTATTCTCCTCTGATTTGATACTGTCCGCAAAGTGTTGTTTCTTTGTCTTCGCAAATGATGATTAACAAAAAGGGCACCAATCCGGTGCCCCCGTACAAAAAGGCGATCTATGCTTTTAGAACAGTTAGAGAAAATATATGACAGGTATCGCTACATCGAAGAACGCCTCTCTGATCCGGAGGTCATCAGCGATGTCAAGCAATATACCAAGACGCATAAGGAATATAAAGGCCTGGAGGAGATAGTCGCTGCTTATAAGAAATACAAAGAGATATTGGGTAATATCTCGACCGCAGAAGGCATGCTGAAGGAAGACGATCCGGAGATGAAGGAGATGGCCCAAATGGAACTCGAAGAACTCAATCCTGCAAAGGAGGAGCTCGAAGAGCAGATTAAAGTACTCCTCATCCCCAAGGACCCCAATGATAGCAAGGATGTCATCTTCGAGATCCGGGCAGGAACCGGTGGGGACGAAGCCAGTATTTTTGCCGGTGATTTGTATCGCATGTACACCAAATTCTTTGACTCCAAGGGCTTCAAGTACAATACCATTGTTGCCAATGAAGGCACCGTGGGGGGCTTTAACAAAATCGTGTTGGAAGTAAAAGGGCAAGATGTTTATGGCACTTTAAAATTTGAATCCGGAGCGCACCGGGTCCAACGCGTCCCCAGGACAGAGACCCAAGGGCGGGTGCATACCTCTGCGGCGACGGTCGTAGTGATGCCAAAATTTGAAGAGGAGGATATCAATATCCGGAAGGATGAGTTGAGAATAGATACCTATCGCGCAAGCGGTGCCGGGGGGCAGCATGTCAACAAGACGGAATCCGCCGTGCGTATCACTCACCTCCCCACCGGTATCGTATCGGAGAGTCAGGACTCCCGGTCACAGATCCAAAACCGGGAGATCGCCATGCAGCGACTCTACATGAAAATTCAAGAAGCCCAAAGAGAAAAAGAAAGAAACGAACAAGCCGCCAAGAGGAAGTCATTGGCCGGAAGCGGGGACCGCTCGGACAAAATACGAACCTACAACTACCCGCAAAATCGCATGACCGATCACCGCATCAACCTCACTATGTATAGTCTCGATAAAATCATGGACGGAGACATCGAAGCCATCATTAAGGCCCTACAAGTGGCGGAAAATGCCGAGAAAATGAAGGAGGGTATCTCGACGACATAAACTACTCCTCAAAGCTTAATTGCACTTGATCAATGGTATAGCTTCCGTAGAATCCATGGACGGTCTTAACCTGTTGTAATAGCCGGTATTTGCCGGTGTCTGACCGGTGGAGGAGGCTGCGACGGCTGAGGGGAGTGGGCTTTGTCCGTAGATCGGTGTAAAACGGGCCCTTCGGCAGGCTATCCTCCGGAGCATACAATGAAGGCGTATTAGCTGGTCCAAACTGATAACGGTAACGCGCTCCGACAGTAAATTTGTCGTAAAGGACCAACGGGGCCGGCTTCAACGAATCGATGACCTCCACCAAGGTTCCATTGTCGTAGTAATCCAATTGGTGTCTCGGCAGAATCCCAAATGAAAGGTTCCATACTAACAAGGCCAGGGAGCCCCACAAAATTAATTTAGAAGGGATTTGGTAGCGGGCTGCAATTAGGATGACCACCAGCGCCGGAAGCATGACCATAAACTCTGCATTGCCATGAGAGAAGAAGGCAAAGGCGAGCTGCATGCCGGCAATGAGCAGATGAGTGCCGGCGATTTCATGCCGTAAAGACCCTTTTTTAAACACCTTAGGTCGATGACCAATGGCCTGCCACAACAGGAGCGCTACCACCAATAAGGCAAATCCACTCCGGACCGGATAGGAGCGCATGATCAAAGGGATATTGCCGTGGATCTGCAGGAAGGAGCGAATAAAATTGATGGGAGTCAAGAGGAAATTTTTCATGCCAATATCCACAGTGGCACTGCCTGTGGAATAACTGTGGAAAATAAAATGGCTCATCTCTCCGAAATCCGGCAAGTGGTGGTAATAACTTGTCGCCCCAAAAAGATAGACGATTGGGGCAATCCACCCGGGAATAAGGTACACTAACAAACCCTTGACATGTCGATATCGCAGCAATCCTATCGCCAGTCCCAACCACCAGAAGAAATGAATCTGATGGAAAAGCATCCCTATCGTGGCAAAGATGCCGGCCAGCAATATGAACCGGAAGTGCCCCTTCTTTTGTAAGTAACGGAGATAAAAATACGACCCCTGCAAGGAGCAATACAGCGGTAGGATGTACGTCTCATTTTCGGTGGAGAAGCGAAGCATGGCAAAGCTCCCCCCGGCAAAAAGCAACCATACGGCAGCCGACTGCGGGCTTACACCCAATTTCTTCAAGATACGATACAGCACGTGGAGAGACAACATCCCGAAAAGGGCATTGACGACCATCATAAAATGCAAAACATCTGTACCGGGCCCAATAACAGCACTCCACAAGCGGTACAACTCGAAAAAGAACGGGTTGTACAACAGGTGATGCGGACGGATAAGTTCTACTCCGTATTTGACATTGGAAGCGTATTCCCAGGCATCTGCGGTGGGGTTATTGGTGGGAAGTAAGAGGTAGAGGATACCGAAAAACAAGGGCAGGAACTTCACCTGTTTGAGGCCTGTAAGATGGGAAGATATGCTTTTGTTTTCTACCATTTCATACCGTACTAAACGTCAATGCCAAAGGTCTTCTTGATGACGACACCAATCCCGAAGGAGATGGCTGCGACAGAAAGTGAAATGACGGCCATTTGCGTAAACCGGTGCTTGAAAGAGACGTTTTTGGCCACCGAGATATAGAAGGTGTACAGGGCAATGATGGCGACGGTCATAAACAACATCAGGGCCAACGCGATGTATGGATTGTCCTGCAATAAATAGGGCAGGACCAGGAATAACACGGTACCGATGTATGCTCCTCCTGTGTAGATGGCTGCTGTGACGGGATTGGCGTCTTTGATTTCTTCTTCTTCCATGGCGGATAAATATCCGGAAGCGGCCATGGACAGGGAAGCGGCTACCCCCATGACCAATCCGGTCGTCCCGACGATGAGATTGTTGGCGAAGGCAAAGGTCAGTCCGGCAAGGGTTCCGGTAAACTCCACCAGCGCATCATTGAGACCCAATACGACGGCTCCTGCATAAACCAGCCGGTCGTCTTTGAGAATCCCTATCAACTTGGTCTCGTGCTCCAATTCGTCTTTTTCCAACTCCAGGGCTTCCGGGTAATCCTTGGCTATTTCGCTGTAAAATTGGGAGGCATCCGCCTCTCCTTTCTCCATCAGGCGCAAGGCAAATGATAGCCCCAAAACACGTCCCAACCAAGTGTAAAACCGGATTTTCCTTTCGATGGGTTTGAGGTCCCGGCCGGTAATATTGCGCCAAAATTTATAGTGGGCGAGCTCTTCCTCGGCGATGTCCAGAAGGATTTTTCTGTTCTTTTCATCCTTGCTATAGGAGGCGAGCGTCTTGTAGATGTGATACTCCGTAATCTCATTTTGCTGTTGCCTCAACAGTTTCTCTTCGTTCATCATTGTTCTGTTTTATCCCTGTTAAAATGGTTCCAACCCTGAGCGATGATTGGAACTTGCTTTTTGCCGGAAGTCTGAAGGTGGACTCCTTTCTCTTCGGGCAACACTTCCCCGATGATGGAGATATCGGGCAAATACTTGATTTTCTCCAGATCCTTTGGGTCAGCAGTAAATAGCAACTCATAGTCTTCTCCTCCACTCAACGCGCAGGTAATCGGTGCTATCTTGAAGTCGAGTGCAAGCAATTTGGTCTCTTCCTTGATGGGCACCAAATCTTCTTCGATAACGGCCCCGACTTGGGACTGTGTGCAAATATGCAAGAGGTCGGAAGCCAGACCGTCGGAGACATCAATCATGGAAGTGGGTTTGAACCCCTCTTGCCTCCACAACTTGATCATATCTGTCCTCGCTTCGGGTTTTAATTGGCGTTGTACGAGGTATTGATGGTTCTTCAAGTCCGGCTGAATAGCGGGATTTTCAAGGAAAATCGCTTTCTCCCGTTCGAGTAAAAGCAGTCCCAGATAGGCAGCCCCAAGGTCTCCTGTCACGCATATGAGATCTCCGGGTTTTGCGCTATTGCGGTACACGATGTGATTCTTCTGCTCGACTCCCATGGCGGAGATGCTGATGACCAAGCCTTTGGTGGACGAGGTAGTATCTCCTCCTACCAAATCGACATGGTAGTAGCTGCAAGCTTGCTTGATACCGTCATACAATTCATCGATGGCTTCGGCATAAAACTTGCTGGATATCGCAATCGAAGCGGTGATATGCTCCGGCAAGGCATTCATGGCGCAGACATCTGACAGGCTCGCCACCACCGATTTGTACCCCAGATGTTTCAACGGAGCGTACATCAGATCGAAGTGCACCCCTTCGAGTAGCATATCTGTCGTCACCAACATGCAGGTATTGTCCTTGACACGAATCACCGCCGCATCGTCTCCCACACCGCGAAGGGTGCGGGCAGATTGTAGCGTCAGGCCTTTTGTCAGGCGATCGATCAATCCAAATTCTCCTATATCCTGTATAAGCGTTCCTTTTTTAGACATATGTTTTTTTGTGTATGAAATGGTTGGCTGATAGTTGATGAATGACTTCTTCGCATCCTTGTCCTTCTGTTCTGCTAAAAGTATGGAAGCCGCAGAAGAAACTTCGGATGTCCGGGTCAAAATCATTGAAAGCTTAAAGATAGGAAGTATTTTCAAAAGCTTTCCATTCCGGCCGGTCCGGGACGGGCGCTTCTACAGACAGTATCGTCCCGCTTATCGGGTGTTGGAAGGTGATGCGATGTGCATGTAAGTTGATCCCGGGCGTCCTATTGGTGCGTTTGTCACCGTATTTGACATCGCCGCGTATCGGGCAGCCCATATCAGCCAATTGTGCCCGGATCTGATGGTACTTCCCACCCTTTGGACGCACTTCCAACAAGAATAAATTGGTACTCTCGCCCACAAGTTTATACGATGTAATGACTTTTGCTCCTGCTGATTTATCTTGGGAGACGAAGGCCTTATGTACTCTTCCGTTTTTTTGTATGAAATGGTGGAGTTCGCCGGATTTCTCCTTGGGTCGAAATCGAGTGATGGCCAGATAGTTTTTGGCAATTTGCCCGGATTGAAAGGCGGAAGACAGGTTTTTTTGTGCCTCTTTGGTCAAGGCAAAGAGGACCACTCCCGAAACGGGTAAGTCCAGACGATGGACGAGATAGATGGGGGTATCCAAGGCCTCTCGCATCTCTGTCAATAATGGAGTAATGCCGGTTTTGTCCTTTTGGACCGGTATTCCGGCAGGCTTGTTGACCGCCAGGATGTTGTTGTCTTGATATAAAATCGGTATAGCTGTCATTTATCCAATTCTTCGTAATCAGAAGGAGCGGCATCTTCATAGTCCTTAAGTTCTTCATTTTTTTGGCTCTCCGAATGGAATAATTCCTTGACCGGTTTTCCGGTAAAGAGGTTGTACAAAATGGCCAATAGCACTAATATGATTAAGAATTTCATCTGTTTGCTTTTTATCGTTTTTTAAAGCTTCAAAATTCAACTCAATAGACCTCAACGAATACGATTCAAGCTCAAATGTAAGCACAATTGTGCTTGCAAGTACTCACCGCTGCCCAACTTATTACCTTATCAGCGTTATATCACCACTTCGCGTAAGGATTTTGCCGGTAAAGATGTCTTTGTACTCCAATTTATAGACATATACCGAAGCGGGAAAGAGGACGTTTCCTTTGCTGCCGTTCCACGGTTCCCGATTGCCATCAGAGCGGTAAACCAAGTTGCCCCACCGGTCAAAGATTTCCATCGTTACAAAATCCGCATTGTGCAGGTACACTTCAAATACGTCGTTGACACCATCCCCGTTGGGGGTAAAAACATTTGGGATGAAGACCCGGACCTTGCATGGTTTGACCTGGATGCGGACCGAAGCAGAATCCATCCCACAAGCATTGGTGGCGACGACCCTGTAGGTGCCCGCCTGGTCCACGACGATTTGATGGCCGGTAGCACCTGTGGACCATAGATAGGTAGTGCCGGGAGTAGGGGACACGCGGAGCATTAATTCGTCCTCCTCACAAATGAGGGTATCTCCCGGAGTGAGGTCTATGGATGGAGCAGTAATTTCGAATACGGTGAAAGAGTCCTGTACCGGACACCCTGCCTCGTTGACCCCTTGAAGCGAATAGCTTCCGGCCCGGTCAAAGGTTCGATTTCTTGTGGTAGAGCCATCTTCCCATCGCAGGGACCGGATGCCCCCCGGGACCGAGATGGTTGTATCTGTTCCCGGGCAGAGATAGAGGTCCGGAATATCGTAGTCCACCAAGGCATTGGAGATAAATATCTGATGGGAGGCGGTATAGACACACCCTTCAAATGTGATTTTGTGGGTAATGTCGTAATGCCCCGGCCGGTCGAAGCGGAAACAATCGGGCAAGGAGTCCCTGCTCCAAATGCTGTCCAACGGGCCCGATACTTTCCACTCCCATTCATCTGCTGTGCCATTGCCAAGAGGGTACATATCGACGCATTCTCCGACACAAAAGGTGTCTCTATCGATGTCAAAATCGGCGAAAGGCACGGTTTCAACCCCGAGGCAGGTATCCCTGTAGGACAAACCGGATGCTGCTCTCCGCGTGACATTTAAGTCCCGAAGCACGGTTCCCCCAAACAGACTGAAGGCCTTACCGGGCAGGCAAATGAGAGAAATGGGTTGCCGGTCAAAACAAAAATCCCGCAGTTCACAATGCATCATATCATCGTCCGGATCATAGCGGCAAATGATGGGCGTCAGGCCATTTTGATAATTGGCCAGGGTGAAATACCGGTTGCCGATGACTAAGGCCCTGGACGGTTGGCCGGTGCTCAAAGAAAATGAAGAGAGCACCTGAAGGTTCCGGTCGGTTTGGATGATGCGTCTTATTGGGTCATTGGCCCCTTGGATGTCCAGATAAATGGATTGGCCGTCTTCTCTCGCATGGACAATTGGGTTTACGAAAGGGTTAAGCGTTGTCACCTTAAGTGCCTTTATCGTCTCCAGCGTCATCGGGTTGATGATAGACACGAAAGGGGATTTATCATTAATGGTCTTTCCTGCAATGAGTAAATGACCATCGGATAGGATTTGTATGGATTGGACATCATATCCGGGAATGTCAATCCGGTGGGATATCTGCCCTTGATTGACGGACCAGGAAAGAATGGAGGAAGTATCGGATTTGGGTTGCCCGCAAACCCAAATTTCTCCATTATCGCAATCTGCATCCATCTTTGTCCAGTCGATATCCTTTCGAAAGATGGAGTTCGAGTAAACCAGCTTGCCTGCCCGGTCAATCACTGTGATATACAGGCGTTTTGTAGTGCTATTGGCTTGAAAAATATCTACGACGACCAAAGTATCGGTGCCGGAGACAAAGAGATTTCGACGCGGCAAATCGGGAGAGTCTCCCGATTTTAATCGATAAGCCCAGAGCGGGACGTTGCTGCCGTCCCACCGGCTGACGAAGGTTTCCCCACCGGGTCTGCGACCCATCATGGCAGTCGTACCGTCGGACAAGGTGTGCATACGTATGAGCCCAGTGGTGTTGCTAAGGGAAATGATGTAGTTCAGTCTTCCGGAGGAACCCGGGGTAAAATCGGCATCGAGCGTGTGGTACTCATAAAAGGTGTTGCCTCGTACTTCCTGGGATAGTACCAGCCGGTTGTCAAATGCCTGTAGGGAGGTGAACGCATTGAGAGGGTTGGAGACCTCGAGATAATCCAGCCTTTGACCCACCATAAAATAGGGAAGCCCCACCAGCCATAAAAAGAATATCATACGGCCGACTCCGGTAAATGTACGGAGGCCCCCAAGGGAAGTATGCCTGCATGGATTTCCTTTCATGAAGTTGTTTTTCGTGTATGTAACGCTTTAAAGGGGGATAACGTTGTGTGTATTACAAAAATGCACTACTATCCGCTGATGTATGGTTTTGTAGGACATAACCATGCGATGTTTTTTCTCGCAAAGCCGCATCCCGCCACACGAACCCTAAATAGTGCCCGCCAGAAAATAGCTACACATACTAACCTCGCCCTTTTCCTTTGATTCTTCATTTCTCCAATAGTCATTAAGCTATTGGCTAATGATAGGTTAAGAATTATTGACAATACCGAGAATAACGGCAAATAATCTTTTCGAAGCATGCTCAACTTAGAGTAGTTATTCTCTCAAGCCAAAATCGGTAATGAATTAATCGTTCTGCGAACCGCCGTTACAGCCTATCCCACTTTCAATGTGCATGTACGATGGTAATGCTTTTAGCGTCATATGTTGTGAGAGGGCCGAGGTAAGCTTGTATAGAGGTTACCTCATTTACACATTGTGCTAAGCTTTATTGTTCTTCTAGTATTGATTTTCCTTTTGATTTATCTCCTGAAGTCCATTCCCAACTTTCGTGAAGTCGGATTTTACCATTTCTAAGAGTTTCAGGCTTTGACTTACATATTCCTGTCATTATCTCGCCGTTAGATTTTACTTGATGATAACGCATATCTATATTTCCTTTTGCATCAACTAGTCCAATTAAATGTCCGTATTTTATTTTGCCACCAGAGTATTCAGAAGTAAGAATGTTTCCTGTTTGCTTGTAAATAAAAACAGTTTCGTGTGATGTTTCTCCATTATCTGTATTTACTTTAGGTTTGAAAATTTTACCATTATAATTAATCATATTTTCTTATTTTAGATTTTCCATTACATCCAGAACTTAGCATTGTTCCCATTTTGTTATTCCAATTTGTGGGTAATAATTTATTGCTTAGGTGCTGAAAGAAGAATTAATTTGACTTAAAGTGAAACTGATTTTGTTTGTCTGATTAATTCTTTACCATTTCCCATTTTTTGATAATCTTCATCAACAGCCGAGTTAGATGAACATAAACAATAGTTAAAATCAGTTAATGAACGATAAATGCCAATTAATTTTCTATTTATTCTTACTAACAAAATTAAATATCCGTGTTCCATTATTATGTATAATATGTTTTTATCATCCCCAGGTCTTCTTTCTCCTAAAGTTTAGTTTCTAATAATGCTTTTGAATACGTCTATTGAAACTTTATTTTCTATTTGATATTTAACTTTTGCTATTTGTAGTGAGTCTAATAGGTATATCCAATACTTTTTGTCATATCGAGTAATTTCTCGGACAATTTTAAAGCCAAAACTTTCATAAATATGTCTTGCTGCATTCATAAATTCAGAAGTATGAAGTGCAACAAAGTTTTCTTTTGTTTTAGTTGCAAAATTTATACACATTTTAGTTAGTTTTTTTGCAATTCCTTTTCCTTCAAAACTTGGATCAACTCCAACCATCCTTATATAGCTCCACTTGTCTTCAAACATTTCGGTTGGATGTCCATTAGAAACTAAAAATGCCATTCCGATAATTTCATTTTCATATTCACACAAGAAACAAGTTGAAGTGTTCAATAAAAATGTAAAAGTTTCTGGATTTGACATAAAAGAACTGTATTTGTTCCAATTCTTTGGTGTCATTGCTTGTTGATGTTGACTATACGAAAGAATACCTAATTCTTGCAATTTGTCTTTGTCTTTTATGGTCCCTTTTCGATACTTAAATTCCATTTTTTTGTTTTGTTTTCAACTTACGCCCAAAAGTAGTACCCACATTCCCCCTGTGTGGCTTATCCTTGGAAGTAGGGCCCCGGGATGAAGTATTTGTTTTTTATCTTTTATAATCGTAGACCATGCGTTATACTGCTTCACAACCCAAAGAAACTGGAAAAAAGCTGTTTTCAATGCCTTTTCACCCGTATCCAAGCATATAATCAATATCCATATGTGTTCTAACACTGGTGCTAAGATACAAAATACCCATTACATAGCTTAATGCGGTGTGTATAACAAACTGCGCAGTTTTCAAGTTTGCGCCCATCGTTCCTGTGTGTATTCTCCGCTTCCAAGTCTTCCTTCGTCAGCTTTGGAGTCGGGGTTCTTCCGAGCCATTTGTTTTAGATTAGTGCAATTTGTAGTACACACCCTAATGCTTTGATCATCTACTCCGCATTCAGACGGTCACGGAGAAGGCGCTAAATGTTCAAAGGGTATCTTTGTTTGAGTCTGCTTAGTGTTTTAGTATCTCTATCAATTCGGTATTCAAATATAGATTTTCTCTTCCTACTTTTTCTGATTTTAAAACTCCGATATCTTCAAGTTTTTTTAAATATCTTGATGCTGCTTTTCTTTCGACTTTCAATTTATCAACTACAAATTCTATTTTTGAATAGGGTTGTTCAAAAAGCAATTCTATCAATTCTTTTCGATAAACTTTTGGGGCTTTATCTTTAACCTTTTCAATAGTTATTCCCAATTGATTTTTTATCCTATTGATTTTTTTGATTGTATTATTTGCCGTTTCTTCAACTGCTTTAAGCATATATAAAATATAATCTTCCCATTGGTCTGTTTCATTAACTTGATTTAAATACTTATAATAATTTGATTTATGCTCATTTATATACGAACTTAAATACAAGATAGGATTATCAAGCAAATCGTTAATAATTAGATGCAAAATATTCAGAATTCTACCTGTTCTGCCATTACCGTCATAAAAAGGGTGAATACTTTCAAATTGATAATGTAAAATTGCCAAGTTTATTAATGGATGCAAATCTGTTTGATTAATATTAAAATGCTCTAATAAGTTACTCAATAAATCTAATATTTCATCTTTTTCTTGTGGCGGCGTATAGACAATTTCTCCTGTTTTATCATTTTTTAGAACTGTTCCCGGCACGGATCTTATTCCTGCATTATTTTCAATAATTGTTTTTTGAATGGTTTTAATGTCTTTTACCCTTAAAAAATCTTGCCGTTTTATCAGTTCAAATCCGGCAAAGATTGCTTTTCTGTAATTGATAACTTCCTTTACTTGTGCCGGTTGTTTTCTCTTTGATGCGAGTGCTTTATATAATTCATCTTGCGTAGTAATGATATTTTCAATCTCAGAACTATCTTTTGCTTCTTGCAATACAACTGCATTTACTAACATTGCTTGATTTGGAATTGTCTTTGCTATTCCTTTTAATTCACCAAGAGATTGGGATGTTCTACTCAACTGTCTAAGTATTTTAACAGTTTCAACCTTTTCTCTTTCAGGAGGTAATTTTTTCAGTTTTTTTACATGTCCCATATTATCCCATATTATGTAAATATGTCCCAAAAATACAAAAATAAGTTCATATACAAAGAATGTGGTGCGATTTGTCCTACCTTAAGCATAACGTCCTGCGATAGAAAGCGGGTTCAGCGAAAAATAGCTTCGGTTGCTATGTATAGCTATTTCTTGCGCAGAGTACTAGACAAGAAATCACTGCAAAGAAACCATCCTTTTAAAACAGAGAATCTCATCTCCATGCGTGATTTTAATGAAAAACATGTTCCCACTTTTACAATCCAGCTTTAAGTGAACATAACGGTCCCCTTGAATTGACTTAGTAAACCTTTGTTCCGTGCCGAATATATCGACAATTTGAATCCTTAAATTGTCTAAATCCCCTTTTCTCCCCCTTTTAAAAGCTATGTAAATGTCACTACCAAAGGGATTTGGGAATACCAGTAAATCTCCATTCCCAAAGTATGCATCATTCGTGAGCTGTCCAAGACCCAGCGATTCCAACGGTGGCAAACTGCTTTGTTGGGCGATTAATGGATCATTTGTTTCCTCCGGTTGAGGGGTGGCGCAGACTTTGGATGGGGTGGGCTTAATGGCACATTGACATCCAACACTGTAGGTAATGGTTTGATTTAATAATACGGCTTTGCAATCTGCTGAAATACACCCATCTACTGTCAAAACCTTGTTCCCTGCGGGCTCGCCTTTTACTTCCCAGTAGGGAACACTGCTCGAATTCAAA
Organism: Saprospiraceae bacterium; assembly: GCA_027080725.1. Taxonomy (GTDB): domain Bacteria; phylum Bacteroidota; class Bacteroidia; order Chitinophagales; family Saprospiraceae; genus JALSTN01. The sequence goes on from JALWRC010000011.1 coordinate 65,541, forward strand.
TCTCCTTTGCACCATATTTTGACCCGGCAAAGTTCGGCATAGGCCCCATCAAGATTATTGGCACTATATAATTCACAGACTTTTTTACAATCAATTGTTTGTGTCACTTCGGCCGTGAAAGGAGCCCCTCCTTTCAGGTCGAAGGTCCTTTCAATCAAGCAGCTTCTTTGGTCGGATATCTCGACACAGTATCTCCCTTTGTCTAGATCGTACACATCTCGGTTATGACTAAAAATTTCTCCATTGCAATCTCCCTTATGCCATACATACTCATAGGGCTCCTCTCCACCCATAACTGTTAAAAGTATCTTACCCTTAAAAGGACCACAGTCATGCCGGATCTCTGATTGTACCCGGATATCCGAACAATCTTCTATGATGACATCTTCACAATCGCGACAAGAATAATTATTCTCAATACATACAAAATAATGACCCGCACAAAGCCCCGTTAGGGTAAATCGTTTCTCTAAGGGGCCGAGTGTTTCCTCATGACCATCCGGATACAATATCTCTACAGTAAAAGGCCCGGCGGATCTTGCACCGGGAGGCGGCAAGGCCGTGATCTCCATCTCCCCGTCACAGGGATCATCCGTTGTCGCATGGACAATATTGCTTACCCCATATTTATACTGCGCAGGAAGCGCTGCTGATAAAAACAGCACTACCATTGTAAAGATTGTCGATAATACACTTTTTGTTGTCATGGGTTTTCTTTTTATTGGTTTTAAAAGTCACATAAGCACTTCCCTTCCTCCCTATCCATCACTCAATACTTGCGGAAACTGATATTCTGTTGCTTAAAAAAGGGCTCTACCAGGCGCACTCTCCAGTCCATAGCCTGTTCCTTGGTCATGTGGTGGGACTTTCGCCTGGGAGGCAGAATATAACCCGTTGCATTTGGTCTAGAATAAAAGCGAACGTGCTCTAGAACGGAGACGTATCTGCTATAGGTTACATATCGGTGTTCCTTATAAGCTATG
>JALWRC010000011.1:66533-95971 GCA_027080725.1 Saprospiraceae bacterium
GCATATGGAGACTTTCCGCTTTCTACCCATTTGAAGTATGTCTCCTCCGGCAAATCCCACAGTCGCGCCAATTGTTCTCGTATCTCATCTTCCAAGTGACGATTGCTAAAGCTATCGATTATCGCCCACTCCTCAAACTCTTCGTAATAGATAGAGTCTCTCCCATACATCTGATCCAACAACTGCTCGTATTGGTCGATGATGGACCGGATTTGGCTGTCGTAGCCGGAGAGTTGGTTATTGAGATGCCGGTCCCCTATGATCTGGATGATTTTGCGGAGCCATATGACGGTGTGGTCGGCATTGAGCCCCTGATCCGGCAAATACTGGGCTACGGCATGTTGATAGGCCGCTATGAGGTCGATGCTATCCAACACCGCAAACAATTGTGCATTGCTCAAATCACTAAACATCCTCAAATCATCCCCCTGATCCAATCTTCCTAAATGTCCCAGCGTAGTGTCCATAAAAAACTTTCGTATCTCGGGAACCAACTGATCCAATGTAGGCCTTTGTTCGATTTGGGTGGTATCCTCTCTTTCCTCCTCTTGAGCCTTCACATCATCCATGTAGAAATCCGGATGCAGGACATAGAATTCCATATGTTTGATATCCTCTTTCGAATAATGATTGGCCAAAAAGAAGCTGTCCGCCTTCTGAAATCTTTCCCCCTCTTCACGCCAATCGGAAAATCTCATTCGGCATATCTGATAGAGGTACTCCTCTCTAATGGTGCTATCGGTCACATAGGGGAACTCTGCCATCATGGTATCCATCGCCTTTTCACTGCTTAATCTATACCACATTTCTATGAGCAAGCGAGCTCGAAAACGGCTATTGGGCGATTGAAACGGCTCCCTTTTTAACAAATCATTAAAAAATATCGATTCAAGAGTAACGGCAAAAATAGAATCCCGGATTTTATCCTCTTCCGTATATTTGCGGTATCTAAAACGCCTACCGATACCAATATCAGTTAGTAAATGATTCATCAAGGAGGAGTCTCTTCGTGCTTCGATGGTATCCCCTTGCTCTGCGGCGCGAATGATATATTCGCCCGTCTCTCTCGGGTAATACTTTATGTAAAGAAACATTGCGTATTCGGCAAGCCCTTTATCCGTCAAGTTTCCATTAGAATATTCTTCTATGGGTTGATTCTTAAGATTAAACAGATAATGTATCACTGAGTCAAATGGCAGCCCTTCCAACCCCGCCATAAAACTATCGACTTCGAGATGGTAGTCCGGCTCATAATCTGTCAACAACCAAAGAGGAAAACCTAATGTATCTTTGTTTATATCTGGAGGGGGGATGGTATCTGTATCCATATGCAGATAATCTGCCTCCCAATGGAATTTGTAATGGGTGCAGTACCCTTTGACAGGGAGGCTCAGCCCTATTACTTGCGACAAAATGAGTGATAATAGTATTCGTTTCATGAGGTTATGTTTTTATTTTCCTTTAAAAAGGTGTACTGGGTACTGTTGATGATTAGACTAATCATTTCTCCCGCACATGCGGGACAGGTTCTGCCGGTTATGGGGTTTTCAAGTTGCATTATTAAAAAGTATGGAGTAGATATTTATTATAGTAAGGGAGCTTCATAAGGAAATGCTGCATACATCATGTCATTATATAAGATATAAAACATTTTTCGTGTTATAGGAAGGTATTGGCCATTGAGGCAATACAAGGAATTGGGGGTATTTATACAATTTTTTCGATAGATCACTGCTAGTGCTCCGCGCAGAAAATAACTACACATATAAACTCGCTCTTTTCCCCTGACTCTTCGTTGCCCAAACAGTCATTATGCTATGGCATAACTCCCGTTTGAGCGCCTCGATTCAGAGAAAAATAGCTTCAGTTGCTATGTATATTTATTTCTTGTGCGGAGCACTAGTGCTACAGGAACAAAATAAATACAGTATAAACTTGCTCTTTTCCTCTGACTCTTTGTTGCTCAAATCGTCATTATGCTACGGCATAACTCCCGTTTGAGCGCCTCGATTCAGAAAAAAATAGCTGCGTTTAATACTGGATGAACTTTGTTCCTGAAGCACTAGCATATTATTTCGTCCTTTGAGGGTAGTATGGACTCATCAACCGTTGTGCACATTGGTCACTCACTTCCTTACCCTCTAACCCACCCCTTAGCCCCAAAATATTATCGTACCTTTGTCGCGTGGAAGTATCGAAAAACTTGCTCGGAAAGTACACCGCTTCCGGGCCAATGAAGCAGCTGACAGATGCCCTGCGAAGGGAAGGACCCACGAAGCTATATCTATCCGGGCTAGTGGGTTCGTCGGTGAGCTTTGTCCAGTCCGCAACGTACCAACTCCAGAACGCAGTACAGTTTGTCATCGCCGAAGACAAGGAAGAAGCGGCGTATCTCTATACCGATTTGACCGCGATCAACAAGCAAAGTCGCGTGCACTTTTTTCCCGACCCGTTCAAACGCCCGGAAAATATCGAGGAAATAAGCAAAAACAACCTTCTTAGCAGGACGGAACTCGTCAACAAAATGACCCTCAAGAGCGGAGGGCCATTGATCGTTGTCACTTATCCAGAGGCATTGCTCGATAAGGTGATTGCCCCCGAAGTTCTGGACAAAAACCGCATTGCCATCGCAGTCGGAGACCAATTGGACATCGATTTTCTCATCGAGACCATGGTCGAATACGGATTCGAAGGGACGGATTTCGTGTACGAACCAGGCCAATTCTCCATAAGGGGAGGCATCGTCGATGTCTTCTCCTACGAAAACGAATGGCCTTACCGCCTGGAGTTCTTCGACGACGAGGTAGAAAGCATTCGCACCTTCAACCCCATGGATCAGTGTTCGCTCAATGAAATGCAACATATCTCCCTCATATCGGGACACCAAGGAGAGCAAGCGGACATTTCTAAGAAGAGCATCTTTGAGATTTTGCCGGAACAAACCTTAATCTGGATTGCCGACGAAACCACCCTGCTGGACCGGTTACAGTCCGGTTTTGAGCGCATCGAAAGGGCAGCGCCAACCCTCAAAAACGACAAGGACCCGGTAACCCGGGATTTTTTTCAACAGTATATCCCCGTTTTTCCCAGGGAAGTAATGGAGGCATTGCCGAGGTTCAAAAGGGTCTATTACCGCCCGGGAGCGCATTCCGGAGCCGTCGAGGTACCATTTCATACCTCCCCCCAACCGGACTTCAACAAACATGTCAAATTGCTCATAGAAAATCTGGAAGAAGCCATCCGGTCGGGATACGAGATTTACCTATTCTCCGACAATCCCAAACAGATCGAAAGACTGTACCATATCTTTAAGGATATGGACGCCAAAATCAAGTTCCATCCCGCTCCTTTCGCCCTCCGGTCCGGGTGGATAGACCGGGACTTGAAATGCGTGTTCTACACCGATCATCAGATCTTCAATCGCTTTCACCGCTACCGCCTGAAGCAGGGTTTTACCCGGGCGCAGGCCATGAATCTCCGGATGTTGCGGGAGCTGCAGCCGGGCGATTTTGTCACACATATTGACTACGGAGTAGGGCGTTTTTCGGGTCTCGAAAAGCTTGAAATAAACGGGAAAGTTCAGGAGTCCGTACGCCTGATTTATAAAAACGATGACGTGCTCTATGTCAGCATCAATGCCCTCCATAAAATCTCCAAATACGTGGGAAAAGACGGGGCTTTGCCGACCTTACACCGCTTGGGTGGAGATGCGTGGAAGAACCTCAAAAGCAAGACAAAACGCAAAATAAAGGAGATCGCCATCGATCTTATCAAGCTCTACGCCAAGCGAAAATCCACCGAAGGGCACGCCTTCGCTCCGGACGGATATTTGCAAAACGAGTTGGAAGCCTCCTTCATGTATCAGGATACCCCTGATCAGTACAAGGCCACTGTGGCGGTCAAAGAAGATATGGAAAAGGCATACCCCATGGACCGGCTCATCTGCGGAGATGTCGGTTTCGGCAAAACGGAAATCGCAGTAAGGGCCGCCTTTAAAGCGGCTACGGATGGAAAGCAGGTGGCCATACTGGTGCCGACCACTATTCTGGCTTTACAACACTACTACACCTTCCGGGACCGGTTAAAGGATTTCCCCATCGATATCGAATACGTCAATCGATTCAAATCTACCGCTGAGAAGAAAGAGATTTTCAAAAAGCTCCACTCCGGACAAATCGATATTCTTATCGGGACGCATGCTCTCCTCAGTAAGGACGTGAAGTACAAGGACCTGGGACTCCTTATCATCGACGAGGAGCAAAAATTTGGGGTGGCGGCCAAAGAAAAGCTGCGGGAATTCAAAGTAAATGTGGACACCCTTACCCTCACGGCCACCCCGATCCCCCGGACCTTACAGTTCAGCCTGCTGGGAGCCCGCGATTTATCGGTCATCAGTACCCCCCCACCCAACCGCCAACCCATACATACCGAGCGGCGTGTATTCTCCGAGGACATCATACGCGAAGCCATTTATTATGAAATCTACCGGGGAGGGCAGGTATTTTTCGTCCACAATCGAGTCCGCAATCTCGCGGACATCGCCGCCATGATAAAAAAACAATGCCCCGACTTGTCGGTCGGAGTCGCCCACGGGCAACTTAAATCACAAGAACTCGAACGGGTACTCACCGGATTCATCGACCGTGAGTACGATGTCCTCGTATCCACCAACATCATCGAGACCGGATTGGATATCCCCAATGCCAATACCATCATCATTAACAATGCCCACCAATATGGACTGAGTGACCTCCACCAATTGCGTGGACGCGTGGGACGCTCCAACAAACAGGCCTTTTGCTATCTCTTCACTCCTCCGCTCTCTACCTTGTCCTCTGACGCCCGAAAACGCCTACGTACCGTAGAGGAATTCTCTGAATTGGGCAGCGGGTTAAACATCGCACTGCGGGACTTGGACATCCGGGGTGCGGGCAATCTGTTTGGAGGTGAGCAAAGTGGTTTTATCACGAATATCGGCTATAACACCTATCAAAAAATACTCGAAGAGGCCATCCTGGAGCTCAAGACCAACGAATTCAAATCCCTCTATGAAGATCAGGTACAGCAAGATGCACAGACCTTCGTACGGGATGTCACTATAGATACCGAAGAGGAAATGCTCATACCGGACCAATATGTCTCCAATATTCAAGAGCGATTGAGCCTGTATTCCAGATTGGATGCCATCGAGACCGAAGAGGGGTTGGAGCGCTTTCTCAAGGAACTCAAGGATAGATTTGGTCCTATTCCTTCGCAGGTCGAAACGCTGGTGGAAGGATTGCGCTTGAGATGGACCTGCCGTAAGATCGGCTTCGAGCGTGTGACCATCAAAAACGGCGTGTACAAGGGATATTTTCCCGCCAATCCCCAAAGCGCCTTCTACGAAAGTGATTTCTTTCAGTCCCTCATGGGCTATATCGCAAAAGGCACTTCCGGCTTCCACCTCAAACAGGGGCGCAAACACCTCATCATGTATCGGGAAGGTATCCCCGGTGTAGCAGAGGCGCGCACCGTGACAGCATCTTTCTTGCATGAAATGGTGGAATAGGGGTGATTTGAGTACTAATGCCTTAGCTCATCACATTGCATTTTTTGATGCATCTTACCCAATCTCAGCAAAGGATTCACCTTTAATCACTCCCATCTTTTAATTTGCATTTTCAATTAATATGTCTTTTTAGTCTGTATTTCTGTGTGTTATATATGCAGCTATATCCTTCGGTGCTTGTAATAACCAATAACACCGGAACACTTTAATAAATGTCGTCCAGGCGACATTTATTAGTTTTGCGAGTAAAATGTAGCAGTATGAATAAGAATAAGGAACTTGACATTTGGGTCCGTGGAATCTTAGCCACCGTAATGATTTTTGGAACACACACCCTGTTTGCGCATGTCAAGTGGTTTAGCAAGTACAGTTATACTGATGAGCCACTCCAACTTGCGGAAATCACAGACCCCCTCTTTTGGGTTTTGGCTATCAGCAGCATGCTTGTTGTGGGGCTTTGCATTTACCTGGACAAATGGATTGAAGGCACTCAATGGTTTATCAATTGGGATAAAAGGCTCCGTAAATATCAATACAAAAGCCTGCTGATATTGCGCATTGCTACGGCTGTGGTACTATTGTTTTCATGGCAACTAAAAACACTCGCGATGCCGGAATTAGCCATTAATAACGAATGGATACTATGGCTCGAGTTCTTGCTGGCGGTGCTTTTAATATTCAGAAAAACTGTACCGGTTGCAGGAGCGGGAATGGTCGTACTTTACTTGTTCGGAATATACAAGTTTGGATTATTTCATATGCTTGATTATTTCCTCTTACCCGGCGTTGCCTACTATTTCATAACAAGCAATATGACAAACGACAAAATCAGAAACACGGGACTGCTCCTTTTGTATATTACGCTTGGATTTTCGCTTTGTTGGGCAGGAATGGAAAAGCTGGTCTACCCTGAATGGGGAACCTACATCCTAAAAGAGCACCCCGTGCTCACCTTGGGTTTAAAACCCGATCTTTTCATACAAGGAGCTGCATTCATCGAAATAAGTGTAGGAGTGATGTTTATTTTGGGCCTGTTACAACGAAGTTTGGCCATCACCGTGACAAGTTTGTTTATTTTAACAACACTGGTTTTTGGCACCAAAGAAGTGACGGGACACCTTCTCATTCACGCCACTTTACTCGTGTTTTTTATAGAAGGAGCCGGTGGGATTTTTAACGCGACACCCGTTTTTTATCGAAGGTTCAGCCGCAATCCAATCTTTGCCGGCATGGGCTTCATGGTATTGCTTTTGGGCCTTTTATCAGCCTACATCTGGGGGGCCAATGCAAAATACATGGAAGCCAAATTATTAGAAAGAGATCATCCCCACAATGTCGAGATATCCGATAACAACAAAGCCCCACAAATTGATTTTGAAATATTACCGGACAAATACGAAGGGTGGAACATTAACCTTACGACACGCCATTTTAACTTTTACCCTCCGGCAGCGTCAAAAGAAATGACTGACAATGATGGCTATGCTATTTTGACTATTGATGATCATGTCACAGCAAGGATATATAGCAACAAATTCTATTTGCCCCCCTTGAATCCTGGCAAATATGTATTAGAAATCACCTTGCACAATACCAAATATCAACAAATAACTCATCTGGGATTACCTGTTAAAGCGGTTAAAGAACTAATTGTTGAATAGGTTAATCTTGGCTTCAATGAATAACTTTCAAATACACATTATGAAATCAAAGATAAAAGTAAGCATTGGGAAATGTGCGCTATTGATGTTCGCAATACTCTTATTTGTCGGGTGTAAAGGAAATGAAGAAAAAACAGGTATAATCATCAACATGGCATACAGTGTCAACGGAAAAGAGTTGGAAGTCGAAAAAAAGCTCTATCCCACGAAGGCCGGTCATACGTATGAAGTACATAGGTTAAAATACTACTTATCCGATATTGCATTGGAGGATGAACATGGGAATTCTGTGCTCTTAGACAATGCCCATCTATTTGATATTTTAAGACCGTCATCCAATACATTTACTTTCGGACAAATTCCTCTACGTTCTTATAAAAAGCTGTCTTTTGTCTTTGGACTCGATGAGAGTAAGTGTAAGGAGGGCGGATTGCCCAACACCATCGAAAACAACCGGATGGAGTGGCCGGTACCGGGAGAAAAGGGATATCACTATATGAAATTCGAAGGTAAATATGACTCTCTGAATACGGGAGTGATGAAAAATTTCAACCTACACACCGGACCAACAAAAAACAATAAAAACTATGTTCATATTTCCTTAGATCTTCCTAAGATAAAAGCCGGCAAACCGCAATTTAAAATCACTTTGGACATGGACCTGGACAAAATAATCCATGGTCCGAATAACTATGACTTTGCCATGTTTGGTCAGGGAATCATGGCAAATCAAAAAGCTCAAGCCATACTGAAACAAAACATGCAAAATGTTTTTACCATCAAATCAATAAACAGATAACAGCATTGTCGTAATGCATTTCATCTTACTAAAACTTAACATTATAGACGCAACAAATCACCACTAATAAAAAATTCATAAAACCGATGAAAACCAAATCTGCCTATTGGATTACGCCATTAATAAGTATAGCGCTACTAAGTGTGTTGCTTTTCTCAGTTGCTTGCAATGTTTCTCAAAACCGGGATATGGCTTTGTCCGGATCGCGGGATTCCTATGTTTTAAATGTTTACGACAAATTTCCAAAAGTACCTCTACCGGACGACAACCCCTTGACCAAACCGGGTATTGAGCTGGGAAGGAAATTATTTTATGATCCGATATTATCCGGTGACAGCACCCAATCCTGTTCAAGCTGTCATATGCAACGATTTGCATTCGGTGACGAAAGTCGGTTTAGTAAAGGGATGGATAATATTAATGGGGAGCGCAACTCGCCAACCATTATCAATTGCGCCTGGCAGCCAAAGTACTTTTGGGATGGAAGGGCCGTTAGTCTTGAAGAACAAGCCATTGGTCCTGTCGAAAATCCAATAGAGATGCATGCCTCATGGAAAAACGTTGTAGCGAAAGTACAACGCTCAGAGATCTATCCCTCCTTGTTTCAACAAGCCTTCGGAACAAATCATGTTACTAAAAAATTAGTCGCTAAAGCCATCGCACAATTTGAGCGAACCCTTCTTTCTATGAATTCAAAGTATGATAGAGTGGTGAGAGGAGAAGACACCTTCACCGAACAAGAATTGAGGGGACTTAACCTATTCTTTACCGAACGAGCCGATTGCTTCCATTGTCACGGCAACATTCTCTTTACTGATCAATCTTTTCATAACAATGGACTTGACAAAACACCACAAGATACGGGACTCGAAAAATATACCGGCAGAAAGAGAGATATTGGAAAATTTAAGACGCCCACACTTAGAAATCTAGCATTCTCTGCGCCCTATATGCATGACGGGCGATTTCAAACTTTAGAAGAGGTCATAGATTTTTACAGCGAAGGATTGAATAACTCATCTACCATCGACCCTCTTATGAAAAATGTTAAAAAAGGTGGAGTTCGCCTTACAAAAAAGGAAAAAGCAGACCTGATATCCTTTCTCAACACACTCAATGATACGAGCTTCATAACCAACCCGGCATATTCCAATCCATTTGAAAACCCCTTATAACACAATGGATGGACCGTCTCATTGCCACATCATGAGTAAGGCAAATAGCCCCTTTTTCAATGAAAGGGATTTAACCGGCACTTCCTGAACAGCAAAGTTGATTGGCGTTTTGCAAAACCAATAAAACATCTACATATGTACTTTGTCCAATATCCTTCGAGTATCAGTGTTTTTTCTGTTCATCCCACCGTAAAGGTTAAATGCTTTGAGCTGCATTCCACAGAACTCGAAAATCTGCTTTTTAAGCGTTTGTTTTAATCTTCTTCTTGCTCCAGAGAGGGTATAAACTATGGTTGGTGTTCCTGCCGTGGCAAACACCCGTACCGATTTATCTGTCAGCAATCCCCTAGGCCTTGAGTTTTCATACTCGTAAGCAAATCCGCTACTAAAGTTCCAATCGATAAAGTTTTTCAGTATTGCCGGCATACTTCCCCACCACACCGGAAAGACAAAAATCAACTCATCCGCCCATCGTATTTTCTCCTGAAAATATTTCATTTCACGCGGTATCACTTCTTTTGCATTATCTATCAAATAGTGAAAAGGTTGTTGGTGTTTTTCTCTGTACAAATCGAGTACCTTCACATCGTGATGGTTGGCAAGTGCTAAATCCTGGCACTTTTCGGCTATAGCGAATGAAAAACTTTCAGGATTGGGATTGGCTACGATCATTAGAATTTTCATAATACATTATATTTCATTATCAATCATTTTGAACTTACGCCGGAAAAAGGCAATGCTGTCAAAATCAGGGCCGAGATACTTCTTACTCTGGGTTAACCGTACGTTAACGATGAGTCAAACATTATTGACAACGCTGAGTTTGGCAATAAAAATTTAGGAACTGGCTCAATTTTTACAATGCAAAAATGAAGTGATCTCTAAAGGTAGCCCTTAACATATGTTAAATAGTGTCTGCAAGTGGAAGACCATTATCACCAAAGTGAAATTATTCTCTCAAATCTTTTCTTATCCTGCTCAGATGAACGGGTGTGATGCCGAGATATGAAGCAATCAATGACAGAGGTATCCTTTGGATGATTTGAGGGGTGTCATCAAGAATGGATAAATACCTTTCTTTTGGAGAATCTGCTTTTAACTTGGATTGTTTGGCTATGGATTGTGCAAATAACTGCTCTGCCATTTTTCCTCCCCAAGTTTTCAACTCCGGATATTTACCGGACAATTCTAAAAGTCTACCTCTTGAAATTTTATACAATCCAGCGTCCTCGATGGCTTCAAAATACAGGCTGGCAGGTCGGTTATTCAATAGGGCACCATAATCTGTAAAGAAAGTATCCTCGAAGAAAAAATCATTGGTGACATCCTTTCCATCCTTAAGGTTATAACATCTTAAAATTCCTGAAGCGACATAAAACAGTTCGACGTTGTATTGCCCTTCCCTAACGACAAGTTCCCCTTTTCGGATGGTTATAAACTTAAAGTTTGCCATTAGTTCACTTTCCAATATCGGACCAACATCGATATGCCTTTTTATATTGTTTATTAGGTTTTTCACTGCTCGTCGTTAATACATTTGAGAGAGAACTCGCTCGGCAAAAAGTTGAGACAATAGAAGCGTCACAAATTGGGCGACAAAAGTTGTAATCCGTTGAGCAAAACTTCGCAAATCCCTACCGAACCAAGGTGACGTCACCGGCATAAGCTTGTTGGGAGCCATCGATAAAGCGGGCGACCACCAGGTAAGTGTATACACCGGGCAATGCTTTATCACCTTTCCATTCACCGTTCCATCCGTGTTGTTTGTCGTCGTTGGGTGGAAAATTACTCTCGCTATACACCAGCCCGCCCCACCGGTGGAAGACTTTAAATTCGAGTATCTCCTCCATGGCTCTGTTGCTGTACACTGTAAAGCGCTCATTGATGCCATCGCCGTTGGGTGTAAATACATTGGGGATATAGACAGGGAGGCTCTTGTCGATAAATACGGTCACGACATCCTCGTAGGTACACCCATTTTCATCGGTCACAATCAAGGTATAGGTGGTCTTATTTTTGGGAAATACTTCGGGATCGAGGCAAGTGGGGCAATCCAACACATCCCCTTCCGGGTCCCACAAATTGTTGGTAGAATGTCCTCTGTCATCGACGCTTCCATCCAACACTACGGTTTCTCCGAGTTTGATTGTCGTATCCCTGCCCGCGTCCACCAATACCGAGTCCGGAGAGGGAATAAACACATTAATCGTATCCAGGCATCCTTTCTTATCAGTAATGACAACTTCGTAGTTGCCTCCCTTTAGATTGCGGAAAGAGCGGCTTTCAAACCAGGGACTTCCGTCTATGGAGTACTGATAAACCGGTCCTCCCCCGGCCCTTGTCTGCAAGTCAAAGGAGCCGTCATCACTCCAGGGGCAGGTGGTCTCTTTGATATTCAATACCTGAGAGGTGAGATCCGGAAGGTCTTCACAACAGGGTTCGGCATAGATTCTTTTGGTTTCGGTGACCTCACAGCCATTGACCGGATCTTTGACCGTAAGGACGATATATTTGTACCCCCATGTCTCGTAATGAATCGAAAAGGGGCCTTTACCGGTACCCGTTGCAGGTGTAGCGCCCTCTCCAAAAAACCATTCATACTCCAACGCATTTCCATTGTCTTGGCTGTGGTCGGTGACAATAAAATCCTGATCGCAGCGCAATCCTCCTTCCGGTTCGACCGTGAAGGAAGGTTGTGGCCCGAGAAAGGTACCTGTCCCTCCAAATTCCAAATGATAACCTACTCCGGAAGAGGAATAATTCATAACCATGAGGACATACACATGACCGGACTGCATTTGGATAGCACTGGCAAAGTTGTTGTCCTTTTTATCGCATCCGCAGCGCTCCCCTTCGTCCTTGTCTGTGGAGATGAGCCCGGTGGGGCCGACGCATCGCGCCCAATCCTTAAATGGTCGCCCTACGTTTTCTCCCGAAATCATATTGCGAATGAGCTTCTTATGCGAGCAATCATCCAGTCCTCCGGGCAATTCCCAAACAATAAAATCGATATCGTCATTTTTCTTGAGGGGAGTAATGGTAAATTCCAATGTGCCGGGTTGATCACAGGTCCATTTGTACCAGTTGCTGTTGTCTTCTGTTACCGCGCAATCACTATAGTGAATCTTCGGATTCGAACCCAGATTCAGACGGTCCTTTGTTTGTCCGTATCCGACTACATTCTTAACATCTATGGGGGATTTGTCGCACAATACGCGGGCATCCGAGCAATCCTGTAGAGGCTCCGGATTGGTATTAAATACGTTGATGTATAAACGAAAGGTGCCCCGGTTAGCATTTTTGCCTCCAATCGCTATATAATATCTTCTGCCGGGAACCGTCGGAAAAATTAACTCTGCGATATTAGACCCCACTGGTGATTCGCAATACTCTTCGACCAAAGCTCCACAGGTACCGGTAAAAACAGCCACCGCCACATTATTCTGTGTATAGCCGTTGTTGCCACTGCTGCCCTCGACGACGATGCGAGTAAACTTGTTGATGGCAGAAAACTTATACCAAACCGTACTGGCCTTATACGAAGCCAGGCAGGGCGTGGAAGGCAGTGCAGGATTACTTCCGTCGCTGGTGTAATACTTGCCCGTGTAAGAAGCATTGAGCAAATTATCCAGGGTGATGGCATGCCCGCAATCGTCATTGAGAGGGACGAGTTGGCTTATCGCCGGAAATACCCCGGTCACAATAATTAATAATACATTTAGTAATTTTCTCATGGTATGAAATTGTAGACTTTCTTCTATTAATCAAGGCCCAAGTTACGAATAACCCTGTCATTTAAATGACTTTTTTGCCCGATTTAGTATGATTTTAACATATCTTATGAACCAATGTCCTGCAATTTGGCTTTGAAATGACGGACGCGAAGCAATGCGCATGGCTCCGTATTTTGCGTTACCCTTTCGCCTAGACTTTCTTTTACAACAGCTTCAATACTAAAAACGTTGTAAAGTAAAGCCAATTAATGCAATCCAAACAAAGGAGGTAAGATAAAAATGAAAATGCCATTATATAATGATACCGGCAACCAACAGTCAACACCAGGTCGGCCTTCCCTGGGAAGAAGGCGATTCGTCCGCCAATTGGTACTCCTTTCGCTCGGCTCTCAAATCCCGTGGTGGACAGCCTGTGATACTGCTGTTAAAACACTCAATACAGGAGGAGTATTGACGGCGTCTCAAGCTGAAATCGCTGACTTTGTGTTCGATTGGCTCCTTCCAGATGACTCCCATGGTCCATCCGCAAGGGAGATAAATGCCTATCCCTTCTTTCTTTGGGTGCTACAAGACCCCCATTACGATCCGGAACAACAGACGTACTACAAACAAGGGCTTGACTGGGTAGAAGAAACCTGCGTCGAGGATTATAATGGACCATTTCATACCATAAATATCCGGCAACGCCAAACACTACTCGACAAAATCAGGGATACCAACTGGGGCGAATCCTGGCTTGCATCTATGCTCACCGTCACCATCGAAGCCCTCTTGGGTGACCCGATATACGGTTGCAACCCCAATGGAGCATCGTGGGAGTGGCTCGGGCATCAACCCGGCCAGCCCCGCCCGGACGAACACACCCGGTATCCCATAATCCTCAACAGAAAAATGGAGGGCCATCCCATCACCAAAATCGACCAACTATGAGCCCAATTTATGATATTTGTATCATAGGGAGTGGAGCCGGAGCCGGACCGGTTATCTACGAGTTGTCCAAAGCGGGATATCGCGTAGTGGTGCTCGAAAAAGGACCCTGGTACCGGACCAAAGACTTCACCAAAGACGAAATTACAGCGGTGCGGCGCAGCGTCTATACCCCCAATCTCAAGGATGAACCGCAAGTGATAGAGTCCCGGAATGAAGATGGAGATTGGGAGGCGGAATCGACCTTCGAGAGTGGCAACGACTTCTGGAATGGAAGCTGCGTCGGAGGTTCCTCTAATTTTATGAGCGGTTTTTTCTTCAGGATGAAACCCGGTGATTTTCGCTTGCGCTCCAAGTATGGTGACATCCCGGGAGCAAATGTGGTGGACTGGCCCATCACCTATGAAGAGATGGAGCCTTGGTATGCCAAAGTCGAAGAGGTGGTGGGCATCTCCGGCAAAGTAGTCCCCCATCGTTTTCAAGAACCCCGCTCGACTCCGGATTTCCCCTATCCCCCTTTGTCGGTCAATAAAGTCGCCGAGGCATTGGATGAAGCCAGCCAAAGTCTCGATTATGAAATGATTCCGACCCCCAGAGCCATTCTGTCCCAAGCCAGAACGCGAAGGGATGCCTGTTACTACTCCAATTTTTGCGGCTCCTATGGTTGTGCCTCCGATGCCAAGGGGAGTGCGCGTGTGGCCTTGATACGGGAAGCCCTTTTGACCGGCAATTGTACGGTCCTACCCAATGCCAAGGTCTATCATCTGGAAACCGATGGGCACCATCGAGTAAAGAAGGCTTGGTACTACGATGTCGAAGGCAAAAAACAATCCATCACCGCAGGCATCTTTGTCGTCGCAGCGCAGGCGATCGAGACATCGCGGTTGCTCTTGATGAGCAAGAATAAAGAGTTTTCGCAAGGCCTTGCCAACCATCACGGTCAAGTGGGCAAAAACCTGCTCTTCTCGGGAGGAGGGATTGGTAGTGGTTTGCTCTACCGCCACGACTTTGATCCTAAAACCTTCGAGGCCTTTATGCAGCCCGGGCTATTTGTCAATCGCTCCATACACCAGTTTTATGAATATGAGGACGAGGAAACCGGAAGAAAGCAGAAAGGCGGAGCAATTGATTTCCTCTTCGAGCACGCCAATGCCATGACGCGGGCCATCAAGCAAAAATGGGGCAAGGACGACCAGCTTTTATATGGCTCTGCCTATAAAAAGAGACTCTACCGGTATTTTACAGAGGCTCGAAAGATAAAGTTCGAAGTCTTCAATGACTGGCTACCTACCGATCAATGCTTTGTGCAGTTGGACCCAAAGGTTCGTGACAAATGGGGCGACCCGGTAGCCCGCGCAAGGGTGGGATATCATCCACGTGATTTGGAGGTGGGCAGATACTTGTCCGCTAAGGGAGCCAAAGTGCTGGAAGCATTAGGGGCGAAGAACATCTCCTGGAGTGTCTCCGGAGCCCCCCCCTCCAATTTGCAAGCCGGAGGTTGTCGCTTTGGGAAAGATCCTAAAAAATCCGTACTGAATCCGGACTGTAGAGCTCATGAAGTGGATAATCTTTATGTGACGGATGGAAGTTTTATGCCTACCGGAGGCAGTGTCACCTACACCTGGACTATTTATGCAAATGCCTTTCGCGTCGCTCAAAAGATAATCGACCGGTTGTCTAAATCCGATTTGTAACTGTGCGATACGTCATTAAAATTTCATGAAATTCCCTTCCGTTTTTAACCGGAAATTATCTTGCAAGTAAAATGGGAGCACCAACTATTTTGCGAAATTCGCCATGTATAAAATTGCTTTTATATCTAATTTCATAAGGTTCTGAAAGTATATTTACCCTACTTTCAAAAAAGCAATTATAAGATTATGCAACTATGTCCAAAACCATTTAAAAGGTAGTCTCATAGAATCTTTTTCGACTGAAATGGAAAAGATGGCCTATTTGACCTTTTCATGCATCTTTTTGGCTTTTGCTCCTTTGATCATGGTATAATGCCTGCAAGAAAATACTTTACAAAAAGAATTCTATCTCTCTTCTAATTTTTTTACATTCTCCATCCGCATACTTATACTCAAAACAAAAGGATGAATTGACAATTTTATACATAAATCGCAGGAAATAGCGAATGGCTTTGAGCACTTTACGTATTATCCATTTGATAAGAATCTACGTATGAAAAAAAACTTTCATTTGTATTCATATTTTATATTTGTACAATATGAAAAATAACCAAAAAAATATGCTCAAAAATTGGTTTTGTACGCAATGAATTTATCTATATTTGTAGCTTCAAAGCGAAATCCCAAAACGTGGGTTGATTCTTGGTGACGGCGATATTAACAGTCACCTGTTACAGCAGAATCAACAACACAGACGAACATATACGAAGGATAGAACCAATTGCGGTATCTCCTCCATTGTTGTGCGTTCTGCTGAATCAACTTGCGGTTTGAATGGAGATGTCACTCACCGTCTCCGGATAGTCTTTGAGACTGGTATGGATCGAAGGACTCATACGCATAGGTTTGTAGATTGCCTCCACGAACAAGGCAATTTAAGTTTTACCTTTAATAACCAATCTCATATTACGACTTATGAATGAATTTAACTTAATGTTCCACACCCTGAAGGAAACTTTAGAAAGGGAACCGGATAATGTAGAGGCGCTGGAAAAGATATGGATAAGTATCGAAGTTTGTAGAAATTACGAAGAGAGCATTGCCTTACATTTAGGGTTGATAGACAAGAAACCCTACAACTCCCTGGCATGGTATAATCTGGGACATGCATATAACTTTGTCGGAGAATACGACCGCGCTATTGACGCACTAGAGTATTCCTTTTTGATTGACCCCAACTTTGAATCCGGGTATTTGGATTGTGCGGAGATGTGCATCCAACAACAGCAGTACGCCAGAGCGTACGAGATATATCAGGAAGCGCTGGAGCGTTTTGGCCCCAACGAAGAGGTGATTCCTACTATGATTGACGCTTTGATGCATCTCAATCGCAAAAAAGAAGCCTTACATCTCGCTTTGCAATTTTTGGAACAAGACCAATACAACGATGAGTTACTCTTTTACGTAGCCGAAATCTACAGAGAAAAAGGCAAGCATAGAGAGGCACTCAAATACTATGACCGGGCCATCTATTACAACAGATCTATGGAGACCTATCACTACGGTATCGCAAAGACCTTCGAAGCACTGGGGGCGTTTAACAACGCAGAAGATGCCTTTAAAGAAGCGGCTTACATAGCACCAGAAGAGACGCTTTATTGGGCAGAATACGCCGCTTTCTTAATTAAACGGGACAAGCCTTTTGAGGCAATGGCCGTCTTGGATGAAGCGGACAACGATACCGTAGGTGTCGAGCTGGATTATCTGCGTGCTGCTTGTCTGTATATGACACAGAGAGAAGAGGAGGGATTTGCGCTTCTTGAAGAGGCGGTCCAAGAGGACTCTTCTTATGCCGACACTTTCCTGCGTCTTCATGATCGCATCAACACATGCAAAAAATTGCATGCCATGATTAAATATTATACGGAGGGTTAATCTCTACTTCCAAGATATCCTTCAAATGCCATGCATTTGAAGATGAGCCAAATGACACATGCCAATAGAAGAAAACGATAAATGGTTTTCTCAACTATCCCAAAACCATTTTCATAACCGGTCCTTGTGACCGGTTTTTTTTATTTGAAACACTAATCCCCATTCAGTATACGCAACATTGAAATACTCAAAGGTTAAAATGAGCTCATCCAAAACAAAGGGTATTGACCGATCGTTAATCTATAAAAACGGTACATATTTCATGGTGCTTTTTCAATCCGTAATCCTTGGTGTCCCACGTAAACGTGAGAGCCGATGCAATGACGTAATTTTTTATTGAAATCGAAGCGAATAGAACCTTCATAAACCATACAAATTTAACTTTATATAACAAAATAATTGATGATTAGAAGAAACATTTATTCCCTCAGTGTAGCACTAATCCTTTTGTCTCTGTATTCCTGTCACAAAGATCCGCAGAAGGGGCATTTGATCGTGCATATGACGCAGAAGGTCGGTGATAAGGCACTCGAATTGAATAAGATGGTCTACCAATCTCCGGCCGGTCATCCTTATCAAGTCAGTAAACTAAAGTATATCCTCACCGAATTCGAATTGGCCGATAAAGATGGCAACACAGTAAAGTACGAAGGGGGGCACCTCACGGACCTTACCGACTCTACTTCTATGGCAATAGATTTTGAAGTCCCTCCGGGGGAATATACTCAGTTTAGCTTCACCTATGGGCTCTCCAAAGCCAACAATGTCAAGTCCTACTTGCCCAATACACAAGCCTATCAAAACATGTATTGGCCAAAAACCTTGGGGGATACGTCGGTGCCTTCCGCACAACGGGACCCGGGCTTTCACTATATGCAATACGAAGGGCGCTACGACTCACTGGGGTCCGGTGTCATAAAGGTATTCAACCTTCACACCGGCCCGACCTATGGGGCAGACAATTCGTTTGTCGTACACCTGCCTTTCTCCCAAAATGTCACCATAGACAACAACACCTGGGAGGTCAATCTGGTGATGGACCTCCAAGAATGGCTCCAAAACCCCAACTTATTTGATTACGAAACCTTTGGTCCGGCGATTATGCCTCAGCAAGCGGCACAAGACCTCTTGAAAGCCAATGGACAAACGGTATATAGCCTGGACCAACTATCAGAAAAATAAATGCAATTGGTTAAAAGCGCACTCCATATCATTCTACTCACAGGAACCGTTTGGTTGCTCTTTGGCACCTCCTTCAGTTGCCGGGACCCCAAACCGATGCCACCTGATGACAAAGACAGTTTTCCCGCCTTCGACCCGACATATATCGACTTCAAGGTGCCGGAAGGTTTCCCCCTCATGGAAATACCCGAAGACAACGCACTGACCGAAGAAGGGATAGCACTCGGACGCAAATTGTTCTATGACCCGATACTATCCGGGGACAGCACGCTTTCCTGTGCCGGATGCCATAAGTCCAGAGCGGCTTTTTCGGATGATCGCCGGTTTAGCTTTGGGATTGACGGGAGCATCGGTACCCGCCAGGCGATGCAGATTATCAATCCGGGATGGATGCCCAAATTATTTTGGGATGGCCGGGCGAAGAGTGTGGAGGACCAAGCTCTGGCTCCGGTCGAAAATCCGGTAGAGATGAAGGCGCATTGGCCCATGGTCGTAGATCGTTTGAAGGCCAGTAAAGAATATCGCCTCCTGTTTCATCAGGCATTTGGCACCGCCGACATCACCAAAGAGCTCGCCGTAAAAGCTATTGCGCAATTCGAGCGCACCTTTTTGTCCTACCGGTCCAAATTCGACCGCGAACGATTGGGGAAAGTCTTTTACGATGTGGAGGAGCAGGACGGCTATGATATGTTTTTCTCCGAGAGGGGGGATTGTTTTCACTGCCACGGTGGCGTCTTGCTGACGGATAACGCATTTCACAATAACGGCCTCGACACAATCCCGGAAGATACCGGCCTTGAAGAGGTGACACATTCCGAATTCGACCGGGGAAAATTCAAAACCCCGACATTGAGAAATATCGAGCTCACAGCTCCATATATGCACGATGGACGTTTTCGGACTCTCGAAGAAGTGATTGACTTCTACAGCGAAGGCTTGCAGCCCTCCAAGACGATTGACCCATTGATGAAGGCCATTCGCAACAGGGGAAAACATTTTACTCCATATGAGAAAAAAGCCCTTTTGGCCTTCTTAAAGACGCTGACGGACACTGCCTTTGTCAACAATCCCGCACTACAACCCTTATAGCTTACCATCCTCCAAAATCTGATATAAAAAAGAGGTCTTATCCAATTGCGGACAAGACCTCTTTTTTTGTTTGGAAGTAAACTTTCATTCCACCGACAGGACGACCGCCCAAAACAGACCGTCTTTTGTGGTCCCACAAGGACTCGAACCTTGGACCTCCTGATTATGAGTCAGATGCTCTAACCAACTGAGCTATAGGACCTCGACTACGGAATACGCTGGCAGGTATTTCCGTAGCGGATGCAAAGTTAGCTATTTTCTTTAGTACAGTTGTTATTTTTTGGCATGAAATAGTTGCAAATATTGTACAGCTTTACTCCGGAGCTGATCTGTCGAATTTAAGCTGGAGAGGAATTGTACCTCCCTCTTCGGTCTCTCCCAAGAATACATGGTATTCAGACAACAATCCCATAACGATGTGTGGTGGGTACATTAAAAACCGCAACGGGGATAAGTATTGCATAACTCTTTTCTTCCCTTTGAAACATGGGCTTCTTTGCGTCATTGCGACTTTGCGAACAAACACCGTCGTTTGTTCATTTACCCCACATCAGCGTCAGGCATCTACCGCCTTTAGTGAGAAAACAAAGTTTAAGTTCATTCTATGCCCCAAAACCTGTGTATTACAAACTGCACAGTTAGCCTTGTTGAGATTGTACGAATGCCTTGGTGTCACCGGACATGTAGTAGTAAGCCCAATGTCACCGCGGTGGTAGATGGGGGTGAGGTTGTAAGAATGTGCAATTTGTCATACACCCTACACACCACGCTCCCCACCCCTTTTACAATAATTTGTTACCTTGCAAGTCAAAAGGTATTGACATTATGTATTTGTTGCAACACAAACATCTTCGATTCTTGACGGTCCCTACATTTGCCACTGCCCTTTTGTCCATCCTTGTCTCTTTTTCAACCATTTCATGCCAGACCACTCGCTTCATTACCACCCTTGATTCTAAGATGAAGGAGACTTCGGGACTCATTTATTTGCGTGGCGCCTTGATTACTCACAATGATTCGGGCAATAAAGCCTATTTGTACGTGATAGATACGGCTACGGGCAAGGTGCGGCACAAGGTTAAGATTAAAGGTGTGGACAATGTGGATTGGGAGGACATCTGTCATGACGGCCAATTCATCTATATCGGAGATACGGGCAATAATCGAGGCACCCGTCGCGACCTGACGATATATAAGGTATCTATCGCTGACTTATTTGACCACCTCGATGGCAAGATTTCGGCACAAGTTATCCACTACGACTATCGCGAACAGCGCGATTTTTCCTCCAGAAATCATAAGCACAACTTTGATGCGGAGGCCCTCATTGCTTACCGCGACAGCTTAATCCTATTCACAAAAAATTGGGCCAACCACAAGACGTACATCTATGCCCTGCCGAAGATGCCGGGTGAGTACCATCTTTCGAGAATTGACAGTCTTGATGTAGGAGGGTTGATAACAGGAGGGGTTTACGATGCAAACCAAAACCGTATATTACTGAGTGGGTATCTGTCTTCTGAACCTTTTTTGGTGGAATTAGGAGATTTGGAGCACCTGAAGTTCTCTAATGCCACTTATCACAAATTCAAACTGTTTGTCTCTTCTTCCACTCAAACGGAGGGCATCGCGCTATATCGTAAAGATAAGTATTTCTTATCAGGAGAAAGTGATAATATGGGGCATCCGGCTTCCCTATACGAGGTGACACTCCCCAAAACCACCTCTACTGTTTCGTCGAAGATCAGGGAGGTCAAACTATTCCCGAATCCGGCAAATACCCGGCTACAAGTACAGTTTGGGGAAGGTCCGTTAACCCTTACCGTATATGATTTATGGGGGCGTCAAATGATAAAAACCGGGGCTTCTTCGATAAGGATTGACTCGCTTCCGCCCGGAGTGTATTACCTCCATGTCCTGGACACACGGCAAATGCGTGATGCGGTGGTGACCTTTAGGAAAGAATAGCACCGTCTATAGTGTACTAAATCTATAATGGCCTCATTAAAAATCTGAAATATTGGGGCAATCGATTCGACCAAAATAATAGGTCAATCCGACGGTAAAGATCGAAAAAGCATCTTTTTCTTTATCGCTACCTCGTTGATAACCGGCTTGTCCTATCTGCGGATCATCTTCAGAGTGGATCGAGGGGTCAGAAAGGTCAACGGCAATCTGTCCGTGGCTGGCGCGAAGGGTCGTTTTGTCGGGGTACACTGTGCTGACATCATCGAGATAGTCCGTCCAGGCTTTATGGACCATCAAATCAAAGGTCCAAGTCCACTGCCGGGAGACATTGTACTTGATGCCACCACCAAAGACATAGGCGCCACTCACGGTAAAATATTCCTCACCTCCCGTTTGCCCTTCTGTCCCCAATGGCGCCAGACGCACCCAGCGTCCCTGGTATTTGGCCTTAGGGTCAAAAGAGAAAACAGACAGACCGGCAAAAAGATAAGGAGCGACAATGTCGGTACCGGATCCATGAGATAAAGGAAGAAAATTGAACTCGTAGACCGCAGAAAAATCAAATACATTGGATATGAAATGAATATTGCGAATCTTTTGGAAATTATTGGTGGACTTACTGTCATCCCCCCGTAAAAAGGCGTAGGAAGCCTGCGCTCTTACCGCCGTCCTGGTGTTGAAGTTATATCTCGCGACCAATCCCGCTGCAGGTCCCGGTTGGTTAAGACCATAATGCGGGTTGAGGTCTCCAAAATAATTGGACAGCCCGAGCCCGGCGCCCAACTCCCAACCCCTTTGCCCGTTCAGAGAAAGAGCAATCAACAATAGGCAAATGGCAATAAAAGATGAACGCATGAATAGGTATTAAATGATAAATTCCTCAAAAGAGAGCATCCAAGCGATTTATGAGGAAACTTGCTATAATTTGCAAAGCATTACCGTCTAACAACGCAGTTGGTGCATAAAATAATGTGCAAAAGTACAATATTTGCACATTATTCATTCATCCGCCGGATGTAACAATTTGTTCAATACACACGTTACTACAGGGCAGTAGAAGAATTGCCAGAAAAGTCGTACTTTTGGCGCTCAAATTCAGAGACTTCCCAACCTTTTTGGCCGGTTGAGGGTCCTATATTAAATTGGACGACCGAATAAAACAATATACAATGGATATAAAGGGATTAAAAAGATGGTTTCCGACGGTGGTATTCTTGCTATGGTTGGTACCATTTCATACCCAAAAAATAAATGCTCAAGATACCCACTCTGCCCCTGTTGTAGATTACGGCAATCCCAAGGACTATGAGATAGGAGGGGTGCGCATCGAGGGAAATGCATTTACGGACAGCCGGGCGATAATTGGCATTTCAGGGCTAAAAGTGGGCAAGAAAGTCAAAGTTCCGGGGCCGGATATTACCGGTGCATTGCGTGCATTGTGGAAGATAAAATTATTTACAGACATCTCTATCGGGGTGGATAGCACTAAAGAGGATATTATTTATCTCGTTGTCCGGGTCAAGGAGCAGCCCAGACTGAAAGGATACGCCTTTAGAGGAGCTAAAAAAGCCCATCACGATGATTTAAAAGATGCGGTAAAGCCCTTTCTGGTAAAGGGGGGAATCGTTTCCGACAACACCCGGCAAAATGCTATCAATGCCGTCAAGAAATACTATGTCGAAAAAGGCTATTTGGACGCCCAGGTACAGTTGGAAGAGATCAGAGATACGGTCCGCCCAAATGCCGTTAAACTCATCTTTGACATCGACCGTAAAAAGCGTGTGAGAATTAAAGATATCAGCTTTGAGGGCAACAAAGAAATGAGCGACAGAAGGTTGCGCAAACGAATGAAGAATACCCACCGGATGGCAAAAATATTCTCTAAGTCAAAGTTTGTCAAGGACGACTACAAAGAGGACAAAAAAAATATAATTGCTTATTACAACAAGAAGGGATACCGGGATGCCAAGATAACCGGAGAGGGTATTTGGCGGGACAATGACGGCTACTTGCATATTAATTTGGTCGTAGATGAGGGACCTCGCTATTTCTTTAGAAATATTTCATGGAAAGGAAACACACTATATGACAGTGCCTATTTGACTAAAATATTGGGCATTGAGCCGGGAGACGTATTCAATTCCGAGCTATTGAAAAACCGTTTGAGTTTTAGTCTCGATGGCCGGGATATCAGCTCTTTGTACATGGATGACGGTTACCTGGCCTTCCGGGCAGATCCGGTGGAAGTAGCAGTAGATAATGACTCCATCGACGTGGAAGTGCGCATCACCGAAGGGCCACAATTTACGATTGGAGCCGTGCGCATTGCAGGCAATGATCGCACCCATGAGCATGTCATCCGGAGAGAGATTCGCACACGCCCTGGGCACAAATTCTCCAGGAGTGACATCATTCGCTCACAGAGGGAGATCATAAATTTAGGGTATTTCAATCCGGAGAAACTGGGTATTAACACCCCCATCAACCCCAATCAGGGGACAGTGGATATCGAGTACAATGTCGAAGAGCGCTCTTCCGATCAACTCGAGTTGTCTGCAGGATATGGCTTTGGAGGACTTTTCTTGACTTTCGGATTGGTATTCAACAATTTTTCAACTCGTAACATCACTAAGAAAGACGCTTGGGATCCTCTCCCGCAAGGAGATGGACAAAAGCTCCAGGTGCGCGTACAGACCAATGGAAGTTACTACCAGACCGTCAACCTCTCTTTCATAGAGCCTTGGCTCGGAGGAAAGAAACCGCGCAATTTTACCACCTCCGGATATTATACCCGGTTTGGCGGATATGGACAGGGATTTTTCCAGATCATCAACGGGGCCATCGGCCTTGGTACCCGGCTTTCATGGCCGGATGACAACTTTATCACCAACACGACACTTAACTTGCAGAACCTTAAATTGGGCAACTACCCCTCCACCAGCTTCTACTTTCAAAATAAAGCAGTCACAGAAGGTTCGTTTAACAACTTTTATATCAAGCAAACCATTTCGAGAATCTCGACCAGTGACCCATTATTCCCGAGAAGTGGCTCCAATATCTCCCTGAGTGTCCAACTCACTCCCCCCTATTCGCTCTTCAGAGGGAAATACAATCCCGATGATTTATCCGTCCAGGATCGCTTTAGGTTCCTGGAGTACCACAAGTGGCGGTTCAATGCGGATTGGTACTTTAGCATCATCGACAAACTCGTAGTGCGCTCCGCACTCAAAACCGGATTTTTAGGGGCCTACAACAAAAAAGTAGGCGTCCCCCCTTTCGAGCGCTTCCGTTTGGGAGGGAGTGCTTTCAGCCAACAGACTACAGGTGTAGGTTTGTTGGGTATCGACCTTATCACGTTGCGCGGGTATGAAAACCCTGAAGACGTCATTGCACAAACCAAACAAGATTACGCTGACAAAGCCACTTTGGGTTCGACGGGAGATGCCTCCATTTTTACGAAAATGACTTTAGAGCTGCGTTACCTATTCACTTCGAGCCCGAGTGCCACGATTTATGGCTTGGCCTTTGTAGAAGGCGGAAATGTCTGGTTTGACTTTAAGGATTACAACACCTTCAGCTTAAAACGCTCAGCGGGGATAGGATTTAGAGCGCAGCTGCCCATGATTGGATTGATAGGGGTGGATTACGGTATCGGATTTGACAAACCATGGCTCCATGGAACCGGAGCATCGATTAAGGATTACGGCTATTTGAGTGTGATTTTTGGTTTCGAACCCGAATAGGTTTCCTCTACATATCTTTGAGTCGTTCCCAGGTGTTTTGGGCTTCGGTATCTTCCAGGAGTTGCAGATAGTTATAGTAGCGTAGTTCACTGATTTCACCATTATTCACTGCCTCTTGTACGGCACATTTGGGTTCGTTACGATGGGAGCAATCTGCGAATTTACAGTTTTTAGAGTAGGCAAATATTTCCCGGAAATTATGCATGATATGCTTAACATCCAAGTGGTTGAAGGAGAGGTTTTTAATTCCCGGCGTATCGATAATCCGAGTACCGGTATCGAGGTCAAACATCTCGGCAAATGTCGTGGTATGCTGTCCTTTCCCGGTGTATTGGGAGAGGTCATGCGTCCCGAGATCCAACTCCGGATGAAGTGCGTTGATCAAGGTGGATTTGCCCACTCCGGATTGGCCGGCGATGAGAGTGGTTTTGGATTTTAGTTTGGCATGAAATGGTCGAACGCCCTCCCCGGACAAGGAAGAGAGGAGCATCGTCTCGTACCCTATATCCGTATAAACATCATGTAAATACTCATACATACCAAATGCTTCTTCGTCATAGAGATCGGATTTATTGAAAACGAGAAGCACAGGAATCTCGTAGGGTTCTGTCATCATCAGGAATCGGTCAATAAAACCCTGCTTCAGCATGGGTTCGACGATAGTGACGATAAGGGCAGCTTGATCTACATTGGCTGCAATCAAATGGAGAAAATGCTTCTTGCGCGGGGACTGTCGCACGACATAGTTCTTCCTCGGTAAAATTTTCCGAATGATACCCTCACGGTCTAATTCCAGGTCACAAAGCACCCTATCACCGACCCCAATCGGATTGGTCAATCGCATTCCCTCCAAACGAAACTTCCCCTTAATCCGACAAGCAAAGAAGCTACCATCGTCAGATTTTACCGAATACCAACTGCCGGTAGAGCGATATACCGTGCCTTCAAATGAAGTATTACTCATGAGGGACTCAACGACGATTGGGAGGAAGAAGAGTGCACTGCTTCAACAAAGGAGTGTAGTTTTCCGGAACCGGATTCGAGCACATTGCCGATAACGGTAATATCCGCTCCTGCCCGGGCAGCAGATGCAGCGCCTTGGGGTGTACGGATGCCCCCTCCTACAATAATAGGTGTTTGAACGGTCCGCCTTACCGCTTGAATCATTTCTGAGGAAACAGGACGGGAGGCCCCGCTGCCTGCATCGAGGTAGATTGTCTTAAAGCCCAACATTTCGCCCGCCAGAGCTGTCATTGCCGCAATTTCGGGTTTGTCTGCCGGAATGGGAGCCGAGTTGCTGATATAACTTGCCGTCGTCGGCTTTCCTCCGTCGATGATCATATATCCCGTGGGAATAATCTGCAATCCGGCAGCGCGCAACAATGGAGCAGCTTCCACATGCTTACCGATGAGGAGGTCGGGATTGCGGCCCGAGATCAATGATAGAAGCAGAAAAGCGTCGGCCTGAGAATCGATTTGGCTCACCCCGCCGGGGAAGAGTACTACGGGGATTTTGGATTGCTGCTTTAAAAACTGAATGCAGGTGCTCAAATGGGTGGTCGTCATCAAACTCCCCCCGACAAAAAAATAATCCACCCCAGCATCCAACGCCTCTTGCATCAAAATACCGGTCTCTCGTATATGAAAGGCATCCGGATCCACTAAGACCGCTATCCCTTTGCGCCCCTTCGTTTTGGCTTCATATATGTCTTTCCACACATCTATTGTCATAATACAAAGGTATAAATATTTGGCAACTATTCGTTAGTGCTCTACGGATAGGTGTGTATTCCAAAGTGCTCTAAAATGAGCCAATACATCGTTTCGTCACTGTTTTTGCATACCACACTTCTCAAGCATTTATCCTATTGGACCGGACAAAAATACCGCCAAAACGGCATTGTGTGTCCTGATTTACCCTGCACTCCGCTATTGCTCGTACAGAGCTACAAAGATGGCATCCCTACGGGACTATTACAGTTTCTCTAATCAATAAAGATACATTTTGTAATACACACATAGTGGCCGTGTAAAATGTCCTTTTGTGAACTTTTTGTATCTTGGCACCAGTGTTGAAACGCTTGCGGAAATGGGATAAAATCGACAGGTGGATTGAAAATGGTCATGAAAATGGCCTTTATTCCGTTTCTTTGGGGTGTTGCAGTATGACGCATGCTGGATGTTCATAAAGAACAAACGAATTACTAACCACTCCCCACCTCGTAGGATACGCCACTTACAGGGTGTTAGTGCGAAGACTGGCGTTGGCAACAAGCAAAACTGAACCATAGAATATGAATGATAAGAGTTTTAATTTTTGGCAGAAATGGTTGACTTATGCAAACATTATGACAATTGGAGTTGGAGTTTTAGTAGCATTCGCTGGGAATTCCATTCTTTTTGAGTTACACAATAAATACACTAAAGAAGTGTTTTTTAGTGCTTCTGAATTTAATCCAGATGTTTTAAATTTGAAAAACTGGCTCTTTGGAATTATAGGTGGAACAATAGTAGGGTTTCATATTTTAATGGTAATGATTTCTGAAAACGCTTTTAAGAATAAAGAACACTGGGCACATAAAGCTATGTGGTTTGGATTACTATCTTGGTTTTGTATTGATAGTGGAATCTCAATTTATTATGGAGCAATTCACAATGTTATAATAATAAACATTGTCGCTTTAATATTAATCGGACTTCCGTTAGTTATGACACGAAATGAATTCAAAAAATGTCAAATAAACTACTGAATTAGTTACTAAAAAAGCCAGTTGCTAATCGAGTAGAATGAGGTAGCCTAACTTGAAGCTTACCTCAGCCCTCTCACCACCTGTGACGCCAAAGGTGTTACCACATTTCCTACAGGCTTTCCCTCTTTGAAGGCGCGACAGGCTGTAACGGCGGTTCGCAGAAGGGTTAAAACATTTCCGATTTAAGATAGACATCTACCGACAGTTCCCGGACGAAGATCACGGGGCAATCCATTATAGAAAACTGATAAAAAACCAAAAAACAACCCAAAACACCGACCCACAACGACTACAGAAGAGGCAGAATGCAGTTTCCACCCTACAAGCCCTTCAAAACCGCCCAAACCGCCGTATATTTATCCCCAAATACAACAATGGGGTTCAGGTAACATCGAAGCATTTCCCTTACCTTCACCATTGTCCAACTGCAATGTATGCATCACAGGCCACCCCTATAGCATTTGTAGGCCGTCCGGGAGTTAGTGACACATACATTCCTTTGAGTTGGCGTGTAGGATAAGGGGTGTAAATGAATTCGAACGAAGACAGGTATTACCTGCCTACAAAATAGAAGATCCTACAACAATAACAGGATGAAAATAATAACATGGAATTGTAATATGGCATTCCGTAAAAAAGTTCAATTTATTCTGGCTGAAAATCCTGATATTATAATTGTGCCGGAATGTGAGCATCCGGACAAATTGAATTTCGAAAAAGAAGTAACAAAACCGACGGACCTATTTTGGCACGGAAAGAACCCAAACAAAGGACTTGGAGTTTTTTCATATTCTGACTTTAAGATTGAGCCATTAACAATTTACCATCCGAAATTCGAATATGTTTTGCCCTTGTCAGTGAGTAATAACAAAACCAAGTTGATTATTTTTGCAATTTGGGCACAGAAGCCTGAAAAGCATGATTGCTATACAGAACACATATGGAATGCTGTTCATTTTTACATTAACCTATTAGAAAAGGAGAGTGTAATACTCGTAGGAGATTTTAACAGTAACTCCATTTGGGACAAACCGAATAGAATTTATAACCATTCAAATCTTGTCAGTTTTTTGAAAAATATGAAAATCCACAGCACCTATCATACATATAATAATGAAGAACAGGGGAAAGAAACTGTACCGACTCTATTCATGCATAGAAAAATGGATAGGCCCTTGAGCCTGTCCCCAATCGTTGGACAGTTTTTCGCTTAGTTTAAGGTGGATAGACTGAGGGATTAAATGACCTTGTAAGCAACAAATCAGCGTGAGCATCAGGTTCAGTCAAGGGCGG
>JALWRC010000012.1 GCA_027080725.1 Saprospiraceae bacterium
GGCTTGTACTTCTTTAACTCGATACGAATGGATGTCAAATATTTAGCGTAAGATCCGGAGGATTCCCAGTCTATATCGTCATCGATTCTTGCTTGATCCACAGGGTCAATGACATAAATGGAATCAAAAGCACTTGAGTCAATAAAATGATTGAGATTTAAACTCTCCATTTCCATGAATTTCCCCTTTTCATAATATGACAACACTTGAATAAAGTTCTGTAGCCGGAGTACATTATTGGCTAGTCTATAAGCATCAATATTCCCTTTGCTTCCATTGATGAATACCTTATTTGGACAAACCACGACCGTATCAAAATCCGGAAACCCATATGGAATTTGGCTGCTTTCCTGTTTTGGGTTGCCGCAAATTGTTCCGGTAAAAAAAAAGACAGAATCCAACGAGTCGTCATCCAACACGAAATAATCATACTTCAGAATAATTAAAGCATGAGCATCAGAGGTATCCAATTGCCTCTGTTTACGCTCACAAATGCTCATTTTCTGCCCGGAAGTCTCTTGATTTGCCACAAGCCCTTTATTATGCATACATGAGGCGAGCAATAAGGCAATGGTTAAATAAATGAAGTACTTTTTCATGATTTCTTGTTATTATTCTGAGGTCTTAATCGTAGGAAACATCGATTTTGCAATAGAGTCCAACTCATGACTATTGTAATAATCCAAGCAGAATTTTAGTGTCATATGTCCTATATATCCTTCTTCCCGCATCCTTTTCAATTCAGATGAATCACAATCAAAACACATCCGTTTATGCCGTGCTATGCTATCCAAAGTTATTTGTTTGTTTACCCTAAGAGCTATGGAGTCGATAGCCCTATAGCGATAAATTCCTAATCTAAAGTCAGAACTAGTACTAATATCGTTATCAAATATCCTTAGCAACTTCCTTTTAGAACCTCGCGCCAAACAGCTCTCAAAAAAAACACGCTTGAACTCCTCAATATTAGCCTTCTGCATTGGATCATCCGCAGGCATTAGGCGTTTTGGGCTTTCGCAGCAACATAAAATAAATGCAAGCAAAAAAACACTCTTTTTAATCATATATGAAAACACAAGACTCAGAGAGAAACAAATAACCCTCTCAAAGTTAAGGAAGTTTTATGAGTTATTGTAGTATCCGGTGTAATTACAGGGTGTATTACAAAGTCTGCATTAGAAAACCTGTTGATTTAATACGTCCAATAACCCGGCAGGGAGGGTAACGAATCTTTTTCCAAAATTATTCGCCACGAATCCAGGAATGGTTCTAAGGATGCCCTTAAATGCAAAAAGATCCCATAGGGATCTCTTCTTTGTGATCCGGTACTAGTATCAGCGATATTCAAGGCCACAAATAGTGCCTCCAAGCGCAAAACACGGCCCGTATAAACCGCTCAATTTATTGGGCGATTGCTTCTACTAAAAACAGGAGATACTACCAAAGTGTGGGAGGATAAAATGGTTAATACTGCGGCCTATGTTAATGACCTAACTCCAACTGGAAAGTTTAAATGCAGGAAAAAAGCTTCGGTGCCTATGGAGGAAATGCATTCCTGCAGCATCAGCAATGCATTTCCTTCCGGCACTCTTTGAAAATTGGTCTTGTCTGTCTGTCCGCCTTACTCGTAGATGATGACCCCATCCGCGAGGAAACGGTACTCTTGCTCGGGCTCGGTGATTTTGGCGATTTCTTCCTTGGACTTGCCCGCATCTTCGGCGTAGTGTTTGAGTTCATCTACTGAAGTCGTATGGATGAAGGCCTTTCCCTTGAGGACAGCAGTCTTTCCCGCAGCATCTTTAGGCACGAAGAATCCATAATCCTTAAAACGGATGAATAGCTCGTTATTCTCCGCATCTTTGAGCCGCATCCAGCAGCCCTTCATCTGGCATACCGCCGTAATTTCTCCTTTGATTTTTGTTTGTACTTCCTTTTCGGGAGTCAATTGGGCGATGACTTCTTTGATGGGGGAAATGCCCTTGTCATCGATCTTTTCACCAAAATACTTTTGGGCGTGAACCGACCCAAAAGCAAGGATAAGAACAAGAAGGAACAGGCTTTTCAATGTGTTGAGCTGTGTAGTCATAATACTTATGCGTTTTGATAGAGTTAGAATAATACTTTTTTGTAACGCCCGGATACAATTTTTGTTGAGGTACCGGAGTTATATTCCTACCACGCAGGGCCCAAAGTTGGCAAGGTGTTTGCAATATATTAATTAATTTTATAATACATAAAATCGCTTAAAATCTATGGTTAGAGCCTAACTTAACCAAAATATGTACAAATGCGTGGTGCTGTTCTTCTTTTCGTTTTATTGATTATATCATCTATTTCGTGGGCCGGGTGTATCCAAGGGGATTGCCACTCAGGTATGGGAGTCTATGTCTATGCCAACGGGGACCGCTACTCCGGGGGTTTCAGAGGTGGCCTTCCCGAAGGCAAAGGTGTAAAATACTATGCCAATGGAGACAAATACCTCGGGATGTGGCACCGCGGTTTGCGAGAGGGCAAGGGCAAGTGGATTATCGCACGTCGAGGCACGTATATCGGACATTTCCACAGGGACATGAGGATGGGACAGGGCACTATGGTCTTTTTGGACGGGCACAAATACGAGGGCAAATGGCTCAATGACCTCCCGTCTAATCTCCCTACGTCCAATGCGGTAGCAGAAAATGTCCCGGCATCAGAACAAAGGCCCTCTTCTACGCCGAATAATCCACCATTTCATACCCCTGAGACAGCACAGAAGGAATCTCCGGTGCCCAATAATCCACCATTTCATACCAGCCCCTCCCACAAAAAACTCCCCAACTGCAACAAGGAGTACTGTGATGAGGTCCAAGGAGAATATGTCTATAAGGACGGCTCCCGATGGGTGGGATATTTCGTCGATGGCCGGCCACAGGGCAATGGAACCTGCTACTACAGCAATGGAGACCGCTACACAGGAGGGTGGTCACTCAATGCTCCTCAGGGGGAGGGAGTGATGTATTATGCAACGGGAAAAATCTACGGTGCGGTATGGAACAGAGGGAAGCCCTTACGACCTTTGCAGAAAAAAGAGTCGTTTGAAGCGCTTACAGACGTAGCGCCCCACCGCGATAAAGCGGTCCGGATTTGGGCCGTTATCGTCGGCGTTTCTTCTTATACGCATATGCCGGCTTTGAGATACAGCGACGACGATGCGTACCGGATGTATGCCTTTCTCAAGAGCCCGGAAGGAGGGGCCGTACCGGAGCGTCAAATCAAGATTCTCATCGATGAAGACGCTTCCAGGAATCGAATATTGAAGACCTTACAAGAAGTGTTTTATCAGGCAGATGAAAATGACATGGTCTTGCTCTACTACTCGGGGCATGGCTTGAAAGGCTCATTCATCCCTATCGACTACGACGGATTTAACAATAGAATCTCCCACGAAGAGGTATTTAAGATTTTTAATAAGAGCAAGGCTAAATACAAGGTCTGCTATGCGGATGCGTGTTATTCCGGGAGCATGACTGCCATGAAATCCGTCGATATCAACACAGAGTTAAGGCATTACTATCATCAACTGGAGAACACCAAGCAAGGGGTCGCCTTCTTACTCTCCTCCAAAGGAGAAGAGTACTCGCTGGAAGACCGGGGATTGAGACAAGGTGTATTTACCCATTACCTCATACGAGGACTCAAAGGGGAAGCCGATACCGATCGCAATAAGCTCGTCACAATCAACGAACTGTATCGTTTCGTACGATGGGGAGTCCGCGATTATACCGGCAATCTCCAGACACCTGTCATCATGGGGAATTATGACCGCCATATGCCATTGGCGATGGTCAGAAAGCAAAGATAGGGCGATAGACGGACGGAAGGAGGCGGGGGACTATCCATTGCCCTCTAAAACAAGCATACGAGTATTCTCTTCACTCCCCCCTTTTGAGAAGGGATTGAGTCAACCAAAAATGCCATTCAAGAGGTATTTGGCTGCCTTAGGATTGGTGGCCAACGGCACATTGTGGACGTCACACAATCGCATCAACATCTGGACATCCGGCTCATGTGGGTGCTTCCCCAAAGGATCTCTAAAAAAGATAACGACATCGATTTCCCCTTTAGCGACCAGAGCGCCTATCTGCGCATCTCCTCCGATAGGACCTGATAATAATCTATGGACTTCGAAGCCTTCTTCCTGAATATGCCTTCCTGTCGTGCCGGTAGCGTACAGCTTGCATCCCTCTATGTAGTGTCTGCAAGAAAACTCTTCAAAATTAGAAATGTATCTTTTGGCGATATTTTTATTTTTCTCAACTCACTGATACCCAGGCATCACTTCGTCTCGAAAAATGAAAAATCTCATCCAAAACCTTTCATTTCATAAAATTTGACAGTTTTCTGGCAGACACTATGTAAGTGCGGTGTTTTAAAACAAACGATACCATCTCCGGCTTTTTTCCATCGTGGGCTATAAGAGCAGCTGTAATTTGTTGATTAGCCATGTGCAGTTATTCTTTATCTTTCGCAAAATTAAGGGTAAAGATACTGCGTCTATGTTAACTTAATATGAAGAATAAAGGAAGGAGTGTATTACAAACTGCACTAATGAGCTTTCATTAAAAAGCATTTGTATTCATAACAGAATTCATATATTGATTAGCCTTACTTTTTGGCATTGCCCCAAAAAGTAACAAAAAGGTCTAGGCGAAATTAAGAGCTAACGGTAGCGTAGCGGCCATACCTTCTGTTGAAGGGAACACGGCAACTATGCTTCGAAGTGAAGACTGTGCCTTAATGGTACTTAGACCATAGAAGAAATAATGCCACTTTCCTGGGTTAGCGCCGGTTCCCGCTTGGAATTTCGCCGGAATAGGCCTTAGAATACATCTACTCTGTATAGAATAGCCTCTCTTAACCTTGATTGAAGAATGGACATCTGCTAAAGAGCTACCAAAAGACTTATCTAAATCATATATATATACTGGTCAATGGTCTTGTGGTGCAATTAGGCACCTAAGGCAATTTTCACTCCTGAAGTGACGAATTGCTCCTGCGTCTTTCTCATAATTCTTCAAAAAAAGTGCATTTTGTAATACACACTTAAGGAAAGAGCAAAAAAGATTCCGCCTCTATGGTTAAAAGGGACAGAAGAGAAGAGAAGAACTAAAAAAACTCCCCCTTATCTCAATTAGTATTACCTTTGTCTAAATAGTGCTTACAAGAAAACGCTTCAAAATATGTAATGCATCTTTTGTTAAGCATAAATAGTACTTCTCAACTCAACACGCGATATATGTTTAAGGCAAAACTAATCGAAGACAAACGTTTTTATACATTACAGTCCCGACAAATAATTCTCGCCATTTTGCCGCTGGTTTTTCTGGGGCTTATTGTTTTTGAAATGTTGGGGTATCATTTAGGCATCCCCCTTTGGGCAAAAGTGCTGCTATTCGTGCTTTATTTGCTTTCGTTACTCCTCGAATTCAGGAACAACAAAGCCGTCAACAAAACCCTCGGGCAACGAATAATAGAAATAACGGACCGGGAAGTGTCAATTTTTCCCGGCATAAAACACCACACCGACCGGTTCCCGATCTCAAAAGACACAGAGATATTGGTCCTCAATCCGGACAAGAGAAGGCGGGCAGAAATGGGTATTAAGGAGATGGCGAAAACCGCCCGTGGAAAGGGGGAAAAGCAATACATCGTCTTGACACAACCCGGAGACCCCCCCCAACGATTTGACTTTATAACCGAGTCACGCTTCATGGAACAAATCCTCGTGGCTATCATCGAACAATGGCGCAAAAAAGGCATCAAAGTGGAAGTCCGGTAAATGCCGTCCCCTACCCTAACGAACTGCCCATTTAGTGGCTAAAATGTAACTTTCTTTTCAAGGGTCTGCTCCCCTCGCCGGATGATAACCGTAGCTTCCTGGCCTTTTTTGAATTTGGATAAGGCCTCCATATAGCTGTAGATATCGGTCACTTTCATATCCCCGATTTTTACCACTACGTCACCATCTTGAATACCGGCATGTGCAGCGGGCCTGTCATCGATTACCCCGTCGATGTGCAGCCCTTCTCCTTCATAAGCGTAATCCGGCATAACCCCCAGGGTCACTTTAAACACCGCCGGTCGCTTGCTTTGTGTTTCCTTGGTTTTGGTGAAGGTCAGTTTCCCCTGGTCTGCAGAAGAACGAAGGATATATTGGACAAATCCGACCACTTTTTGGATACCCTCCCAGTTGATGAGCGCGACATCGTCGGAGGGCTTGTGGTATTGCTTGTGTTGGCCCGTGAAGAGGTGCAGAACAGGTATATTTTTCAAATAAAAGGAAGTATGATCAGATGGTCCGACACCGGATGCGCTTTTGACCAAATGCAACTTTTGCGGGTTCTTGTCGGTGAGAATTTTGTCCCATGTGGGAGAGGTCCCCGTCCCATTGACGAGCAATTTGTCTTCGCGCATTCTACCCACCATATCCATATTGATCATAAAGGCCACTTTGTCGAGCAATATAGTGGGATGGGCTGCATAATACTTGGATCCAATCAACCCTTCCTCCTCACCGGAAAATGCGATAAAAAGATAATTGTAGTTCTTAGGAAGCTGATCCGCATGTCTAGCCAATAGCAACATGGCACTGACACCACTGGCATTGTCATCCGCACCATTGTGTACCTCTCCGGAGGTGGTGGCCCTGCTGCCGGAGCCCTTTCCACCCAAGCCGAGGTGGTCATAATGTGCCCCGATGATTACCGTAAATGGCGCTGTGTTATTGTAGTACCCTATGACGTTGGTTCCGTGCTTATCCGAATCCGAATTGTCACTCATTTGGGCGTGAGGGTGCATATTATTCTTAAAGGGGAAAGACTGATAAAAACTGTCGTCTTCTCCCGCTCCGACCAAGCCGTATTGCTCCATTTTAGAGCGAATAAATTTGGCTGCCTGCATCTCCCCTTTGCTTCCCGTCAGACGGCCTTGCAGCATGTCATCTGCCAATGTCCCCAAAATGGATTGCATTTCGATCCGGTCCGGTACCGGCCGGTCCTTGGCCTTACTCACTGCCATCTTTGATGTATGGCAGGACAATACTGAAATCGCTAATAATACCCAAAGTGCGTTTATTCGCTTCATTTGATTACCTATTGTGTGTTAATTATGTGTCTAAAACTTTCGCAATGCTACAACGCCACCTTTTGCTTTTGGTTCACTTCCGGACGTATGCAAAAGTTTGTAGATGTTACTGTTTCGTCCATCTTTGCATATAACGTCGTTGTCCGGCAGTAACCTCAACCTGATAAAGCCCGGACGGCCAGGTTTCGGTGTTAACACGCCGGATTGGACGGGTCGTATGCAGCATGGTTTGACCCCGGAGGGATACCACCCGCAGCACTTCATAGGAGGGTGCATCCGGAGAGAAATCCAATTGGAAATAGTCTGAACCGGGATTAGGGCTGATATGAAATGGTAGATTCAGTCCATGGAGGTCCACTGTGGCAGACATCGTATCTTTTGGTCCCAGTAAATACGTCCAAACAGGCAGAAAAATGGGGATGCCGTTGTTGTCCAATGGGGTGTTTTGATCCCGTACCAACAAGCTGTGGTTCCCACCGAATCCCGTGGTCGTCCTGCGCGTGTAGAGGACGTGGGATGAATCGTAGGGGGAAGAGGCCTTGTCGACCGACAAACTATCCCCAACAGTGGGAAGACCCAAATTTTGACAAGCGGCATATTGTTGTTCGAAAGGGACGACATCGTCATGAAGATTGAGAAATACATATTGATTTTCCTTAGGAGTGGCACTTTCCAATTGAGTCCAGAGAGCGGGCTTACCAAATCGCTCACTGTAGTCATTGGGGGCCGCAAAACCAATGGCGCGCTTCACCTTCTTTTGGGTGGAGATAAACAGTGCGTGTCCTCCCCCTTGAGAATGCCCGGCGACGGTAATATTTTCCCATAGGATTTGCTCTCCATCGTAGTACTTGTTCCACCCCTGCGAAGGGTGCTGGGCGTCGAGATATTGGAGGAGTTTGAGCGTGCGATTGAGGATGCCATCGGGTTTGGCGATATCTATGCTACTCAGGTAGTCCTTACCCTCCAGTATTTCTTTGCGAAAATAGGTATAACACAGGCTTTGGTCGCTTTTGGCGCAGGCAGATTTGGCAGCTACTTTATTTGGGTATTCCAAAACGATGACATGGTATCCCCTACAGGCTGCCAAAAGCGGAAAAAAGGTGGTCTTGGACGGTTTATCGTAGGAGCCGACAAAGTACAACATTAAGGGGCCTTGTGAGGCATTATTCGTATCGAGATAAACATGATGCAGCAAGCTGCTGAAGGAGATGTCCTTGTCGGTGGTCCGGGCATTTATCCGGTATCGGGCAATCCCCTCCATGTCACAGTCCTGCGAATAGGATAGCGTAGATATGAAGGAGAACAGAAGGAGCACAAGGTACATAAGTCGCATGATGTAAGTGTTTTATTGGAGTAATACAACAAATATACGCAATTTTGAGGGAGTCGATGATGAGGGGTGTATTAGGGGTGTATTACAACGGAACTTCCTGTCTAAAATAGCCTAAAAATAGCCCGGAAGCCTTATGTGACAGGGCTTTTGGGCGATTTTGTGCAAAATGATGTGGCTAAGGTATTATTTGTTAAATATAATATAATAAATTTT
>JALWRC010000013.1 GCA_027080725.1 Saprospiraceae bacterium
TGGGGCAGGGATTACCCCAAATTAGACAAAGACGATAAACGCACACCGCTTGCCGTTTGGTACGAGCAGAATCCGGATGATATTGTAGAATTTGAAAAACAGATGCGTCGCAAGGTACATTTTGTTATCAAACCCGAACATCTGTGGAGCAATATTGCCGAAATGGCACGCACCCAAAACGATGAACTGTTGCAAACACTGGAAGCGGGCTTTAAATACATCGAAAACGAATCTTTTAAAAGCACTTTTCAGGGCTTATTCTCGGAAATCAATCTCAATTCTGAAAAATTGGGCAAGACTTATGAGGAACGAAACAAAAAGCTGTGCAAAATCATCACAAAAATTGCCGAAGGTATTGCCGAATTTTCCACAGACACGGATACTTTGGGCGATGCTTATGAATATTTAATCGGACAATTTGCCGCAGGTTCGGGCAAAAAAGCCGGTGAATTTTATACCCCACAACAAATTTCAACTATTCTTTCTGAAATCGTTACGCTCGATAGTCAAGACCCTACAACAGGAAAAAAAAACAAGCTCAATAAAGTATTGGATTTTGCTTGCGGTTCGGGATCCTTGCTTTTGAATGTGCGAAAACGAATGAAAGAAAACGGCGGAACAGTCGGCAAAATTTATGGGCAAGAAAAAAACATCACCACTTACAACCTTGCCCGTATGAATATGCTTTTGCACGGGATGAAAGACACCGAATTTGAAATTTTTCACGGTGATACTCTGCTCAATCAATGGCCAATGCTCAACGAGCTGAACCCTGCCAAGAAAGTGGAATTTGATGCAGTGGTAGCCAATCCGCCTTTTAGTTTGCGTTGGGAACCTAACGATACTTTGGCAGAAGATTTCCGGTTTAAAAGCTACGGACTGGCACCAAAATCTGCTGCCGATTTTGCTTTTCTCTTACACGGCTTCCATTATCTCGCCGAAGACGGCACAATGGCGATTATTTTGCCCCACGGTGTTTTGTTTCGGGGCGGAGCAGAAAAAAGAATCAGAGAAAAATTATTAAAAGACAATCATATTGATGCTGTTATCGGTTTGCCTGCTAACCTTTTTTATTCCACCGGAATTCCGGTAAGTATTTTGGTACTTAAAAAATGTAAAAAAGAAGAGGACGTGTTGTTTATCAATGCAAGTGCAAAGGAAAATTATGAAAAAGGTAAAAGGCAGAATTTTTTAAGAGAAGATGATATTGAAAGGATTGTAAATACCTACAAAAATCGCCCCGAGAAGATAGAACGCTACGCCCGGCGAGTTTCAATGACAGAAATTGAAAATAACGATTACAATTTGAATATATCAAGGTATGTCAGCACGGCGATGCCGGAAGAAAAAATCGACCTTGACAAAGTCAATAAAGAACTAATTGAAATTGAAAAGAAAATAAAAAGCAGTACGGCAAGGCACAATGAATATTTAAAGGAATTGGGATTAAAAACGATATAAAGATGAAAAAGCCAACGCAGACGAACATACCGAATGAACAAATTACTTGGTACAATCGAATATAAGTTGATAGCCTCCATATGAAGTTACCTCAGCCCTCTTACAGCCTGTGCTACCAACGTCGTCACCACTATACGTACGGGCTTAATACCTAAAAGGGAAAGACTGACTGTATTTGTCGGTTCGCAGAATGACTAATTTATTTCCGATTTAAGCTTTATCATACTAACTACGAATGATTGGTAGCTTTTGACATTGAGTACCGTAATCCATGACCATCAAATTAGGCAGTAACTCATGTTAAAATTTTAGCATTTTGTGGTATTTTCGTACCTCACTTTTCGGAGTGGAGGCAAGATTCAGAGAAAGAGGGCCGGATAATATTGAGATGACTACCGTAATCCGGCTTTAGCCACAGTAACTATCCTCACATTTTTTAACTTATCCTGGTTTGAGGAATTTTAATCGACTTTGACGTATCCCGTGCTATTTCATATCCGGGGCATTCCTACGAATCCATTTCTTGAGGAGCCCATTCCATTTCTACCCTTCTTCTGTCCAGGTCTGCATCCACCACGCGCACTTGCAAGTGGTCTCCCATAGCGAGCACTTCACCACCGCCTCCCAGAACGCAAGATATCCTTAGAAGGGGATAGTAGGAAAACTGGCGTTTATCGTCTGTTTAAACAAACAGGCGATTAGTGCCCTAACACCTAATTACTTTGTGTTTCGATTTGCTCCAATATCCCATTTAGCTTCCCTTGTTCCTCTTCAATGTCATAGTCATTTTGGATTCCGAGCCAAAATTTCACCGAAGTTCCAAAATATTTCGATAATCTTAGAGCGGTATCTGCGGTTATTCTTCGTTTACCTTTGATAATTTGACTTATCCTGGTTTGAGGAATTTTAATCGACTTTGACAACCTGTAAGCCGTTATGTTCATTGGTTTTAAAAATTCTTCCAATAAAATTTCTCCGGGATGAATATTGGATAGTCTATCCATGATAATCTTCTATTTTTACGTTTTCAGCCTCATTATTTGTCCATAAAAAGGTAATACGCCATTGATCATTTATTCGAATTGAATAAACGCCTTTGAGTTCACCTTTAAGACGTTTTAATCGGTTCGCAGGTGGAATTCTCAAATCATTGATAGTTTGTGCATTGTTAATCATTCTAAGTTTCCGTCGTGCAACTTGCTGAATTTCTATTGGTAATTTCCTTGATGGATACCCCGTCCAAATCAGCTCGGTTTCTTTACTTCCAAATGATTTAATCACAGTTTCTTTTTTATACTAACGCTATAAGTTACTATTTTGTTTCGTTAGTATTCTGGTTTAAAGAATTGAATTATGACATCCCGTCTGCTATTTCATATCCGGGGCATTCCTACGAATCCATTTCTTGAGGTGCCCATGCCATTTCCACCCTTCTTCTGTCCAGGTCTGCATCCACCACGCGCACTTGCAGGTGGTCTCCCATGGCGAGCACTTCACCGGAATACTTGCCCTTGGCGGTCAACCGGGATTCTTCGACTTCAAAGGGTTCGTCCATCGTCTTGAAGGGCAAAAATCCTTCCACCAGACTGTCTATGAGTTCGACAAACAATCCGCGGTCAATGATGCCGGAAATGCGTCCTTCAAAAACCTCTCCGACGTGTTCGCTGATGTACTCCACTTGTTTGTACTTGACAGAAGCGCGTTCGGCTTCCATGGCTGCCCGTTCGCGCTCTGAGATATGCACGCATATTTGGTTGAGTGCCTCGATGTCCATGCGCTCTTGTCGCTTTATCTTTTCGAGGATTCGGTGCACCATGAGGTCGGCATACCTGCGGATGGGGGAGGTGAAATGGGTGTAATATTCAAATCCCAACCCGAAATGGCCGATATTTTCCGTGGTGTATATGGCCTTGGACATCGTCCGGATAGCGAGAGGTTGGAGCACCCTCAAGCGCTCATCCTCTTCGGCAAGCCGGGTGAGCCTGTTGTAGGATTCGGCAATTTGGCGGGGCGTATCGGTCTTCATCGGCACGCCCAAGCCCCTTGCAAAATTGGAAAAATCCTCTACTTTTTGCGGGTCGGGCAGGTCATGCACCCGATATACAAACGGGATTGGTTTGCCGGTCTTGGCCGTGGCGATATGTTTTGCAACGGTCTTA
Source organism: Saprospiraceae bacterium (assembly GCA_027080725.1). Classification (GTDB taxonomy): domain Bacteria; phylum Bacteroidota; class Bacteroidia; order Chitinophagales; family Saprospiraceae; genus JALSTN01. Next base: position 3,621 of record JALWRC010000013.1, read on the forward strand.
TTGGCGAGCAGCATGAACTCTTCGATGAGCTTGTGGACGGCCTTGCGTTCTTTGACATAAAGGGACAGCGGCTTGCCGTTTTCATCCAATAAAAACCGGACTTCCTCCATTTCAAAATCGATGGAGCCCGTCTTAAATCGCTGCTTGCGCAGTCGCCCGGCGAGTTGATTTAGTAAGGTCAACTCTTTTACAAAAGGCCCTTTTCCGGAGTCCATCACTTCCTGTGCTTCTTCGTAGCTAAACCGCTTATCCGATCGAATGACGGTCTTTACGATTTCATACCTGCCTATCTTACCGTGCTCCGTCATCTCAAAAATGACTGAATAGCAGCGCTTATCTTCCTCCGGTCGCAAGGAGCAGTATTGATTGGACAAGAGTTCGGGAAGCATCGGCAAAACCCGGTCCACCAGATATACGGAGTTTCCTCTAACCAATGCGTCCTTATCCAATGCGGTGCCCTCCTGCACATAATGGCTCACGTCAGCGATATGCACGCCTATTTCATACTTGCCGTTGTCGATCTTTTTTATAGAGAGTGCATCGTCAAAATCTTTGGCATCCACGGGGTCGATGGTAAAGGTTGTAATCCCGCGCATATCCCGTCTTTTCTCCAGTTCTTTGGCCGGAATGGTTTCCGATATATGCCGGAGTTCTTCCAGTGCCTCCTTGGAAAATTGCAAGGGGAATCCCTTTTCAATCAAGATGGCTTTCATCTCTACATCGCTCGTACCTGCCCGGCCCAGCACCTCCAATATTCTTCCGATAGGAGGCTTGGAGGTGGCCTCCCTCCAATCCGTCACTTCGACGGTGACCTTGTCGTGATCCTGTATTTCCCCTTGGTATCCATTGGGGATAAGCACTTCAAAGGTCTTGACCCCGCCCTGGTCGATGTACACCGTAATGCTTCCTCCATATAGCCGCGCTGTCCCGACATAAGCCGGATGTTTTCGCTTAAGAATCTTGACAATCTTTCCCTCCGGACGGCGGCCCATCCTTCTGTCACTTATCTCTACCAATACGATATCCCCATCCAAGGCCGTCTTGAGGTATTTCATCGGCACATAGACGTCCTTTGCCCTGTCCGTGCTCACGACATAGGCCGCGCCCGAGCGAATCACCTCGACGACTCCTTCTATCCGTTGGGTTCCCCTTTTGGAGGCTTTGCGTTTTAATGCTTTAAACCGTTTGTTTTTGTACGATTTTATACGTCCATCCCGCTCCAACTTGTCCAGGGTCCGGACTATTTCCGAAACCTCATTATTGGTATTGAGCTTTTTGATTAGGAGATTGAGGGGCAGAGCCTTGGGCAAACTGCGCTCTAATATCCTGAATACGGCCCGCTCGAGTTGCCCTTTGGACATCGAACGCGGGGTTTTATTCTTAATAAACTTTCTTCTCTTACTCATCAAATAAATTTTCTGATTCCTCAAAGACAATTTGCCCGTCGGGCTGAATTTCTGCTTCAAAGGCTTTTGTCTCGCCGGGATTATACTCTGTTTCCCGCCCTATTTGTGCTTCTCCTGCCGTCATATGTATGACCCAATCTTCATCGATATGCGCGTACAACCTGGCTATCTTCTTCCCATCGGTACGGATACCGGCGATGGGCGCCTTAGCGATGATATTGCCTTTTTTGTCCATGGTCATTACGTAGTAATGTTGGTCCAACAGGCTCGCTCTCCAAAAGACCAGCACATCAATCCCATAGGGGTTTTTTACTCTGAAACACGGAAGATATTCGGTGAATTCGTCATCTCCGGGTTCGTGTAAAAACGTGGCTTCTGCCCCTACGCTAAAGGGCATATTGTGCTTATTGAATGTGTGAATGGAGTCCTCATTGAGGGTTTGAGGAAGCTGCACCTTCGGAAAAAACCTGACAAATTCCTTGGGGGTAACTTTTAATAGTTTGGCTTCGGGCTTATCGATGACCGTAGCCCGGGAGGAGTCCATTTCCCGCGCCTCAGGCGGTATAAACATTTCCAGTCCTTCGACCGCTTCCACATCGGGATGCTCCGATGGATGCCCTTCGCAATCACAGGATTCGTCGTGGTGATGTTCTTGTGCAATGGGTTCCGGATGATCGTCCGATTTATGATTTTTGTCCATATTTTTTGTTTTGAAATGGTAAATTACATCCTACAAGTTGCAATGTACTACTTATTGGCCAATTGTCCACAGGCGGCATCGATATCTTTGCCTCTGCTTCTGCGCACGGTGACGTTAATGCCCTGCTTGATTAACGCTCTTGCAAAACGATCTGTTTCCTCCCTTCCGGCTTTGGTAAAAGGGACACCTTCCACCTTATTGTACTCGATGATATTGACCAACACCGGAAAGCGCCGGCATAATTTGGCGAGGTGTCCTGCATCCGCCGGGGTGGTATTGAAATGCTCGAAGGCTATGTATTCGTAACTGATTCGGCGTTTGTTTTTTTCATAAAAATAAGACAGGGCATCCATCAAGACCGAAAGATTATTGGTCTCGTTGATGGCCATGATTCGGTTGCGCTTTTCATCGTCGGCGGCATGGAGCGAAAGGGCGAGATTGACCCGGATGGGTTCGTCGGCCAACCTCCGAATCATCTTGGCAATACCGGCCGTACTGAGGGTGATGCGACGGGGCGCCACCGATAATCCTTTCTGATCGGTGAGATACCGGATAGATTCCATGACATTGGCATAATTCAAAAGGGGCTCTCCCATCCCCATGAATACCACATTGGTCAGCGTCGTGTCAAAATGCTCCTTGCATTGTTCGTTGACCAAGCGGAACTGATCGATGATCTCCCCCGGGTCCAATCCCCGGTGCATCTTCATTTGACCCGTCGCGCAAAAGTCACAAGACAAACTGCACCCTACCTGAGAGGAAACACAGACCGTAAATCGCCCGTTGTCCTCCGAAGGAATCAAGACCGCTTCTATAAAATGGCCGTCATGCAGGACAAACCGGGATTTAATGGTCCCATCCGTGCTCTTTTGAACGGAATCTATCGTAATGGGGAAAAACGCAAAATGAGCTTCTAAGGCCGCTCTCAGCGCTTTGGGTACATTGGACATCTCATCAAATCCTGTCGCACCTTTATGCCATATCCATTCCATCACTTGCCGGGCGCGGTATGCCGGCATACCCTGAGCCTTGACAAAAGCCATCAAGTCTTCTTCCGAAGTCTTGCGTATATCTAACTTGATTGTGTCTTTGGTGTTTTGCATCCCGAAAATAAATAAAGAGCCCGGTCCGGAAAGCGTTCTTATCGCTTTGTAACACTGCGTTTGACGAAGTTGATTTTTAATGCAGTCAAAGGCGGTAAACCCCCCGGTATCCGCTCGGTATTGTCGTAAAACAATCTCATATGAGATTAGTTCGATAGTATTCGTTTATTAAAGGCGGCATAAAGTAATCAACCATTCAATAAGTATCTGTGCTCATACGTTACTAAACCGAAAAAAGCGAAACAGCAGGCTCTGCCTTCCGGTGGCATTGTGCTGAACAGGCATTAACTAACCAACTTTACAATCAATAGTTATAGTATGAAATCGACATAAAAAATAATCTGACGAGTTTTTTGCCAATCGGCATGATTATTTTTTATCAAAGATTCCATCTGACCATTAAAAGACAATAAAAAGCAAACAGATGAAATATTTTGCAAGTATATTCCTCCTCCTATCCATCACCATGGGCTGCAAATCCTTCAAAAAAGGATGGAACGACCTCAATGTTTTCCCGGTCTCTTACGATATTGAGTTGGGCAAACAGGTGTCCGGGGACATTGCCTCCAAGGCCAAGGATTTTCCCATCCTGCCCGAATCCCAATACCCCGATGTGTATCGCTACATCCGCAAAATCACTTCCAAAATCCTCAACAGTGGGAAGGTAGAGAACAAATCCCAATTCGCCTGGGAGGTTAAAATCATCAAGGATGACAAGACGCTCAACGCTTTTGCCACTCCGGGAGGGTACATCTATGTGTACACCGGTCTCATAAAGTATTTGGATGCGGAAGACCAACTGGCCGGTGTACTCGCGCATGAAATCGCACACGCCGACCGCAGACACTCCACCAAGCAACTCACAAAACTCCTGGGCACACAGATCTTACTGGACATCGTTCTCAATTCGGTAAGCGATAAAAAGCAAGCCAATGCCAATATCGGTAAGGTGACCACGGCACTCATCGGGTTAAAGTTCTCCCGCTCTCATGAAGCCGAAGCGGACAAATACTCGGTGATTTACCTCTGCCCAACGGATTATAGTGCAGATGGTGCAGCTGCTTTTTTTGAAAAAATCAAAAACAACCCCACTCCTCCGGAATGGTTGAGCACACATCCAAGTTCCTCACATAGAGTGAAAGACATCCATGGGGAGAAGGCAAAATTGGGTTGCAAGGGCAACCGTCACTACCGCAGCGAATACCAAAGAATAAAAAAAATGTTATAATATTTGTTGTGGTATTATCCCTTTATTCTATCTTTGCACCCGCTTCCTAAAGAAGCACTATCCCGGTACCTTAGCTCAGTTGGTAGAGCACAGGACTGAAAATCCTGGTGTCCCCAGTTCAATTCTGGGAGGTACCACTCAAGAAGGCGTATGCAATGCATGCGCCTTCTTGTTTTTGTAGCGCTTGGCCTCGTCTAAACTCCATGAATGGCGCGGATTAAACCCCTGATTTTGCCCGTGATATCACCTGGAGAGGCCCCTTCCAACGTCCTGATGAAGAACTATACACCTCAAGCAGGATGTCATACATCCGTCTTAAGTTTGGTATTATCTAGTTAAAACCAAACTTAAGTGTGACACCAAAGGCGTTACCAACGTATATTTATCTCAAAATTGGGAAGTGAGAGGAAGGTAACATCGAAGCGTTCTTGCCTCCCACCATTGTCCAATTGAAGTGTATGCGTCACAGGCCACGCCTATAGCATTTGTAGGCCCGTCCGGGAGTTAGTGACGCATACATTCAATAGAGTTTTAGGCAGCACCAAAATAAAGAGCGAATCTCTAAAATATTCCTCAAACTGAATAAAATGGAACACTTTGAGGAAATTTGATTATTTTACAAAAGTTGCATTTGCAGCTTGAATTCAGGAAATTGTGAAATGACAAATAAAGAAACAGTAAATAGAAGTGTGGGTTAAACGTTTGATTTTATTAGACAAATTATAATGAACCTTGAATCAGTTACAAAATTTTGGTAACTTTGTAAAAAAATTAGATTATGAGTAAAAATACTACAATTGCACTGGGGAATCACTTTGAAAGATTTATTTCAAGCGTTTTGGAGAGTGGAAAATACAATACTGCAAGTGAAGTAATTCAAGCGGGATTGAGGCTGTTAGAGGAAAGAGAAACTAAAGAAAAGTTACTTACAAAAGCACTCAAAGAAGGAGAAGAAAGTGGATTTGTTACAGATTTTAACCCAGAGATTCTATTGAACAAAATCCACAGAAAACACGGAATTGTATGAATTGTAAAATATCCAAAAAAGCTCAGGAAGATTTAATAGCAATATGGGAATATACATTTGAAAACTGGTCATTAAAGCAGGCAGACAGATATTATCAAATTATCATCGATAAAATTAAAGAGATATGTAATAAACCGGATATTGGCAGAAACTTTGGTGCTTTAAGAGAAGGATATTGGGGAACGATTGTCAAATCTCATATTATATTTTATAGGTTGAAAAGAGAAATTGAAATTATTAGAATTTTACATCAACGAATGGATTTGAAAACACGACTGAATGAATAAACCCACACAATCGAGCAGACTGAAATAACCTCACTGGACCTCACCCTAGCCCTGACGCCAAAGGCGCCACCGTACATGCGAGCCTTCCCGCTTTGAAGGCGGGACAGGCCTAACTGTCTAAAGGCACGGACCAGGACTACAAGGCAATCCATTACCAAAAAGTCGCAAAGAACCTAGAAAACGGCCCAAAACACAGCCCCGCGCATTCGACAGAAGGGACAGAAATCAATTTCCTCCCTACAAGCCATCCAAAATCACCCAAACCGCCGTATATTTATCCAAAAATAGGGAAGGGAGAGGAAGGTAACATCGTTGTGTTTCCCTTACCTCCACCATTGTCCATCTGCAATGTATGCATCACAGGCCACGCCTATAGCATTTGTAGGCCGTCCGGGAGTTAGTGAGGCATATATTCCTTTGAGTTGGCCGAAAGATGAATTTGCCACAAATAAATATCGATAATGAATGCCAGCGCACAAATAGCACATTTGGTTTTTTCCAACACACAAATTTCAATACCAAAAACTCAAAAAGCTTTTTTTAACCGACGCTCAACTGAAATAGAAGAAAGAATTAAAAATGAAAAGAAGTAAATGGTTGAAAAATTAAAAATAATGGTAGCATCTACGGTGCACGGCTTTAGCGAAAGTCTTGAGGCAGTTTATGCTACTTTAACCGGATTCGGATACGAAGTATGGTGTTCCTATAAGGGAACTATTCCCGTACACCCAGACAAGTCGAATCTTGAAAATTGTATTGAAGCAGCAAAATCTTGCGATCTGTTTTTCGGCATTTTACGACCCTATTATGGTTCAGGTATTATTGGCGATACCTCAATAACCCACGAAGAAATAAAAGCAGCCGTGGATGAAAACAAGCCCAGATGGTTTTTGGCTCATCGGGACATTGCCCTAATCAGGCAGTTGCTTAAAAAGTTATACACTGAAAATCATGATGGCACAAAAAACAGGAATATTAAACTTGAAAAAGGCCCAATACTCGATGATTTAAGGGTAGTTGATATGTACAATTATGCATTGATGACACACATTCCTGTTGAAGAAAGAACAGGACATTGGGTACAGTCGTACTATAATTTTTCAACTGATGGAATGGATTATATCCGGTTTCAATTTAAAGATATTGAAGCCATACGAAAGATTGTTGAACAAATGAAAAAAGAGAAAGAAAATGAATAGTGAACAACTTATAAAAAGCCTCCTGAAACAGGGAGAAGGCGAACAGCTTGAGTTTAAAGAAGTTGTTCGTAAAGATGCTGTCGGTAAAACTATTTGCGCATTTCTCAATAACAAGGGCGGGCAATTACTTATAGGTATTTCAGAAGATAAAAAAGTAGTTGGCGTTAACCGGGCAGAAAAAATACAAGATGAACTTGAAACATATCTGAGCAAAGAAATTGTCCCGGAAAGTCCTGTAATGGTCTCTATTGAAGAATATGGCAGCAATAAGCTAATTCTTGTAAAAGTATGGGCGGGTTCAAAAAAACCGTATATTTTTAATGGAAGTATTTATACCCGAAAAGATGGGAAAAATGCACGGACGGTCAAAGCAAACTCAAATGAGATATCGGAATTAATAGGCAGCCGGCAAAAAACAGAAGTTCATTGGGAACGACAATCCGCTCTCGGTGTTGAATTGGAAGATCTTGATATGGATGAAATCAAGAAAACCATCAAAGAAGCCATCAAAGCAAACAGATTAAGTGAGTCGAAAAGCAATCCAGTTGATTTTCTTTCTCATTTTGGAATGTTCCATAACGGGCATTTTACAAATGCTGCCGTGGTTTTGTTTGCAAAGAATCCTGCACGTTTTATTCCTCAATCAAGAATTAGAATAGCTTTTCTTGAAAAGGGTAAAACAGCAGATACTTACATTGATGATCAACTACTTGAAGGAAACTTATTTAAAAACATTATTTCAGTTCAGAACTTTCTTGAAAAGCATTTAAGAACCAGCAGGAGGTTTGACGAACAAAACTGGAAACGTTCAGATAGTTATGCTGTTCCAATGTCTGCTCTTCGTGAAGGCATTTTAAATGCATTAGTTCATAGAGATTATTCTTCTGCTACGGCATCTGTTTCTGTTATCATATATTCTGACAGTATTGATATTTCAAATAGTGGTTGCTCACCATTGAAAGTTGCCGAACTCAAAAGAAACCATTTATCTATACCTGTTAACCCCGATATTGCACACATGGCTTTTCTAAGAGGTTATATTGAAAAGATTGGAAGAGGTACTTTGAAGATAATTGAAGCATGTAAAGATGTAGGTTTAAAAAGTCCTGTATGGAAAATAGATGCCAATAGTGTTAAACTTACTTTTTATACCAATGTTAAACTTGGCGGAGCTATTGACGGTACAACTGACGGAGCTGTTGAGAATAAAAATGATAAAATTATTGACGGAGCTATTGACGGAGCTATTGACGGAGCAACTAAGGCTACAAAAACCAAATTAGCTGTACTTCTTAAAGCTATAGTTAAAGATGAAGGAAAAAGAACTCCTGATTACAGAAAAGTTACAGAACTTGGTAGTGAACGTACTATAGAAAGATACATAGAACAACTGAAAGAGGCTGGTTTTATTGAGTTTAAAGGGGGAGCGACACAAACAGGAGGTTATTATTTAACTAATAATTTTAAAAGGAAATTAAAGGCAGCCAGTGCAGAATCGAGCAGACTGAAATAATCTCACACAGAGCTCACCCCAGCCCTCTCACGACCTGTGCCTCCGTACATCTAGTCCTTCCAACCTGGAAGGCGGGATAGGCCTAACTGTCTAAAGGCGCGCCCAGGACTGCAGGGCAATCCATTGCCAAAATGTCGCAAAAAAACCAAAAAACGGCCCGAAACACAGCCCCACACAGACCACAGAAGGAACAGAAGGCAATTTCCTTCCTAGAATCCCTCCAAAATCACCCAAATCGCCGTATATTTATCCCAAAATTTGGAAGTAATAGGAAGGTAACATCGAAGCGTTTCCCTCACCTCTCCCCATTGTCCAACTGAAATGTATGCATTAGAGGCCACACCTATAGTATTTGTAGGCCGTCCGGGAGTTAGTGACGCAGGCATTCCTTAGAGTTATGTCTCACAAGAATAAACAAAACAGAAAAGTTAAGAAACTATGAAATTAATAAAAGCACTATCAGAAAAGAACAAATTAGTAAGGCGAATTAAGGACATACAAAAGCGAATTTCTACACATAATAGTTATATTTCAGGAAATTCACCAGTTTACAATATTGAAGAACAGTTACAAAAATTGAATCAAAGTATAGAGAACTTAGTCGAAATTAAAGCTAAAATATCAAAAGCGAATCTTGATAGAATCTCAATGATTTATAAATTATCAGAAATGAAATCCTTGGTTTCATTTTTAAAGAAACTGAATATTAAAGAAGGTAAAGTGAAAGAGGACAGTTATAGTTCAGATGTTATTGAATGGGAAAGTGAATTGACTAATGTACAAAGAGATGAACTGGTTGAAGAATTGGAAAACAAAATAGAAATTCTGCAAATGAATATGGATAAATATAATTTTGAAACAGATATATAATTTTTTAGGGAAGGCTATTGTAATAATATTGAATTCTAAAATGGAATTGATTTGAGTAGGACACTATACTAAGTTTGATAATTAAACAATAAAACTCATATAAAACTTAGTCTTGCAATACGACAAAATTCATTTACTAAGGTTCATGATATCTGGCTTACAAATATTCAATTAAAAACAAGTAGTCTTCCCTCTTTGAATTGAAAAATGTGAATAAACAAAGCAGAATAATAATATGCGTGACCCAATCGAGCAGACTAAAATAACCTCACTGAAGCTCACCCCAGCCCACACACGACCTGTGACGCCAAAGGCGTTACCTTACATATAGTGCTCCGCGCAGAAAATAACTACACATATAAACTCGCTCTTTTTTGTTTTTATAGCGCATGGCATCCCCGTCTAAACTCCGCGAATGGCGCGGATAAAACCCCTGATTTTGCCTCTGATATTGCCGGGAGAGGCTCCTTCCAACGCCCGGATGAAGGCAGACCCTATGATGGCTCCATTGGCATACGCACATGCGGTGTCAAAACTCTTTTTGTCGCCAATCCCAAAGCCGATTACTTTGGGGTGCGCTAGGGGCGTCGCTTGTATGCGCTCGAAGTAGGCGATTTGACCGGGAGAGATACCGGCTTTTGCTCCGGTCACCTGAGCGTCTGCCACCACATAAATAAAGCCCGTCGTCGCCTTGTCAATCTGTTTGATTCGGTCTTCCGGCGTCTGTGGGGCAATTAAAAAGTTCATTCGAAGTTCCGCCGCTTCTATTCGTTGTTTGTAGTGGTTATGATAGGCATCTAAGGGTAAATCCGGGAGTATCAGCCCGGAAATACCACATGCTGCACAGGTGGTAAAGAACCGGTCTTCTCCATATTGCATAATCTGATTGAGGTACCCCATATAGACCAGCGGGGTCTCTATCCTGCCTTTTAATGTGGCCAACTGCCCGAACAATTTCTCCAATCGCATGCCGTTTTGGATTGCGGCACTGCTGCTTTGCTGGATGGTAGGACCGTCCGCCATCGGATCGGAATAGGGCATCCCCACCTCTATCATATCTACCCCTTCTTCATCCAATGTTTGGATGATATCCACAGTCGCCTCCAGGTACGGATACCCTGCTGTGAGGTAAATGCTCAGGAGGTTCCTGGGTTTTGCTTCAAATAGCTTATCGAGTTGGTTCATCTGTTTGGTTTAAGTGTTTGATATACGTATCCAAATCCTTGTCACCTCTTCCGGAAAGGTTGACGACGAGGGTAGCCTCGGGATTATGCTGCATCTTATCCAGGGCGGCAAAGGCGTGCGCAGACTCCAGCGCCGGGATAATCCCCTCCAGCCGGGTCAATTCGAAGGCCGCCGTTAGGGCTTCTTCGTCTGTGACGGACAAGGCCTTGGCCCGTCCGCTGCGGATGAGGTGGGCGTGCATGGGGCCGATGCCCGGATAATCCAGCCCCGCTGATATCGAATAGGGTTCGATGATTTGTCCATCCTCTGTCTGCATGAGCAAGGTGCGACTGCCATGAATAATGCCATCCGTCCCCAAAACACTCGTCGCGGCCGAGTGCCCGGTTTTTATCCCGAGTCCGGCGGCTTCGACCACATACAAGTCCACTTCTTCCCTCTCGAGATAATGATAGAAAGCGCCGGCGGCATTGCTCCCTCCCCCGACGCACGCCACGATGGCATCGGGATAATCCCTGCCGGTCTGTTGGAGGAGTTGCTCTTTCATCTCCCGGCTGATGACGGATTGGAAGCGGGCGACCATATCGGGGTAGGGGTGCGGCCCTACGACCGAACCGATGATATAATGGGTATTGACCGGGTGGTTGATCCAGTCCCGTATCGCCTCATTGGTGGCGTCCTTGAGGGTCCGGCTCCCACTCAATGCCGGCCGGACTTCAGCCCCCAGCATCCGCATTCTGGCGACATTGGGCGCCTGGCGCCGGATATCCACTTCTCCCATGTACACCACGCATTGGAGATCCATCAGCGCACACACCGTAGCGGTCGCGACCCCATGTTGACCCGCACCCGTCTCGGCAATAATACGGGTTTTGCCCAGCTCTTTGGCCAAAAGTATCTGCCCAATGGTGTTGTTGATCTTATGTGCTCCCGTGTGATTGAGGTCCTCGCGTTTGAGGTAGATACGGGTATGGTACTTTTTCGAGAGCTTTTCGGCGAAGTACAGCGGCGAGGGGCGTCCGACATAGTCTTTGAGTAAGCGGTCAAAATCCCTTTGAAAAGACGGGTGGTACATGATCTCCAGATACCTTTTCCGCAGTTGTTCGACATTGGGATACAGCATCTCCGGGATATAGGCGCCGCCAAATTGCCCGTAGTATCCGAGGTCATTAATTGTACTGTCATTCTTATTTGTCATCTTTCTGTGTTTTAAAATCCTTTAAAAACGCCACTAATTTTTCCCTGTCCTTGATGCCGGGCGCCCGTTCGAACCTGCTGTTGAGATCGACTCCGGCATATTGATCATGTATGAAATGGTGGACTATTGGACCATCCGTAGGCCCTATGCCTCCCGCCAACAAAAACGGCTTGGAGCCCCGGTATTTCTCCAGAAGGGACCATTCAAACTTCCGCCCGCTCCCCCCGAATCCAGCCGCCTTTGTGTCAAACAAATACAGGTCCGCCAGCATTTCCCACTCCACGCAGGCCTCAAAATCAAATCCATGGTCTATCGAAAACACTTTAATCATCCGGATAGAAGAGAGGTCATGTTGCCGGAAGAGATTCGACAATTTCATACCAAATGAAAGCGATTGTCCCCCGTGCAATTGAACCGCATGAAGCTGCATCCGCCGTGTGATATCCAGAATTTCTCCGGGGGATTGCCGGACAAAAACCCCGACTCTCCGGGTGCTACCAAACACCGCTTCGTGCTGCCCTATCCACGGCCCCAACTTCTCCACATCCGCTTGCCTGGGCGAATCCGGGTGGAAGATAAATCCCATCCAATCGGGCGAAAGGGACAGTATCTCCCGAATATTATCCGGGTCGCGCATCCCGCATATTTTTACCATGTGACTATTCATAGAGCTGCTCTAATTGGCGGATAATACGGGCACAGGCAGCGCCCGGCCGCGAACTTTTCATAAACTGTTCTCCGACCAAAACCCCGTCAAAACCCCGGGTTTTGACCTTTTGCATCGAAGTGGCATCGCGCAAACCGCTCTCCGATATCTTGACAAAATCGTCCGGAATAGCATCGTACAACTCCAATGATGTCCGTATATCGACCACAAAGGTCTCGAGATTGCGGTTATTCACCCCGACCATATCGATATCGGAGTGGAGTTTCTCCAGTTGTGCAGCACTGTGCACTTCCATCAGTACCTCCATATCGAGCGCATGTGCGAGGGTAGCCAACTCTCCCAACTCCACCTTGTCCAGACACTCTGCGATGAGTAAAATCACATCCGCCCCTATGGCCTTTGCTTCATATACCTGATAGGCATCGATAATAAAATCCTTGCGCAATATGGGGATATCTACTCCCTCGCGCACTTCGGATAAATCTGCAGCCTTCCCGCCAAAATACTTGGTATCCGTCAAGACGGATATCCCTGCCGCTCCGGCCTCAGCGTATGCAACACCGACTTCGCCGGGGGACACGCCGGTGTTGATATCCCCTTTGGAGGGGGAGCGCCGTTTGAACTCGGCGATTACGCCCAATGCCGAGGTGGCCCGAAGGCGCTCAGAAAGGGATATTCCCTTCCGGTCAAAATACGGGGACTGTTCCAAATCGCGCAGTGGTTGCCGGCGCTTGGCCGCATCCACTATTTTGCGCTTATGCTCTACGATTTCATACAGTATATTCATCTGTCTATTTTTTATTGGTCAATAGAAGGTTAACCGGTGATTTTCTTTAGCACGGACAAGGCGCGGCCGCTTTCGAGGCTTTCGCGCGCCTCCTGCACGCCATCCTCCAATGAGCGTCCATCCGTCATGGATTGTATCGCCAATCCCGCATTGGCGAGGACCACATCGCGCTGGGCCGGGGTGCCATGGCCTTGAAGGACGGAGCGGAATATGGTGGCGGCCTCCGCTGCCCCCTCTCCTCCGTACAACTCCGAGGGGTCGTACTCCGGCAATCCGAAATCCCGGGGCTCCAACCGCGCCTCCCCCGATTTTTGCCGTAGTTTGACGGGCCCGGTGAGGGATACCTCATCGTAGCCGTCGAGGCTGAAGACGATGGTCGCCTGCCTGCCGTCCTCCTGAATGATATATTGGTAGAGCCGCGACAACTCCATGCTGTAGGTTCCGAAAAGCTGGTACTCCGGTTGTGCCGGATTGGCCAACGGACCGAGCATATTAAAAAAACTGCGCATCCCCAACTGGCGACGAATCGGCACCACTGCTTTCATGGCGGGGTGAAAGAGCGGAGCGTGCAAGAAGCAGATATTGGCGGTCTCCAATTGTTTCAGAAGGACATCGCGATCATTGGTAAAGGTGTACCCCAATGCTTGCAACACATCCGAAGACCCGGCAGAGGAAGAGACGCCATAGCTTCCGTGCTTGGTGACTTTGTATCCCGCCCCGGCGACAACGATAGCAGATAAGGTCGAGATGTTGAAAGTATTCTTGCCATCGCCCCCGGTCCCTACGATATCGATGGTCTTCTGCCCATTCAGATCAAAGGGTACGGCCAATTCCAATAATGCGTCTTTAAAGCCTGCCAATTCCTCCACCGCGATGGGACGCATATTGAATGCCGCCATAAAAGTCGCCGTTTGTACCGTATTGTGCTTTTCGGAAGCGATTTCTATGAGACAGCGCTTGGCCGTCTCCCGGTCCAGGTATTGGCCGTCGAATAGTTTTTGTAGTATGGTTTTCATCGTTTTCTTTTTCTAAGTTATCTTATTGGATTGCCGGGTTATTTCAATTCTGTGACTTCCTGCGTAGTCCGGACCATGTGGTCAAAGAAGTTCTTCAGGATATGCTTTCCCTCGGCTGTCATGATGGATTCGGGGTGAAATTGGAGGCCGACGACGGGCAAGGTCTTGTGTTGTATCGCCATAATCTCGCCCCGGTCATCTACGGCTGTCGTCTCCAATACCTCGGGCAAGTCCTCCTTGCGGATTACCCAGCTGTGGTACCTTCCCACGCGGATAGAGCCCGGCAACCCGGCAAAAACCGGGCTTTCGGCCTGTGTCAGATGAACCGGAGTCTCTATCCCGTGGTACACCTGTTGGAGATTTTTCAATGTCCCTCCGAAGGCTTCCCCGATGGCTTGATGCCCGAGACAAACCCCCAGGATGGGTATTTTGCCGGCATAGGTGCGGATTAACTCCGGCATGATGCCCGCATCCGAAGGCAACCCCGGACCGGGGCTCAGGACGACCACATCGTAGGCCTCCACTGCTTCGAGATCGATCTCATCATTGCGAAAGACCTCCACGTGGCCCTCCCATGTCTCCCGAATATACTGGACAAGATTATAGGTAAACGAGTCGTAATTGTCTAATACTAATATGCGCATGATTAACTGATTTTTGTAGCTTCTGAAATCGCTTTTCGCAGAGCACCCAATTTGTTGGTGACCTCTTGCAATTCTTTGTCCGGATCGCTATCGACCACGATACCGGCACCCGCTTGATAGTAGAGCCGGTTGTTCTTACACAAGAAAGAGCGGATGATGATGGCCTGATTCATGTTGCCATCAAAATCGACAAACCCCAATGCTCCCCCGTAAATACCCCGGTTTTGGTTTTCATAGCGGTCGATGAGTTGGATAGCCTTGTACTTGGGAGCACCGGAGAGGGTGCCGGCGGGAAAGGTATCTCCAAAAACGGATATCGGATTGGTGCCCTCCGGCAACCGGCCCTCCACACGGGAGACCAGGTGGATGACGTGACTGAAGTACTGCACTTCTTTGAGTTCCTTGACGACGATATCGGTGGCGTGTCTTCCGAGGTCATTGCGCGCTAAGTCCACGAGCATGATATGTTCGGCATTCTCCTTGGGGTCGGTTTGGAGTTCGAGGGTTTTGAGTTCGTCAATGGAGCGGATGCCCGACCTACGGTACGTCCCGGCGATGGGATTTACCCGTGCTACCGGACCGTCGATGATCATCTGTGTCTCCGGAGAGGAGCCGAAGATCTTGTAATCGCCAAAGTCAAAATAAAAGAGATAGGGCGATGGATTGATCGAGCGCAGGGCGCGATAGACATTGAAGTCATCTCCGAGGTAGGACCGGGAGTACTGTCTGGAGAAGACAATTTGGAATACGTCTCCCAGCTGGCAGTGCTCTTTGCCCTTTTGCACCAGGGATTTGAAGGTCTCATCGTCCATATTGCCGCTCTCCGGGCCGGATGGAGTAAAGCGATGGGTTTGCTTCTTGTTGGCGCGCATACGGGTGATGAGCTGATCCAGTTGTGAGGCCTGCCCCTCTGTGAGATGTTCGATGATCTCTATCCGGTCATTGAAATGGTTGAACCGGATGATATAGCGGTACAGGTTGTAGCGCATGTCCGGAATGTCGGTTTTGTGCTTGGAAGCGTCCAAATCCAGGGTCTCAAAATATTGGATGCTGTCGAAATTGGTATGCCCGAAAACTCCGTCAAATCCCTCCTCTGTGGAGCCTTCCGGCTTGAGGAGCCGGAGGAATTGGTAAAAGGCATCCGGAACGGAAGAAATCCCGATAACAGGAGTAATATCGGGGCTTTGGCCCGGATAACGCCGGGTGATTTTGCCCTCTTTGACCTCAAAAGAAGCGATGGTCTCCAGCCCGATGTAGGAATGACAGTCCTCGATACTCTTGAAGTTGTTACTCTCTAACAGTACGATATCCGGGTAATGATCCCGGAGACTCAAAAACAGATTGACCGGGGTGAATAAGTCTCCGGACAGGTGAACCCTCCGCACCTCAATCTCTATTTTACTTTTTGTTTGCATGGTTGTTTTTTTATGATGTAAAAAAGAAAAGCGGCTTGTCGAGTGAATCGACAAGCCGCTTTTTAATTTTTATAAATAGCATAGAGGCAAGACTCACCCGAACGAGGATAAGTGCAGCCACCACCAATTGTTAGTATTTAAGAATCTTTGCATCATTGCAAGTTAAATTGTGAATGGCAAAGATAGAGACATCTTTTTGACCTGTGCAAGAAATGTTATAATTTTTTCATGAAATGGTGGTCAGCTCCCTATCCCCGGGCTGACGCAGGGAGACCGGGGAGCAGATCGATAAATAGTTTTCAATACAATTTCGGCTATGACGGTGCTATTAGCGTCATTCCTTTTCGAAATCAAATCTCCCCCGACACTTAAGAATTGTTTGAGTACTTGGTACCGTCACCCTAATATACACATTTCCACTCCCACGAGTAAATTTTGCTCTGAGGAAGGTGTTTGATCGAAAAGTGCCACCATTCTGTGCGGATGTGATGAAACCCGGCGTTCTCCATAGCTTGTAGAAGCAACTGTCGATGGCGCTTTATCTCCGGGGGCAGCCCTTGGTAAGCCCAATGCGCAGCTTGTCCAAAAAAATCATATCCTGTCCCCATATCCAACGGGCAACCCGAGCTATCGACCAAGGTCAAATCCACCGCTTGCCCTCTATTGTGCATCGAGCCCTTCTTCGGGTTGGCGACATAATGCGGGTCCGGCACGATCTTCCACATCTTCTTTTGGATCGAATGTGGACGGTAACAGTCAAAAACCTGGAGGCCAAACCCTTGCTTTTTGAGGTTTCTTTGCGCATTCCTCAATGCTGCGGCGACCTCTTTCCGCAAAAAGCAACGCGGACAATCATAGAGCTGTTGCCGGGTGAAATTGTCCGTCGTGGCGTAGCGAATATCCAATAAAATACCATCCTTAGCGGTAGTGATTTCAACCAAGTCCCCGGGCTTTTGCCGGTCTGATCCGGAAGGGAAAGTGGATAGAAAGCAGAAAACGATAGCAAATAAATAATGGTTCATATCCCCTGATTTTGACTTTGCAAGATAGAATTCCTTTTAGAATTCGTGTTCAACCATTTCATACCTAAATCACAACCGTACGGCTACCTTTGTAGTTTTATAGCCCCACCATTCTTATAAAAATCTGTGGTTCCCTTGAGGTATTGGTAGTTGGCAAAGCCGATGAGTTGATCGTAATTTTCCCCGGGGTCCCGGTAATAGACGCATATCTGATAGTCGTTATCGGTCTGTACCGAACTTCCTTCCAGGGCCGCGATGTCCTTTTGCCCGGTCTTGGTGTCCACGACGACATAGGTGTAGTCGTAATACCCTTGCTTCACTCTGGCTTGCAGAAAATAGGCAGACCGGGAGGCATCATACGACATTTCCATTCTTTCATCTACATCCCATCCCCAATATCCACCTGTCACAAAGACACGCTTGCCTTCCAATGGGCCGGCTTGTAAAGTGAAGAGTACATCTACATACTCCAACCGGAGATTGCTGTTGTTGCGGTAATCGAGATTCTCCGGATAATACGTGCCATTGCGGTCTCGATTCCAAATGTAGTTCTTGTAGGTGCGAGGTGTTGTTTTTTCCAGGATAACCTGATAGGTGTCCTCTCCCATTTCCAATGCGCTGACGTCCTTTGTCCGCCATTTCATAGTGCGTATATCCATATTTCTAAACTCCATCAAACCCGGAAACACAATCTGATCCGGACCATCAAATGCCAGGGTAGAGCCGATGTAGGATTGATATCTTAACGCAGGTATGAAATGGTCCCATCTCATGTTTTGGAGGACAGTAATGCTAACGTATTCTCTCGGTCGCCTTAAGACCAATCCGTCCAAATCCAAACTTACTTCCAATCCCTGATGGGTCCGTTGACTGGTAGTACGTAAGGGTAAGGTATGCTCTATCTTAATCGGAACACGCGGTTCTACCACTAAAAAGCGCTTGGTGAATGCGAGCTCCTTTTCATCTCCGGTGATGTCCCAAACAGCCAGAATATAATTGCCGCTCTTCGTCCACGGTGCACTCTCCTTATCCCAATGCACTTTGTAATGGGTATAATCTATTTTCGTATTGAAAGAGTACTCATATGTTTCAACTTCCGTTTGCAAATACCCATTGCTGTACTGCGAAATATCAATATCAGAGGGCCCGGACCAATCGGATTTACAGTGAATGATGCTGTATTCGTAGTATTTATCTCCTCCCTCCAAATCGTCAAAGGTCAAGTCCATCCGGCTCCTCTCGTCATCCAGTACCCATACCGGCCATTCGAATCGAACATTGGGAGCGACAAGGCGGACTACCCCAATGTTGTTCTGGTAAACCCTGTCTATCAATGGTGGTGCATCAGCATAAGAAGACACTCCTATCAACACGTAAAAGAATGTCAAAACAGGGATTTTAAACCACCCTGGATGAATGCGTCTTTTGGTAATACAACTCATGAAGCTCTAATTGAGATAAGTAACAACTCTTTTATAACATTCTTTATCCGTTATTTGTTATACGACGTAAAATGAAACCTAAATTAAGTATGCGAATCCATATAGATAAATTTCATTACTTTTGTCGCTCTAAAATACATGTGTTATGAATAAAACTTTTTTAAGAAAACTGGGCATCAAACGAAACAATAATGGTACCTGGACAGGACTGAAATCCTACGGGACAGGAGAGGTTTTGCCCTCTCACTCCCCGGTGGATGGGTCTTTTATCGGCAATGCCACGGTAACGAGTAAGACGGAATACAACCGTGTAATGCGCGCCGCAGAAAAGGCATTTTTAAAATGGCGCGCCGTACCTGCACCCCAACGGGGAGAAGTCATCCGGCAATACGGCGAAGCGCTTCGTGCCAACAAGCAAGCATTGGGCAAGTTGGTCTCTTATGAAATGGGGAAAAGCCTTCAGGAAGGCTTAGGAGAAGTACAAGAAATGATCGATATGGCGGACTTTGCTGTAGGCATTTCACGCCAATTGTACGGACTGACCATCCAGTCCGAACGCCCCGACCACCATATGTTGGAACGTTGGCAGCCACTGGGCATCGTTGGGGTGATTTCCGCATTCAACTTTCCCGTAGCTGTCTGGGCTTGGAACGCTATGATTGCCATGGTCTGTGGGGATGTCGTCGTATGGAAGCCCTCCGAGAAAGTTCCACTCTGTTCGATTGCTTGCATGAATATCTTCCAAAAGGTACTTAAAGCCAATAAAGTGCCCGAAGGGGTGGTGAGTGTGATCAATGGAGATTATCGCGTAGGCGAACTCATGACCCATGACGAGAGGGTGGCCCTTGTGTCCGCTACCGGAAGCGTCCGGATGGGCAAAATTGTCGGTGCTACCGTAGCTCAGCGCCTCGGTAAATCACTGCTCGAACTAGGAGGTAACAACGCCATTATAGTGACTCCCAGTGCAGACATGGAGCTCGTATTGCGCGGTGTCGTATTTGGTGCTGTGGGTACTGCCGGTCAGCGTTGTACATCTACGAGGCGACTGATTATTCACGAGAGCATTTACGATACGGTCAAGAAAAAACTCAAAAAAGCCTACAAGCAAATCAAAATCGGGGATCCGTTGGATGCCAATAACCACATGGGTCCGCTTATCGATGAGCTGGCCGTGGAGAATTATAAAAATGCCCTCAAAAAGGTCAAAGAAGAAGGAGGCAGCTTCGTGGTCAAAGGTGGTGTTTTAAAGGGAGAAGGATACGAGACCGGTACATATGTCAAACCGGTTATCGCAGAGGTCGAACCGCATTTTGAAATCGTACAAACCGAGACGTTTGCCCCTATCCTTTACCTCATGAAGTACAGTACAATCGAAGAGGCCATCGCGATTAATAACGATGTCCCACAGGGCTTATCGTCTGCTATAATGACCAATGAAATGCGGGAGTCCGAGCGATTTATCTCCTACGCGGGCTCTGATTGTGGAATAGCCAATGTCAATATAGGAACCAGCGGTGCAGAGATTGGAGGGGCCTTTGGTGGAGAAAAACATACTGGTGGTGGAAGAGAATCCGGATCGGATGCTTGGAAGGCCTATATGCGCAGACAAACCATCACGGTCAACTACAGCGCAGATCTCCCTCTCGCTCAAGGAATCAAGTTTGATTTTTAATCCTCTGTCCCTTGATTATCGAGGCTTTGATATAGCTTAAAAGAAAATTCATTATGAAAGAAAGGCGGTCTCAGCTCTGTGCTGAGGCCGCCTTTCGTGGTTTTTTAGTGTCATTTCATTTATTAATTCTCATAAATCTTAATAATCATTCCCGGCTTTGGTGGATTATTTAGGGAGAGATTATTCCACTCGAGTAGATTTTCGAGACTGACGTTCTTACGTGATTTGACGAGATCAAGAAGTGATTCCCGCCTCTTGAGTTTGTAATACCGTACCGGTTGACTGGACAATCTTCTTCGCGGAAGCAGTCCAACCAAGGAAGGGGGGATACTAAGGTCCAAACGCAAGACAGCGTCTGATTGGATGGTATTCAGTGGTGTCAACTCAGCAATTTTACGCATGGTTTTAAATGACTCCGCTACCCGGACCTTTATTATCTCCACCTTAGGCTCCGAGTCCTTTGCCCACAATTGCTCCAGGTATTGGTTCATCGCCATGGCGGGTAAAACAAGGTAATTTCCACTTGCATATTTGGGAATATAACCCTTGAGGTAGGCGGGATTAAGGAGTTTAATCGTACTTACCGGGGTATTTATATCTTTGGATAACTCCTTGAACGAAATATGATCATATACCTTTATAGTTGAAGTAAAACGCAAATCGTCTTCAAAAGCATCCGGCTCCAAACCATGGGCTGTGTAATAATTGAGTATGTAACTCACAGCAATAAATGCCGGAACATAATCGCGTGTTTCTTTGGGGAGGTACCTTTTCAATTTCCAAAAATTCCTTGACCCCGATCGTCGGATGGCCTTGCGGACCCGGCCGGGACCACTATTATAAGCTGCAATGGCTAAGGTCCAATCGCCAAAGTCTTTATACAACTTTTCGAGATAAGTCAGAGCAGCCTCGGTAGAGCGGAAAGGATCTCTCCGGTGATCCAAGGTGCGGTTGATACTCAAGCCCAACATCTTGCCCGTTCCTTTCATCAATTGCCATAGACCGACCGCTCCCACTCCGGACCGCGCATTGGGATTTAAGCCCGACTCTACAATGGCCAGATATTTCAACTCCCTTGGGAGATGCCGCTCCGTAATAACATTGTCAAAAATGGGGAAATACAAATCCCTGCGGGCCAGAATCGTCTCCGTCCTGGATTTGTGACGCAAATACTGACGAATGCGCTTCTTGACTTCGTAGGTCAACTGCGCATCAATCGGCCCGGTCACATCCTGCAACTTGACCTCGAAATCCGTATCAAACGACAGATTGTCATAGTTACTATTAGGACGTGCCGGATTAGTGGTAAGCAATGCAGCATTACTTACAAAAGAGGACAAAACAATCGCTGTAGCTACGACATACGTCGCAGCCATTCTTAATACGTTCATGGGTGTTAATTTATCGGTTTTTTACTCCATTCCATCACTCGTTTCCCAAACCGGGGCGCAAAGGTAAGCTATTTTTCAATAAACTTATCCAATTACATATTACAAATTATTATCATTTGTAATTTGCGCAAATTCAATGCCAAAATTGATATTTTTTCAAATATTAAGGGTAAACCCTGAGAAAATTACGGGTAAACCCTGAGCTAATAAACGCTCTAGATGCTCTAAATGGTCTGACATTAACCGATTATTAACAATTATTAGGTTTTGTTAACGCCCGATGCCGGTCAATTACTGTGATTTTGGCCCTTTTTTGCGTATTCTTATCTTAAAGTATGCAAAGATTAGAGTCATCAGAGGGCTCAGGAGGTTAAAAAAAGCGTAGGGGACATAGCTTAAGGTATCCACGGTAAGGACCTTGGCGTTGTAAGCGCCTCCGGTATTCCATGGAAAAAGCACAGAGGTGACAGTACCCGAGTCTTCCAGTGTCCTGCTCAAGTTCTCCGGCGCAAGGCCCTTATCGTCAAAACTCTTTTTATACATCTTTCCGGGCACCACTATGGCCAGGTATTGGTCGGATACCGTACCATTAAAAAATATACAGGTCGTCGCGGTACTCAAGAAAACACCAAAATCGCCCTTAGCCACTTGAAGCATCGCCTGACTAATTCTATCCAATGCGCCGATAGCTTCCATGATTCCACCAAAGACCATGGCTGACAATATCAGCCAAATGGTGCCTAACATACCGCTCATCCCGCCGGAAGAGAATAAGTCCGTCAGCTTCTCATTGGAGGTCTCAATCTGAATTCCGGTGGTGATGGCATTGATGACCATCTTGTAGGAGGTATGAAAATCCAACTTCGTGACATGCCCTAACTTCATTAATACTTCGCTCTGAAAGACAACCGCAAAGATTCCTCCCAATATCGTACCCAACATCAGTGCAATCAAGGGCTCGGTCTTCTTGATAATCAAATAAATCACCAACGCCGGTACCAATAAGAGCCATGGGGTGATATGAAAGGATTGTCTTATGGACTGTAACATGGCATCTATATTGACGGCAGTAGAGCTGTGGTGCCCCTGGAAGAAGCCGAGTATCGCAAAAAGAATTAAGGTAATGGATAGGGAGGGTATAGTCGTATACAACATATAGCGTATGTGGGTAAACAAATCTATCTCTGCCATGGCAGCTGCGAGATTGGTCGTATCGGACAATGGTGAGATTTTATCTCCGAAATAAGCACCGGAGATGACTGCTCCGGCCACCATGCCTTCATTTATCTCCAGCGCCTTGCCAATCCCCACCAATGCAATTCCCACCGTGGCAGAAGTGCTCCACGAACTTCCGGTGGCGACGGAGATGACCGCCGCTATCACCACTGAAGCAAAGAGAAAAATATTGGGGTGGAGTATTTTCATACCATAATAGATCATCGTGGGGACAATGCCACTCAGTAGCCATGTCCCGGCCAGTCCACCAACAAATAATAAAATCAAAATCGCCCCACTTGTCGAATGGATATTCTTGTCCACGGCGGCCATCATATCCTTAAAGGCCACCTTATTCTTAATCCCAATCAAAGCAGCCACCGCGCCTCCAAGAAGCAACGCAAACTGATTGGAGCCCCCCAGGGCATCGTCATGAAATACTGCCTGTACATTGTAGGCCAACAATGCCGTCAAGAAAATAACCGGAATCAATGCCTCCCACAACGATATTTGACGTTTCTTCATATCTATTACGCTTCAATTTGGCTGTAATGATAAGCAATTTTTCGTTTTCTGAATGATTATTAGGCCAACTGTGTGTATTACAAACTGCACAAATCTAAAACAAACGGCTCGGAAGAACTCCAGCCCCAAAGCTGACGAAGGAAGACTTGGAAGCGGAGAATAAACGCAGGAACGATTGACACAAACTTGGAGACTGTGCAGTTTGTTATACACTATTTCAGCCACGGTTTAAGACGATTTTTCTTGCTATTCCGGGTATGAAATGGTGGACTATTGGTTTACAGACCCAAAAACACAGGCTCAATGCCTCTCCGGTATGAGGGAAACACAGAGGCCACAGAGAGGCCAAAGAGAACACAGAGAGGAATAACAGCTCTGCATTCATAATGTGCTATCAGAACAACACGAACGCCGGTTTCTGAAGTGATAAATCGAAAGTCCGCCTATAATACATATAGGAAGAAGCCAAATCATAGAACTCCAAAATTCCCCCTTTAAAAACATCTTATCTTGCCCTTACAAGGCGGCCTCTATCTGTTTTTTCTAAAAATATCTACTAAAAATGTTTTCCTATATGCCATATGCATCCTATCTTTGTCAGTGAGAACAGATACTTCCATACTCTTTTAGAGGCAAGTGATTCATCTGTGAAGCACTCCATCCCCCACCGATAAAAGAATAGGAATGTCACTATTTTTTAACACAAAAAAACACCAAGTGCTCTGCGCAAGAAATAAATACCCTTAGCAACCGAAGCTATTTTTCTCTGAATCGAGGCGCTCAAACAGGAGTTATGCCGTAGTATAATGACTGTTTGAGCAACGAAGAGTCGGAGGCAAAGAGCGAGGTTATATGGGGAGTTATTTTCTGCGCAGAGCACTAATCATTATGAAAAATTATTCGAAGTTATTACTGACGGTAATATCGATTTGCCTGTATCTTTTTGTCTCTTCCTGTAAAAAAGACGGCTACAAAGACGCTACAGCCCATCCCAACTTTGAATCCTTCCACTGTAAAGTGAACGGGGAGTGGTTTGTCCCACGATGCCCGAAAAAGAGCTCAAAAAGTTCATGGGATTTATGGAATTATACCCCTTGTAGGCCAATAATATTTCAAGCAAATCCTAGCATCCCCACTGTTCGCTTTTGGGTTTCTGATGCGGTTGTTTCAGCTAGTTTTAATCTACACTTTAATTTTATAGAATTGGGAGAGCCTAGTCATGATATTGGTAAAGGTGCTATATTTAAGGGAGGAGCTTGTGGCTCCTACGTATTAGATACAACCCGTAATAATTATGTGACGGTATTAAAATTCGACGAAGATACCAGGACGGTTGAAGGTAATTTCGAATTTTGGGTTATTACACATCCCTATAATATTTCACATAACAGATGTGAATTGGATACAATTCATATATCAGAAGGTTATTTCAATATGAGTAATTACTCGGGTTTTTAAATACAATCAATAGACGAACAAACTGAACGAAGAAGGAGGGGATTCTTCTTATTAGCTGTACGATAGAATTATAGTAGAGCTTCGATAATGTAGATGCTCTATAGTAAGATACAACATCATTTGCTTATGCTACTGCATGAGTATGTTATTTCACGTTATTGACCAATGTTAACCATTGACTCTCCTTAGGCGCCCGGAGCAGAATCCTAAATCATCCATCCTTGATAGACCTTCGATCCTTAAAAGGGGTTTATCCACTAACTATCCAACTCTTAAAATACCAAAACTCCCTCATAAACATTTAGTGCTCCACAAGTAAACTCGCTCTTTTCCCTTGTCTCTTCGTTACTCCAACGGGAGCTATTCCGTCAACATAGCCCACGGTTTTAACCGTGGGATGGATATTGCAGACGATTTTTGTAATGGTTTTAACCATTTATATCTTTTACCCTGAGCTTATTACAAA
>JALWRC010000014.1 GCA_027080725.1 Saprospiraceae bacterium
TCCCCATTTTCGATTAATTGGAGGGCGATCGGTGTCTTATCCACATAAGCCAACTCCCCTTCTATAATTTTACTAAAAGTCTGTATCCCGATTGGAAGTTTTTTCATTTGTTTGCTTTTAAATTCTTATAGTCAACCCTTAATACAATTACAAGAGAGACTATGTAAAGATGGAGCATATGACCGGAAAACAAAGATACATAATCCTTTCGATGTCGGAGCAACGATGCAAGCAAGAGTGTGTATTACAAAGTGCACAGTTTCCACATTTGCTTCAATCGTTCCTACATGATAAATCTTGTAAATCTCCGCTCCCAAGTCGTCCCGTGGCAGCTTTGGGGCCGAGGTTAAAACACCTAAACCATGGCCTATCAAATCGTGGATGTAATCCCCTATGGATCCGAATTAATTTCTTTACCTGCCTCCTTATAACGCCAAGGCGTCACGAGTTGTGACCTAATGTGCCTTATAACGCCGGAGCGTCACAGGTCGTGGTAATCAACAACTTTGATTTAGAACCACATAAGGCACGACTTGTGACGCTATAGCGTTAGAGAACACATAAGATTTATGTCTTTTACTGACTTCAAATAGATTTCCAAATCGCCGGTTTCAGGAGTAATAAAACGTGCGTGTACCTATACAACATATAGCGTAGAGCAAAATCACAAATCTCAAATCGCTCCTACTCAATAAATCTTTGCTCCCAAGTCTTCCTTCGTCCGCTTTGGGGGCGGGCGGTGTTCTTCCGAACCGTTTGTCTTAGATTAGTGCATTTTGTAATACACACTATAGGGAGAAGGTATCGTATATTTTACGATATTTGCGTTGTCAAAAATATCACTTATGGCTCAATCAAAGGATGAAATGTCTTTTTTGGAACACCTCGAAGAGTTGCGGTGGCATCTCATCAGGAGTTTGGCAGCCATTTTGTTCTTTGCGATAGGCGGATTTCTCTTCAAAGATTTTGTATTTGACACCCTTATTTTGGGCCCCACCAAAGATAGTTTTTGGACGTATCGTTTTTTTTGTCACTACACAGGTATGTTGTGCCAAGGTCCGGGGGAGTTGAAGATATTTACAAAGGATTTGGGTGAACAATTTTTGCTGCATATCAAGGTCTCCGTGGTTTTGGGCTTTATCGTGGCATCCCCATATGTGTTTTGGGAGCTGTGGCGGTTTATCAAGCCGGGATTGTACGACAAAGAACAGAAGGTCGCCAAGTACTTTGTAGGGATATGTTCTTCCCTATTCATGATAGGCATCGTGTTTGGGTATTACATTGTCACCCCTATGGCTGTTACTTTCTTGGCGAAGTATAGTTTGAGTAGCACGATTGAGAATTCGGTGACACTCTCGTCTTTAATCAGCAATCTGACGATGATTGTATTGCCCGCAGGATTGATTTTTGAGTTGCCCTTGGTCATTTACTTTTTAGCAAAGATGGGGTTGGTCACCCCGGAGTTTTTAAAGAAATATCGCAAGCATGCATTGGTGATTATTCTCATCTTATCGGCGATTATCACCCCTCCGGATGTCGTAACACAGTTATTGGTGACCTTTCCGCTTT
Organism: Saprospiraceae bacterium; assembly: GCA_027080725.1. Classification (GTDB taxonomy): domain Bacteria; phylum Bacteroidota; class Bacteroidia; order Chitinophagales; family Saprospiraceae; genus JALSTN01. Next base: position 1,570 of record JALWRC010000014.1, read on the forward strand.
ATATTTTGTATGAAATAGGCATTTACGTGGCTAAATACGTCATTAAAAATAGTGCCTCAACAGAATAACATATGCAACTATCATCTACGGCTACGCTGTATTTAAAATTTTTGGTAACGATCTTTTGGACGGTTTTTTTTGGAAGCTTTGCGGTAGCGTTCTGGTTCTTGGATGATGTTCACATGATTGGCGGGACCAAGTTTAGATTGGGGTTTACAGTATTTGTCTTCATCGGGGTACTGCTTTTGTACAGTACTTTGTTTCGATTAAAACGAGTAGATACGGAAGCAGGGGCCTTAATCATCACCAATTACTTCAAATCCTATCGCTTTCCATTTGCTCTTATAGACCGGGTAAAGGTATTGCCTGTCCTATTCAGTTATAAAATTGTGGTCTTCTACTTTATTAAGCCGACAGCATTTGGCAAGAAAATATTTTTTTTAACGAACACGATAAGGTTGGGAGAGTTTGAACAGGAGAGTGGAAACCTATTCGGCACAAATTACGGCAGTAGGCTTCAAAAATAGTCGGCCTCGTTGCCCCGATGGTGATTTCTTTGTAAGATGTCCACCATTTCATATTAAATAAATTAAATCATGAAGATAATATCCCCCATTACAAAATCAATGCATTGGTATTCCCTCTTCTTAGTATTCCTCCTTTCTGCAGGTACCTGTTTGGGGCAGGGAAATACTTATAAAGCCAAAATATCCGGGCGTGTTCAAGCGCAGATGAGTCAGTCCGACCCTATAGATGTCGTGTTGCAAATAGAGCCCCTGGATATGCGTCCCTATACAAGGGGTATCGAAGACAAGGCAACCAAAGGCCGCATCGTTTACAAGACACTCACCGATCATGCAGCTTCTACCCAGGCCCCCGTCCGCAAACTCCTGGAACAATGGAATGTACCGTACAAATCCTATTGGGTAGCCAATATCATTGCATCGCGGTTGACAGCCCGGCAAGTCATTGAGATAGCAAGGCAGAGGGCCGTGGTGCGTATTTTGTCAGATGCTCCGGTCACCTTCACGCGTCCCATCCCCGCCAATGACTACTCCTCCATATCACTCAGAGGCGAACCGCAAGTCACTTGGGGGATTCAGCGCATATTGGCCGATAGTGTATGGGCCAAAGGCATCAAAGGGCATGGTGTCGTAGTAGGGGGGCAAGATACCGGATATAAGTGGGATGTGGACGGAATAAAGGACAAATACCGGGGTTTTGACGGGACAACGGTCGATCACAATTACAGTTGGCACGATGCTATTTCGGATTATAATCCGATCAACGGGGACAGTTCCAACCCTTGCGGATTAAATCTGGATGCACCCTGTGACGATCATGGGCATGGTACCCACACGATGGGCACTATGGTCGGTGAAAATGATACCCTCCAATACGGTGTGGCGCCCGAAGCGACCTGGATAGGATGTCGTTGTATGGAACGGGGATGGGGGAAGCCCTCCACCTATATCGATTGTTTTCAGTGGTTTATTGCTCCGACCAATACGGATAACAAGCAGCCGGATCCGGCGATGGCACCTGCCGTCATCAACAACAGTTGGGGTTGCCCCCCCAATGAGGGTTGCAATCCGGACAACTATGACATCATGCGACAGGTGGTGGACAACGTCAAGGCGGCAGGTATTGTCGTCGTCGTATCTGCAGGCAATGACGGGGGAGGAGGATGCTCGACCATCCGCAATCCTGCGGCAATATACGAAGGGAGTTTTACTGTCGGAGCACTTAGTCCCAATGATACCATCGCGCGTTTTAGCAGCCGGGGGGAAGTACTTTCGGACAGTAGTCACCGGACAAAACCGGACATCACGGCACCGGGAGTGCGTGTTTTATCCCAATTGCCGGATGGTTCTTTTCGAGCTTGGAATGGCACGAGCATGGCCGGGCCCCATGTCGCAGGTGTGGTCGCCCTGATGATCTCAGCTAATCCAAATTTGGCCGGGCATGTAGACATCATCGAAGAGATAATCACTTCTACCGCACGACGAAAATTTTCTCCCATCGATAGCTGTGACACGGATCCCATGACCATCCCTAACAATGTCTATGGTTACGGGGTAATTGACGCCTTGAAGGCGGTTAAAAAAGCCTTGGCGTGGCACCCCGTCAAGAATAACAACACTTTGGACAATGGTGGAATAGTGGTATGGCCCAACCCCACCAACGGTTTGTTGGAGTTTGATTTTGTCGAGGTCAAGGATACGGAAGTACAAGACATCCTGTTTAGCACCTTGGGAGGCAAAGTCGTTAAAACAGCTCCATATTACAAGGATAGCAATCGATGGAAATACGATTTCTCCGGCTATCCTTCCGGTGTTTACCTGTATAGCATTCGACTGGGTAATCGCTCTGTTGACGGCCGCTTTATCAAAATATAAAGTTACACCTCCCTTATCCGGCAGGCAAATGTTCGATGGCTCTTTGGAGAGGGGAAGTACCCGTATCCAAAGTTATTCCCTCTTCCAAGCGGTCCAATTGCAGGAAAGCCGTCTGGATATTCAGTTCACTCTGTTTTTGAAATACAAATCTTCCATTCTTGAGGAGGTGCATTGCCAGATAATTCTGCTCCGGTTGTCCGGGGGTGGGAACCAATAGGGCCGTCTTGCCGAGTGTAATTAAATCCATTATGGTGCTATACCCGCTGCGCGCGATCAGGTATCGGGATTCAAAAATAAGAGGGAGCAATTGACCGGGAGATAAGAATGGAATACAATGGATGTTATCCCGGCATTGGCGTAGGGTGGATGGCTGATTTTTGTCCGGCAATCCCTGTACAATCAGCGTCTTGAGTCCACTCCCTTGGAGGTGGTGCATTAATGCCTCTTCAAAATAGGTTCTTTGTGGTTCCGGTCCTGACAAAATGACGAGTACATCCCAATGTGCTTTGTCTAGTGAGGGTATGGGGGCCACACCGGCAAAATGCGACAACGGTCCGACGAAGCGAACTTTAGAACTTTTTATCCGGGAGAGTTGGCCGGATAGCAGACGTTCCGGGGTGTCCGGAATCCAAATTTCATGGTATTTTGCCAAAAAGTATCGGGTAATGGCATTGGCCGGCATTGCCAGGCCCCAAGATAAGGGGATATTTATCTGATGCATCAAAATAATATTGAAGCATCCGGATACTGCTGCAGCCAGTCGATGATCGGACAGGACGATATCCGCTTTGGCCTCTAGGGCCAATTGTCTCATGGCCGCCTTATCCCTGATAAAGGATTGGAGTAAGTGCATCGATTGTAATCCGGTATTCAATATGGCATTGTGGTACGGATAGCGGATAGTAAGTGCAGGAAGCCGATGCACCTTTAGGGACGGAAATCGCTGTTGTAGATACATGTGGGCAGTACCGTCTGAGGCCGGAATCACCTGATACCCTTTTTCCAAAAGATATCGAATCACATGGCTACTTCTGGAAGCATGACCCAATCCCCAATTTAAAACAGGAAATAGAATCGTAGCCATGATATGAACATTGGATTAAGGCAGTTAAGATTGACTTAAGCGAATCTCATCATCCCGGTCGTAAAAACTATAATGCAACAACCCAAAATCCTCATCACTCACTATACGTATCCACTTATTGTACTTAAAGTACCATTTCATGCGTGGAGAAGGCCAACCTTTCTTGAGGTACGCCTCCAAAAACGGATGTACTTTGATGCTCAACTTCGCCTTGGGTTTGGAAGAGAGGATAAAGTCCATGTCGCGCTCTATATTGTCCAATATCAGAATGGAAGCATCGATGGTTCCGGTGCCATTACAAGTAGGACATTTTTCGGTGGTGTTAATTTCTATTTCGGGCTTGACTCGCTGCCGGGTAATCTGCATTAAGCCAAACTTACTAAGAGGTAAAATCGTATGCTGAGCGCGATCATTTTTCATAAACTCGCGCATACTGTCATACAGGCGTTTCTTATTCTCTGACTTGCGCATATCAATAAAGTCCACCAATATAATGCCTCCGAGATCCCTCAGGCGCATCTGTCTGGCGATTTCCTCCGCTGCTTCCAAATTAACTTTGAGGGCGGAGGATTCCTGATCCTGTCTCTGTGACTTGGGACCGCTATTGACATCTACGACATGCATCGCTTCAGTGTGCTCGATAACGATATAGGTGCCGGACTTCAAAGTAGAGGTTTTGCCAAAAGAAGACTTAATCTGCCGCGAAACGCCATATTTGGAGAAAATAGGAATTGGTGATTTGTAATACTTTAGGATTTTTACCCGGTCGGGGGCGATGGTCTTTAGCAGGGTTTGGATTGTATTAAAGGCCTCCTTGTCGTTGACGACAATGGAGTTAAATTCTTCGGTGAGTAAGTCCCGCAAGATAGAGGAGGCCTTATCCAGTTCTGCCAATAGTTTTTTGGGAGGGGTCGCATGTTTGAGTTGTTGGTGAATCTGCTCCCACTTAATCTCCAATTCCCGTACCTCGCGGTGCAAATCTGCGACTTTCTTGCCTTCGGCAGCCGTCCTTAGGATGACCCCAAAGTTTTTCGGTTTGATACTTTCCATCAGTATCTTCAGGCGCTTTCGCTCTTCGGAGTTGGATACTCGCTTAGAGATACTGATAAAATTATTAAAGGGGGTAAGTACCAGATATCGCCCGGGGATGGTAATTTCACAGCTCAATCTGGGACCCTTTGTGGAGATGGGCTCTTTGAGAATCTGACAAAGGACAAATTCATTTTTGTTGAGCACTTCATTGATTTTGCCCGTCTTAATAATTTCGGGTTCGAATTCGAAATGATCGAGGCGAGAAGAATTTTGCCCGGCAACGGCTTGTTTGGTCCATTTGAGAACGGACCGAAGATTGGGACCTAAATCCGTGTAATGAAGAAATGCATCTCTTTTGTTGCCGATATCAATAAATGCTGCATTGAGTCCGGGCATAAGTTTCTTCACTCGTCCTAAGAATATATCACCCACATTGAAGCGCACATTGTGCTTCTGCCGATGTATTTCAACGAGTTTAGAATCCTCCAGAAGTGCTATTTCAACATCAGTCTGACCGGCGTTGATAATTAGCTCTTTTTTCACTGTATGTATATTTCAACACACATTCTTTGCACGAGTTAATTATTGATTACCAAAGAATAAAAAGTGAAGGTGGTTGTACCGTCAGCAAGCAGAACTTGCCAAACAATTATTAAAAATGGTTTTGTGTCGTTTGCTCTTGAGTACATCCTTCAAGAAAGACCAACCATTTCAAACTCGACAGAGTGTTACTATGTGAGTTTCAAAAGACTGTTCGGTTTGGGATATTCCCAAGCTGCAAACCCAATAAAACAAGGGGTTATGCCTGGAAATGAAATATATTTTACAACGACCTACACACCTGATTCTTGATTTAGAATATTGCGTGTAAAGACTATGTGTTATTACTTATTCTTCTTCTTATGTCTGTTCTTTCTCAAGCGCTTTTTGCGTTTGTGCGTCGATATCTTATGTCTTTTTCTTTTTTTACCGCAAGGCATATCTGTATATTTTCTATTTTGAGAGTCTTACTTCTTTGGTGCAGAAGTAACGTTTTCCTTAACCTGTTGCATAAATATTTTTGCCGGCTTAAAAGCGGGTATAAAATGCTCCGGAATCTCGATCGCTTCATTTTTCTTAATGTGTCTTCCGATCTTCTTCGCTCTTTTCTTAATAATAAAAGATCCGAATCCACGTATATAGACATTTTCTCCACCGGCCAAAGCGTCCTTAACTTCTGTAAAAAACTCTTCCAATGCTACGAGAACATCTACTTTTGGGACTCCTGTTTTGTCTGATATAGAGGCTACTAAATCTGCTTTTCTCATTCTTTTAACTTTTTTTGGTTTTGAGAGGCACAAAGGTCGTAAATTATTCCATTCCATGAAGTTTTTTTGCTCTTTTTTTTCATAAGAGTTCAATTTTTAGATGGTTACGCGTCATCTCTGCTCTGTTCTTTGTTAAAATTTGAGACCTAATTTGCCCGGTGCTGATCTGAAGGTGGAGTGGGTTCGGTATTTGAAGCGTCCTGAAGGGGTGGTTCAGGTATGAAATGGTGGAGTATGAACTACCTAACCCTTTCGGGAGCCGGTATGACAGAATGTGAGACATAATGGGCTTCTCTGATTTTTTAATGCTGAGGGGATGAAAAACTTTCCTTGTTAACCGAAGCTTTTTTCTGATGAATTGAGACGCTTAAACGGAATAGCCCAAGGTTAAAACCTAGGTTTTAGGATTCAAATCAATCATTGTAATGGTTTTAACCATTTTTCGAGCCACACCATCAGAAGAGGGCTCAAGAGTCAAAAGAGAAGAGCGAGTTTATTTGGTGTGGTTATTCTCTGCGAAGAGGCAAGTGTTCCAAGGTAACTGTGACAACTGGTGACACCAGGGCATCATAGGCAGACGACAAAAAAACGCCCTTGGGGTATGAGCCCAAGGGCGAATGAATGTATGTACCTACCGGTACAAGATTCGAAAATTCTTCTTCGAGTCACTCAGAATGGTGTTTTTTTCTGAGTAGGCTTATTGCTTATTGCATCACTGCTTTACAATCTTCACCGAGCTGCTCTGTCCTGTCTCTTCGTTGATCAATTGGAGTATGTATATTCCCTTGGCAACCGTCTGCATCTTCATTTTTCCGGGCACCTTAAATGCATCCATAACCCTTACCGCCTGTCCGGTATGGTCGTACAAATGCGCTTGGTACGTCCCGCGCTCCCCATGAATCACCACATCGCCTGTGGTCGGATTGGGGACGGCTTGAAGCGTATGTTTGCCCGCTTTGATCTCCTTCAATCCTGTTATCAGCTGTGCATTACCGCCGGCTCCTTCGGA
>JALWRC010000015.1 GCA_027080725.1 Saprospiraceae bacterium
AGTTCTATTTCCTTTCCCGTCCGCGACGCTTCGGCAAAAGCCTGTTTCTCGATACCCTCAAAGAAATTTTTGAAGGAAACAAAGCACTCTTCAAAGGACTCTACATATATGACCGGTGGGACTGGGATATCAAGTATCCGGTCTTAAGAGTTAGCTTGGGCTCCGGCGTTCACAAGTCTATCGATGAGCTCGAGGAAAATCTGCTTTGGATTCTTAAAAGACCTCAAAGAGAACTCGGTATCGAATGTACCGGAAATCTAAAAGCTAAACAGTGCTTCGAACAACTTTTAGTTTCCGCCTACCAAAAATACGGACAAAAAGTCGTCGTCCTTATCGACGAATACGACAAACCCATCCTCGACAATATAACTGATAGCGAGGTCGCTCGCGTTATGAGAGACACCATGAAGGATTTTTACGGTGTCATCAAGGACAATGATGCTTACATCCGCTTTGTTTTTATCACCGGGGTGAGCAAATTCTCCAAGATGAACCTCTTTAGCGGGCTCAATAATTTGGAAGATATTACCCTGCATCCGAATTATGGAGACATTTGCGGCTATACCCATCAAGACTTGCTCACCGTCTTTAAAGAGCATCTTGTGGGGGCAGATATGGAGAAGGTACGCGAATGGTACAACGGATATTATTACTTTGGGCCGAAGGTGTACAATCCTTATGATGTCCTGCTCTTTATCTCTCAGAAATTTGTGTTTAAGAATTACTGGTGGAACACCGGCAATCCCTCTTTTCTAATCGATATGTTGAAAACAGGAGAATACTTTATCCCCGAGCTCGAGCACTTTGTGGCTAACGAGGAAATCCTCAATACCTTTGACGTCGATAGAATCGAACTCGTAGCACTGCTCTGGCAAACGGGTTATCTAACCATCGAAGAACAAATCCCTTCACCCTTTGCCATAAAATACAAACTCAAGCCCCCCAATAAGGAAGTTCAAACCTCCCTCAATAGCCTTTTTATCTCTTATTTGACCCAACAAACCACTCAAAAACTAAAATTTCAGGATAAACTCTATACCATTCTGTCAATGGCGCATTTGGATGGACTTAAAGAAGTATTATTCTCCTTGTTCGCCTCCATCCCTTATACCAACTTTACTAACAACCAACTGGCAGAGTATGAGGGCTATTACGCCAGTGTCGTCTATGCCTACCTCGCCAGCCTTGGTCTTCACATCATCCCCGAGGATATCAGCAACCTCGGCAGAATTGATTTGAGCATTCTACTCGATGGTAAAGTCTTTATCCTCGAGTTTAAACTATCCGAAAAAGCCTCCGGCCGTGCCTTGGAACAGATCAAAGAGAAGAGATACTACGAGAAATATATGGACCAAGACGAAGTCTATCTCATCGGTATCGAGTTTAGTCGCGAGAAGAGAAACATCATCGGTTATGAGTGGGAGCGAATGAAATGAAATCGTCGTGGGAAATACTCCCTCCACAGACACCGCAACTTCCGATTGTAGTTCAACTGACATCCCTTATCTCCTGTCGAATAGCAGAGAAGAACAACAAGACATCTTTATCTAGAAGAATGAAAAAGCCCATACAAAATCTTTTATTTCATACAATTTGATAGTTTCCTGCTGACATGGTAGTCACCAGAGAGATGTAATATAACACCATTTGTGGGGGGCCGCCCCTTATAAATAGATCATCAACTTTTTAATTCTGGCGATGGGTCCGGGACAAGATTGGTTATGACAAGCGATGCATGTATGGACAACATCGTTGTAGGATTTGACGTCACCAATGGCAGAAAACCGGTTCATTTGGTAAAGCAATGACTGAGCAAATCCATCAAATGCTTCATTCTTCATATGTGGTGAGGTGGGCTTGGCCGTGAGAATATCTTTGTAATCACCTTTGATACGGGCTTTCTGCCCTTTGATCAGCTGTTGTTTAGCCGCTTCGAGATCATCGGTCATGCGACGCATGAGGATGGCGAGTTCGCTATCCCCATTGGGATTGACGACAGCGGTTTGGGCCTTAGGCTGCTCTGCTTTCTTTGTACAAAAGAGTCCCTTACAATGACTGCAACCTTGGATAAATAAGGCAATTATCAATAGGGATACCCATACGATTTTTTGATTCATAATTTACTTTTTTGATGCACAAACAATAATCCAAATATGTGCCTGCTCCGAAAAGAAAAGCTCCTCCGCTAAGAAGGTAAGCTTTACAGAGTAGGCCCAAAGATAACCATTGTGCCCTTGTCTCGTACTTATTGTACGCAACAAATTACCGGTTTATTGTATGCTACAACAAGGTTGTCGTCGGAGGCATGTATATCCATTAGGATGCGTAGGTGAGTACTTTTGAGAAAATTTCATCCATCGAACATGTCCTCCACCATTTCATACCCCGCCCTGCAAGTAAAAAATGACTATATTCGTATCACGAAACACAAAAAGCGGCAGAATTATGAAATCGACATAAAAAGCAAGCAGATGAAACCGACATGATTAAAACAATTATTAAACACACGAGGCAATGATTGTTTTAATCATCAAAGATTCCATCTGACCTTTAAGAGACAATAAAAAGCAAGCAGATGAAAAAGCATGTAAAGCATCCTCCGTTAACCAAACCGGATATGGGATATTTCGGGCGCCACGAATGGGCGATACTCGGTACCACCTGTGCCAATATACGTGCCTTGGCCGGGGAGATTGCCGAGGCCCATCCAAAGATTAAAGTCGCCTATGTGGATGCTTCTCATGACCATCTATCGGAAAGGGAAGACGGGGTATTTTATACGCATTACCTGGACCGCCAATCTATGATTACCCTATCCAAAAAAGAGTCCTCCAATAATACCTTTGATGTAAAACAACATTTCCTGGATGCGGATTTGATACTGGTTAATGGCAATCACTTTGTTGGAAAGAGACAGGTCCTCGTCCTGGATTCCTCTAAGGAAACTTCACTCAAAAAGCGACTATCCCGGTTGACGGATGTCGGGTTGATCATCCGCCAAACTCCCGGTTTTTGTCCGGATTTCATCCGGGAGGCCCTTCCCGGTTTCGACCAAATTCCCATCGTCAACCGGACGGATACAACGCGTATTGCCGGCTTCTTTCGAAGTCAACTTTCGGATGCTGTGCCTCCAGTATCCGGACTGGTTTTGGCAGGAGGGAAAAGCACGAGAATGGGTTTTGACAAGGGAAAGATACTCCGCCACGGGCAAGAGGCTCGACAGTTCTTGTACGATCTGTTGAAGACCGTTTGCGGAGAGCGTTTTCTCAGTGTCCGGGAAGAGCAGATGGAGGAAGCAGGGACATTTTCTTGTTTGGCAGACCGATTTGTGGGATTAGGTCCATATGGTGCGATATTGACGGCCTTTCAGCACGATCCGGACCGTGCGTGGCTGGTTGTTGCCACCGATTTATTGCAAGCAGACGAAGCAGCATTTCGCCAGTTAATGGCGGCACGAAACCCCACGAGCGTAGCGACGGCCTTTCTCAATCCCGAGACGGGCTTCCCGGACCCTTTATTGACCATTTGGGAGCCCAAGGCCTATGCACGGATGCTACATTTTCTCAGTTTGGGATACAGCTGCCCACGTAAAGTTCTCATCAATTCAGACGTTACATTGGTAACCCCTAAGGACCCCGGGTGGTTACTTAATGTCAATACGCAGGAGGATTTGAAGCAGTTGGGATAGTTGGTGCTCAAAGGCTTTGTAGGGATACAAATCGCCGGTACTCGCCCTCCTCCCGGAGCAGGGATTCGTGGGTGCCTTGCTGGATAATCCGTCCCTCTTTCATTACCGCGATGATATCTGCGCGCTGAATAGTGGACAGACGATGCGCGATAACGATAGAGGTCCGGTCACACATGACCTGCTCAAGGGCGTTTTGCACCAACCGTTCGGACTCTGCATCCAGTGCGGAAGTAGCTTCATCCAGCACGAGAATAGATGGATTTTTGAGAATTGCCCGTGCGATCGTCAATCGCTGTCGTTGGCCGCCGGACAGCTTTTGGCCGCCATCACCGATATTGGATTGGTATCCGTGCTCCAGTTTTTGTATGAAATCGTGGGCATTGGCGATTTCAGCAGCCTTTTGAACCTCCTGAGGAGTCGTCGGGCGTCCGAAAGCGATGTTGTTGTACACCGTGTCGTTGAAAAGTATGGGGTGCTGGGTGACGATGGCCATTTGGCTCCGGAGGTCATCCAGCCGGAGGTGGCTGATCGGAACATCATCGAGCCGGATTTCTCCTTGTTCTATGTTATAAAATCGAAACAGCAGATCCACCATTGTGGTTTTTCCGGCACCGGAGCTTCCGACCAAAGCCAGGGTTTTACCCCGGGGTAAGGTGATATTAATATCGTGCAACACTTCCGAAGTAGTGCCCGGATAGGTATAGCTCACCCCTTGGAAGGTGACGGCTTTTTGGAAGGTATGAAATGGTTGAGCTTGGGGCGAGTCCGCCTCTTCGGGTTGGCTGAGTACCTTATCGATGCGCTCCAATGCCGCCAATCCTTTTTGAATGGAGTAATAGGCGGTGGAAAACGATTTTACCGGATCGATGACATTGTAAAAAGCAAAGAGAAAGGCGAAGAAGGTGCCGGCTGTCATCTTGCCCGATAAAACCAAACCCGATCCATACCAAATGAGTACCGCGACGATGGCGATTCCGAGGAACTCCGAAAGCGGGGAAGAGAGGTCCTTTCGTCTGAGTACCCGGGTGAGGACACTGCGATAGCGCTCATTTCTGCGGTCGAATATCCCTTCGAGGTATTGTTTTGCCCGGAATCCCTTTATGACTCGCAGCCCGCTAAGCGTCTCTTCGAGGATAGAGAGAATTTGCCCCAGGGTGGACTGGGCCTCACCCGATTGTTGTCTCAATTTACGGGAGATGCCCCCTATAATCACGCCTGTAAACAGGATAAGCACCAATACGAAGAGGGTGAGCTTCCAACTGATCATCAGCATAAAGACCAAGCTTCCGATTAGGACCAAGGGCTCCCGAAAGATGGATTCGATCACATTGAGTATACTCCATTCCACTTCCTGGAGGTCACCGGTCAACCGGGACATGATGTCTCCCTTTTGTTGATCATTGAAAAAACCCATCGGCAGCACAATGAGTTTGCGATAAAGCTTGCCTCTGAGATCACGGATGATACCCGTACGGACCGGAGCAATAAAGTATAGTGCCAGATATCGAAACAGGTTCTTAAAAAAGAAGCTGATAACAATGAAGAAAGTGAGAATTCCCACGGCCTTTTGCCGGGAGAATTGGGAGATAAACGTATTGAAATGGTAGGTAAAGTAATCTATGGCCGTACCAAAAGACAGCGGTGCGTCAGGTGGATGTACCGAGACCGATTCAGGTCGAAAAACGGTTTCGAGCAATGGGATAAACAAAGGAATATTGACGACCATGAAGACCGCCATAAGGATATTAAAAAGTATCGATAACGCTACCAAAGTGCGGTAGTGTTTCAAATTGGAAATGAGTTTCCAGAAATTCATGTACAAACTCCTTGTGTTAATCCTCTCTCAAATCACTCAGGTCATAATTATCCAAAAAACCGGTATTGTAGGCACCACTCCTAAACACCTCATCCTGAAGCAATTTTTTATGGAATGGTATGGTGGTTTTAACCCCTTCGACGATAAATTCATCCAAGGCACGTAGCATCTTGGTGATGCACTCTTCTCTTGTCGCAGCTCTGGTGATAAGCTTTGCTATCATGGAGTCGTAATAGGGAGGAATCATATACCCCGCATAAACATGGGTATCCACGCGGATGCCATGTCCTTTAGGGCTGTGAAAAGAGGTAATGACTCCGGGGCTAGGGCGGAACTCATGTCCCGGATCTTCGGCATTGATACGACATTCCATAACATGGACATTGTCCTGTGGATAGTAGTCCCCTCCTGTTATTTTTTCTCCGGCAGCGATGAGTATTTGTTCTTTGACAAGGTCCAGGTTGAGTAACTCCTCGGTAACGGGGTGTTCGACCTGAATCCTTGTATTCATCTCCATAAAATAAAAGTCTCCGTGCTTATCCAGTAGAAACTCTACGGTCCCCAATCCTTCGTATTTGATGGATGCTCCGGCTTTTACGGCCGCGAGGCCCATTTTTTTTCGTAGTACGGCATCTACTGCCGGAGAAGTGGCTTCTTCGACCAACTTTTGGTGTCGCCGTTGGATGGTACAATCCCTCTCACTCAGGTGTACAACATTGCCATACTGGTCCCCAGCGATTTGAATTTCGACATGGCGCGGTTCTTCGATAAATTTTTCTATGTACATACCGTCATTGCCGAAGGCGGCCTTAGCTTCCTGTCGAGCCATGTTCCATTGGCTTTCAAATTCGGACTCTTCAGTAACGATGCGCATTCCTTTGCCTCCGCCACCGGCAGTTGCCTTGAGGATAATTGGGTAGCCGATATCTTTGGCTATCGTTTTACCTTGTTTGATGTTTTTAATTAACCCTTTTGATCCGGGTACAACCGGTACTCCGGCCTTGATCATGGTCTCTTTGGCCGTAATCTTATCCCCCATTTTACGGATCATGTCGGCAGTAGGGCCGATAAACTTCACTCCATAATCGTGACAAAGCTCGGCGAAATCGTCGTTTTCGGCATGAAACCCAAACCCTGGGTGCACGGCATCTGCGTTGGTTATTTCAACGGCAGCCATGATTTGGGGGATATTTAGATACGATTCGCTGGAAGGGGGAGGACCGATACAAATGGCCTCATCGGCGAAGCGTACATGCAGACTGTCTTTATCCGCTGTAGAAAAGACAGCTACGGTTTTTATCCCCATTTCTTTGCACGTACGAATGATGCGCAAGGCAATCTCCCCCCTATTGGCTATGAGTATTTTCTTAATCATCAGGTCAATTCTTTTGTTGTCAAAAATAAACAAACATACCTGTCCTTCTAGGAAGGATCTACGAGGAACAGCACCTGATCATACTCGACAGGACTCGCATCCTCTACCAACACTTTGACAATCTTCCCGGTTACTTCAGCCTCAATCTCATTGAAGAGCTTCATGGCCTCTATAATACAAACCGTGTCACCTTGGTTGACTTGATCACCCACTTTGACGTAAGGGGGTTTATCCGGTGCCGGAGAGCGATAGAAAGTACCCACCATAGGGGATTTGATCTCAATATAATTATTCGTCTCTTGCTCTTTGGGGGCTGGGGCCGCAGGAGTAGGTGCAGCCGCTACAGGAGCGGGTTCTGTGATTGTTGGTACTGCCGCAGCAGATGGTATAGCAGCCGGAGTGGCGACAATTTTTGATTTTACAAAGTGGCGTGTTCGCACTTGAAGTTCGAAATCACCATCTCTGAGTTTAAACTCTGTCAACTCACTTTTATTGAGATATTTAACCAATTGCATTATTTCATTGAAATTCATAGGCTCGATTTTAAGTGTTTGTGATGTACTTACCCGGTCAACATCCGGGGATTACGGGCACGATAAATGAAACCCCCAACGGGTTACGAAGATAGTCAAAATAATCGACTTGCGATCGCAAATTATTTGTTTTGTCCAATAGATACAGTCCATCGCAAGTCAAGGATGGGTCAAACAAGGCGGGTTTTACTGCTTCACCCTTTCCATATACTCGCCGTTTTCAGATTTGACCTTTACCTTATCCCCGGTATTTATAAAAAGGGGTACCCTAACCATTGCTCCTGTTTCTACTGTGGCGGGTTTGAGTGCATTGGTAGCGGTATTGCCTTTTAAACCGGGTTCTGTATGTGTCACTTCGAGGATTACATATTGCGGCAGTTCTGCCGTCAGAGGTATTTCACTCTTAGCGTCAAAGAGAACATCAATTATTTCTCCTTCCTTAAGCAAATGCGCATTGCTTATCAGATCTTCTTGCAAGGTGATTTGTTCATACGTCTCATTCTCCATGAAATGGTACCCACCGTCATCACTATACAAAAACTGGTAGTTTCTGCGCTCTACTCGTACAGGATTTATCTTGTGTCCGGCCGGAAAGGTATACTCTAAGACTTTGCCTGTGGTAAGACTTTTGAGTTTTGTTCTGACAAAGGCATTCCCTTTGCCCGGCTTGACGTGTTGGAACTCTGTAATGGAATAAATACCGTTGTTAAACTCGATACAAAGTCCACGCTTAATGTCTGATGTGTTTGCCATATTTTTCTTCAAATTTTGCGCAAAGATAATGCCCCTACTACGCAATAGGAAATATCCTATGAGTTTTTATGTGGATGGCCTTTCAACCATTTCATACCAATATAAGAAAATCGGGATTAATATCCCCACTTCAAGAAGGTGGCTCCCCATGTAAATCCTCCTCCAAAGGCAGTCAATATCAAGTTGTCCCCTTTGTGAAGCTTATCCTCCCACTCCCATAAACAAAGGGGGATGGTCGCGGTGGTAGTGTTGCCATACTTTTGGATATTCACCATCACTTTTTCCTTGGGAAAATCAAACATATTGGCGACGCCGTCAATTATTCGCTTATTGGCCTGATGTGGAACCAGCCAATGGATATCCTCTTTTGAGAGCCCGTTGCGCTCCAAGACTTGTTTTATAGAACCGACCATGCCGTTTATAGCGTATTTGAATACTGCCCGCCCTTCCTGATAGATGAAATGCTCTTTATTCTCTACTGTTTCATGCGTCGCAGGGTGGAGCGAACCACCGGCCTTCTGGTAGAGGAGGTGTCGTCCGGATCCATCACTTTCGAGGACACTATCGATGATACCCAGGCCATCATCTGTCGGTTCAAG
Source organism: Saprospiraceae bacterium (assembly GCA_027080725.1). Lineage (GTDB taxonomy): Bacteria > Bacteroidota > Bacteroidia > Chitinophagales > Saprospiraceae > JALSTN01. The sequence goes on from JALWRC010000015.1 coordinate 8,765, forward strand.
CATAACAGCCGCAGCTGCATCACCAAAAATGATGCAGGTACTTCGATCGGTGTAATCCACGATGCTGGACATCTTGTCCGCACCCACCACAATAACCTTTTTTAATCCCCCCTCCACAAAGCGCGCTCCGGTGGTCAGAGCATATAAAAAGCCGGAACAAGCAGCACTAATTTCGAAGCCAAAGCCCGATGTTATTCCCACTTTATCCCTAATCACATTGGCCGTATCCGGAAAAAGCATATCCGGTGTGGCCGTGGCACAAATGAGTAAATCCACCTCATCCGGTGCTGTACCGGTCTTCTTCAGCAATTGTTTGACGGCTTCGGCTCCCATGTCGGAGGAAGCCTTGGTTTTGTCCTTTAGAATCCGTCTTTCGACAATACCCGTCCTGGTGCGAATCCATTCGTCATTGGTATCTACCATCGTTTCGAGTTCGGCATTGGTCAATCTATATTCCGGCACATATCCGGCAACACCCACGATTTTAGCTATAGTTCTTCCCATTTTTAGATAAAGTTTGTAATATTTTGAGTCTAAAAACGGCGTAAGGTATGAAATCTTGAGAAGCTGATGTCGAATTTGTTCTTTAAAATCTCAAAATTGACCTTTCTGCATGCTTTAGTTAGTGCTTCAGGAACAAAGTTCATCCAGTATTAAACGCAGCTATTTTTTTCTGAATCGAGGCGCTCAAACGGGAGTTATGCCGTAGCATAATGACGATTTGAGCAACAAAGAGTCAGAGGAAGATAGAAGACGCAATGCATTGCGTCTGTACACTCTATACTGTATTTATTTTGTTCCTGTAGCACTAATTATTAGTTGGTACCTGCAAACAAACGCTTCAATAATAGAATTGCATCTATTACAATCCCAAGTTCTATGGATCTTATACCGGAAATATCCGGAGGATTGCCTTATATTTGCCACCCCTTTAAAAGCAATGAGGGGAGGTTAATTTGCATAAATCAGACCACATGAATAATACAATACAAAAAGTAACGGTAATAGGTGCGGGAACCATGGGCAATGGCATCGCGCATGTTTTTGCTATGAGTGGTTTTGAGGTCACTTTGGTAGATATCTCTAAGGACGCTTTGGAACGCGCTTTGGATATCATCGCCAAGAACCTCACCCGCATGGTAAAGAAGGAAAAAATCACGGCTGAAGACCAGGAAAAAACCCTGAATTCGATCAAGACAGAGACAAGTCTTTCGGACGCTGTTCAGTCTGCAGATTTGGTGGTGGAAGCCGCCACGGAAAATGTAGATTTAAAACTCAAGATCTTTAGGGATATCGATGCAAACGCACCGGGAAATGCCATTTTGGCCACCAATACCTCTTCGATTTCCATAACCAAGATCGCTGCTGCCACCAAGCGACCGGGACAAGTTATCGGGATGCACTTTTTTAATCCGGTTCCTGTTATGAAATTGGTCGAAGTCATCCGCGGATTGGAAACGACAGACACCGTCACTCAATCGATCATGCAGTTGGCGGAAAAAGTGGGCAAAGTTCCTGTCGAAGTCAATGACTTTCCGGGATTTATCTCCAACAGGGTATTGATGCCTATGATTAATGAAGCCATCTACAGCCTGTATGAGGGCGTGGCAGGTGTGGCAGAGATCGACACCGTAATGCAGTTGGGGATGGCACACCCAATGGGGCCTTTGCACCTTGCGGATTTTATAGGGCTGGATGTCTGTATGTATATTATGAAAGTACTGGAAACCGGACTGGGCAATCCAAAGTATGCTCCATGTCCGCTCTTGGTCAAAATGGTGGACGCCGGCAAGCTTGGAGTAAAGTCAGGAGAAGGCTTCTATGACTACTCACAAGGGGTTAAGCAAAAACGCGTCTCTGCGCTATTTTCAAAGTAAAGAGCCTTATACAGCGTTATAGAATTTGAACCTTTTCTGAAGGGAAGAGTTTAGTTTACATTCGAAGTGCCGAAGAAAGATTTAGTACTTCAGAGATATCAGTAATGAGGATATTTTTTAATCTTTGAGGGATTTTACATAGTGTCTGCCAGAAAACTATCAGATTTTATGAAATGAGGGATTTTGAATGAGCATTTTCGTTTTTCGAGACGAAGTGATGCCTGGGTATCAGTGAATTGAGAAAAATAAAAAGATAGCCAAAAGATACATTTCTAATTTTGAAGCGTTTTCTTGCATACACTACACAGGCGTAGTAGTTCTATTTGGAATACTATGTCAAAAACGAGTAAAGATGAAGGGTGAGGCAATTTTTGTTGGCCTCATCCATGATGACAATGTATACTGGGTGGATGCAGGAAAAGAGTAATTAGTTGTTTGTCTTGCTGACACCGTTTAGAAAGGACTCATAAGTAGCCGGAAATTTAACCACTGTAAAGTCTATATGACATGAAAAAGAAAATTGTAATTTGGGGAACCAATGAGAAGGAAGAAAAAGTACTGATGGCCATCGCACTCAATAGCGAGGCAAACAAACTGGACCTCTATGTTTTTTCAGCGGATCAAGCCACCGAAGCATTTTACAACTCGTTGATTCACGATTGGAGAGAGAATAGAGAAGTTGCGTTTCCGGAAGAACACCAACACATGGAAAGACCCCTGTCCGCATCTGAATCCATCCTACCGGAAAACCTCAAAGCCGATAAGCCGGATATCATTCACCGGGCTCAAAAGGAATGGCCCTTTTTAGTTTTGTCTGAAAAGCTCTACAAGCTGTATAGGGAGGAGCTCAATGACCTCAAGAGTAAAATCGAAGAATTGTCGGAGTTCAATAAAGAACAGTGGGAAGAACTCCAACATTTTTGGAACAAGGTACAGGAGCAGGCGAGAGACAAAATGTTGAGCTATGGATATATCAAAGAGCTGCGGGAAGAGACCAACGAGCTCTTTGGGATAATGAAAGAGTTGCGCAAAAAGGTGGACGCCGAGTTGCGTGAATCCTCCAAGAAGATTAGAAAAGAGATCGAAGAGGCCTTGCAAGCGATAGATGAAAAAGTGCAAAAAGGACTTAGCCTCAAAATCCTTTTTGAGGAGCTAAAAAAATTGCAGAATAAAGTCAAAGAGAGTGTTGGGCTTATTCGCTCAGACCGCAATACTCTTTGGAAGCACATCGACAAGCGATTCAAGACCATAAAAGAAAAGCGATTTGGACCGGAGGGAGAAGACTCAAAATTACAGCGCCTCCAAAGACGGTTGGATGGCTTGTTAACCGCCCTCGACCGGCTCAATCATTCGGTCAAAAGGGATGAAAAAGAAATCAAATTTCAAAAAAACCGCATTAGTAACGCAGCGAATCAACTGGAAGCTCAAATTAGAGAGGCAAAGCTCGTTATGCTTGAAGATCGTATTAAGTCCAAAAAAGAGAAAATCGCGGAGATGGAAGGTATCAAAGCGGATTTGGAAGCTGCCATCGAAAGGGAACATAGAAGAATCGAAGCCAAAAAGCAGCGGGAAGAAAGCAAAAAAGCGGCTCGCGAAAAATTGAGTTTGGAGCTCGAAAAATCTAAAAAGCGGGTTGAAGAAGAGAGCGATAAACTCAAGGAGGCCGTTGATAAAGTAAAATCTGTCAAAGAGGAAAAGAAAAAAGCAGCTAAAAAGAAACCATCCATTACCCAAGAAGCTATCACTGCTGCAGGGGCTACCATCGGAGAATCCTTGGGAGACGTGGTAGATACGATTAAGGCCGTTGCCAATGTTTTGGGTCAACACGCAGATGAAGTAGTAGATGAGTTGAAGGAAAAAGCAAGTGATATCATCGAAGATATTACGGAAGAAGCCGGAGAAATCATCGAAGAGGTCAAAGAGAAGGTAGATGAGGTCAAAGAGCAGATGAAAGAAGAAATGCGCAAGACAGCTCCAACACAAGCTTCCGGTGAAATTAAAGAAGAGGAATAACTTACCCTATATGTTATTACGTCAATTTCTTTTCATAGCGGTTTTGGCATTATCTGTGGCGGTGGCCGGCGCACAAAAACAGCCGGTTGAGACCGGTAGTGTAAAGTGGTATCGTTCGCTCGATGAAGCGGTCAAGCTATCGAAACAAACCCAAAAACCCATCCTGATTTTATTTCAGGAGATTCCCGGATGTTCGACGTGTCGGAATTATGGTCAAAACGTTTTGACCCATCCGCTCATCGTGGAGGCCATTGAAACATATTTTGTCCCACTTTGCATCCACAACAATAAAGGGGGAGCAGACAAAAAAGCGCTTAAATACTTTAGGGAGCCCTCATGGAATAACCCAGTTGTCCGTATCGTAAGCGATGACCTAAAGGACCTAATACCGAGAATTGCCGGTCAATATTCAAAAGCGGCCCTGGTTCACGGTATGGTACAAGCGCTACAAAAACGACCTCGACAAGCTGTTCCCCTGTATCTAGAGCTATTAGATAAGGAACTACAGGCGCGTAAAAGCGGTCTCACCACTACTTACTTTGCGATGTATTGCTTTTGGGCCGGAGAGAAGGAGATTGGAGATATGCAAGGGGTTTATTCTACAACGGCCGGTTATATGGACGGCAAAGAAGTGGTCAAGGTCGAGTATAATCCGCTTGAAATATCCTATTTTGCCCTTTTGCAGGCGGCCAATGATGTGCATTGTGGAGATGTAGTTTACTCCAATCGTTCATCCGAGATACGAATAGCCAAACAAACACTGGGGACCCGCAAAGCGCATCCTGCTTCCGGATTCAAACCGGACAAAACCCCAAAATACTATCTGAATAAGACACCATATAGATATGTGCGAATGACGGCTTTGCAAGCGTGCAGAGCGAACAGTCGTCTGGCGAAAGGAATGCATTGTGAAAATCTGTTTTCCCCGGGTCAGCTTCAGCAGTATCGCATAGCCAAGGAAGGAAAGAGGAATGGATTAAAGGTAACTATTGGCCATTATTTTTAGTAACTTGATGAAGATTGTATTTGTAGCTTTGAACACCACCCCTATGCGTAATTTGACCTTCAATTGTCTCATTCGTGACATAGTTATACGGATATACATGAACTTATTGGACGAATGTTGTGTTTTTAGAAAAAGTATTGTACGTTTGTACTCATAATTCAATTATCAATTTTAAAATCAACTAATATGGAAACTAAGAACAAATTTAATTTTTCAGCTCTATTGTTTGGAATTATTGCTGTCTTAGCGATCGCAGGATATGCTTTTGCTTCAACGCAAATTCAACAAGAAGATGACCTAAGTGACAATGCAACAATCCAAGCACGCATGTTGGCAAGTAACACCATGCACGCATATGACCTTGGCAAGTGCGGAAATGGTAAGTGTGGCGGTGACAAAGCCAAAGACGCAAAAGCTGCAGATAAGAAATGTGGTGAAGGTAAATGCGGCGGTGACAAAGCAAAGAACGCAGATCACAAATGTGGTGAAGGTAAGTGCGGAAAGGACAAGTGTGGAAAAGGCAAGTGCGGTGAAGGTAAATGCGGCGGTGACAAAGCAAAGAATGCTGACCACAAATGTGGTGAAGGTAAATGCGGTAAGGGCAAGTGTGGTGAAGGCAAGTGTGGCGGCGACAAAGCTAAAAATGCAGATCACAAATGTGGTGAAGGTAAATGCGGCGGTGACAAAGCAAAGAATGCTGACCACAAATGTGGTGAAGGTAAATGCGGTAAGTAAATCTTATCTCATAACATAATTATCATTGAAAGCAGGCTAAGTGGATGAATCTACTTAGCCCGCTTTTCTTTGTTCATTTTTCCCGTCATCCATCAACTTACACTAATGCATGTAATTGATGGAATGTTTTCTTTTCTAAGGATAATCATACAGTGTTGACTAATTTTTTATACCTTAGCACCTGAACACCTAAATCACCTTGTCATGAGAACACTTATCAGTGCCCTTTGCCTGTTGTTTGTAACATTAAGCCCTTTATGCGGCCAATATTTGTTCCTGTTTGATCAACCGGAAGATTACCCATCCGGATGGGTAGGAGATACCGCAGATTTTCGGCTTCAGGAGGGACAATTGCGTTTGGAGGCCTCCACAAGCGGCACATCCCAAATCTATTATCCCTACTCGATAGAGGATTCGGCGCGGTGGGTATTGGAATACCGGATGGACTTCGCTCCTTCCAATCAAAACTACTTAGAAATAGACCTGTTTCGTTCGGATACCTCAGCACGTCCCGACACCCGGTACACCCTTCACATTGGTCAAAACGGCAGCCGGGACTCGATCTTCTTGACCAAGTATTTGGATGAGAAAAAGATCGGGAAAGTGGCCTCTTTGGATAGTGCTATCGCCTACAACAGCCGGTCAGGAACCCTATCCATCCAGTATCATCAAAATCGCTGGGAAGGCTGGTTTTTGTCCGGGGGAAGCCCCAATCCTGTCTTTCTGTTTGCTCTTCCGGATACGTTTGTGATACGTCAGGGATGGTTTGGATTGAGATGCGTTTATTCGAAGACCCGCAGGGACAAATTCTATTTCGACCGTTTGGCGATTGGGGCCCAACCTGCGGATACCATTCCACCCCGCGTCGTCTCCGTCCACTCGTGGGATGCCCACACTCTGGAGTTGGAGATGAGTGAGCCCATCGACACCTCCGGGATGAACAACAGCAGCATACAAATACGTCCATCCCTTCAATATGGTACCATTTCATACCGGGACAAACATATCTGGATTGAAATGGTCGATTCTGTTGCCGCAGGAACCCCTTTCGTTCTTCATTTGCGTCTCTTCGATCTCAGTGGCAATCCGACAGGACAGGACGCGGTGAACTTTAAATGGATATATACGCGACCGGTGGCACCGTATGATGTCATCTTCAATGAAATCATGAGTGACCCTACTCCTCAGGTGGGCCTGCCCGATGCCGAATACATCGAACTGTATAATCGCTCCAATAAATATATCGACCTCTCCGAACTCTACCTCAGCGACGAAGCCCGGACCCGTCCCCTGCCGGACGATACCCTACCTCCATACACGTATCTCATCCTAACCCGTCCTAAAGATAGTCTCGCTCTCGCCTCCTTTGGGAGAACCATCGGGGTGCCAGGTTTCCCCGGACTCCAAAATGAGGGAGAACAACTCACACTAACGGACTATCTCACTGCGATAATCGATCAAGTGGATTACACCCCTTCCGGGAAGGAGGGCCCTTCGAAACAAGAAGGAGGATGGAGCCTCGAACTGCGCCACCCCCGGCTCGCATGTTCAGGCGCTATTGCATGGTATTGGAGTGAAAATCTATTGGGTGGGACTCCAGGGAAGGCCAACTCCAAATCCGCCGAACCGCCGGTTTTAGCCGGGCCGAAGCTGGATTACATCACCGTCAAAGACCGATATGAACTCGGATTGCATTTTAATCAAAAACTCTCTCCGCAATCAGCACCCCAACCCTCCGACGTGCTTATCCCGGAGGCTCCCTCCATCGCAGATATCCGACTCGATGTCTACGACCCGTTTGAACTCCGTCTCCACTTTAGCGCTCCTATTGACACCGGTCATTTGTATCATCTACACATAAAAGGCGGGATAGAAAGTTGTATTAAGACGAGACAAGAGGTCGTTCAATCAGCGCCTTTTGCCCTCGCTGTTCCTCCAGTTCCGGGGGATTTGCTCATCAATGAAATACTCTTTAATCCCTATTCGGGGGAGCAGGATTTTATCGAGCTCATCAATGCGTCGGACAAGGTTGTCGATCTTCGGGAAATCCTCATCGGCAATGTGTCAGAGGAGGATACATTGCTAATTCATCCAAAATTGGAATACCCTCTAATGCCCGGGCAGATGATCGCCTTGACCTCTTTTCCCTCCCGATTGAGGACGGTGTATCATCCCCCGGACTCGGCGTGGATTATCTCTGCTCCCTTACCAAAATGGAACGATGATCGCGGCAACGCCACCTTGTATCGAGCACATTTCGGACGCCTGACCGTACTAGATCAGATGAATTATGAAACTTCCATGCACTCCGTTGCACTTCGAAATGACGAAGGGGTATCCCTCGAACGCATCTCTTTAAAGGCCTCGGCCAAAGATGTATACAATTGGCAATCGGGGGTACCCTCTACCCATTACGCTACTCCCGGTTATAAAAATGCCGGCGCATGGCAACCCGGCAATACCGGAAAAACCGGTGAAGTCTCCCTCAGCAAAGATAGCTTCACACCGGAGTTAGAAGGGGTAGAAGGGCTGTTGAAAATCCTTTATTCGCTCAAGGGAAGTGCCGGATTGCTCTCCTGTACCGTGTTTGATATGGAAGGAAGGGTGGTAAAAAATATTTCGCGTGCCCAACCCATTGGTCATCGGGGCTTTGTCTCCTGGGATGGTACCGATTTGGAAAATAATCCATGCGTTACCGGAGTTTATATTATTTTAGCAGCATTATATGAGCCCCAATCCGGGGTTTATTCACAAAAACTACCGGTGTTACTAAAGCGATTGGATGGCCAATAAAAACCAATTCAGCGGTCTGATTTTTACATATCTCTTTGCGGGGATGACGGCTTTTATCGTATTGGTTTGCGTATTTACCCCGGATGTCATCCTCTTTAAGCGTCTATCCAATTACACCGTGCATATCATGCTCGGGTTTTTGATGCTCGGATTATTATTCTTGATGCTCGGCAAAAAGAAACTCTTGTTGATAAGTTTCGTAGCAAGTGGATTGTTGAGCATATTTCTCAAATATTCGTCCAATTCTAAATTGCAATTGGCACGGGACAGTGGATTACCGGATGTTAGTATTGCGCTGGTAAACTTAGCGGACATCACCACCCTTCCGGATAGTTTGACCGCCAATATCCAACGCATACACCCGGACATCCTGGTGTGCAACGAATTGACCCCCGACTGGACGCATTATTTGTCAGTTGCTCTCAGGAAGCAGTTTCCCTACCAAGTAAAGATTACACGAATCGACAACCATGGCAAGGCACTATTTAGTCACTTGCCCATCGTGGAGACGGATACATTGATTCACCGGAATATTCCACATATTCTATCGACGATAGAATTGGGTTCCTCGATACGTTTTCGAGTACTCAACACCTTTTTTAACCCGCCACTCGTACACAAGATGCTCGAGGATTACAACCAACAATTGGGATTTTTGGTCAATCGTATCAGACAGACCGATCTGCCGCTTCTAGTAGCCGGTGACTTTAGTGTACCGCCTTGGTCCACCGAATTGCGTACATTCAAATACGCAGCGAATTTGTTGGATTCAAGGCGGGATATCACCTTGCGTTCCGGAAAGGGATTTGAAGCGCTTCTCGAAGTACCCGTACAACAGATTTTCTACAATTCCCGGCTGGCTTGCACCAAGTTCTCCAACCTCTACGATGGAGACAAAAATAAGCTCGGTATCACCGGCACCTACCAACTCACCCCTAAATAGCCGATGCAAAAGGACATGTAGTAAGGGCCGAAAAGGCGCAACTGTGTTTGGTACACAACACAATTATGGGGTCGGTACGATAAAATTGCCTTTGTTCTTTCGAATTGTCTTAATATTGCGTCCTGTTTCGATGCCAATGGTTTTTATGATAAAATGCATTCTTATTAGACCCAATTAATAACTTTATGATTTTTGCCGGATATATCGCATTATTCATTATTTCACTAGCGCTTTTGTTAAAAGCTTCTGATGTCTTTGTGGACGGGGCGAAGGAAATCGGGGTTGCGATGGGTATTTCTCCCTTTATCATAGGGGTTACTATTGTGGCTTTGGGTACCTCTTTGCCGGAGTTGGCTACTTCAGTTTCTGCGGTGATGGCTGATACTTCTGATGTCGTTGTCGGCAATGTTGTGGGGTCTAACATTGCCAATATCCTTTTGGTGTTGGGTTTGACAGCTATTGTGGCGGGTAAGATTAAGATGGATTTTGATATCATGGACACAGACATGCCTCTGCTGTTCATCTCTTCGATATTGTTGTATTTTGTATTGAGTGATGGGGTATTTTCCTTCTTTGAGGCCATCGTCTTTTTGATTGGATTTGTCGTATTTCTTCTCAACTCATTTTCCGGAAAGAAGGATACGGAGGATATCCCAGAGAAGGCTAGAAAGATAGCCTGGATTTACCTCATTGGCGGTGGACTTGTTGTTTGGCTCAGTGCGGGGTACACCATAATGGCCATTAAGGAGATTTCGGTTTTAGCCGGGGTTCCTACCAAAGTGATAGCGGTAAGTATGGTGGCTTTGGGCACTTCTCTCCCTGAAGTCATCGTCAGCATCATGGCGGCACGCAAGGGACATTCAGGTATAGCGGTGGGCAATGTGTTAGGATCCAACATTTTTAATACCTATACGGTCATGGCCATCCCTTCCTTTTTTGGCCATTTGGATATTCCTTCGGACTTCATCAGTTTTCACATTCCCTATATGATTGCTATGACGGTGATTTTTGCCTTTATTTCTTTGAGCCGCAGTATTTCAAAATGGGAAGGAGTGATGCTGTTGGTCTTTTACCTGTATTACCTGTATCAAATAATTAATTATACCCCTTAGGCGTTAGATTCAAAAGACTAAATCTATTATAATATGTTTGGAAACCTAATGGAAGAGATGAATGCCGCTCAAGAAGAGTTGCAAAGGAAGATGGATGCACTGGAGCTGTCACACAGTTTCCGGGATGGCGCTATTCGAGTAACCCTCAATGGCCAAAGCCAGATTACTTCCCTTGATATCGACCCGCAGAAAGTGGACCTGAGCGATAAGGATCAATTGGAGGACTTATTGATCATCACCCTAAACGAAGCCTTATCCCGCCTGGAGCAAATGAAGGTGGAGCTGACCAATGATTCTATGAAAGATCTACTTCCTCCAGGGATGGACGAGCTGTTTTAATCCCAATATTAACATACAAGAACCAAAAAGTTATGCACTTTCGGCCGATATATTTTCTCTTTTTCTTGTGGTGTACCATTTCATACCAGGCATTATCACAGACCCCTGTGGGACACTTCTCATTTGATGGTTGTGCGCTCAGTGATAAGATGGGCCATTATTCAAATGTTATCCCTTCCGGCAGCCCCGGATGTGATTGTGCCCCGGTGCACGAAGGTTTAGGCCCGGCTCAAACCGGTGATATGCTCGATTTTGACCCCACTATCGGGCAGGTTCTTTCAGGTGATTTCACCATGAGTTTTTATATAAAAATACTCAATAAAAGCGGTTCAGGTATTCTAGACATCCTTAGCAATGCTTCCACCTGCCTGCAAGATAGCACTTTTACGATTCAGTTTGACCAGTTGTCCCAGGAGATTATTTTGAGTCTCGTCATCAACCCTACCAATAAGATAGTAGTCAAGGCGCGATTGGACCCCAACCATTGTTGGCATTACATCGCCCTTACCCGTGATAATGTCACATTTACGCTTTATGTCGACGGCCAACGGGCAGACCGGTTTGTCTATGAGCGCGGACTCGTTATTCCGGTACGGACAGACAATCCATTTCGAATGGGTACCAGTGTTTGCAACGCCGGGACGTTCGTCGGTTTTATAGATGAATTTAAACTCTACACCTCAGCGCTGCACATCAATGATATCTCCGGTTCCTTTCTTCCCGTCAACCGTATCCTTACTCCGGATACTTTTCTCCTTCGAGGAGATGCTTTGGTTCCTTTGACCCTGAGTCGTTGTGCCAGTCAAATCCAATGGTCACCAGCGACAGGTGTATCTGACCCCAATATCATTGATCCGGATTTGGCTCCGGACCAGACGACACAATACGTGCTGGAGAGCCAAGAAGGAGATTGTACTTCGTACGATACCTTGCGGATTCAGGTGATTGACCCGGAGGATGTAAAATGTCAGAATCTATACCTACCCTTTGCCTTTACCCCCAATGGTGATAATATCAACGATGATTTTGGTATTAGCAATTTTTACATCATCGAGACTTTGGAGTATTTCGATATCTTTGACAAGTGGGGAGGGGTTGTTTTTCATACCAATAATAAAAATGCGAAGTGGGATGGGTATTACAAGGGAAAAGCCCTCAATCCGGGCGTCTATTCCTACAAGATATCGTATGCTTGCCACGGCAAGAATTACCTTAAGACGGGGGCGTTTAATATTTTGAGATAAACATGTGCACATGATCAAAACGACACCTTTCTTCTTCATCGGATGTTGCTTATTACTGTTGGTCGGGATGCTGCATAGTTGTGGCAACAAGCCTGAAGGCCTCTCTAAAGAAAAGGCCTCTGCCGCTCAAGAGGGTGCATCCATCCAACCAAAATCCAAAGTTGAGGAGACTCCGGTCACAAAAAAAACGGTATTGGAAGATACTGCTCAGAAAGGGAAGGCGCCTACACCTGTCGCAAAGGCCCTATCTTCTCCGGAGGTAACAGCGCAGCCGAATGCTCCTAAACCCGATACCCCAAAGAAAACGGCAAAAAGAAAAAAACCTGTTACATACAAAAAAATAAAAAGAGAGAAAAGAAAAAAACCGGTGCAAACGTCCAAGGCGATTCCGATTTTACAACTCGAAGAAAAGGTGTTCCATTTTGATACGGTAAAAGCGGGTGCTGTGGTACAACATCGTTTCTTCTTTTCCAATTTGGGACAGGCACCTTTGACCTTCAAAAACGGGCATGCCACTTGTGGTTGTACCACACCGATATTTCCCAAAGAGCCGATAAAACCCGGGCAAGCCAGCTATATTTACATCAGTTTTAATACAAGAGAGAAGTCCGGTGATCAGGACGCCAAAGTGTATTTTGAGTCCAATGCCTCGGACAAAGAAATGGTATTGCACTTGAAGGGATACGTAAAAGAAAAATAGACAGCTTAGATTTGATCGACGGCTTTTACTTCTTTAACTTCCGGAATCATACGCTTCATCATCCCTTCGATGCCCGCTTTTAATGTCATGGTGGAAGACGGACATCCACTGCAAGCTCCCTGCATCTCAAGGGTTACCACCCCTTCGTCAAATCCCTTGAAAATAATATTGCCCCCATCCATTTCTACTGCCGGTTTGACATAGGTATTGAGAATCTCCTTAATCTGCCGTACAGTTCCTTGATCTTTATCGCTATATCCTTCGGCCTCATCTTCTTCCTGCCGCTTGGCTTGGACATACTCGGTATACCCTTCTTTGATAATGGGGGCTCCTGACTCGAGGTATTCCTTAATAAAGGCCTTGAGCTTGAGCATGATATCGATCCATTCCGTCTTGGGAAATTTTGTGATTGTTATGAAATTGTTGGCAATATACACCCCTTTGACATAGTCCAACTCAAAAAGAGCCTTTGCCAAGGGGGACCATTCTTCTCCCACTTTTCTTTCTTGAAAATCAGCCATCCCGCGGTATAACATCCGGTTGGTGACGTATTTCAATGATTCCGGGTTGGGAGTTTGCTCGGTATAAATCATTACCGGCATAGTATTTTTAGAATCACTCATGATTTGATCTATCGTAATGGTGAAAGGTTTGATTGCATACGCTATATAACCCCCATGTAATGCTTAATGTTCTTGAATGGAGCGATAGTGCTCCGTCCTTATATATACTGATAATGAACTATTTCATGACACTTCAATAATTCACTTATCTTTGCTTAAAACAAACCTATGACGCCGGAGCAGTATATAAAGGCATTGCCACAGGAGCAACAGGAACCCATTGAGCAAATACGTAAAGCCATCTTGGACCATCTCCCGAAGGGTTTTGAAGAGACCATATCCTACAACATGATAGGATATGTAGTACCTAAAACTCTATACCCTAATGGATACCACTGCAACCCGGATCTTCCTCTCCCTTTTATCCATCTAGCTGCTCAGAAGAACAATATTTCGCTTTACCACATGGGACTTTATGCAGACGAGGAATTGAAGGAGTGGTTTATGGCCGAATATCCCAATCATTCTAAGAGAAAGCTCAATATGGGCAAGTCCTGTATACGGTTCAAATACACACAAGATATCCCTCTTGAGTTACTCGGTTCGCTAATGTCCAAGATGTCCGTTAAGCAGTGGATCAGTATCTATGAAGCACAGCTATTGCGTTGATCTGCCTAATCAACAATGAATTTGTCTTCTCGTCAAATGGCATGAGCCATTACTGCGTTTTGATAAAGGAAGAGGCATATGTCTTTCCTCCCAGCTTCAATTCAAGAAGGTAGCGGCCGGCCGCCAAGCCACTTACCGGCAAGTAGAACAAGTGTTCTCCGGAGCCATCCAAAGACTCTACCCGGCGAATCAAATTTCTTCCGAATAAATCCCGCACGACAATCGATATCTTTCCACCTGTAACAATATCAGAGACCCGAAGGTGCAGCTGTTCGATGACGGGATTGGGCCAATGGGTGATGACGGTACGTATTCCGGAAGGGTCTTTCGTCGCGTTAAGACTTTGGTACGCAAAATCGTATTTGAAAAAGCGCCCAAAGTCAGGATTAAAGCTCTTGACGGTACGCCACCTGTCCTTACTTCTTTCGTAGTTAATTTTGGCATACCCCCGCCCTCTTGGATCCGTGCGCTCCCAAAACCAAAAGTATAAACCATCATCTCCCCGGTCATTAAACTGTAGGGAATAACAACCCGGGCCCAGTTCGAGTAACTCCTTGTAGGTGGTGTTTTTTTCGAGCCGGTCCGCTTCGTAGAGGATATGCCCGCTCCTGTCTTTTAAGGTGTAAGAGGTTTCGTTGCCTCTGCTATTGGTGCGGTACTCCAGCCGGATGACCTTTTTGTCTATAATATCCGGCAAGGTGAAAGGCTCGTGGTATATATTATTTGCAGTATAACTATCCGTAGCCCCATTGACCTTAGTAATTTCCACATCAAACACTGGAGAGGTAACCTTAGTGGCTGTTGCCCAAAAGCTGCTGGTCGTTACCGGAAGCGAGATGTGCGCGGTGTCCTCCGGATTCAATGTACCTTGCCATTGGGTTACGAGGGGCGAGCCGCTATGTACGCCATACCGGATGGTCAAAGACCGGATGTCCTTACGTCCCGTATTTCGAACGATGATTTCGGGAGACACACAGTCGGGATTATAACGCAGATACTCTACCCGGTTACTGGGGCGAACCACTTCCATAATCTCCGCATCGACATCTTTCAATAGGGGTCCATACTGAATGAGTTGAGATGCTACGAGGTAATTGGCCTCTTTTAGCCCTACTCCATTAACACCATAATCCAATGTGAAGGGCGCTCCGGGTTGGACAAGGGGAGTAATCGTATGGTAGGTGACCAGCGAAGGGTCTCCCGGACACCAACCGGCACGGTCCAGCAGCCATGTCCCCCCTTGAGGGTGGATGGGTACGGTGCTACACTCTTTCCAAACATCCCAATTGAATTCTTTGGTTCCTCCATTCACGTTGAGATAGTGATTTTTTCTAACAAACTCACCGTTCTGTTGATGCCCGGTGATCGTCAACCGCACCTTAGCCATATCCGCATCATCTCTCAATTGGAATGGCCGTGGTTCAAACACTTCATCTGTGCTAATTTGATTAAAATATCCCCTTCCGGCCGGCCAAACATTGGAGATGTCCAAAACTTTTCGTGCCGGGGACCCCTTGATAAATGCAAATCGAATATCCAGTTCTTCCTGTTGTGCTCCATAGGCGACATACAGTTTTTTATTCCCCTGCAAAACCGGAGCAAAGTCGGATACATCGAAAGTAAAAAACACGCCTTTCGGGCCAAGGTCTAATCCATTGCCATAAGGCGTCACCAACGAGAGCAATTCGAAAGTGGCAGGACTTACAGAGTAATAGCTCAAAGATCCGATATCGAAATCTCCGTCGGCGTCTTCAATGTCCACATAATCCACTTGCTCTCCCTCGACATTATAAACGGGCTCTTCTATGGCGTTATACAGGTATTGTGTATCAATGGGCACCGGTTTCTTTTCCCGGATTTGATAATGTATTACCATGTGTTTGATATTCTCGATGGTATCCAGTACTTGTTGCTCTTCTTTATCCACTTGCAGATTGCCTTTGATCAACCGGACAGTTGGAGCGGAATTAGCGATAAGAGCGGTATTCTCCGGCATGAAATATTCGCCTCTCCTCAAAGTATAATAGCTCTCCGGCAAACCGGATAACCGGATATCCCAACCGTTTCCACTCTTATCCTTGAGGGTAGTCGACCCGGATTGCAATGCGTAATAGACTACCGGATGCTTTGTAGAATGGAGAGGGCTGCGCATAATGGATTCCATTTGACCACCGTCTAAAGCAGTATTCCAGATCGCAAAATCCCTAATTCTGCCGTTGTAATGAAGGGAGTGCTGGACATTCATACCCAAAACCCTTTTGTCCAATCGGCCGATGGCCCGTGTTTTGCCAGAGCCCTCCATCCACAAGTCCCCGTTGAGATATATGCGCATGGTTCCGGAATGGACATCCTTAGTAAACGCCCAATGATTCCAGCGGCCGCGTATATCTTCGGATTTTGCTTTTTTGCTAATGCGATCATAATTGCTCCCGACTCCTCCGCAATCCCAATACACTGTCCCGTTACTCCATGGCAGGTGGATATTGATTTGCCTGTTGGCATTTGCATCTACCGCCTCAAATAGGGTGGTATTTTGCTTGGGAATCAGCGGAGCAAATCCATATGCCCAGAAGCTAATGGTAATAGCACTGTCCACTTGTCGGAAAGCTTGCTCCGGGAGATCTATCCACTGTGCTCCTGTCAACCAAAGCGCCTTTTGCACTCCTGAAGAACGGGCGGAGGTTACGCCTGTTGCTGATATCGTTTTTATGCCAAAATCACCGGAATGCTGAACGGGCACATCCAAATGAATGACAAGGGAAGAGTTGCCATCCCATTCGATGGGAGTATCAAAATAACAGTCTGCATTTCCCGATTTTACAGATATATCTCCCCAGAAAACTTGATTTAACTGCTTTTTTAAAAGTGCCTTTTGATGGATATCTTGAGTGTCTGTCAACCATTTCATACCAATATAAACCCGCGTCAAAACTCCATCTTTATCCAGTGGCAATCGCAAACCGTATATTTTGCCCGGCTGCAACCCGGATGTGGTTAATTGGTCGGCAGAATACACCCAGACGTGTTTGGTCGGCTGCGTAGCGGATGCAAAATCTATGCTTCCGGTCTCTTCTCCATCCAGCCGGATAAAGCGCTTGCCTGAGCCCCCGTTGGACTTGCCATACCGCAAAGATCGCTGAATATAATGGTGGGTAGGCCGGGTGCGCCAGGTAAAGAAATCGTCCTCCAAATTGTTAATCACATAATCCGGGATGGTTCGCATGGTAGAATCTGCCCTTGAAGAATCCACGATAAAGGTATTGCAGCTGTAATCCCATTCGCGACAACCTACATTGCCATTGCCCACCGCCGCATCGTGACAACGCATGCCGTAATACATCAAGATTTTTTCGAATGGGCCTTGAGAGGCCTCCGGGAAATGAAACATGCCGGACCTTCCAGTGGAATCAAACACCAGCGTCTGCACGAAAATAGTGTCTTGAACTTGGGCATGAAGGTGAATGATGAAGGTGCTAAGAACCATAAGGGATAGAAGAAAGAGACGCATAGAAAATAATTTATTAGGATAAAAAATTCTTACACCAAAAAAGATAAATAACATAGAATATCTATTAGTAGCGCACTAACTGACGATTGCATAAGTACCTTTGACTCATGATTTCCCAACTTCCCCCTATTATCTTCATCGGTAGAAACAGCACTCAAAAGTAAAAATTTGTTTTGTATTTGAGTGACTCCGGTCATTATTTTAACAATGAAATGCATATTGTTTTGTTTTACACAATTTGCATTGTTTTGTAAGCTCATATCGGTCGAAAATAAATCGGAACTTTTTAAGCTAAATGGGTGATAAGTCGGCGAAAGGTGGTAGTTTAGCCTTTCCTTGATAATAGTTGATAAGATTATTTATCTATATTATTAATTGACCATACAAAATAAGCGCATCATGGCTTCATACCATACATTTCATATCCCGGTCATGGGAACGGCCTATACGGTAGATACTCCATATAAGGTGGCTCACCTGGGAATAGACTCTGTGATTTCGATTGTAGATGATTTTTTGTTGGAGAATATGCGCAAGATGTACTCCGGTTTACTTTCTATGCCATATAAGGAGATCTCCACCAAGATGGAGGATTACAGGGCAAATCGCATCACGTCCTATCTGAATTTGATGCATGAAATGGTAGAACAAAAGGTAGAACAATTTCTTTTATCTGCTTCAGAAAAGACAGAGGAGATTAAAAAGTATTTTGAGATGCTGCCCGACGGTGAAGAAGTCAAGAAGGAGTTTTTTGAATGGTTACACCAACACCCCAAACTCGAGGGAATGACTCAATGGGTACGGGAACGATTTGTCCCGGGAAGCATAGATGTCAATATCATGACAAAGGTGGATAAAGTTAATTTTAAGAACAACGAAAAGCTACCGGGGGAGTACAACGATGCGCATGCGGCGCTACGCGGCTTCGCTCAAAGCAAATTGACATCTTCTCTTATTTTGTCTGCCGGGATGAATCCTAGATTGTATGCCTACATAGAAGCGTTTGATGATTTTTATCCGGATACCGGAGGGAATATCAAGAAAAAAATCGTGCTTAAGGTCAGTGATTACCGCTCGGCCCTCATCCAAGGGCGATTTTTGGCCAAGAAAGGCATATGGGTATCCGAGTACCGGATCGAATCCGGTCTCAACTGTGGGGGACATGCATTTGCGACAGATGGTTATCTCATGGGACCAATATTGGAAGAGTTTAAGAAGAATAAATCCGATTTGCAAAAGACGGTTTTTGACATCTTGGTCAAAGCGCTTGCCGCCAAAGAGCGGCCCGTTCCCACCTCTCCCTTACCCATTAAAATAACGGCACAAGGTGGGGTGGGCACTCCGGAGGAACATGCATTTTTGCTCGAACACTATGAAGTAGATGCCGTAGGTTGGGGTACTCCTTTTTTACTCGTACCGGAAGTGACCACGGTGGACGAAGACACTAGAAAACTGTTGGTGGCAGCTAAGGAAGAAGACCTGTACCTCAGTGAAATTTCACCCTTGGGGGTCCCTTTTAATAGTTTGCGAACCAATACGAAAGCCGAAGAAGAATACCGGAAGGCAGCAACCGGCAAGTCGGGAAGTGCGTGCCCTAAGCGACTTTTGGCACTCAGCACGGAATACTCGGACAAAGGGGTGTGCCTGGCTTCCCGGCAATACCACCGCATCAAAGAAAAAGAATGGGAACAAGCCCATCTTTCGCAGGAGGAAAGACAAAGGGAAAAGGAGAAGATGTTGCAGAAAACCTGCTTGTGTGTGGGACTGAGCACAACGGCCCATCTCGTACATGGATTTGAGGTCAAACACGGTAAAGGGGTGTCTATCTGTCCGGGCCCGAATCTCGCTTACTTTACTCAAGAAATGACATTGGAAGAAATCACTGATCACATCTACGGAAGATCAGACAAAGAACTCATTCGTCAGGACCGGCCACATATGTTCATCAAAGAATTAAATCTTTACCTCGATTACCTCGGCAATAAAATAAGACAGGTAAAGGACAGTATGGACAAAAAACAGGAGAAATACTTCCGAAAATTCACGCAAAATCTCAGTGACGGCATTGATTATTACCAAAAGCTGACCGGGGCTATGAAGGATAAATTTGGCGATCTCGTACATGATTTTCAAAAAGGATTACATGCCGGCAAGCGGCAATTGGATCGGTTGGAAGAGTCGGTAGAGCAGTTAACTGAACCTGTTGCACCGTAGAAATAAACCCTATTGTTGTGCTCTCATGAGTAGAATAACGGTCAAAATACCGTAGAATATATTGGGGATCCAGACGCCCAGGAGGGGCGAAAAAGCGACATTGGTCGCAAAGGTGATGGACACTTTCGTCAGGAAGATGAAGAGCGCTCCTAAGAACAGGGCCAACGCCAGATGTAACCCCATCCCGCCACGGACTTTTCTTCCGGCTATAGCCACCCCGAGAAGCGTCAAGATAATAATGGTAATGGGCTCTGTCGTCCTCTTGTATTTCTCAATCTCAAACAACCGGGTATTGCCCACCCCTTTCATCTTTTGCACTTCGATATAATCATTGAGTTCGGAAGTCGTCATCATCTCCTTGGCATTGGTCACCAATATGAAGTCATTGGCCGTGAGATTGAGGGTGGTGTCGATGTGTTTTCCTTTGCCTATTATCAGGCTTTCTCCTCCTTTTGGACCGATTTTCCGGATGGTATAATCCTTTATCCGCCAATGATTGGGTCCTTCGTACAATTGCACCCGGGGAGACTCCAGGAGATAAACCAAACGGTTGTCTTTAAACTTTTCTATTTTAAAATCCAATCCCGTACTGTCAGTCTTGCGATAATACCCCATAAATATTTTGGTGTCGGGGGAGATAAACATGTGGACTTTGCTGGACTTGGATTGGACGTTTTTCTTAAAAATATACCGGTTTTCAAAGGCCTTTAGTGTCTTATTGCCCTCCGGCACCCAATAATGCAGGGCAAAGAGATGAAACAAAGCCAAAAAAGAAGAGGCGATAAAATACGGCAAGAGCAGGCGTCTAAAGGATATTCCGGCGCTCAACATGGCAATAATCTCCGAGTTGGCTGCCATTCTGGAAGTGATAAATACCACCGTAATCAAGGCGTAAAGCGGGGCCAGGACGCTATTGATCCATGGGACAAAATTGACATAATACTCCTTGAGTATTTGCATTTTGGTGACGGGTTGGGATATGAAATCGTCGACTTTTTCACTAAAATCAAAGACTATTGCAATTGCTGAAAATATCAACAACATAAAAAAGAAGGTCAAAAGGAACTTCTTTACAATGTATTTATCCAGAATTTTAATGGTCATAATCTTTGGCTCAGTTTGGGGACTACACTATTCTTCCAACTTGCGAAATCACCCAATTGAATGTGCTTTCTCGCCGCTCCGACCAACTCGAGAAAGAATCCCAAATTATGTAAGGTCGATATCTGCGCTCCGGTCATTTCATTAACGCGTATGAGGTGCCTCAAGTATGCACGGGAATGATTTCGGCTGGTTTTTACCGTGCTTTCGGGATCTATGGGGGTGTGGTCGTGCTCCCATTTTTTGTTCTTTATATTAATAATACCCGACCAGGTGTACAAGAGCCCGTGTCTAGCATTGCGGGAAGGCAATACACAATCAAACATGTCAATGCCCAGGGCGATGCTCTCCAATATATTAACGGGAGTACCCACTCCCATCAAGTACCTCGGTTTGTCCTCCGGCAATATGGAAGTACACAGGGCCGTCATCTCGTACATCTCCTCTGCCGGTTCTCCTACGGACAGGCCACCAATCGCATTGATGGGCTGCTCTTTGACTGCAATATACTCAGCAGACATTCGGCGCAGGTCCTTGTAGGTCCCCCCTTGTACAATCGGGGCCAGCACCTGCCGGTACCCATAATGGGGTTCGCTACGAGACATATACTCCAAGCAGCGATCCAGCCAACGATGCGTGCGTCCGGTAGAGGATTTGGCGTAGGAGTAATCACAAGGATGCGGTATGCATTCGTCAAATGCCATGATGATATCGGCCCCAATCTGGCGCTGTATTTCTGTTGCCGACTCGGGAGTAAAGGTATGCATGGACCCGTCGATAGGAGACTTGAAGCGCACCCCTTGTTCATTGATTTTTCTGGAGCCGGCAAGGGAATAAACCTGATATCCTCCGCTGTCGGTTAGAATCGGTTTGTGCCATCCAGTAAATGCGTGCAATCCACCGGCAGACCGGAGTACTTCCGTGGTGGGCCGAAGATATAGATGAAAAGTGTTGCCCAGTATTATTTGGGCACCGACTTCGGACTCCAATTCATGCATTTTGACCCCCTTCACGGAGCCAAGTGTCCCTACCGGCATGAATATCGGCGTCTGAATGGAACCGTGATCCGTAACCAATGTACCACTCCGGGCCTTTGACCCGGGGTCTTTATGCTCGATTGTAAATTTCATTGGCGCAAAGATAACCCTTTGTTACCAACCCTTACGTCTATGTATCAATCCGGGCACGATTAGAGACAGATACAATGCACTCATCCCCATATCCAACAAAGGAAACCATATCAACAAATCCCGCCCCTCCAAAAGACGCCAGACCTTCCTACCCAAGAGGCCTAAGAACAAATAGCGAAAAACAAAACCCAATAAGACCCATTTCCAATAAATGCTGAAAAGTACCGGAATACCCAAAAGCAATCCGATTTGACTCATTCCGTACAGGCCTAAGATAAAGCGCTGCCAAGGGCGATAATGACGTGCTGTCGAAACATGACGGGCTTTTTGTCGCCACCAGCCCCTCCAGGTTTCCTTTGGTGCGGACCATACAAAACTATCGCGATCCAAGCAAACTCCGGTATTGCCCCCGTTTCCCTTGGATGCAATCAAGAGATCATCATCTCCGGAGGACAAGTCCATCCGCAGGAAGGACAATTCCCCATGTATCCATTGTTTCCTGTACATCATGTTCCTCCCTACGCCCATGTAAGGCAGCCCTGCTGTAGCCCAACCCAAGTACTGTATCGCCGTCAGGAGCGTCTCATGTCGTATAAGCTTGTTGAGTAGTCCTTTCCGTTTGGAATAGGGACTGTAGCCCAGTATGAAATGGCGGGCACCGTCTATTTGTCGTGCCATGGTGTCCAACCATTTCATACCCGGAACACAATCCACATCCGTAACAGCCACCCACATGCCTCCGGCCTTGCCCAAACCGTAAAGTAAAGCCTCTTTCTTCCCGGGACGCGTATCCTCCATCCGGTATATCGAAAGGGTTCTATCCTGTTTTTGTCTCGCTTGGAGCCACTCCCACGTGCCATCCGTGGATCCATCATCGACGAGTATTATCTCATAATCCGGATACTGTTGTCCCTTTAAGGCCGCTATTAGCTTGGGTAAAAGCGCTTTTCCGTCTTTGATACAGACCACCACCGAAATAAACGGGAGGGGCGATGTCGATGCTTCGCTCTTGTATGAAACCAACTTGAGCAGGAGATAGCCCAGGTATAACGTATTGAATAATAGCGCGCATAGCAACAACAACCATATATAGTACGTTAAAATATCTGACAAAATATCCTGTATTTTAGGAGTGCAAAGTATCAACTTTTAGCGAATATCACCTATTATCATGGGAAATTAGCCATTTGTCCTGTCACCGGATTTGCCCTTACCTCTATTCCATCGCATCTTTTTCCTTAAAATAGCAACCGCGTTAGAGATTTAGAAAAAGCGCTCCGGGTCAGACAACAATTTACCCTTCAATAGCTTTTACTGTAATAATCCTAAAGTTGAAGCCTTCAGCAAACGGGTTTAACTTTGCTTAAACAGATTTATTCAAAGGATTTATGCGAATCGGATACGACGCCAAGCGATATTTTTACAATTTCACCGGACTGGGCAATTATGCCCGGACTCTGGCCGGGGATCTCTCCCTTTCGATACCCGATGAGGATACCTTGGTGTTGTTCTCTCCGGGCAAAATCAAGGACTCCCCTCCCGTATTTGGCAATCGCTCGAAGATGGAAGTTTGTAGTCTGGCTCCATTGGGCAATTGGAAGCGAATCCGGGGTTATAACGGGGTTTTGAAGCGGGAACACATCGATATCTTTCATGGCTTGAGCAACGAACTACCGTCCGGTATTCATCGATCCAGCATCCCTTCCATTGTCACTATTCACGATGTGATCTTCCGGTCTCATCCCCGGGATTACCCGAAGATGGACCGATGGATATATGATGTAAAAACGGCTAAAGCGCTGAAACGAGCCAGTCAAATCACCGCGATTAGTAGCTCCACCAAACGGGACCTCGTCTTCTATTATCATGTAGATCCGGATAGAATCAAAGTCATCTATCAGAGTGTTCACCCGTTATTTAGGGTCGTAGAAGATTACAAGGCGATATGTATCCCGGCAGGAATCCCAAAGGAGTTCCTGTTGAGCGTCGGAACCTTTTCTCCTCGCAAGAACCAATTGCGCATCCTGGAAGCACTGGCCAATTTGCCAAAGGAGAACAGACCCTTTATCGTCTTTATCGGCAGGGGACGAGAAGCGTATATGAAGGCTATACATCAATACATTGACCGGCACCGGCTTCGTGCATATGTGCGCATCCTCGACAATGTATCCATGGAGGAGTTGCTCGGTTGGTATCGGGCGGCAAAGGCCTCCATTTACCTCTCGCTTTTCGAAGGATTTGGACTACCCGTCATCGAGTCACTTTATGCCGGCACACCGGTCATCGCCTCCGATGTCCCTGCCATCCGGGAAGCCGGAGGGGATGCAGCACAGTATGTTTCTCCCTTTGAGCTGTCGGAAATTGAGGAAGCAATATCCCATCCTCCCGTCTTAAATCCGGAGCTAACGTTGAAGCACCTTCAAAAATTTTCCCCCACCCAAATCTCGAATCAATGGATAGATTTATATCGATTATTGATATAGCATCACATAGAATGTCAAAGAGGTGTGGTCCCATAAGAACTTATTGTATTGATTTGGGCTAAGAAGTCTCTAAGGAGGGGACACAAAGAGGTCTGCTTTGTTATCTTTGCATGAAATTGTCGAAAAATGGGAAGAAAAAACAAATTGGGGCGCTTTGCAGACCTGCTTTCTTATCCAAATGTATACGAAAACTTTGATACCCACCATCCCTCATTGGTGGGGAAGGACAACCAACCCGTCCTGTTAAACGGTCAATGGGCAAAGAAGCATTTTAAAAACAACGCCCCTATCACCCTTGAGTTGGCATGTGGACGCGGTGAATACACTGTAGCGCTGGCACAGAGGCACGTGGAGAAAAATTTTATTGGCATGGATATCAAAGGGGCGAGGATTTGGAAAGGGGCGACGTTTGCCTTGGAACAAAAAATTAACAACGCGGCTTTTCTCCGTACGCGTATCGAGTTTATCGACCATTTTTTTGATCCGGGGGAAGTCAGTGAGATGTGGATCACGTTTCCCGATCCGTTTCCCCGCAAGAGCAAAGCCAACCGACGCCTCACCGGGGATATGTTTTTAAGCCGGTACAAAGCGTTTTTGCCTGTAGGAGGTGTTATTCACCTTAAGACTGATGCGGATAGCCTGTATGCATTTACCCTCGAAGTATTAGAGTCCAGGGGAGACTACCGGATTGTGATGCACTCTGATGATATTTATTCCGGAGATTTGCCCCATCCGGATTTGGATATAAAAACCTATTATGAAGGCAAGCACCTAGAAGCGGGTAAGGCCATCAAATACATCCAAATGATCCGTACAGAGTAGGGAGTTAGAACCTGTTAAATAATCGGTGAACAATACACGAAAGGCAATATCTTAGGGCTGTTATTAGTTTATATTTTCGTAGTTATTCAGTAGATACCATGGTCTGCTTTTGACCTTCACTACTCTTTTAGTTGGACAAAAACCACATCTTCAGGAGTAGGCTATTAATATATCAAAACCAAAAACGAATGCGTTGCTTCAACACCGTAAAACCACAGACTATTGTGTCCATTAAATCCTTGTTCAGTATTGCATTCTTTTTACTGATGGGATTAATGCCCTTGCATGCTCAGGACAACCAACAACGACTGAGTATCGGACAATGGGAAAGTCATTTCCCCTATCGCAATGGTCTCTCGGTCACCCAATCCGGTGATCGCATCTACTATTCCACCCCGCTCGGGCTAATCTCCTTTGACAAAGAGGACTACTCCCATTTAACCTATGAGAAAGAAGATGGGCTCCCTTTTCTCAATTCAGGTGCATTGGAGTATTTCTCTCCCCTCGACTTGGTAGTAATAGGCTATAAGAATGGGCTGATTACCACATTGAAAGAGGGGCAGTTTGCCAGCTATTCGGACATCCGGGATTATGATTTGCCGATAGATAAGAACATCAACAAACTCATAAGCAAGGACGATGATGGCATCTTAATCGCGGCCAATTACGGATTGACCTCGTTGGATCTTCGCAATAATAAATTTATTTTTACCACCTTTACAGATGGCGTTCCGGTATACGATGCATTGGTATTTGAAGGGAAGTATTACATGGCCACAGAAGCGGGCCTTTATGAATTTGACCCAACCGGAGGGCAGATTGTTCAGGACTTTAATGCCTGGCGTAACATCCTTGGAGATTTTGGATTGTCCACTAAATTGCCGGTTAAGGGCCTTGGGGTTTTGGACGGGAGCTTATATTTTGGTGCTGGCCATAAGGTGTATAAAATAGTCGATCAATCGATTCAGGAAGTAGCAGACCGGCCGGAGCATATTTTTTCAAGCATGAAGCAAAGCGAAGAGGCGCTCATTGCCGTCTTTCAGTGTTCCGGGCAATGCTCCAAAGGTACAGCTCTGAAAATCCTCCGCGATGCAGTAACTGAGGTGAGTGCATCCTGTATTGGTGTCCCGGTAGAGGGAATCGTGGATCAATATGGTAAGATTTGGATGGCTGATATGTACGATGGGTTTCGCTTGATGGAGTCCCATTCTTCTAATTGCAAATACATTTTTCCGAACAGCCCTTTTTCGAAGAATGTGACGGGTATTACATTTGACAAAGAGGGTAAGGTCTTGGTGGCAGCAGGAGGGCATGATGATACATGGACCCCGCGCTGGAGGAGAGATGGTCTATACACTTACGATGGAACCTCTTGGGAAAGAATCAGTAGCAATTCTAACCCTGTCATTAAGGATAGCTTGTTTTACGATATATCCCAGGTTGCGGTGCATCCACAGACAGGCAACTATTTCATAGCCTCTTATCTCTCTGGATTAATGGAAATGACACCTGATGGAGAAATTGTGCACATCTGGAATAAGAACAATTCTGCCCTCCAGGGCACGATCGGGGATGTGGCTCGTACACGTATCTCTGATTTGGCATTTGATAAGGATAATAATCTGTGGATTTGCAATTTTGGTGCGGGAAAACCATTGGTCAAGTATGCATCTGACGGCACCTGGTCGTCCTTTGGAGATGCAGAGGTGGGAAGTGCTTTCTCTGCAATAGATATTGACAAAAACGGCAATGTATGGATAGCTGTTGCATCAGCGGATGTCTCACGTGGTGTGGTGGTTTTCAACGAAGGAGACACGGAGGTAGAGGGAGACGAAAAATGGAGGGTTTTCACCCAATCCAATAGCGCCTTACCCAGCAATATCGTCAATGACATAGAGGTAGATTTGGATGGTTCGGTATGGGCTTGTACTTCGCTGGGGGTCGTCACTTTTGATTGTGAGGCAGATGCTTTTGAGGAAGACCGGTGCCAGGGGGACCGCCGGAAGGTCGTGGTCAACGGCATCCCGGAGTATCTTCTCAATTATGAAATCGTACATACTGTGGCGGTAGATGGAGCAAATCGCAAATGGTTTGGGACGGAAAGTGGAGTATATGTCATGTCTCCTTCCGGGGAAGAATTGATCGTCAATTACAATGAAAAGAACTCTCCGTTGCCTGACGATAAGGTTCAAGCTATAGATATCGAGCCCAAAAGCGGTGTGGTCTTTATTGGGACGAACAAGGGCCTTATCTCTTTACGAACCAATGCCACGGAGGCACCAAATACATTTATCGAGGATATAGAAGTATTCCCCAACCCCGTCCGACCCGGGTATAGTGGCAATATTTATATCCGGGGATTGGCTAGAAACGCCCGGGTTAAAATTACGGATTTGGATGGGCAAATTGTCTTTGAGACCACTGCAAATGGGGGTATAGCCACATGGGATGGCAAGGATTTTAATGGAAGTGATGTGTCGACAGGAGTGTATTATGTTTTTGCTACAAAATTTGAAGAATTCAGCTCTCCGGAGGGCGCTGTCGGCAAATTGGTTATCGTGCGATAGGCCGGATGGTAGGGCGAATATCCTCCCCATAAACTATCTCCCTCCTATGAACGGAGGTTGCCCAAGGCCACTATTACAATAGAGTAATCACATGGTTGATGCAGATGTATGGTCTTTAGGCCAGCTTCTTGGGCTCCAGTCACATTTTCCACTTTATCATCGACAAACCATGTTTTAGCGGGAGAGATACCTGCATCATTCAAAACAAATTGGTAGGTCTCCACGTCCGGTTTACGACGATGTATCAGATGAGAATAGTAACAGTTCTCAAAATTATTTTCGAACTGTACCAGTGAAAGTTCAGGAGCGAGTAACCGTTCAAAACCCCTATAGTGCAGGTGGTTAATATTGCTGAGCAAATATAAATTATACTGTCGCCCTATCTCTTCAAGAAAGATCAATGCTTTGGGATGCAGGCTAAGGAGCATTTTATTCCAAGCTTTTATAATGTCAAGAGCATGGACATCGCTATTAGAGAAGCGGAGCAAGCCATTGATGAATAGCTCGGTGGATATTCGGCCGGTTTCATATTTTTTGAGATGGGGTTTTAAGAACCCTTCTTCCCAATCTCCTGTACATCTTGCGGGATCCATCAGCTCCGTCAACGCATGATAAGTGGCAGGTTCGTCAATGCAAAACAGCACATTGCCCAAGTCGAGGATGAGATTTTCTCTATTGTTCCGGTTAGTCATAATAACACGCTTCTTGATAAGAGTCATATATTCTTTTCAAAAGAAAATCTTGCGAGAAGATTCATCATTTGACTATCCAGTACTTTATTATGCTATAAATCGCACGGACTCCATCCCGCCAACCTATTTTCTTACCCTCTTCGTAAGTTCGCCCGTAGTAGGAGATACCTACCTCATAGATTCTGATGTTTTTCACCCTTGAAATCTTTTGGGTCACTTCGGGTTCAAATCCAAATCGCTTTTCTTTAAGGTGGAGGCTTTGGATGATTTTAGTATCGAACATTTTGTAACAAGTTTCCATGTCTGAGAGGTTCAGATTGGTCGTCATATTGCTCAAGAAGGTGAGAAACCGATTGCCCAAAGTGTGCCAAAAGAACAAAATGCGGTGCGGATTAGCCCCTTTGAATCTCGACCCATAAACCACATCGGCCTCCCCTCTTAATATTGGCTTAAGCAGGTCATTGAACTCATTGGGGTCATATTCCAGGTCTGCATCCTGAATAACCAAAAAATCTCCTGTTGCCTCCTTTATGCCGCGATGCAAAGCAGCTCCCTTTCCCATATTTTTGGGTTGGGTAAAATATTGGATATTCAGGTCCGGATAATCCTCCATGTATGCTTTGATAATCTCTTCCGACCGGTCTTTCGAACAATCGTTGACGATAAGAATTTCCTTTTTGATATCATCGGTTAAGCGCAATGCCCTCAATTCGTCGAGGATGCTTTTAATGGTGTTTTCTTCGTTGTACACCGGGATAACTATGGAGAGGGTATCAATCTTTCTATTTTTGCTCATGGTACTCATTATCGGGAGGGTTTTGTGAGGTGATCATAATAGGAGAATACAGTTTAATCCGTTGTATTGTTACCGTATAGTATCAAATTAATTGAGATGAATCTTTCTTTGTTGCTCTTCCTTTTAGATTATATTCTTCGTCTTGCCCCGAATAGCAAACAGACTGCAAAATACAGCTATATTTTATATGTGACAAATATTGAGACCATTTGACATATCAAAATAATGCATTGAATCAAGGATGGGGCTAATGTGGTCAAAAAGGCCGACCTTTAGCGATGCTATTTACGGATAGTGTACAATCCCTTGATCATTGCGCGTTCTATCTGTGAAAAGGGAAGGATTTCGTAGGCTACATATATTGCCATAATGTTAAGAGAGGCATCTTGTGAGCACAAATCATTTTGATGCAGTCTATAGGCCTCTCGCATCCTTCGTTTTATAAGATTGCGATCGACAGCTCTTTTGAATTTTCGTTTGGATACACTTACACCAAATAGAATACGAGAGGATTCACCCATATTTTGAGTTTTTTTCCAACGAAAGAGTAATGGGTAGATAAGTTTGGAATGGCCGGATTCAAAGAGTTCAGAGATTTGTTTTCGGTGTTTGAGGCGTTGCTTTCTATGATATGTCAGTGATGGTTTCATCGTCATGGGAAGTACGTATAAAAAGACAATTGCAGAGATAAGATTATTGAGGTTATGAACAGTACTTTTAAACGGTTACAGGCATAAAAAAAGGCGCTACAAAGGCGCCTTTATATCATTTGTATGGACAAAAGAAATCAAACAAAGTGTTATTACACTACTAAGCATTACTTCTTGTGCATTTCATCAGAAACAGTCAATTTCCAACGTCCTTTGGCACGTCTTTTGGCAAGGACTTTACGTCCTTCCTTGGTGCTCATACGCTCACGAAAACCGTGTTTGTTGATTCTCTTTTTATTATGTGGCTGATAAGTCCTTTTCATATCGATAAAATTTATAGTTTTCTTACGATTTGGCTAAAAGAGGCACAAAGGTAATACAATTTATATACTTTGCAGTTATTTCCCTAAAAAAATCATCCATTCATGGAGATTAAGAACTCATCATTATTTTTGGTATTTCGCATATGGGAGCGAACGAAGTTGATGGCTTCTTCGGGCTTCATATCAGCGAGGTGATTTCGCAAGACATGCATGCGTTTGGTGATGGTATCTCCGAGGAGCAATTCTTCTCTTCTCGTACTGGATCGAGTGATATCGATAGCGGGATAGATTCTTTTGTTGGCAAGGTTTCTATCGAGTTGTAACTCCATATTACCTGTACCTTTAAACTCCTCAAAGATAACCCCATCCATTTTGGAGCCGGTATCAATCAAAGCGGTTGCCAGGATGGTCAGAGACCCACCCCCTTCGATGTTTCGCGCAGCACCAAAGAACTTCTTCGGTTTGTGCAGTGCATTGGCTTCGACTCCTCCGGATAGAACTTTTCCACTTGAAGGGGCGACCGTATTGTAGGCCCTGGCGAGTCTTGTAATCGAATCCAACAAGATGACCACATCATGACCGGATTCGACCAGTCTTTTGGCTTTTTCCAAAACGATATTCGCGACACGTACATGATCTTCTGCCGGTTCGTCAAAAGTGGAGGATATCACCTCGGCTTTGACACTTCGACGCATATCGGTCACTTCTTCCGGACGCTCATCGATCAAAAGAACGATAAGGTAGGCTTCCGGATGATTATTGGCAATGGCATTGGCAATATCCTTCAACAAAAAGGTTTTACCGGTCTTGGGTTGTGCCACGACCAATCCCCTTTGTCCCTTGCCAATTGGGGTAAATAGGTCAATCATTCTATTGCCGATATCCCGTCCTAGTGGATCGGAGGTCAAACTGAATTTTTCTTCCGGGAAAAGCGGTGTCAAATAATCAAACGGCACTCTTTGCTTCGCTTTTTCGGTGGTCAAGCCATTGATCTTTTCCACCTTAAGAAGAGCAAAGTATTTTTCACCTTCTTTGGGGGGGCGAATCTCCCCCTGAACGGTATCGCCGGTTTTTAAGCCGAAGAGTTTGATTTGGGAAGGGGAGACATAGATATCATCCGGCGAGGAGAGATAATTATAATCCGGTGACCGAAGAAAGCCAAACCCGTCGGGCATCATTTCGAGCACTCCTGATCCAACGACGACTCCTTCCAACTCGGCGATAACATCTATCTTCTTTTCCTTTGGTGGAGGATTTTTTACGACCTTTTCCTCTTTTACCTCAACCGCTTGGGGCTTCGTATCTGTTAAAACGATATCTGATTCTTTTGGGGCCATTATAGCCTTGTTATCTTCTACCTTCTCTATACTGTCGGATTTAGTTTGTTCTTTCTTTTTCTTCAGTAGCATTTTTACTTTCTCCTCGGGAGTCAATGCTTTTGAATTTTTTCTTTTATCCGGTTTAGCTTGCACTCGTTTATCGGACTTTTCAGCTTTAGGCTCCGGCTGTTCCTTTCGTTTTTGCTCTTCCGGTTTCGGTGATTTTTTAGGACGTCCGGGTCGGGCCTTTGTCTCTTGTTTCTTGGTTGCAGGCCTTCTCTTGGGCTTCTCAGGCACCTCTTCGGTAGGAGCTTCTGCAGTGAGCGCTTGCTGGTCTAAAATTTTATAAATGAGGTCTTGCTTATTGAGAGTAGACGTGCGCTTAACACCCAATTCTTTAGCTATAGCTCTCAGTTCAGTTACGAGTTTATCGTTCAACTGCAATATATCATACATAACACATCAACATTAGTGAATACTTAGTAAATAGGTAGACTTAAATTAAATTACTCAAGATTGATAATTGAGGGAATTCCAAATGCCTTAAAACAGTAGTAGAAAAAGGGCATTGCGAATAAGATGGCGCAAAAATATGAATATTTTAGGAATGAGCGGTGTATCTTTGCAAAATATTTAATTGAACGTAAAAACAGAATTTAGATAAATGCTTAAAGTTAAGTACATTAAGGAGCATATTGCCGAAGTAAAAAACGGTTTGCGCAAACGAAATTGGGATGAGGACGGGTTAAAAATCGTTGATGAGGTTCTGGAATTGGATAGTCGAAGAAAAAATATCCAACAGGAGAAAGACCAACTCTTGTCCGAAATAAAATCCCTTTCGAAGCAGATCGGGGGCTTGATGAAAACCGGTGAGACATCTGCTGTAGACAAGATAAAGGCTGCAATTCCTGAAATAAAGGGACGCATTAAGGCTTTGGAAGAGGAAGGAGGCAAGGTGTTTACTAAGCTGGAAGACCTTCTTTTATCCATTCCCAATGTCCCTCACGAGCTGGTTCCTGAGGGTAAAACAGAGGAAGATAATTTTTTGTACCAAGCATGGGAAAAGCCTATGCCTACGCTTCCAGAAGGGGCACTGCCGCATTGGGAATTGGCTGAAAAATACAACCTCTTTGATTTTAAACTCGGAGTAAAACTGACGGGAAGCGGCTTTCCTGTCTATCGCGGTAAGGGCGCAAGGCTAGAGCGGGCATTAATTAACTTCTTTCTCGACCAAGCGACGAAGGCCGGTTATGAAGAGATTTGGGCTCCCTTGATGGTCAATGCCGACTCGGCGAGAGCAACGGGACAATTGCCCGACAAAGAAGGGCAGATGTATCATATATGCAAGGATGATTTGTATATGATCCCCACCGCAGAAGTACCGATCACTAATATCTATAGGGATGTCATACTTCGTGAAAGTGATTTTCCCATTAAAATGACCGGTTATACCCCGTGTTTCAGGCGAGAGGCGGGTTCTTACGGCGCACACGTCAAGGGGCTCAACCGGGTGCATCAATTTGACAAGGTCGAAATCGTCCAGTTGCAACACCCGGACCACTCCTGGGCCGCATTGGATGAGATGGTGGATCACGTAAAAAGTGTACTCGAAAAATTGGAGCTCCCCTACCGGATAGTCCGGTTGTGTGGGGGGGACCTGGGATTTACTTCGGCCATGACATATGATTTTGAAGTATTTTCTGCGGCGCAAGAAAAATGGTTGGAGGTGAGCTCGGTATCCAATTTCCTGACCTTCCAAAGCAATCGATTAAAATTGCGTTACAAGGACAAAGAGGGTAAAATCCACTTGGCACACACGCTTAACGGAAGTGCCTTGGCCCTGGCGAGAATCGTGGCATCTCTTTTGGAGAACAACCAAACGGCAGATGGAATTGTTATACCTGAGAAATTAAGACCATTTACCGGATTTGATATTATAAATTAAAGTGGGTCTCTTATGATGTTGGGTTATTATGATATGGGATTTTATGGTATAACTATCGTGCTGTCGTTGGTGGGGATGGTGGTGAGCGGAATCCTGAAGTCCAAGTTTTCAAAATACTCAAAGGTCCGCCTTTCCAACGGGTTAACCGGACATGAAGTCGCCCGTAGAATGCTCGATTATTTTGGTATTCCGGAGGTTAAAATCATAGAGGGGAGGGGAACACTTACAGACCATTACAATCCGCTCCACCGCACGGTGACATTGAGTCCTGATGTGTACCGGGGCAACTCTATTTCCGCTGCTGCGGTAGCGGCACACGAATGCGGGCATGCAGTACAGCACAAAGAGGCTTATGCGATGTTAAAGCTTCGCTCCGCCGTGGTTCCGGTAGTGAGTTTTGCTGCAAGGGCGCAGCAGTTTTTATTGATTGGTGCTTTTATGTTGCTCAATAGTTTTCCACAATTGATGCTCATCACCATCATTTCATTTCTCATCACTACTTTTTTTGCCTTCATCACATTGCCGGTGGAGTTTGACGCTAGCAAGAGAGCTTTAAACTGGCTTTCTGACGAAGGAGTGCTGGAAGGGTCAGAGTACAACGGCGCCAAGGATGCATTGTTTTGGGCTGCCATGACCTACGTTGCTGCAGCTATTTCGGCATTGGTTATGGTCGTTTATCTAATGTCTAAATACAACAACAGAAATTAACTTTCCGGTATGAAATGGTACCATTTCATACCGGAAATTCACATTTATTCATAAAACATAAAAACTAAGTCATATGGAACATACCGTTGAAGAATATATGGAACTTGGCAAAGAATTCTTAAACAAATCCATCGATCATTTGCAGCATCAGCTGGTAAAGATCCGGACGGGAAAAGCTTCCACTTCGCTGTTTGATGATTTGCTGGTAGAGTATTATGGTACTCCCACTCCCCTGAGTCAAGTGGCCAATCTCACCGTATCCGACTCGAAGACGATTATCATCCAACCATGGGAAAAATCCATGTTGGCGCCAATAGAACATGCCATTTTTAGTGCCAATCTGGGATTAACTCCACAGAATGATGGCGAGATCATCCGCATAACGATTCCTGCTTTGACGGAAGATCGACGAAAATCTCTCGTCAAGCAAGCCAAGGCGGAAGGTGAAGAGGCTAAAATCAGCATTCGCAATGCACGACACAAATTAATGGACTTCCTCAAAAAAGAAGTAAAAAACGGTTATCCCGAAGACCTAGCAAAACGAAAGGAAAAAGAAGTCGAGGAACTCATCAAAAGCTATTATGACAAGGTGGACCACCTGCTTGAGGTTAAGGAGAAGGAGATAATGACCGTCTAAGCTTAACATAGGGCCGTTTCAACAAGTATAGGTGTTGGGAAATTATGTAAATTTGCACGCTCTATCGAATAGAGTACTCACAAATAAGATAAAACAGAATCATGGCTAAAGTCGAAGTTATCATGCCCAAGCTGGGCGAAAGCATTATAGAAGCTACCGTATTGAAATGGCTCAAACAACCCGGAGAGTCCATTAATGAGGACGACACTTTATTGGAGATAGCTACCGATAAAGTAGACTCAGAAGTGCCATCACCTGTCTCAGGAAAGCTTGTAGAGACAAAGTACAATGAAGGAGACGTCGTTCCTATAGGTGAGGTAATTGCCCTTATTGAAACAGACGCTACAGCCACCGTTGACGAGCCGGCACCTACTCCCACACCGGCCTCGGCTACTCCTGCTCCTGCTGCAGCACCCCAAAACCCGGCTGCTGCCACAACACAAGAAGCAAAGGTATCTGCCCCATCTGTCCAAGTGACAAAAACAGGCGCTAGTGGCAGATTTTACTCTCCGTTAGTGCGCAATATCGCCAAAACCGAGGGGATAGGTATGGAAGAGCTCGAGAAAATACCCGGGACGGGGAAAGACGGGAGAGTGACCAAAAAGGATATACTCGCTTATCTTGCCAACAGGAGCTCAGCCCCAGCACCGGCAGCACCGCCCAAAGTTTCAACTCCTGCACCTGCAAATAATGGTGCTCAAGCGACGAAAGACTATGGCGATGATGTCGAAGTGGTACAGATGGACCGGATGCGACAGCTCATTGCCAAAAGTATGCAAAACTCCTGGCAAACCATCCCGCATGTTACTTCGTATGTCGAAGCAGATGTAACACGAATTTGGAAATGGCGAAATAAAGTAAAAGGGGAATTCCAACAAAAATACGGTGTAAAACTTACGTTCACTCCGATTTTTTTCGAGGCAGTTGCCAAAGCATTGAGAGACTTCCCCATGGTGAATAGCTCCGTCGATGGAGATAAAATTCTTCTTAAGAAACGAATTAATATCGGAATGGCCACTGCCCTACCCAATGGCAATCTCATCGTGCCGGTTATTAAAGATGCAGATCAATTAAATCTGGCGGGATTGGCCCATCAGGTATTTGACCTTGCGGACAAAGCACGCAATAACAAATTAGCACCGGATGATATCCAGGGCGGCACCTTTACCATCACCAATGTGGGCTCCTACGGAGACTTGTATGGTACACCAATTATCAATTTTCCACAAACAGCTATTTTAGGGACCGGACTTATTCGAAAAATGCCGGCCGTCATACAGACCGCCGATGGAGATGATGTGATCGCTATTCGCTACAAAATGATTCTCAGCTTATCTTATGATCACCGGGTAATTGACGGATTTCTAGGTGGATCATTTGCCAACAAAGTGAAACACTATCTCGAGCATTTTGATATAGATCAGGCCATTTAATCCCTTTTGCGATGATTGGTTTAGTCAGCAAATGGGGGTGCCATCTAATCGTTGGTATATTATTGGGGTTGATTCTGGCCGGATGTTCGGCTAAGACCTATAAGTTATCCAAGAATGCACGCGTATTGTACCAAAAAGGACGTTATACCGAAGCGCTTCCCTATTTTATAGCGTCTATTGAAAATGGCAAAAAGAAAACTTCCTGGCTCTTGAAGGCAGCGGAAACGGGATTGAAAGCCGGCGACGTGGAGCACGCTTACACCTGGTTGGATGAGATTATTAAAGACAAGGGATATAAAGAACTTGAGGCGTATGTATTGATGGGGGAGACACTACAGCAGTTGGGGCACTTTGAGGATGCTGTCATCGTGTATAAGACGTGGTTGAGGGAGGCGGACAGAAAAGACAAAAAACGCTCTTTCGTCAAGCGCAATTTATTGCAAGCAGACCGCGGTGTTTGGATGCAGCGCAATAAGCCCGTAGCTTTGATAGAGTCTTTTGGCCCTTCTGTCAATACGAAGACCCATCAATTTGGTGCCCGCTACAGCCCTACCACCAAAGGGAAAATCTACTATACTTCGACCGATG
This sequence comes from Saprospiraceae bacterium, assembly GCA_027080725.1. GTDB lineage: Bacteria > Bacteroidota > Bacteroidia > Chitinophagales > Saprospiraceae > JALSTN01. The sequence goes on from JALWRC010000015.1 coordinate 45,675, forward strand.
GCTCGAATTCCAGTATTTTCTATACTATCGATAATCAAGGACTATGGACGCGACCGGTGGCCTTGGATACAAGTCACAATAAGGGCAACAAAGCTATTCTGGACATCATAGGGGACGGGCAAAAACTGATTTTCTACAAGGGGAGCACATGGAAAGATGGAAATGTTTATTACCGGGATTACACCTCCTCTTCTTCCGATTACCTTTTGGGGGTTAATACTTATGGATTTGATGGACGCATGGGGTTATCTTTATACAGAGACTCCATATTGTTTTTTGCTTCGGACAAGCCCGGTGGGTACGGAGGATATGACCTATATATGTCGTTATATCGCAATGGCAAGTGGGAATACCCTGTCAATCTGGGACCCGGGATAAATTCGAGGTATGACGAAATCACTCCCTATATGTGCAATGATGGCAGGACACTGTATTATAGTACCAATTCCTCTTATAGTTCCGGTGGATTTGACGTCGTTCGTGCCCATCTCAATGATAAGTCCCTATCCTGGTCAGAAGTGGAGAATGTCGGATTTCCCATCAATTCTGGTGCGGATGATAGGCATTTCGTGTTGAATAATGATGGATATAAAGCACTTCTTTCCTCCAACCGGCCGAAAGGGGAAGGAGGTTTTGATATATACAATATCTTCTTTGACCAATTGCGTACAGAACAATTCTACTCCAATGACCCATTTATTTTTGCCGTATTGTACGACGAGCTCAAATCTCTTAAGACCGATTGGCAAGGAACTTACCAATACTTCGAGAAAAAGAAACAACTCTTAAAAAAGAATAACGTCAGGAAGCAGAAATACACGCTGCTTCTTCACCCCATATTTATTGAAGCAGAGGAGTACTTGTCAGACCAGCGCGTTTTGACGTATCTCGAAAGGATAGCCACTGTCATGAAATCGCACCCAAATCTCTTATTGGAGATTAATGGATATTTGTCGCCAAAGCCAAAACCTTGGCAAACGCTTTATACGTCGTTTCAAAAAGCAGAAATAGTAAGAAGATATTTGAAAAACTTAGGTATAGCCTCCAACCGGATAATAACACGGGGGTATGGCGATCGCTTTGAGATCGCCAAGGAGGTTATTAACGGACATCAAAGCGAAGTGGGGCGTAAATTCAACAGCCGAATCGAATTCAAACTCAAAGGTCATGCGGACTATCTAAAGGTAGAATATGAAAAGCCCAAAGTACCCGAGTATTATCGCATGCGTTATCCGGAAGAATATCCGGAAGGTATTTACTATAAGATCTATTTACAGTCTAGCGGACAGATGTTTATCAATCCGCTTATTTCAAAACAAAATAAAGCCATCATAGAGCGTATCGGAAAGGGACGGAGTGTCGATTATTTGATAGGAGTATTTTCTACTTACCGCGATGCAAAATTTGGCTTACAGAATCTGGATTCCAATCGATTCAAACAACTGAGAATTGTGCCCTACTATAAGGGAAGTCGATTGAGTAGAAATGAGTTAATGGACTTTGTGTCTAAGTATCCGGACCTAAACCAATTTCTAAAAGAAAATAAATAAATATGAGTTATATCTCCTTTATCAAGGAAAGCGTACGCCATCTGAGGACTACAGGCACGATTACCAGGAGTTCTCAGGAAGCTTGCAAGGCTTTGGTTTCGTTTACTGATTTTGATACAGCGAGGGATATTGTCGAGTTGGGAGCAGGAGATGGCGTGGTAACCCATCATATTCTCAAAGCAATGCATCCGGATGCGCGTCTGTTTTGTTTTGAGGTCAACGACCAATTTTGTCAGCACTTAAGAGAAATAGATGACCCTCGGCTATTGGTCATCCAGGATTCTGCAGAGAAATTGGAGTATTATCTCGAGCAAAATGGTATTTCCAAAGTCGATTCTATCATCTCTGCTATACCTTTTGTAGCATTTAGTAAAGAAATGACAATGGACATTCTCACATTGTGTAACAAAGTGTTAAAATCTGGAGGAGCCTTTAGCCAAATTCATTATTCGCTTGTCTTGAAAAAGGTATATAAAAAAATCTTTGGAGACATAAAAATCAAATTCGTATTGCGAAATATCCCTCCTGCTTTTGTATTGTATAAAATAAAAGATAAATAAATAAATGATTGACGTCACAACACTGAGCTTATTTTGTGAGACCCCGGGAGCCCCGGGACATGAATTCCGCATTAGAAAAACGGTAATGGAGTGGGTACGACCCTACGTGGATGAAGCCTACATAGATAATATGGGCAACCTTATTACCTTAAAAAAAGGAAAGGATTCGACAAAAAGAATCGTTTTAGCCGGGCATTTGGACGAGATTGGTTTTATCGTCAATCATATCGACGACAACGGATTTATTCGGTTTTACCCATTGGGGGGATTTGACCCGAAGACACTAACTGCCCAACGGGTGATTATTCATGGGAAAGAGGATATTATCGGCGTGATGGGCTCTAAGCCCATCCATATGATGACTAAGGAAGAGATGAACAAACCCCTTCAGATTAAAGATTTCTTTATCGATACCGGACTACCCAAAGAAAAGGTAGAAAAGATTGTTAGAGTGGGCGATCCCATCACCCGCGAGCGTATCCTGATTGAAATGGGGGATTGTGTCAACTCTAAGAGTCTGGACAACAGAGTCGCAGTATACATTATTGCAGAGATGATGAGAGAACTCAAGGCTGTAGAGGTCCCCTATGATGTCTATGGTGTATTTACGGTACAAGAAGAGGTAGGCATAAGAGGTGCCATGACAGTCGCCCACAGCTTAGACCCGGATTTTGCTCTCGCGATAGATGGCACTGTCGCCTTTGACCTACCCGGTGCCCAACCTCATGAATATTGCACCAAACTCGGTAATGGCGCTGCGATCAAGATAATGGATAGCGCAACGATTTGTGACCAAAGGATGGTGCATTATCTTCGCAACCAAGCAGACAAAAACAATATCACCTGGCAGTCCGAAATCCTACCGGCAGGAGGAACAGATACGGCTGCCCTTCAGAGATATGGCAAAAATGGTGCAATTGCCGGTGCGATATCGGTACCCATGAGGCATTTGCATCAGGTTATAGAGATGTCCCACAAAGGCGATATCCGAAATGCCATCGAATTGGCCAAAGCAGCTGTTAAAAACCTCGACCAATTCAATTGGGATCATATCTAGTACTCTTGTGCTCCAGGTTATAGTTTTAACCATATTATTATGTGGCAATAATATTTTCTGATTTTACTGTAGCATTTTGTCAAGTTAGGATGTAAGAGAAGTATAACCTTTGTGAGTTTACACTGAAATATTTAGCTCTACCGTACTGAGAAGGTTTGATATTTCAGAGCAAACTTCATTTTCTTTCACCCAAAATTTTACAATATGCTTTATCGAAAAATTCTATTACTATTCTTTATTAGCCTAAGCTTTTTTACTACTCATACTAAAGCACAGGTTGAGGATTCTTGTTTCTTAGAGCAATTCCTTGTTATTCCCCATTGTATTGACAGCCTCAACGGAGTAAAAACTCAATTCTTTGAGATTATTTATCAAGCTTCAGATTATTTAGACTCACTGGAGCTTGTTTTTGAGCGTCCCGGTGGCCGGGAAGTTGTTTCCTTTGCCAATTCCGGAAGACCGTTTTGGTTTAACCCAAAGAAGAATGAGTGCGACCCCAAAGATTCCATCTACAGCTTTATCCTTCGCGATAAGAATAACCCTATGTGCAACTTGTTTTATGATTGGAAGGTCATTTGCTGTGAAGAGGCGGAGTGCCCGATAGACAAATCTCAGGGTTCTTTAACGACAGAAGTAGAATGCACCCGATTGGAAGGAGTCTATAATTTATTCGTTGATTTCAAGCATGATAAAACCCTTCCAAATAAGTATTTCTCATTAACGGTTAGAAGCAGTGGACCTAATAACGTGTATCTTCAGAAATACTATAAATATAGTGATTTACCCTTAAAAATAGAAGGTCTTTATGCCAATTGCCAAGGCGAATACGACGTGACTGTTTCAGATCCATTGATTGGCCAAAGAGAGTGTGCCTTGACCGAATTATTCTTTCCAGCCAAATGTTGCAGCGACTCTTCCTACTGTGATTGGTCTAACCTCGAAGTCGAAAAACTGCCTTGTTATCCTACTGAGAAAAAGTATAGCGTCCGAATCAATTTCAAACACAAAGGAGTTGACAAAATTGGATCTTTCTTTGTAACCACTAAAAGCTATCGTGCCGGTCCTTTTAAATACAGTCAATTGCCGCTAACTGTAAGTGGACTAACAGCCGATTGTAAGACTAAGGAGTTTATTCAAGTGTCAGACTCTCGATACCCTCGAAATTGTCAATTAACAGAGAAATTAGGTATAGAATGCTGTGGGGACTCAACAGATTGTAAATTGTGGGATTTAGAAGTCATTAAGAGCCCATGTGATTCAGGTGGTTTTTTCAGTGCCACGATCAATTTCAGGCACATAAACACCGGTACTTTTTTTAAAATCGTTGGAAATGGGCGCGATTATGGGACTTTTCATTACTCTAATCTACCGGTACACCTTCGCCTCAAAGGGGATTGTCAAACCCCATACGAATTTGTTATACTCGACCGTGGGGAAGACGAATGTACAGTGGCGGAGGATCTCGGTGTAGTTTGCTGTGGTGGCCATGAAGATTGCAACATTCGCGATATGTACGTCCGTAAATCGGAGTGTGACGATGATGGCTTCTTTTTTGCTTATATCGGATTCCAACACTCCAATACGAGCAAGCGGTTTCATATCCTTGGAAATGGAAAAAATTATGGAACATTCGAATACTCTCAACTTCCCGTTAAACTGCGGTTGAAGGGGGATTGTCAAACGCCCTATGAGTTTATCGTACAGGATGAAGTCAATATGAATTGTGGAGCGAATACCGGGTTGGGAAAAGTGTGTTGTGAAGACGACCACAATTCGGAAGACTGCAGTATTTGTGATCTTTCAGTGGACACCTTCCCGTGCCATAGTGATGGAACCTTTGCTATTTTGATTAGAGCAAACCATATGGGAGGAAATGGAGCCTTTTTTGTTCAACTAAACGGTCAGCTCCACGGGCCATTCAAATACAGCCAATTGCCGGTAAAAATCGAGGGGCTCCACGGTGATTGCCACACAAAGTATAAAGTAGTGATGTATGATAGAAGGCAAGAACATTGCGGCGCTGTTTACAACTTCGGTCCGATTTGTTGCAAAGGAGACCCCTGTCCTTTGAATCGGGATAGTATTTTCGGACGAGCGATAGAGTGCAATCCGGATCATAAAACCGTCCGCATTTTCATTAAGACCCCACTGCCGAATACTGCTTTTGATGTTTTTGACAGAGACAGTTTCGTTGGCTTCTTCCACTCGGACAAATACGGCGAAATATCTATCGGTCATTATCCAATCAGTGGAAAAGACTATGAATATGCGAGGATTTGCCTCAATGACATCCAACCTCCGTGTTGCAAAGAAATCGAGTTTAAGGCCATAAAATGTATGAATGCCGTGATAGACGTAAACCAACTGGTAGATAATATTCATTACAGCTGGGTAGATGAATCCGTGGTGATTAAACAATCCGAAACCTCCGATTTAAGGATACAAATTCTCAATCTGGACGGGAAAATATTACTTAACAAAGAGACAAAAGAGCAAATTGTAAAACTTAATATCCGGTCTGCTCCCCCAGGATTGTATCTCGTGAAAGTCACCAACGGGCTAAAGAATGCAACTTACCGTTTCATTAAATCCAGATAGACTAATACCTTCTTAGTCACTTTTCTAACGCCCGTTTGCATTTCGATTGCAAACGGGCATTTTTAATTGTTTCCATGATTTAGGTGCTCTAAAAGGAGCTATGGCGTTAACTTAGCCAACGGTTAAAACCGTGGGATGGATGTTACAGATCAATTTTTGTAATGATTCTAACCATTTTCTTGTTTCAACTTCCGGAGTGACTTCAAGAATCGGAGAAATAGAGCCGGATATAGGTTTTTTTGGTATTGGAACTATCCCCCCATTCATTGCCCCAACCCTCATCTTATCCCTTTAGAAATGATACCGGTATCCCAGTCTCAATACATGCAAATTGTATTGTTGTCGAATCGGGTTGTAGGTAGTGTTGCCGATATTATTAAGTAAAAATTGTTCGGAGAGAGAGAATAACATTTCGTGATGTTGATCCCATTGGTATCCCATACAAAAGGTGCTAGTCACCCAAAGGTTGCCCTTGGTTTTATAAAGTGGACGCAAGTCACTTCGCGTATCAAAGGCCGTCACTTTACCATTAGGTGTAGTCTGATAACCCCGGCTACGTTGCCAGATGTCGTATTTTGTACCGGCATTAAAGGAAAAGTTCCATTGATTTGAAGACCAACGATAGCCGGCTTGTAGCGAAAGGCCGACCATTTCATGCGAATTAAAAGTGTGATAGGACGAATCATACAACACCTTTCTGTCCTCATACGAAATACTCTTGGTATTGTCTTTCAAGTATTTGACAATAGTGTCTCGAAGGATTTCATCGGTATAACCGGTGTAGGTATAATTCAGCTCTTCATTAATAGCGGTAAAATCCAATCCCAGGGCAAATTTCCAGTGTTTGCCCGGCAAAATGTCTATAGCCAAACGCCCCTGCAAGGACTCAAGTGTATTCTCCGTAGCATCTCTCAAAGTTTTATAATCGTCATTGGGTGTTGACGACGTGAGCTGACGTTGAATAAACCCGTACCCTGCTTGTGCTGACAATGCATAACCCAGATGTGCATGTGGGGTGAGCCCGGGTTGGTGCTTTTGATCCGCATCGTCATCCTCTGCATAAATCATCTGCATGAGGATAAAGGAGAGAATCGTATGTTTCCATTCATTGCCTAACTCAAGATATGAAGATAAAGAGGGCAATCCCGGAATAATAGGCCCCATACGGTTCATGCTCATTGAAGATGTCTGTTTTTGATTGGAGGAATTATTGTCTTTGCTTTGAACATTAGGTGTTTGTTGAGCTTTTTCTTGTGCCCAAGTGAATGGATAGAGAGAAGTATATGATTTGTTAGGCTTTAAAGTCTGTTTTGTCTGAGTACTATTGCTTTGTCGGGCGTTAAGATTTTTGTTTGTAATCGTCCCGGTTTTGACATTTGAATGGAGAGAGGTAACAGGGGTTTCGGCCATTTTGCCTTGAGAGCGGTTGTTTTGTTTTGAAATGGTGGAGGAAGATGAATTGGGAGAGATATTGGTGGTCTTTTTTCCCTTTGAATCCACAAGAGAGGAAATTTGATGGAGGGTAGCATTATCCTTAGATGAAACATTGGACGCTATGAAGGATGTAGTGGGGTGGTGGGTAGAAGGACCGTTGGAAGAATACGTAAAATAGCCACCGACCGACAAGAAGATGACGGCCAATGCACCAGTCCACCATAACCACCAGGTCCTTTTCTTTTTCTTGCCATAAAGTTTTTGTTCGACGCCGGCCCAAATATCCGGACCATCAACAGGCATCTCATAGCTGAGCATGGCCTCTTTTATTCTATTTTCAAAAATGTCTCTTTTCATAATCTCAAGTTTTAACCGGGTAAGTAGGATGTTTGTAGTTTGTTACTTTTTTTTATCATTTCTTTCAGTTTTTCTTTAGCTCGATGATAAGCAGAGCGAACCGTACCCTCTTTGATCTCCAGCTGTTGAGCGATTTCCTTATGACTATACCCATCGATGGCATACAAGCAAAAAACTTGTTTATAAGGGTACCCCAACATCATGACCAATTGGAAGATGTCAGAGTGTTCTAAATCACCAAAGGCTTCAGGAGCCTTAGGAGTTGTAATCTCGTTGTAGTCATCTGTCAACAGTTCTTTTTTGCGTCCCATTCTTCTGAGGACTTGCAGTGACTGATTGACCGCTATTTTTCGCATCCAAGCTTTAAAATTATCCGTATCGGGGTCTATCTTATGGATATTCTTAAAAATAGAAACAAAGACATCTTGCAAGACATCTTTGACTTCTTCTCCATCTCTTAGGTAGCTTCGACAAACGGGATATAAAAAAGGGGCAAAGCGCAGTACTAAATCTTCCTGCGCTTTGCGATCCTCCTTCTGACATAATCTTATGAGCGAAGCTACATTCATTGTTGAGAGATTATGGCAGCGGAAGTTTAAAAAAAACATCAACTCGGGTATCTCTTAAGGGCCGGTTATTGTAGTCATAGACTCTTATCAGCCCTTGGCTTATTACTCCTGTGACAGAGTGCGTCTCTTTTTGTATAATCCTAAGTACAGCACTATCCTTAACAGCCCTTCCTGTCTCATTTTTCTTTTCAAATTCTACTGTATAATTGTATTTCACTGTGTCAACCGGATAGTCACCTATCCCTTTCAATTCGAGCACTTGCACCGTAAGGATAATGCTGCTATCAAGGGATAATGCACTCCAATCCAAATTATCATTGCCTGTCCCCCAAGAAGTATACACACCATCCAAGACGTGCCACTCTCCGTCAACTCTTACTGCCATGAAGCTATCTCTCCTGGCATCGCAAACCGGAAGGGGCCCGAGGGAAACATCTGTATAGGGAAGGAGGTAATTAATGCCGGATACTTCTTTTCCTGAAGGATCATATCCGACAATTTCAACATACTTCTCATTAGTACACAGATAACCTCCAATGCTGAAGATTCCCTGCTCATCCGTGATAGCAGTAATCGGAAATCGTGAATTATTCAATCTTACTGTACCATCAGCTATCGGGCTCCAATCGCAATCGTACAAAGTGCCTACAATAGAAAACGGAGTATTTCCGGGTTTATTCACTAAATAAAGATCTCCCATTTCGGCCTTTCGGCCAGCCTGAAAAGGGCCGATAGCTTTTTCCTCCACAATCTGGTCACAGTCGTTATAAACCTTTAATACAAACGCGTGTTCTGCCTGCAAATAACTCGTAAATTCACCTTTTTCGTTGGTAAGGTCTTCTGCTAAAACCCCATCATAAGCCACCCTATCTCTATCGACTATCGTTACTTTTAAGTAATCTGCCGGAGTTCCTGAAGCATTGAGTAATCGCATAGAAAATTGTACCGGGCTTTTTTTATCTTGAACAGACCAATATCCGGTCTTAGTGATAGGCGCTTCATAGGAATCTCCGGAAGAAGAAAGGGTCGCTTCTCCCTTTTCTACCCATTTAGCCAGAGATACATCAAAATACCATAGCGGAATAGTTGCGGGGGCTGAAGAGGCCAAGGCTTTGGGCAGGGGTATCCGTGCTTTAACACTGGCGTTTGAGGCAAAGTCTAAGACCTCGCCATTTTGCCTCTCCAGCTCCACCGCAATCATTCCGTAAGGAAATAGTGATTTTAAAACATACTCCTTGTCCTCTCCGAGAAATATCCCCGGAAATGAGGTATTTGTATTGCTTAGTTCCGGATTAATCCAACGAATGAATACGGACACTTCTTCTTCCACGGGATTTTGCCCGGAATCGACGATAGCTTTAGAAGGAATCTCCAACTGCACCCCATCTGCCAATACACGCCCACCGTTGCTTGCCAAAACGCTCCCTTGGTTATGAGCTTTCTTTCCAATCGTCTCTATCAATATGGCAGAAGTAACGTTCAGATCCGGGCGAACCACCCGCATGCTATTAAAATATCCCCTTGATTTTACCTGTACTGTGGCTCCTTCCTTATCGATCAATACATCTTTGATTAAAAAGTATCCCTTATCATCTGTAATGGTCTTCCGGTCGCCTACAAAGACTTCGACCTTTTTCCTTCCCAATCCATCTTCATCTGTAACTACGCCAAATATTGATGCGTTGACCAAAACTTTGGTATGTGCCGGACGTTGCTTCTTAGGTGTGGGCTTTATATTATCCTTGCGACATTGGACAAATAAAACTAAGCTCAATATGATCACAAACCACTTCATCTGTTGGATATTTATCTTCTTTAAACGTCAGATGGAACCTTTGATGATTAAAACAATCATGTCGGTCTCCTATTTAAAAATTCTTTTCAGCAGGTAGGCGGTCAAACATTTCATACATCTTACCTCCGTTTGATCTTATAATGCAACGTAATTGGAAAACGTTGCAAGGTAGTAGATTTTTTTTAAATTTTTAATCTGCTCCTGATGCTTAATATATAAAAGATGAAGTAAGCAGTGCTTAAATATGAATGGGCAGAATACACATCATTCCGTTCTGTAATACACAATGTTTTGACTTGTTGAATGATAGGTCAACTTCTTAGTAACACCAAGTACTAAATAACTGAAAATGATTCTATAACAGATGTTTTTAGTAGCTTTGTGGCCTTATATTATAACCTTATCACCTACTTGCATAATAGTATAACGGATGAAACCTTCTGCTACAAACTTATCACTTTTACTCATTACATGCATGATTAATTTTTCGCTTCTAATGTCTTGTTCAGATTCTTCCCATTCCAATCAGGCAGTAAAAGTCACAACATCATCTGTGAAAGCTGAACCAATATTTGAAAAACTGCCACCAAGACAAACCGGAGTAACCTTTGTCAATAAGTGTATAGAAACACCAACGTTCAATTATTTGTATTGGTCCTCAATGTATATGGGAGGAGGAATAGGCATTGCCGACTTTAATAATGACGGTCTTTTAGATTTCTTTGCTACCGGCAACATCATGCCTTGTAAATTATATATCAATAAGGGAAACATGACATTTGAAGATGTTACCTCTCAATCCGGTATTAAGCCGGATGGCAAATGGTCTTTTGGTGTTGCCATTGGTGATGTAAATGGGGATGGTCTTCCGGATATTTACATTTCGAAAAATGGCCATAAACCTATACCTGAACTAAGAAAGAATATTTTATATCTAAATCTTGGCGGACTGAAGTTCAAGGATATAACAGAAGAATCCGGCTTGGGAGATATGGGATTTAGTACCCAATCCACCTTTTTTGATTACGACAATGATGGAGACCTAGATTTGTATGTTGGCAATCAACCACCGGACAAACGACTGATCGGAAAACCCGAATTCGCAAATCAGAAGGGCCCGGATTATACTTCTGACCACCTTTACAAAAATGATGGAACAGGACATTTTATCGATGTTACCAAGGAAGCCGGATTGCAAAATTGGGCCTACACCTTAAATATTTTGGCCACAGATATCAATGAAGATGGCCGGACTGACCTATACATCACTAACGACTACGCCGAACCGGACTACATCTACATCAACAACGGTAACGGAACATTTACCGAATCGCTTGATAAATATGTCAAACACATCTGCAACTTTGCAATGGGCAGCGATGTGGGAGATATCAACAACGATGGGTTTCAGGACATCGGAGCATTGGACATGTCTGCTTCTGATCACTATCGCTCCAAAACCAATATGAGAGCCATGAATACGGAAGCCTTTTGGAAAAATGTCGAAAAGGGCAACTATTATCAATATATGACCAATACGCTCCAACTCAATACCGGAGTGGGGAAATTTCAAGAAATTGCTCATTATGCCCATATGGCTTATACGGATTGGAGTTGGTCATTGTTAATGGCTGACTTTGACAATGATGGGTGGAAGGATATTTTTATCACCAATGGGGTCTATCGGGATGTCCGAAACAACGACTTCGATAGTTTTGGGAGATTTCTTAATAGCAAAGGGCATCATAGCTTTGATCCATTAAAGCTTCTTAAACAGATTCCACAAACCCCACTTCCCAACCGCTTTTACCACAACCAACACAACTATGAATTTAAAGAAAAAGCAAAGGATGTAGGATTAGGACAACCTGGGTTTTCCCAGGGAGCAGCCTATGCGGATTTTGATAATGATGGAGATTTGGATTTGATTGTCAATAATCTTGGGGACACTTTATCTGTATATAAAAATAATACTCCCAACACAAATCACTATCTCAATATCCGCCTAAAGGGAAAAGGTAAAAATAAGTTTGCCCTAGGAACACATATCAAAGCCTATTTTAATGATCAGGTTCAAATACGAGAGCATATATTAACCCGAGGTTATTTATCCAGCTCTAGCCCGATTGTCCATTTTGGCCTTGGAAAAGCAACCGCTATTGACAAGTTGGATATCATTTGGCCGGACAATACCGTTACTACCCTCCACCATGTAAAAGGGGACCAAATGCTCGTCATAGACCAATCCAAGGAAAAAACCTCCCCCTACCAAAAAGCCCCTCTACCCACCCCATTAATGGTCGAAAAGACAGCCCGGTCAGGCATTGACTTCGTTCACAAGGAGAATGCATTTAATGATTTTGCGAGAGAAGTCTTGCTTCCGCAGAAAGAATCTCAAAATGGGCCAAAAATGGCCAAAGGAGATGTCAATGAGGATGGACTGGAAGACGTATTTATCGGAGGGGCGATTGGCCAAAGCGGAAGACTTTATCTCCAGGGAAGTAATGGACAATTTCATGCCGGACCCTCACAGCCTTGGTCTTCAGATAAGAGCTACGAGGATATAGGTGCAGTGTTTTTTGATGCGGACGGGGATAAGGACCTGGATCTGTATGTGGTGAGCGGAGGTAGCGAATTTGACCCCGGAGACCGGCATTACCAGGATCGGCTCTACATCAATAAAGGCAATGGCAACTTCACTAAAGCAAAAGCGGGAACGCTTCCGAAAATAGATCAAAGCGGTTCTGTCGTGTTAGCAAATGACATGGATGCCGATGGGGATTTGGACCTCTTTGTCGGAGGCCGCATCATACCGGGAAAATATCCTTATCCCCCAAAGAGTTATTACCTCCAGAATAACGGTGGAAAGTTTGTCGACAAAACCGAAGAACTCGCCCCTGATTTCATCCGGTTGGGCCTTGTAACCGATGCCGTTTTTGTGGATATCAATGGAGACCATACCGATGACCTTGTCGCTCTGGGAGAGTGGATGCCCATCACCGTATTGATCAATAACCATGGGAAATTTGCCGACAAGACAGCGGATTACGGTTGGCAAAATTCGAGAAGCTGGTGGTGGAGCCTCGCTACAGATGATATCAACCGAGATGGACGGCCGGACTTTGTGTTTGGCTGTATGGGGAAGAATCACAAGTTCAACAAAGCCTCTAAGGAGAAACCATTTGAAGTATTTGGAGAAGACTTTGATGGAGACGGGGTCAATGATGTCGTTCTGGCCAAGCATTACAAAGATAAACTGGTACCTACGCGAGGGAAAGACTGCTCTTCTGAGGAGATGCCGTTTATTAAGGACAAATTTCCCACCTATGACGCCTTTGCCAAAGCGAGTATCTACAATATTCTACCGGAAGACAAGATAAAGAAAGCCCTTCACTACAAAATTACGGATTTTCATAGCAAGTTGGCTTTGAGTACACCTGAGGGGGGGTATGAAATGGTGGACCTTCCGCCGGAATGCCAATTTGCTCCGATAAGAAGCCTCCGGTTTGTCAATATAGATGAGGATCCGGAGTTGGAACTTATCGGCTGCGGAAACTTATATCCCGCCGAAGTGGAAACAGTACGTCATGATGCGGGAATCGGGTTTGTACTGGATATCAAAAACAAAGGGCAGGAACTCCATTGGTTGCCTCCATCAAAAACCGGACTTATGGCAGATAAAGATGCACGTTCCTTGCGCATTCTCAATGACCGGTGGATCGTAATCTCCAACAATAACGATGGCGTACAAGTGTATGAGATAAACCGAAAAGAAATCTGAGGATATTGAGACAAACTGTCTGTCTCCATGGTTATTCCCTACTATTGAGGCGTTTTGTGCAGAGGCCACTTACTTCTCTCCGCACATGATTTCCGTTTTATCTCCACTTATTTTTGGAGAGAGGTAGGGGATACCTAAGTTGAGTCCACGAACTATAAATAACAGACCAAACAAAAACAGCAAGTAAGGAACAAATCTTTGCATTCTGGTCCGGACGGATGCGCTTATCTTATGAGATATCATGGGGAGGATTGTCATGACAGGCAAGGTGCCCAAACCAAAGAACAACATAAAAATAATGCTGTCTATCACACCTCCAAACGGAACAGAAGCAAGTCCTGCTGTCATGACCATACCACACGGGAGTAGCCCGTTGAACAGTCCAATAGTAAACAAAGAGGCATTGGAGCCATCATTAAACTGCCGGGTAAGCCTTTTGGTAATCGACTGGCCAAAAGATGATGTGATGCTTGTAAAAGGGTTGACCCTGGATAAGAATGCCGGTGCGATGACGGATAAGATGAGTATAAGCCCGATGGTGATGCTTGTCCACTGCAACATATCTGCCATCCGTAGGCCGGTCCCAAACAAGCCAAACAAGAATCCAATACTCATATACGAAAGAACACGACCGGAATTATAAATCATTGTCCCAACCAATCGTCCCAACCTATTGGTTGTGCTCAGAGGGATAATAAGTGCGATGGGCCCACACATGCCGATACAATGCAGATTGCCCAACAAACCGATGAGAAATGCCATGGTCAACATTTCCATAACTTAGAGCCATATTTGTTTTTCCCAGTAGTAGGATGCCCCTTGTTTCTCCCACGTAAGTTTCACAGTATAGGCTCCGCGCTTCAATCCATTTAATGGGATCACGAGTTGTCCGTCGAGGATAGACGGAGCCATATCAAATCGCTTGTCCAAGCGTTGATTATCCGGTCGATACAAATGAATCACTCCCTTGGCACCTTGTAGCGCTGATCGATTGGAGAAGGAGATTACCATTTGACTTTGTGGTTTATCTATGTGTAACTGCATGCCCAAGTTCTTCGCGCGCTCTATCGCATCAATGGTCTTTTGATAATGCACTTCTTTCTCATAATACTCCGGTGAGACCAGGTCTGTATCATTATGAAATGCCCTATATACCAAGGACAAAATTCCAACCATAAAAACAGCCATGAATACAGCGATTCCGGTACCCCAATTCCACTTCATATCTTATTATTTATAATAATGGTCCAAGAAAGATGACTTTTTCTCTACTTATCCGTTTGCCATTTCCATAAATAATCACATAGACTTTATTCTTGCCCCTCTTCACCTTCGATGTATCAAGAATCAGTACAAACTTACCATGGGTCAGTGACTCTTTTGGCAGTCGTATTTTGTCTCCTACTACCTTTACTTCTCCTTCGTAACCCTTGTCTAATTTTATATCAATATCATAATCCTTCCTCGTTTTGTTGACGATGGATACATCATAAAAGTTGGCAATCTTACCTCCCTCCATAGCCCGTTGGGTCGTACCGGGAGAACGTGTTACGATTACGGAAAAGTCATGGCGGTTGACTAATAAAAACCCTAATACTCCCAGCAAAAACACCAAAACGACAGAATAAAAACCATCTCTTGCAGTAAACTTGAATCGCTGACCCTTTTTAATTCCATTGATCGAATCATATCGTATGAGTCCCCTGTCAAACCCTACCTTATCCATTATCGAGTCACAGGCATCTATACAAGCTGTACAATTAACACACTCCAATTGGGTGCCGTTGCGAATATCTATACCGGTCGGGCAGACATGTACACACTGTTTACAGTCGATACAATCACCATAACCCAACGCCTTCCGGTCTTCACCCTTCTTGAAGCGCGCTCTATTCTCCCCTCTAATAAAGTCATATGCCACTACGATAGATTGTTCATCGAGCAAGACCCCTTGCAGTCTCCCGTATGGACAAATAGTCGTACATACTTGTTCTCGTAAAAAAGCGAAGACCCCATAAAACAAAAGCGTAAAGATGATGATTCCCACCAGGCCGGTAAGATGGTTCATCGGATTATCCGTCTGTATTTTCCAAAGCTCTTCTGCTCCGATAATATACGATAAAAAGGTATTGGCTATCAGAAATGAGATAGCGAGAAATATAGCGTGCTTGAGCGTCTTTTTGATGATTTTTTCTCTGTTCCAGGGTTGTTTGTTGAGTTTTTTTTGCTTGGTCCAGTCGCCTTCTATCCAATACTCTATCGGACGAAAAATCATCTCCATAAAAATGGTCTGAGGACATACCCACCCACAAAATACACGACCATAAATTATGGTAAAGACGACGATGAAGATCACAGCCGTAATCATAGCAATAGCAAAAATATAGAAGTCTTGCGGCCAAAATATATTGCCGAAAATAATAAACTTCCTATGGATAATATCAAATAGCAACAGCGGCTCTCCTTTATACTTAACATGCGGAGCAATCAACAGAAAAGCCACTAACAAGAAAGCCAGGATCCTTCTCCAATTGTAATAGCGACCGGAGGGTTTCTTGGGGTAAACCCAAATACGCTTTCCCTCTTTGGTCACGGTTGCGATAGAGTCCCTAAAAGCTTCGTTGGATTGAGACATGATATTGACTGGTTTTAAACAAAACGGGGTAAGAGAATAAGCACGGTGACCCTCTTACCCCAATATTTGTCATTACAAAAATAAAACAGGAGTTGTGGTAAATAGTTTATTCATTCTCCTGTCCAACTGTGATGGTGATTACATTTTTTTACCTTCTGGTGCCTTACCCCCTTCAGCGGGTTTAAGCGTCAGGATGTAAGAGGCCACTTGTTGGATTTCGACCGGAGAAAGACTAGCTCCCCCCATCGGTGGCATTCCTTTATCCGTTCCATCCTTTATGGTATGAAAAATAGTTTTAATATCATTGCCGTAAATCCATGAATCATCGGTCAAGTTGGGCCCTATGAGTCCCCCTCCGTCTTTTTTATGACAAGTGAAGCAATTGCCCTTCTTTTCAAAGATACTTTTACCCGCACTAAGCGACTTTTCATCGGTCAAGGCAGTTAAGTCATCCATATTTATTTGCGGTACATGCTCCTTGACATAAGCAGCTACTTGTGCATCTGCAATTGCCATGCTCTTTTCATACTCCTCAATCTGTAAGTCACTTGTTTTTAATATATGATAGTTGAATATATACACTACCCCAAAGATAATAGTAGTATAAAACAACCACAACCACCAAGGCGGGAGCGAATTGTCCAATTCCCGGATACCGTCGTAGTCATGATCCATGAGGATGGACTCCTCTTCGTCGATAGATACCGCATCGGTCAGGGCATGAATAATCGAAGACTCTTTTATCGCAGCAGCTTTGGATCCATACACTTCTTTTGTCATTCGGTCAAGAAGGGATTTCAGGTAAAGCAGCACACCCAATAGTATGACGATAACTCCTATAAGAATATAAATATCCACCTTGGTAATATGGTCCAACCAGGGGAGGAAAGTCGAACTCTGTGCCTGTCCCGCTGAAGGGTATAAAAGGCCCAAACCCAGCAACACTAAGACAGTAGCTGCTTTATTCAAGCGTTGACTCTTCTTCATGAGATTCCCCAATGCTTTGACCACTGCCAGCATGGCAATCAATATGAGTGCCAACAGGAATAACAACAAAATAGTGACAATCTTATTGGTCGTAGGGTTGTCTTTGACTACAGGGGTAACAGCAACTTTGGTTGCTTTAGCGACCTTCTTTTGGGGAACCGGCGGAGCCCAATTTTTCATATATGAAATGATCGCGTCAATTTCCGCATCCTTTAAGTCCGGATTTGGGGTCATAGAAGCCGGTGAAAAATCCCAAATTGCCTCCGCCATCTTGGATTTTCCGGATTCCTTTAAGGCCGTCGGATCTTTAATCCATTCCTTTAATAAATCCCCCTCTCCGGCATCTTCCCACTTCTTTACTACCCCTTTAAGCGCAGGCCCCACGAGCTTTTGCTTCATATTATGACAAGCAGCACATCGTGATTTGAATAGTTTTTTACCATCCTGACTTACTCCCTGTCCTACGATAACCATAGAGAAAAGGGCCATAAGAAATAAGCGATTATATTTTTTTAGCATGAAATACATGATTGATAATTATTTGTCGTTCAACGGAATATTTTTAATTTCTTCAACAGTGGTATTATCCAAACGGACGACCCACCAAAAAAGCAGTACAAAAAAGACTACAAACACCAGTAATGAAAAGATGGGGTAGATGGTCGCACCATCCATGCCGTCAAATACCCCACTGACAAATCGCATCATAACTCTATGTTTTATTTGTTTTCGATATCTGTACCCAATCTCTGCAGGTAAGCGATCACGGCAATAATCTCCTTTTTGCTAAGAGATTCCAATTTTTCCTGAGAATATTGCTCGTTATTAATCTTAGCATTCTCCTCCAAGATGTCCTTTGCTACTTCTGTCGCTTGTGCACTCAAATCATCCTTAGCGATATCTTCATATCCATCGTCGTATGGGACACCAAGAGTGCGGAGTGTCGAAATCTTAGAGCTCAGATGCTCTGTACTCAAATCATCTTCCAGTAGCCAGGGATAAGCGGGCATTACGGAACCTTGAGAAGTAACCTTTGGTAAGTTTAAGTGATTAAAGTGCCAGTAGTTACTCTTCTTTAGCTTTTTGGTTCCTTCTCTGGCCAAATCCGGACCAGTACGTTTGGATCCCCATTGGAAGGGGTGATCATAGACAAATTCACCCGGTTTGGAGTACTCCCCATACCGTGCAGTCTCAAAACGTAGGGGGCGTACCATTTGAGAATGACACAAATAACATCCTTCCCTAACGTAAATATCTCTCCCTTGCAATTCCAATGGAGTGAGCGGTTTAACACTTGAGATGGTAGGAATATTGGACTTTACTGTCAGCAAAGGAACAATCTCTACGATGCCCCCTATCGCCACAACAATAATCGATAAAATCAAGAACTGCACCGGTCTTCTCTCCAACTGATGATGCCAGTATTCGCCTTTCGGCGCATTGTAGGTCTTTGTTAACGCAGGAGCTTCGACTTCTTCCTCCGCCACAAAATGCCCCTTCTTTATCGTCATTATCAAGTTGTACGTCATAATCAGTGCGCCGGTCAAATAAATCAATCCACCCAATGATCTCAGTATATACAGAGGATGCAATGTGGTCACTGTGTCGATAAACTTATGTGTTAACTCTCCCGTAGGCTCAAACTGTTGCCACATCAGGCCTTGTACCCATCCAGCCCAGTACATCGGAATGGCCCAAAGCAAAATTCCTAAAGTCGCAATCCAAAAATGAACATTGGCCAACTTCATCGAATAAATCTTGGTGCGGTATAGCCTCGGGATCAACCAATACAACATACCAAAGGTCAACATACCATTCCATCCCAATCCTCCGATATGAACGTGGGCTACAATCCAATCCGTAAAGTGGGTGATAACATTGAAGGACTTTAAGGACAACATCGGCCCTTCGAAGGTGGACATACCATATGCGGTAATCGCCACCACCATAAATTTGAGCGTAACGTCATCTCTTACTTTGTCCCAGGCTCCCCTCAATGTCAATAGACCATTGAGCATTCCACCCCATGATGGTGCAATCAGCATCACTGAAAATACAACACCCAAAGACTGGGCCCAATCCGGTAATGCCGTATATAAAAGGTGGTGAGGTCCCGCCCAAATGTACAAGAATATCAACGCCCAAAAATGCACAATGGACAACTTGTACGAATAGATAGGACGATTGGCCGCCTTTGGTACAAAGTAATACATCAATCCCAAATAAGGCGTGGTGAGAAAGAATGCTACGGCATTATGTCCATACCACCACTGAACCAATGCATCTTGTACCCCGGCATAAACCGGATAACTGTGCATTAATGAGGTAGGGATAGCGAGTGAATTGAATATGTGCAGTATCGCTACCGTCACAAAGGTCGCTATGTAAAACCATATCGCCACATAAATATGGCGTACGCGTCGCACCAAAATGGTGGCAAACATATTCCATCCAAATACCACCCATATGAGTGCTATCAGAATGTCAATCCACCAAACTAACTCCGCGTACTCCTTTCCTTGTGTATACCCCAACGGTAAAGTTAATGCTGCACAAAGAATGATAAACTGCCACCCCCAAAAATGAATATTACTCAGTTTGTCACTCCACATCCTTGTCTTCAAAAGACGCTGCAAGGAGTAATACACCCCGGTAAAAATCCCGTTGCCCACAAATGCAAAGATGATAGCATTGGTGTGCAATGGCCTCAACCTACCAAAGACCAGTATCTTGAAGCCCAAATACTCGTTAAACCAATTAGGGAATGCTAACTGTAGGGCTACCGTCAACCCCACTAACATCCCCACTACGCCCCATGTAATTGTTGCAAATGCAAAATTCCGAACGGATACGTTGTCGTACTTAAATTTTTCTAATTCCATTTATACAGATTTTGTTGGTTTGCTTCGGTTATCCTCTTCTTGCATTATCTCTTCTTCCTCAAAGAGTATGCGCATCGACGGAGCCTCATAATCGTCGTATTGGTTGTTCTTAGTCGCCCATATAAAGCTCGCTAAAAAACCCACTGCCAAAATAAAACTCACAGTCAATGTAATATATATAACACTCATTTAGCCTTTTCCCCTTTTGCGAGCAAAGGTAGTAATGAATCTTACTTAAAATAATGATTTTCATTATCCAAAAAATTGACATTTGTAAGTTTTTACTATTACAAATGTACTTTAGGGTGGTTTGGTGGTACTTATGTGATCATCATTACAGTAATTCGCCCTTTTTCACTCTGATATGAAATGGTCGAAATAGGTGGATATAACCCTATTCGGAATAACTTAAACCATTAGTGCTCCAGGAATACATCTCCTGTACTTTCAATGGGTAATTTGAAAACAAGAAAACCGATTAGACAACATAAAAGGGATTGCGACCCGGCACAAGATTCAACGATTTCATACCCGATAAATCTATGATTGTATCGTTTAAATCCAATGGCGTTTTTCATAAAAATGTAGTGAAACGGTAGTCAAAATCACTACGGAAATCGAGCTGAGGGGCATCAGGATAGCTGCCACCAAAGGGGTCAATTGATCGGTGACGGCAAAGTACATCCCTATTCCATTATACAGCAACGAAAAGGCATAACTCCAGCGCAGTACACGAACACTAAACGACCCCAAATCTAAAAGTATAGGGAGTTTTGACAATACAGCTGCATTCAATATAACATCAGATGCCGGTGAGAAATTATAAATATTCTCGGTGACCACTACCCCTACGTCGCTTGCCTTCAGTGCTCCGGCATCATTTAATCCATCTCCCAACATCATCACCGTGCCCTCTTTCTCTTGAATTGCTTTTACATACTTGAGTTTGTCGATGGGCTTTTGGTTAAAATGTATATTGGATGGAGAAAAGAAGGCGTTTAATGCTTCTTCCTCGGCGTTATTATCTCCCGATACTAAGTGCAATTGGTACTTATCCTTTAATAATTTATGCGCTTGAACAAAACCAGTTCGATAGACATTCTGGAGAATAAAATACCCCAATACACGATCACCCTGAGCGAAATATGTCCGGGTCTCCGTTAGGTGTCCTGTTGCCATTCCGACCCACTCTGCAGAACCCAATCGATAGGATACACCTTCCACTTTTGTTTGTATCCCAAGACCGGGTTGTTCTTCAAAATCCTCAATTTGGCACGAGTTGCCTCCTTGTTCTTTTACAAACTGTTGGATAGCTACACTAACCGGATGCATCGAATTGCGCGCCATGGTAAAGACAATATTCTTCTGCTTTTGGGACAGGCCAACTCCTTCAAAATGAACTTTTGCTTTATGATTGTACGTAATGGTCCCGGTCTTGTCAAAAACAATATCTGTAACTTTGGACAATTGTTCGACTACCGATGTATTCTTTATATACATCTTGTGTCTTCCCGCTACACGCATGGCGTTGCCAAAAGCAAAAGGGATGGCGAGGGCCAAAGCACATGGACAAGCTACGATTAACACGGAGGTGAGGACATTGATAATCCGGTATGGGTCGATAAAATACCAAGCTCCCCCCGCAATAATAGCGATGGTAATGACACCAACGATAAAATAAGTACTCAACCGATCCGTCCATTCCTGCAAGCTGTCTCGTACTTTCTTTTGAAATACTTTTTGGTTCCAAAGGCGGGTCAAATAACTCTGCTTCACTTGTTTTGTAGCTTTAACAGTGATTATGCCTCCGAGTTGCTTGCCTCCTGCAAAAAGCTCATCTCCAACTTCTTTGAATACAGGTTTGGATTCTCCGGTCACAAAACTATAATCGATCCGTGCTTTCCCCTCTATCAATTTGGCATCTGTGGGGATAATTTCTTCATTGCGTATCCTTAAGACATCCCCTTTTTCTATTCTTGATATTGGAATCATGGTCTCTTCCTTTCCGTGGACCTTCATAACGGCCATCGGAAAATAGGACTTATAATCTCGTTCAAAGGAAAGAGCTTGATACGTCCAATTCTGAAACCACTTTCCAATCAAAAGAAAAAAAGCAAAACCTGCAAAGGAGTCCATATACCCCGGCCCATTACCCATAATTATGTCATACAAACTCCTTAGATATAAGCTGATAATACCGATTGAAATCGGTACGTCCAAATTGACCGTTTTGGCTCGGATAGCTTTAAATCCGGAAATCAAGTAATCTCGTAACGAGTATAGTAATACAGGAATAGACAGAGCGAGAATAATATAACTAAATACCGGTCTAAACCCGGTGGCAAAAGAGTCGTCAACGCTCACATACTCAGGAAAACTCATCAACATGATATTGCCAAAGGCAAATCCGGCCACTGCCAATTGCAGGTAAAATCTCGTCTTTAGTCCAGGAGTAGAAGTATCTCTCTTTCCAAATTTTGGTGGGTAACCGATTTTGTCTAATAAAACGGCTAATTCCCGAAAGGATATTTTTGAGATATTGAAAGTGATATAGCACTCTTTTTTTACAAAGTGTACCTCAGAGTTGAGCACTCCTTCGTGTATCTTATACAAGTGCTCCAAAAGCCAAATACAGGAACTACAGTGTATCTCCGGCAAAAATAATCGCACACGTCTGATATCCCCTTGTTTAAACTCAAACAACTCTTCTGTGATTTCCTCACTCTCCAAAAACTGATACTTAACGGCGTCTTGTGATTCCGGGCGAATTCCAGGTTGAGTATTGTATTTATAATAGCCACCCAGATTATTTGTTTGTAGGATTTCATATACGGAGCGACAACCATTGCAGCAAAACGGATGCTCCTCATATATGATGGGATCCGGCCCACAGTCATCACCGCAATGAAAACACGCTATTTTATCTTGTTTCTTGATATGAAATATCTCTATTCTTGAATCTAAGTAATCTATCCGGTAGAAATAGCAATTCCCTAATCTATTGAGTAAGTGTATGAGAGAAAACTCTTCAAAACTAAGAATGTGTCCTTTAATGGTCCTTTCATTTTATAACATTTAACTGTTTTCCAGCGGACACTACATAAAATCCATTGGTACAACACTAAGATACACGACTTGGTTTTGTGTTTCGAAAGCGAATATCCACACCGACGATAATCGCCAGATTCAAAAAGAAAACAGGACCGACTTTGACGGTTTCTATCATATCATTTATCAATAAAATAGACAGTATGGCCACATGAGACATTAATGCGGCCATCACCAGTAATTTGTAACCATACTCACGAATAGAGTGGTACAAACGCTCTCCATAAATAAGTACAAAAAGGCTCATTACCAAAAAAATAATCAATCCGAGAATCCCTTGTTCGACAGTTGTCATTAAGTAATAATTATGGATTCCGGACTTCTCCGGATTATCACTGACATAGGTTTCAAAAGCGCGAATAGTATAAGGGCGATAGTTGGGGTAAAATCCATTGGGTCCAAACCCCATCCAAGGATGGTCTCTGATCATCCGAAATCCTGCAACCCAACGATAAACGCGCTCCATAGTCGATATATCCCTTAACTTATAGGTGGCTGAAAGAAGGGATTCGAAGTCTTTGTGGGCCACAGTCTGTTCGAAATTAGGTGCGTACTTGAGATACCTATTATTCTTTATCAAACTCGAAATCCAAAGTGTAGACAGAATCAATGTCAATACCAATGCGTACTTCATCCAACGGTATTTGATCAAATAATACGCCGCTACAATTAAGCCCAATGATACAAAAGCTGCACGCGTATAGGAAAAAAAAATGCCGGCTATAAGTATAAGAAAAGAATAAACTAGTGCTGCCTTAATGTAAAAATTGGTGGTTTGTGGAAGTTTGTAGTAATACCACACGAAAGGGATAAAGACCACCAATAATGAAGCATAATCTACATGATTGCGAAAAAAAGGGTTGATTACATAATTGGCAGACATAAAGGTAAACCCCATTATAGCATGCTTTACTAATATGACAGATACAATAAAAGTCAATGGTACCAATATCGTTATCACTAATCTTTTGTAATCTTTTAGTGACCTCAGAAGATAAAGAGAGCCCATGTAAAAGGTAACAATATACCATGTTTTAGCAAGTAGAAATTTGATTGCAATAACAAAATTTTCAGCAACTAAAGCCGTTAGTCCAATCCATAAAAAGTGTAATATTAAAAAGATGGATATAGGGTGCAAAAGATAGTCAGCCCGTACGGACCGAAAATGCTTAATACCCATAGTTATCAATCCAAACATAAGGAGAGCTATCAAGGGCTCTGTAGGTAAATCGGTGCTCAGACCATTTTGAAATGAATACTGAATAGATATTGGGATGGTCGCCCATAGCAAATAGTACACTACCTTAATATCGAGGATAAAGACCCCTATGACTAATACCACAAAGGGAATAGATAAAAATAACAGCCGGTTTTCAAGCACGTATCCGACCTCTGCCATAAAAAATACGATAGCGAGTAGATAAAAAAAAGCCGTGTAGGTCTTGTCTAAATGCTTGGGAAAGAATGCATCAAGCATCGAAGACTTTTTTCCAGTCAACATTCCTATATGATTCTATCAGAAGAGCAATAATTACACTAAAAACAAAAGCTATTGCCATACTCATCAAAACTATAATCATCCGTTTAGGTCTTGACTTGACAGTGGGAACAGAGGCGTTTTCAACTAAGTGAATAGCATAAAACGGGCTGGAAAAAACGGTTTTAAACTGTTCGTATCTGATCTTGTCGTATCCTAATTGTTTGGAGGTAGCGTCGTACTGATTTTCGAGGTAGTCCACTATACCTTTTCCTTTGTTAAACCTGGATAAGTTATAAACACTCTTCGATTCCGGTAGAGTTAATTCGTCATATTTTTTCCGTAGACCTGTTAGTCGAGCTTGCAAGAACAAAATAGAATCTCGTCTTACCCCCCTTTGGTGTCGGAGAGAATTAAGTTTTGCTTCCAGTTCGATGAGCTTAGTCTCTGTCTCTGTTGCCATCTGAGAAAGTAACTCTGCTTGATTCTTAGTATCAAATATCCCATATAATACGCGCACATTTCTCAAAGAGTCATCAATGGCATTGAGATAGCTCTGCTTTTGTTCGATGCTACTCTTGAATGTGTTGAGGACATTTTTTTGACTGGTTTTGACCAAATCCTGTGCAAGATAATTGATGCGGTCTCTCGCTGCATTTGCCATTTCAGCAGCTAAAAACTTATTCTTATCTTCCATACTTAGCTCAATCGCATCGTACTCCGTCTTCTTTAGATTATAGTGGTCCGATATCATTTGTTTGATATGAAATTCAGACTTTGGGTCCGAAGTATCCAAATCATAGTGCTGATAAAGATTAAAGGAGTCTATGAGAAACTCCGCTAACTCCGTCGAGAACCCAATAGTCAATAACCGGTCGATGTCTGTACCCGTACCGTAATAATTGAGATCATAAGAAGAATACCCAAACACCCTGCTCGGTTTGGATAAGTCCGGACTTGCAGCATAAAAAGTTGTGGTTGCTTTATAGTAATTGGGGATGGTGAGGGCTATCAAAGCACTTAAAATCCCAGCAATAATAGTGACGGTTAGGATGGGCTTGCGCCATTTGTATAATAGCCCTATAACATCGACGAGGTTTTTTGGTGAATTCATTCGCTTTGTATAATTCGCGCAAAAGTAATTAAAAATCAAGAAAGCATCATTAACAAAAAATATTGTTTTTAGCCCATTCTCGAATTACCTGTAAAGCTATCAAACGCTATCTCATATCATAATATTTCGTCTTTTTGATCTTAATGGTTCTAAAGACCGGAGGGATTCTTTGATGATCAAAACAATCATTAAAAAGTGAATTATGACGTTTTACTAACCCGAATAGACTCATACTGTCACATAAAACTGCAATTTTGTCAGTTTTTTTAGGGCGGCACACAAATTGATACAAGGTAGCGTGCAAGCTTTTTATTTAACAAAAATAATATTTCATATGAAACCAATTGGAGATAGAGTCGTGGTTGAGCCTTTTGAGGCGGAAGAAAAGACCCAAGGAGGGATTATCATTCCCGATACCGTAAAGGAAAAGCCCCAAAAAGGGAAAGTTATTGCAGTGGGGCCCGGTAAAAAGGACCAAACGATGACGGTTAAAACCGGAGATGTTGTTCTCTATGGCAAATATGCAGGTCAGGAGATCAATTACCAAGGGAAAGATTATCTCATCATGAGAGAGGATGATATTTTGGTCGTAATCGACTAAAATTCATCTGTTTGTAAGGGGAACACCCCACAATATTTTTATATTTCATAAACAAATAAAAACATATTTAAGATATGGCAAAACAAATCACATTTGACACAGATGCCAGAGCAAAGCTCAAAAGTGGCATTGATACTTTGGCCAATGCGGTTAAGGTGACCTTGGGCCCAAAGGGGCGTAACGTCGTAATCCAAAAGAGTTTTGGTGCTCCTCATGTCACAAAAGACGGGGTTACCGTAGCCAAAGAAGTAGAAGTAGAGGATCCGGTAGAAAACATGGGTGCTCAGCTTCTTAAAGAAGTGGCTTCAAAGACTGCCGATCAGGCAGGAGACGGAACAACCTCAGCTACGGTATTGGCTCAGGCTATTGTCCATGCCGGTATGAAAAACGTTGCCGCCGGTGCTAACCCCATGGACCTCAAAAGAGGGATCGACAAATCCGTCAAAGCGATAACAGAAGCACTGAAGGGGCTTTCGGAGGAAGTCGATGATGATTTAAAGAAGGTCAAGCAAGTCGCTTCCATCTCAGCCAATAACGATGAATCGATTGGTGAACTCATCGCTACTGCTATCGAAAAAGTAGGCAAAGAAGGTGTGATTACCGTTGAAGAAGCCAAGGGGTTAGAGACTTACGTAGATGTGGTAGAGGGAATGCAGTTTGACAGAGGTTATCTCTCTCCTTACTTTATTACCAATTCTGAAAAAATGATCGTGGAGTATGAAAATCCACTCATTTTGTTGACAGATAAGAAGGTTAATAATATTCAGGAGTTATTGCCGATTCTTGAAAAGGCTGTTCAAGGAGGAAGGCCATTACTTATTATTGCTGAGGATGTGGATTCGCAACCTTTAGGGGTTTTGGTGGTCAACAGGCTTCGCGGACAATTGAAAGTAGCAGCCGTCAAAGCTCCGGGATTTGGAGATCGAAGAAAAGCTATGCTCGAAGATATCGCGATTCTGACTGGTGCCACGGTTATTTCCGAGGAGAAAGGATTCAAACTGGATACAGCAGAACTCAGTCATCTTGGTGAGGCAGAGAAAGTGGTTATCGACAAAGACCACACCATAATCGTCAATGGAAAAGGCGACAAAAATGCTATCAATGACCGAGTTAAACAGATCAAAGTGATGATCGAGAATACTACTTCGGACTACGATAGGGAAAAACTTCAAGAGAGACTTGCCAAATTGGCAGGTGGTGTTGCCGTGCTCTATGTCGGTGCTGCTACAGAAGTTGAGATGAAAGAAAAGAAGG
This sequence comes from Saprospiraceae bacterium, assembly GCA_027080725.1. GTDB lineage: Bacteria > Bacteroidota > Bacteroidia > Chitinophagales > Saprospiraceae > JALSTN01. The sequence goes on from JALWRC010000015.1 coordinate 73,434, forward strand.
ATCGGGTAGATGATGCACTACATGCTACAAGAGCTGCTATCGAAGAGGGCATTGTCCCGGGTGGTGGCGTTTCTTATGTAAGAGCATCTGTCGCACTCGACAAGGTGAAAGCCGCCAATGACGATGAAAAGACCGGTGTAGAGATTGTCCGAAAAGCCTTGGAGGCGCCGCTTCGTGTTATCGTTGAAAATGCCGGACAAGAAGGCAGTGTCATCTTACAAGAAGTGAAGAACGGAAAGGGAGACTTCGGTTATAATGCCAAGACGGAAAAGTTTGAAGATCTCAAAAAATCCGGGGTCATTGATCCCACAAAAGTCGCCCGTGTTGCTATCGAAAATGCCGGATCTATTGCCGGTATGGTACTAACAACAGAAGCAATTATTACTGATATTCCGGAGGATACTCCTCCTATGCCTCCAATGGGCGGCGGTGGAATGCCGGGAATGATGTAAACGCTTTCATGATAATTACAAAAAGGGACGCCCATCAGGTGTCCCTTTTGTTTTGTACCCAAATATGCTATAAGGTAAATCCAATCTCTTATATACCGGCTCTGAAATAGACCTCCCGGTCTGTATTTGATGGTCTATCACACCAATCCCGGAGGCAAATCCATGGTCAACTCCCTTTTGTCGTGGTCGATATGAACAATCCATGGTTCGACCAAAGGGATGAGACATTCGCTCTTGTGACCACTGACAGAGACCTTGGCCATTATCTGTTGCGGGTATTCCATAATATCTACGATAGTGCCGGTAAAAGTGTTATCGGTACCAATAATCTTATAACCGGTTAGTACGGGATAATAATGGTCTGACACCATCCCTCCGATACGCTCCCGCTCGACAAAAACCGGGGAATTGGCGTAATCGGCAGCGCTCTCCGGAGTATCGATGTACTTCAGTTTGATGATATAAGAACCGGGTTCAGATTCTTTGTAAGATTGGACTTTGTATGGCACCCGGCTTCCCATAATTTCTAAAAATAAAAATGATGATTCTTGCGACAGGATATCCCCTTCCGTCTCAATCGTAATGCGCAAAGCGCCTCGATGCCCATGGGGTTTATGCACCCGGCCGATTTCGATTAAGTCCAACATATAATATTATTGTACATGATACTCGAGAAGGGTCTGCTCGAGGAAAAAGCCCTCTTCGGCCCTGTCTGCAAATGGGATGCTCGGATCGGGAGAGGTATCTATGTCATGGAGTAATATCCACTTCTTATAAACCAATCCCACCCCTTTAGCGTATTTGGAGTAGGCCTTTTGATAGTCAAATGAAGGAGGAGCATCCAGGGTATTATCCACTTCACGAACAGTGATGACATCGTCATAGGAGACTCCACCAATTTTTTCCGGTTGTATTAAAGCAACATACCTGTAGGTCCATCCGTCAAATACCTGTTCTAAAATATCTTCGTGAACCATAAGAGAGACATGTTCCCCGATGTGGGCATTACCCTCCCATCTTCTTCCTATTTTGACGGGGAAAGTGAGTTTTTGGAAGAGCAGATTGCCTTCATTACTCCAAGCTCCGACCTCATCCTTGGCAGCCCACCAACTATCCAAAGCCTTCCAGGGAGCCGAGTCAAATGCGCGCTGAAATCGTTCGACTTTAAAAGCATGGATGTCATCTCCAAGGGAAAAGGTATCTGTAATAATCAGTTTGACGGTCGTATGAATCGTATCGTGTAGAACTTTGTTTTTTTCCAAATCGTAAATAATAGAATCCACCTGATACACCCACCAATCCCCGATGTGCAAAGGAAAATAATCTGTTCCCAATACCTCCTCCACATCAATATTCTTAAAGGTTTGTTTTTGACAGGAAGTAAAAAGGGTAAAACTGATGAAAAATAAAAAAGCGATCTTATTCATAATAATCCTTTTGATTGTTATTTATCTACTGATGATACCTCCGCCGATGACATCCTCGCCGTCGTAGAAGACAGCGGATTGACCTGGAGCAATACCGCGCACCTCACCATAAAAGGTAACCTGCAATGTTCCATCTTCCTCCGTGGATATTACCGCCGGAGTTCCCTTGTCCTGATAACGCACTTTGGCTATGAGCTCGCGCTCTACCGGCCATTCCGGGTATTTCATTAAGTTGGTTTTGTACACCTTCATCGTGGTCTTGAGCAATTCTTCTGCCGGCCCGAGCGTGACGGTATTGGTATCCGGATCGATATGTGTGACATATATGGGCTCCCCTGTCGCAATCCCCAATCCCCGTCTTTGCCCAATGGTGTAAAATGGATACCCTTCGTGTTGGCCCAATACTTTTCCGGTTTTGTCCACAAATACCCCACCGGATACCCTTTCTTCCAAGCCCTTCACCCGCCGTTTTAAAAAGCCGCGGTAGTCATTGTCCGGGACAAAGCATATTTCGTAACTCTCCCCCTTTTTTGATAATTCGGTATAACCCCGGTCTGCAGCTACCTGACGCACCTCCGTCTTGGTCATCTCTCCAAGCGGAAAGAGGGTACGACGGAGACAATCTTGAGAAAGTCCCCATAGGACATAGGATTGATCCTTTAAATCATCCTTGGCTTTAGAAACATAATACCGCCCGTTCTTCTCGTGTTTTATCGCATAATGACCGGTGGCAATATAGGGACAGTCCAACATATCTGCACGTTTGAGTAACGCCTCCCACTTGATATGCGTATTGCACAGAACACAGGGATTGGGGGTGCGCCCGGCGAGGTATTCCTCCACAAAATTGTCAATGACAAAATCACCAAATTCTTCTCTTATGTCGAGTATGAAATGGGGAAAACCCTCCTGAACTGCCAAAGCGCGCGCATCATTGATCGAATCGAGACTACAACAGCCCGTCTCTTTTTTGCCCGTGTTGCCCATCTGGGCATAATCCCAGGTTTTCATCGTGATCCCTATGACTTCATACCCGGCTTCGTGCAACAAAAGCGCAGTCACGGTACTATCGATACCGCCACTCATGGCAACCAATACGCGTTCTTTCTTTCTCATGGTGCAAAGATAACGACTTGCTTTAATATATATTGCGTTATATATTAATATTAACTATAATATATATAAAGAATACATTCGGGATTCTCCGTCATTGACCGGCCAATGGTCTATTGTCCCTACTCTTCTTCGTCGCCGGCCAACAGCAGTTTTCTTTCGTATAAAAATCCAAACCACTTGATCACCTTTCTCACATCTTTGGGATAAACACGGGTTTTGTCATAATCGGGAACGATATCCTCAAAGTATTCCATAATCTCTGTTTCCGGGGCTTTGGGGTTGGGGACGGGATTGTCCTCCAATTGTTCGATCATTCTTCTGAAGATGACTTTCATCTCTACCGAATCGGTCACCGTATAGATAGACACAGACTCCAAGGGGGTGATGTGGTGTTTTCTCACAGAGACAAAACGCCTTTTATCCGTATCATAATCTTGTATAATTAATCCGTTAGAACGCGGTGTCACCAGCTTATACAATCCGGGGAGTCCACTCACAGAAACGACATCTTTTAAACTCATAGTTATTTTTAATTATTAAAGCTAAATACAAATGGTTACAGCCCTATGGCCCCTATCCGGTAATGGCAGATGGGATTAATGTCCCTCTTAATACGCCAATAGTTGTTTTATTCTCTCTGTAAGCAAACTGTTGGCCATGTACTGCTGCTCCAGTCTATCGTTAAACGGTATTGGGGTATCCATACTGCCCACCCGCATAACCGGAGCGTCCAGCAGTTCAAACATCTCTTCCGCGATGAGTGCTCCAAGCTCTGCCCCGTACCCTGCAAAGGTACTATCTTCATGCAATATGAGCACTCTTCCGGTCTTCATAATTGACTGCCGAATGGCATTCTTATCGAGTGGAACCAGTGTGCGCAAATCGAGTACATCTGCTGAAACGCCCAATTCTTCGAGTGCCGTAAGCGCCCAATGTACGCCCATGCCATAAGTAACGATAGTCAAGGCATCTCCTTCCCTGGCCCATCTCGCCTGCCCAAATGGGAGGTTGTAATAGCCTTCAGGGACCATGGATTTTATGCTTCGATACAAGCCTTTGTGTTCGAAAAACATCACGGGATTGGGGTCTTCGATAGCTGTTATGAGCAGTCCTTTGGCGTCTTCCGGTGTGGAGGGATACACCAGTTTTAACCCTGAGACATTGGCAAACCAAGCCTCATTGGTCTGACTGTGGAACGGTCCTGCACTCATACCGCCACCGGAGGGCATACGCACGACGACATCTGCAGGTTGGCCCCATCGGTAATGTACCTTGGCGAGGTTATTTACGATTTGGTTAAATCCGACCGTGACGAAATCTGCAAATTGCATTTCGACCATGGATTTAAACCCTTCAATAGAAAGACCCAATGCAGCACCCAGGATGGCACTTTCACAAAGCGGCGTATTGCGGACTCTGTCCTTGCCATATCGCTCTACAAATCCCTCCGTCACCTTAAATACTCCACCGTACTCTGCAATATCTTGCCCCATCAGGATGAGGTTGTCATATCGTTGCATCGAGGCGTCCAATCCATCCTTAATCGCCTCTACAAACCGCATTTCTCTTTGTGAAGACGAGGGGGGATGGGGTATGAAATGGTTGGCCTGGAAGACCTCATTCAGCTCTTTCTGCCGGCTGCTCTCCAGTGGGGGAAGGGCGCCGGCCTCTTTCCAGGCATCCTTAATCTCGTTTTTCATACGGGCTTTGTGCGCCTCCGCTTCCTGAGGATCCAAAAGGCCTTCCTCTATCAAGAAGGCTTCATAATTGGCTATGGGGTCGCGCGCTTCCCAATGGGCGATGAGTTCTTTGGGAACGTATTTTACCCCGGAAGCCTCTTCGTGTCCTCTCCTTCTGAAGGTCTTGCATTCGAGCAGTACCGGAGTAGATTGGTGACGTGCCTCTTCTGCCAGCAAACGGACCGTTTTATAGACTTCCAGGATGTTATTGCCATCGATGGTTGTACTTTTCATACCATAGCCTTGGCCCTTGTCGGCAATATCCACACATTTGAACTGGTCGGAAGAAGGAGTCGAAAGCCCATATCCATTGTTTTCGACCAAAAAGATGACCGGTAGCTCCCAGACTGCTGCGGTATTCAAGGCTTCGTGAAACTCCCCTTCACTCGTTCCCCCTTCTCCGGTAAATGCCAGTGTCGCCTTTTGGTTTTGCCGCATTTTATAAGCCAATCCCACTCCGTCCGCTACCGAGAGCTGCGCCCCCAAATGCGAAATCATCCCTATTATATGATACTCCGGCGCCCCGAAATGAAAGGAACGGTCCCTCCCCTGTGTAAATCCCTCCTCTTTTCCTTGCCACTGGGCAAATAAACGCAAGAGGGGAACATTCCGTGTGGTGAAAACCCCGAGATTGCGGTGCATGGTGAATATGTGCTCATCCGGTAGCATCGCCATGGTGCTTCCCACAGCAATGGCCTCCTGACCAATACCGCTAAACCATTTGCTCACCGTCCCACTTCTCAACTCCAACAGCATCCGCTCTTCGATAAGGCGTGGGGTGAGCATCTTGTAGTACAACTCGAGGAGCAAAGCGTCACTCAGACCACTCCTGTCGTACTTTATCTTTCTGTCATATGATACCTCCTGCATACCCTCTATTTTTTGTAACTAACCCGGCACCGTATTATGAGAGGCATCCCATACGTAGCACTACCGGGGGGTACATTGTTTTACAGCGCAAAGATGGGTATTTCATAACGATTAATAATCTACAGAGCGAAGTAAAATTTTTTGGAAACAGGAAGTATTTATTGGGATAATGGCCTCACCATAGAACCTAATGCTAAGATCGTTCCGGTCCATGCAGTAACTCTTTCAATATACTCAAGGACACCGGCATTTTGAAATGGTCGATCTGAATGGCGTAATAATCCAATAACAAGGTGAGCAAATCATCCCGGACCGGTCGATTGAAGTAAGGATTGGGCATGCTTGGATCGATGGTTCTCAATTTATCCAACGCTTCAGCAGTTGGGGGCAATACATATTCCACATGATCCGGTACGGAGGAAGTAAAGATGCCGTTTCTCAGGTCAAAGTAATCGTCTTGCCCATGGTACGGTCCCGGGTAAAATCCCAAATACCGGGTAAAATCCAGCATAAATACCAAGGGAAAAGTCGCGGGGACCTTTTCCTGCATATCCAAATAGATATATTGCTTTTTTATGAAATGGTACATACCGGGCTCATATTCCGACCCTATGATCGTATTTCGGACCATTTCAAGTAAGAACAATCCGACGGATCTCTTGACCAAATCGAAGGGAAGGTGGCGGTAGAGATAGTGGTATCCTACTTCTTTTACGCGGTGTAATGTTTTGTGCTCACTGTAATAACTGACAATATCAATAATAGACATCAGCTGTGAAATGCTTTTTTTTCTTCCCCCCCTGGCCGTGCGGACACCTCCAATAATAAAACTCTGCAGGCCTTTTTCGAGGGTGAGTACCTCTGCAATTAAACTGGTTTCCCCGTATTTTACCGTCCTAAGTACGATTCCTTCCGTGTGTAGCATTTGGAGTTACCATTTGTAATCATCGGGAATATCCTGAGAAGCAATACGTTTGAAAAGGGCCTTGGTTTGAATGCGCTTCTTTTGACGTTCCCATATGAGTAGTGCAATATCGCGTTCCACCGACTCAGAAGAACTTGGATTGGAAAGCACAGCGTCCACCTTTCTCTCGTCCACATCCAACCGGTAAAGATGAGACAGAAGCAAACCCATATCAGAGCGCATTAATTCGGAGACTCGATGGGTAATGAGAGCCATCATCTCTTCCTCTGCTTCCGGTGGGGTAGCGGGAAGATGCTCATCAAAAATTTGATGAATCGCAGCCCAAGTTTCAAGATTCCTATTCATTATACTCTACAAACTTTAAAATGCTTTCCATGATCTTCCGGTCATTGGATAGACGGGGAACTTTGGCCTGAGCGCCGAGTTTTCCCCGGTGTTTTAACCAGCGAACAAAGGTTCCGGGCGGGATCGCTTTGAGTTGTAAGGGTTGAAGGGCCATATCCTTATACCTTTTGGCATCGTAATCAGAATTGATTTTCCTTAAATTTTGATCGAGTTTTAGTGCAAAATCATCGATACTCTCCGGTTCTACTTCAAATTCGACCAACCACTGATGTCCTCCTTTCTGCCCGGGCTCAAAATAAATGGGGGCGATGCTGTAATTGGATATTCTGGCCTGGGTCTGCCGGCAAGTGTCAGCAATGGCCTTGTCTGTATTGGCGACCATCACCTCTTCTCCAAATACGTTGATAAACTGAGCCGTGCGACCCTCTATTACAATTCTGTATGGATGAACAGATACAAATTTGACCAAATCCCCTACGATATATCTCCAGAGACCTCCATTTGTACTTATGACTATGGCGTAAGTATTGTTTTTTTCGACCTGCTCCAAAGGTATGGCCGCGGGATGTTCCTTCTCCAATTGTTCGATAGGAATAAATTCGAAGTAAATGCCATTATTTACAAGCAATAACAACCCGGCATCACCGGCTTGATCTTGGGTGGCAAAATAACCTTCGGAGGCATTGTACACTTCTTGATAAATAAAATCATCCTTCGGAATAAATCGCTCGAATTGCTGCCGGTAAGGGGCAAAACCCACTCCACCGTGGATATAGGCTTGCAAATCCGGCCACACTTCCAGCAAATTACTCTTCCCGGTGAGTTTGAGAATCTTCCGGAATAGTACAACATTCCAAGTGGGCACTCCTCCGATCATGACAATCGGCTCATCCAACAATTTGGAAGCCATGAGATTGATTTTAGCTTCGAAGTCTTCCATCAATGCCGTCTCAATATCCGGTGTAAAGAAGGGGCGTCCGATCATAGGCATATGATAGGTCATCAAGGCCGAAATATCACCGACAATAACGTCCGGATTAGTGGGATAGGGTTGGACGGAACCCGGAATAATCAAATTCTTTCCGGCAAAAATACGGACATCGGGATAGTTGTTGTAGAGAATACTAAGCGTATCCCATGCCCCTTTGATGTGGTTGCCGTAGAGATTCTCACTGCTTACCGGTATAAATTTACTCTTGTCGCTCGTAGTCCCGGAAGATTTCGAAAACATGGTTATCCTCCCCGGCCAGAGCACATTTGCATCGCCATCCATCATACGCTGAATATGAGGTTTGAGATCATCATAGTGATGTAGGGGAATCCGTTGAGCAAACGATTTCATATCCGTATCCTCCTTTACACCGTATTTTTGCCCAAAGGAAGTCTCGGCAAGTTGAGATATCAGATAGCTAAATTGACTGTGTTGAGTGACCAACGAATGATCAGAAGTATAACGGAGCTTTTTGTATTTATACTTAAGATAAGGCTTTACTAATGTGTTGGTTATTTTAAGCATAGATGGATAATACTGAAGGCCTGGCTACAATTGCGACTACAAATATAACAAAAGGAACGAATAGTGTAGATAGTGTATGGTGAGTTTGTTTAGACGGGATTTACAAGTATACGGGTGTACTCCTTCACCCAACCTCTCCCTCATAACCCATTCCGACATCTATTATGTACCATGATGAGGGAGAAGGGCTCCCAGAAGCAAAAAAAGTAGTGATACCGGAAGGGGTTAGGGGTTGAGGTTGTTCGGACGGGATTCGTGATAACGCTCCCCGGTCAGCTCAGTGGTCGGGGTTCTTCCGGCATGATAGAGGATCCGGACCAGGAAGCTGCAAACCCATATCTTGGGGTAGTGCACTTTGAAATACACACCTTTTGTGGTAAATCACCGACCCTCAGGTATAAACCCTGCAAGAATAAATCAAAGGGACTTTTTCCTTCCATTTGAGCTCGTCATGGCATCATAAAACAGGCTCTTCCGGTCATCTATAGAGACGATGCGGATTTTGCCAGAATCACCAATGAGAGGATGGTAGTCACTTGTCGCAAAGTATTGTCCGCGACTTTTTCCCAATCAAACTTTTTCGTTTCTTTTTTCCCGTGTTTTTTCTTGGCAACTTTGCGCCCGACATGGATGACAGAGCCATTGCGTACTTTGGGATACCTGTGGAAAAACAAATAGTTTTTGGTGTGCTCTACCCGGCCATTGGGGTGAATGACAGTAATTTTGTTTCGATCTCCTGATTTGGCAATCCCTGCTGCATAAGCGTCGATGTAGTACTTGGCATTTTTTCCTTTTATGTAAGGAACAGAAACCTTGGATTCCTTCTTTTCATTCCCCCCGAAATACAATTCGGAAGCATTAGTAGCTCCGGTGATGGTGACCAAATCTTTGAGTTTTGGTATGGTAATTTGGTCTCCTTCTGACAAGACAATATTATGTCTTGACCGCTTGCGTTGGAGGGCTTCATTGAGTCTTACCACCACAAAACCCAGACTGTCTTTTTTTCGGTACAGTTGTGCTCCCTCCGGGAATGCAGCCGGAGTTAATCCTCCGGCCTTTTCTATTAGGGAGGCCAATCTTTCATTGGGTTGGGTAAGGGCGTAATATCCCGGGTATTTGACTTCTCCGGCGACATAAACCATGCGTTGCTTCTGATAGTTGGGAAGGCGTCGTATGACGATTCGGTCGTCCGGCATTATAGTGCCGGATTGCTGCTTCCCTCCCATTAAAGAGGTGGTAATGGCACGTGTTGTTGACCCGTTTTTACCCGTTGATACTCGAAAGATATCGATTTTAGAATCGTCCGCATCCGGGGTCAATCCACCGGCGACCAATACAGCATCTTGAATGGTCATCCCTTCATGATACAAATACTTTCCGGGTGTTTTTACAGCACCATCCAAGGAATAATATTTCATCGATTGATACTTCTTTTGGGACTCTACCACTATGTGGTCAAAAGGCTTCAAGTTTATATTTTCCGGACCTCCGGGGTTTTGCATTGCTTGAATCAAGTTGATTCGAATGGAGGATGTATTATTGATATTTTTTGGGTCCTTTCGCAGGATGAAAGCCCATTGAAACGCATCGTCTTTCAATCCGTCCGAAAGAAGGATGGCGTCAGAGACACGCATACTCTTCGTTTTGTCATATGGCAATATCCCCGGTTTGTAGACGGCACCGCTTACTTCTATGGTTTGTTCGGGAGTCAATTTGGTCAGATCCAGTATTTGAATTTTATCTTTAGCTTGAAGAGTAATATTATCGTTTGACTGCGGATCCGCCATTGCCTTGTTCAAATCTATCTTTATCATTTCATAAGAGCTGTCCGGCAAGGTGCGGATGACATACGCCAAATCCATTTTAGCACTTTTAGACAACCGGGCTTTGGGCAAGATGTCCATTAATTTGGTGGTCGGTGTCCATGCATAATTTCCGGGGTACTGGACTGCACCTTCCACCGCTACGAGGTCGCGATTCTCCAGGTTTATGGAGCGCACCTCAACGATATCACCGGGCAATAGCAAGACCTCTTTATGCTGCCGCTGGAACTTGCTCCAGGGAATACTTTTTATGCGTTTTTTGCCATCCTCATACCTGATAATATTGATATTTTCGCGGTAGGCATCCGGGCGCAGGCCCCCGGCGTAAGAAAGAAGATCTGATAGATGCTCTCCTTCTACCATTTCATACCTCATAGGGCGATAAACAGCCCCTGTGATTCGTACAATCCTATCGGCAACGGGGACCAGCAAGATATCATTCTCTCTCAAATAAAGCTTGTCGGCATAGGAGGGGTCTTCGAGCCATCGGTACACATCAATCATCGTCTTGGATTTGCCCCGAAGTAGGGTAAACTTACGGATGCTTCCCAGCTTAGAAGGTCCTCCTGCCGCTACAATGGCGTTAAGGGCGGTATTGGTGGCCGGGATATTAAAACCACCCGGCCGGTTGACTTCACCATATATGTGGACGGTAATTGAACGAATGTGATTCAGAGAGGTCTCAAATTCATTTTTATTGAAAGGATAGTACTTTTTAAACTTTCCCCGAAGGATTTCTTTGGCTTGGTCTAAAGTCAACCCTTTGAGATAAATTCTCGGCATTCGTTCGGGCTGGATATAGCCTTCGCGATTGATTTCAAAAGAGCGATTGTACTGGGCAATCCCCCAGATCGAAACGGTCAATTTATCCCCTGCACCTAGTATATAAGAAGGGGGCACATTGGCGTCATCCGTTCGTTCGAAAAGCGGAATACTCCCTTCAAAAACCGACTTTCCATAGATGGGAATTTCGTCTTTTTGTTTGTCTTTGCCGGGTGTTGTGACAGCCGGAGTTAATGGGACAGCATCTTTGGGAGCGGGAGGAATCGAATCCTGCTGTATCATAGGATGCTCCTCTGCCGAAGTGTGTTGCCCTTCATTTTCAGCTTCCATCTCCTTGATAGTCTCCTCTACCACCCCTTTGAGTTCGAGCAGTTCCTCCGGAGTTTTTTCGGAGAGGCTTTGGGTGTCGATGCCCTTTTCCTCCAGCCTGGAGGTGAGTTCTCCTTCGTCTATATTTCTACCTTTGAGCTCTTTGCGAATCAAATCCTCATCAATGGTTTGAGCGACCGCAGGGCGTCCAAAACCCATGGAGAGGACCAAAATAAAAATTCCGGTAAAATAATGGATTAGATGGCTAACGTGCATGATAATGTTTTTCATAATATTTTAAATACTCGCCGGAAGTAACGGCATCCAACCACGAATCATTGTCCAAGTACCAACGAACGGTCTTTCTGAAACCCACTTCGGGTGTCGTGCCGGGTTCCCAGCCCATAGTATCTTTTATTTTGGATGCATCGATGGCATAACGCCGGTCGTGTCCCGGACGATCTTTGACAAAGGTGATTAAGGCCCTGCTGTCTCCCACCGGCCTTCCCAGCATCTCATCGGTAATATCGCACAGTAGATGCACCAGCTCTATGTTTTGCATTTCGTTATTCCCCCCGATGTTATAGGTTTCCCCTTCTATTCCATTGTGAAACAGAACATCGATGGCCTCCGCATGATCTTCTACCCAAAGCCAGTCGCGGACATTGGACCCATCGCCATACACGGGGATGGTCCTGCGGTGTAAAATATTATTGATGACCAAGGGAATGAGTTTTTCGGGAAATTGATAAGGGCCGTAATTATTGGAGCAATTGCTGATGAGTACGGGCATGCCATAGGTATGAAAATACGCCCGGACAAAGTGATCTGCGGAGGCTTTTGAGGCGGAATATGGAGAACGGGGATCGTAGGCGGTATCTTCCCGGAATAAGCCCGTATCTCCCAAACTACCATATACCTCATCTGTTGACACTTGATAAAACCGCTTACCGGTATAATCGTCCTTCCACGTTTGCCGGGCAGCGTAAAGCAAATGCATGGTCCCCAAGACATTGGTATGCACAAATGCCAAAGGATCCTCTATGGAGCGATCCACATGCGATTCTGCAGCCAAGTGAATAACGCTATCAAACCGGTATCGATCGAAGAGGGCTTTAACCTCTTCGAAGTCGTTGATATCCGCTTTTATGAAATGGTAATTGGCCTTGGATTCGATGTCCCTCAGATTTTCGAGATTGCCCGCGTACGTGAGGTTGTCCAGGTTGTATATTTCATAATCCTCATACCTCAATACCATTCTCCTTACCAAATGGCTACCTATAAATCCGGCTCCTCCTGTTATTAATATTTTTCTCTTGCTCATAGATTATTTTAAATGAATTGAAGCAGGTTACTCTACACCCACAGCCCGCTTAAAATAGGTAAGTGTCTTCTTGAGTCCTTCTGATCTGGATACTTTCGGACACCATCCCAAAACCTCCCGCGCTCGAGTAATATCGGGCTTCCGGCGCTGTGGATCATCTTTCGGAAGCGGTCGATATACGATTTTGGAACCTGTCTTGGTCAACTCGACAAGTTCTTCTGCAAACGCCTTGATGGTGATTTCGTCCGGATTGCCTATATTGACCGGAAGAGAATAGTCACTCAACAATAGCCGGTAAATCCCCTCCACCAAATCATCTACATAACAAAATGACCTCGTCTGGCTCCCGTCCCCAAAGATCGTGATGTCTTCTCCTCTCAATGCCTGGCTCATGAATGTCGGTAGCGCCCGTCCATCATCCAATCGCATCTTGGGGCCATAGGTATTGAATATCCGAACGATGCGCACTTCCAACCCGTGATAGGTGTGATAAGCCATCGTTATAGCTTCTTGAAATCGCTTAGCTTCGTCATATACTCCCCTGGGGCCTATCGGATTGACATGCCCCCAATACGTCTCCTTTTGGGGATGCACTTGTGGATCGCCGTAAACTTCTGAGGTAGAAGCGATAAGTATCCGTGCATTTTTGGATTTTGCAAGACCCAATAAGTTGTGTGTACCTAAAGACCCCACTTTCAGGGTTTGAATCGGCATCTTGAGATAATCGATGGGGCTGGCCGGAGATGCAAAATGAAGAATATAATCCAAGTTGCCCGGCACATGTACAAAAGTACTGACATCGTGGTGGTAAAAGGTGAAAGAGGGGTGGCCGAACAAATGTTCGATATTGGACAAACTCCCTGTCAACAGGTTGTCCATGGCGACAACATCATATCCTTCAGCTATAAAACGGTCACATAAATGCGACCCGATAAACCCGGCTCCTCCTGTTATCAGTACTTTTTTTGGCATAAAATTGTCAAATTTGGTTCCTCAAAGGTAATCATAGTAGAGAGAATGAAAAAATACACTTTTGGCCGTATTAACAAATGGCATAACCCGCATACTAATAACGCTTGATTTGATTCATTATTCCGGTATTAATTCTTTGGGAATTTGGTAGAGATTTATGGCATTGTAAGTAGTAGTTTCCTCCACTTTTTCGATGGAGACATTGTGACTCTTGGCAATTTCTGCTGCGATTAACGGGATATAACCCGGGGCATTACGCTTTCCTCTGTACGGATGTGGGGTGAGGTAAGGTGCGTCGGTTTCCAAGACGAGTGCTTCGATGGGAACTTGACGAATCACCTCCCTGAGATTGGAGTTCTTAAACGTGATAACCCCGCCGATTCCCATCAAAAAGCCATCGATTCTCCGGATGCGACGGGCTTGCTCGAGACTTCCCGTAAAACAATGAAAAATACCGGTGAGATTAGGAAAAATAGACTTCATTTCCTCCACGTGTCCAATGCACAAGTCAATGCTCTCTCTCGAATGGATATTAATGGGCAAACCCAACGCCCCGGCCAGGGCAATTTGTTCTCTAAAACAGTGCTCTTGCTCTTTTCGTAGAGAGGTATCCCAATACAAATCGATTCCTATCTCTCCAATGGCATAATACTTCCCGGTAGCCGCTTCATCTCGCACAAAATCGAGTTGGGATTGGTAGTTTTTCTTCACCGAGGTGGGATGAATCCCAATCATCGGTAAACAGTGGTCAGGCCATGTCTCGTGGATCGCCATCATTCCTTCTACCGTCGTCTCGTCAACGTTGGGCATCATCATGATGCGGACTTTTGCATCGAGGGCCTCTTGGATTACGTTGTCGATATCACCACTAAATTGACCGGCATCCAAATGCGTATGCGTGTCGATAAACATATATGTATTTTAAGGTGCAAAGATGCAGAAAATTGTTAGAACTTCGTGTGTATAAAAACTTGGGGGTGTATTACACGATATGTTATTTCCAGAAAAGAACTGCACAGATCTTCTCTCTTCCCAGGGTAAAACATCCATTTAATAGAATTGGTCCCGGTTTGGTCTTTTGACCTCCGACCCCAGTGCCCCACGCAAATATATTCGTCCTTTTTTATTTCTAATTTTGAAGAGCTTTCTTGCAGTATCTTAGTAGTATAGCCTGTGCCGCCGTGGCGGTAGGGATGGGGGTGAGGTTGTAAAAATGTGCAGTTTGTCATACACCCCATTATCCGCAATTACCCGGGAAATAAGAAACTATTCGTACCTTTACCCTAACAGATCAATAGTGTGTTTTTATGAAGCGATACTTCGTTGGTGTGGCACGATAACTTTTATTCAAATCGATTTGCGTTATGACTCAAAACCCCAATATAGCTTATATCAATAATCAGCCTCATGCATTTGTAGAGGGGGAAACCATTTTGGAATTTGCCAAGCGCGTCACGGGAGACGACGATTTCATACCTACCCTATGTGATGCTCCCGGACTGGAGACGTATGGCGCCTGCAGGGTTTGTAGTGTGGAAGTGGCCAATGCTCCCGATGCACCCGGTCGTGTGGTGGCTTCCTGTCACACATTGGTCAGCAGAGGGCAACATATTACGACGCATTCCGGCAAAATCCGCAAATTGCGCAAGAATATTATCGAGCTTGTCCTGACGGATCATCCTCTGGAATGCTTGGTTTGTGAGGTCAATGGCAACTGCGAATTGCAGACGGTGGCGGCTAAAACAGGTATTACAGAAGTGCGCTATCCCATAGGTAAAACCCATAATCATTTAGAGAAGGACTTGAGCCATCCTTATATGACTTCTGATTTGTCCAAATGCATCTTGTGTTACCGTTGTGTGCGCGCTTGCGACGAGATCCAGGGTCAATTTGTACTCAGCGCAAAGGGTAGAGGATTTGATACACAGATTATCAAGGGGATGGACCAATCGTTTTTTGACTCGGATTGTGTCTCGTGTGGAGCATGTGCACAGGCTTGTCCTACATCTGCCATTTCCGATGTATTTCAATCGAAATCCATTGCCAACAGAGGGGAAGTCACCCGGACCATTTGTACGTATTGCGGTGTGGGATGCAATCTTGAAGTACATACACAGGACAATACCATCTTAAGCATCCGGGCCCCTTATGATGCCGAAGTAAATGCAGGACACACTTGCCTCAAAGGGCGATATGCTTTCTCTTTCTACGATCACCCGGATCGAATTCGCCATCCATTGATAAAAAAGAATGGCGTCTTTCAGCGTGTTTCCTGGGAAGAAGCCTACGATTTCATAGCAGAAAAACTACAATACATTAAGGCAACATATGGGCCCGATGCCATCGGTGGGGTGTCCTCATCGCGCTGTACCAACGAAGAGAATTATCTCATGCAGAAGTTTATGCGGGCAGTGGTGGGCACCAATAATATCGACGGATGTGCACGGGTGTGTCACGCGCCTACAGCCTATGCGATGCAACAGACCTTTGGCACCGGAGCTGCTACCAATTCCGTAGCAGATTTGGAACATACCTCTTGCATTTTGGTGGTCGGAGCCAATCCGGTGGAAGCGCATCCCGTGACCGGCGCCAAGATTAAGCAGCGAATGATGAAGGGGGTGCCTTCGATCGTAATTGATCCGAGAAGCACTACGCTTGCAAAATACGCGACGTATCACTTGCAACTTCGTCCCGGTACCAATGTCGCTCTAATGAATATGATGATGTATTTTATCATCACCGAAGGGTGGGCGGATATGGACTTTGTGCAGCGTAGATGTGAAGGGTATGAAATGTTTGTAGAGCAACTCAAACAGCTTGATGTGGACGAAATGGAGCGAGTGACCGGAGTACCCCAAGCGCTCGTACGCGAGGCGGCAAAATGCTATGCGACGGCGGATGCTGCCATGTCTTTTCACGGGCTTGGAGTCACGGAGCATTATCAAGGGAGCTACGGCGTTATGCAAATAGCTGACCTGGCTATGTTGACCGGCAATATCGGCAAACGTGGAGCAGGGGTCAATCCCCTCCGTGGACAAAACAATGTACAAGGTGCGGCAGATATGGGGGTTCAACCCCACCAAGGCGCCGGATATCTGGATGTAACCCATCCGGAAATACAGCAAAAGTACCATCAGTTTTATGGCGTACCGGTTCCGCAACATGTGGGGCTAAAAATTCCGGAGATGATAGATGCGGCCTTTGATGAACGACTCAAGGCCATGTGGATTATCGGGGAGGATGTCGTCCAAACGGACCCCAACACCCAACACATTATCCGCTCATTGGAAAAACTCGACCTGTTGATTGTACAGGAGCTCTTCATGACGGAAACCGCCCGGTACGCAGATGTGATTCTTCCCGGGGCTTCTTTCCTCGAAAAAGAAGGGACATTCACCAATGGGGAGCGCCGTATCCAGCGGGTCAATAAAGTGGTAGAACCCGTAGGGGAGGCCAAAGCAGATGGCCAGATTATCATCGATATGATGAATAAAATGGGCTACCAACAGCCCGGCCCCTATCGCGCGGATGTTATGCTGGAGGAGATTAGCCGGATTGTGCCCTTCTTCGCCGGGGTCACCTGGAAAAGACTATCGACCAATGGCCTGCAATGGCCGGTTGCTGAGGATGGAACAGATACCAAAATCCTTCACTCTACCGAGTTTAAACGGGGTTTGGGCCGGTTGTTGTATCACGATTATGAGGATTCGCCGGAAGTCACCACCCACGCCGAAAAGTTTCCTTATATCCTGACGACCAACCGTGTGCTCGAACACTACAACTGCGGGGCCATGACGCGCCGCACCGGTAACGAGCAGATTGTTGGTGAGGATTTGCTATTGATCCATCCGGAAGATGCCGCCAAGAATGGTATCAAAGACGGGGCTTTCGTGTGTGTGGAGTCACCCAGAGGTAAAGTGGATATCAAGGCACACATCACTACAGATGTCAACCCCGGCGTCCTTAGTTCGACCTTTCACTTTCCGGATATCATGATCAATAACATCACGGGAGATGTGGCAGACAAAGAAACCATGTGTCCCGAATACAAAGTCGTCTCTGTGCGCATACGAAAATCCAGAAAATTGGTCGAAAGAGGGGTAAGGTAGTGCTTCAGAAACAGAGTTCATCCAGTATTAAATGTACACTCTATACCGGATTTATTTTGTTCCTGGAGCACTATTTTTTTGTTACTTTTTGGGGCATTACCAAAAAGTAAGGCTAGTCAAAATATGAATTCTGTTGTGAATGCAAATGCTTTTTAATCCAAGCACAAGTGTGCAGTTTGTAATACACACTTCGAAACAGGGATCTTTACAATATAAATTGTTTCCAGTACCTTAGCACCTCAAATGCAGGATTATGAAAAAACTTCCTATCGGAATACAGACTTTTCGCGATATCATAAATGAAGGCTTCGTCTATGTTGATAAGACGGAAATGGCGTACCATCTAATTACTGGAGGGCGATATTATTTCCTTTCCCGTCCCCGGCGCTTCGGCAAAAGCCTGTTTCTGGATACCCTCAAAGATATTTTTGAAGGGCGAAAAGAACTTTTCAAGGGGCTATATATCTATGATAAGTGGGATTGGGAGGTGAAGTATCCGGTGTTGAGGATAAGTTTGGGATCGGGGGTAATTAAAAATCGTGAGAAGTTACAACATCAGTTAAGAGGTATTTTAGCTGATGTTGAGGAAGATTTGCTTATTGAATGTAAAAAAACGCTGAATGTTAAAGATTGCTTTAAATATTTAATAAAAAAAGCATTTAGAAAATACCATCAAAAAGTAGTCATACTCATCGATGAGTACGACAAGCCCATCCTCGATAATATCACCAATAGCGAGGTCGCACTCGAGATGCGAGATGCGATGAAAGACTTCTACGGAGTGATAAAAGACAACGACGCCTACATTCGCTTTGTCTTTATCACAGGCGTGAGCAAATTCTCCAAGATGAACCTGTTCAGCGGGTTGAATAACCTGAATGATATTACATTGGATGAAAAATATGCTACCATCTGCGGATATACGCACAACGACTTATTGACTGTTTTCGAAGAGCACTTACGAGGTGTTGACATGGAAAAAGTCAAAAAATGGTACAATGGATATAATTACCTTGGGGATAAGGTGTATAATCCGTTTGACATCCTTTTGTTTATTGATAAAGGGTTTGAGTTTAGCAATTATTGGTGGGAGACGGGAAATCCTTCTTTCCTGATTGATATGCTCAAAACACGGAATTATTTTATTCCGGAATTAGAAAACTTTGTTGCAAGCAAAGAAATTCTCAATACCTTTGATGTTGATCACATTGAGTTAGTCGCACTGCTCTGGCAAACGGGATATCTGACCATTACCGGAAAAGTGGAAGAGGTGTTTGGCGTTGAGTACAATTTAGGCATACCCAATAAAGAAATAAGCA
>JALWRC010000016.1 GCA_027080725.1 Saprospiraceae bacterium
AGCGGTGTACTAGTGCGTCAGGAACAAAGTTCATCCAGTATTAAACGCAGCTATTTTTTTCTGAATCGAGGCGCTCAAACGGGAGTTATGCCGTAGCATAATGACGATTTGAGCAACAAAGAGTCAGAGGAAAAGAGCGAGTTTATATGAGTAGTTATTTTTTGCGAGGACTACTAGAGACAAGGCACGCCTTGTCTCTTTTGTGGCACCCCTTGTCTCTATGCACGCCTTTTCATTAAAGAAGGCATGCCAATTGTGCAACACACAAAACACCCCACACCCTCCGCACATCGCTGCTAAAAATCTATCTTTGCAGCACAAAACAACGATTATGACAAAGATAGCAATCGCCATTCACGGTGGCGCCGGGACACTGGTCCGGGGGATGATGACAGCAGAAAAAGAAACCGCCTATAGACGCGCTTTATCCGAAGCGCGGGATGCCGGGTACGCCCTGCTCCGGTCGGGCAAAAGTGCCCTGGATGCCGTCGAAGGAGCCGTGCGGGTACTCGAAGACAGTCCCCTCTTTAACGCCGGCAAGGGCAGTGTCTTCACCGCCGATGGTACGCATGAGATGGACGCCTCCATCATGTGTGGAGACACCCGGGAAGCCGGTGCCGTCGCCCTCATCCGGGGTATCGCCAACCCGGTCTCTCTCGCCCGTGATGTCATGCAACACTCCCATCACGTCTTTCTCGCCGGAGAAGGAGCCATGCAATTCGCCCGTAAGATGGGGTATACGTTGGAGGATGAAGCGTATTTTTACGACGACTTGCGGTTCCGGCAATGGCAAGACATCAAGGACACCGACGGAACCCAACTCGACCATGCCCCCAAGGACCACAAATTTGGTACCGTCGGGGCTGTCGCTCTGGACCTCTCCGGCAATATTGCCGCGGCCACTTCCACCGGCGGTATGACCAATAAGCGTTACGGCCGCATCGGAGACAGCCCGGTCATTGGTGCCGGGACCTACGCCGACAATGCGACCTGCGCCGTCTCGTGCACGGGATCGGGAGAATACTTTATCCGGGGGGTCGCCGCCTACGATGTGGCAGCCATCATGCGTTACACCGGAGCGACACTGGAAATAGCAGCTACACGCGTCATTCAGGACCATCTCATACACCTCCAGGGAGATGGCGGACTCATCGCCATCGATCGCCTGGGCAATATCGCCATGCCTTTCAATACCGAAGGGATGTACCGCGCCATGAAGGATAGCAGCGGGTATGAAATGGTGGGCATTTACGGTACATAAAACTGCCCCGCCAACTCGCGATTTTCAGTAATCCAAAATCAAAATAACACCCCATTTAATACCGTGTACTTCTTCGCGCCTTTGCGCCCTTTCCCTCTTGCAATACACAAAAAAACTACTGAACACTTGTTCAATTAAAAAAAATCGTTTACCTTTGCGTTGAACAAGCGTTCATTCAACCTCAAAGGAGGCGGATTTCAGACATGCATCCACCGGCAAAAAAGCCGCCAGTAGACGGTTTTCCTAAGGGAAATGCATCCACCATTTCATACCTCTCAATACCTCAAAATTAGACCTATGTCCTACATCACTCACCCCGGTTCGCTGCTCCTGCTCTGCATTTACCTCATAACAGGAGCCCTGCAGGCACAATCCGCCCGGGAGATCATCCAAAAAGCAGATGCCAAGGTGCGCGGCACCTCCGCGTATGCCGAAATGTCCATCCAAGTAGTCCGCCCCAAATGGACGAAGACCATGCACCTCAAAACCTGGACCAAAGGCAAAGACAAGAGCGTCTCCCTCGTCACCGCTCCGGCTAAAGAAAAAGGTACCGTCTTTCTGATGCGGGGAAAGGAAATATGGAACTATATCCCTTCCATCGAGCGCACCATAAAATTGCCACCTTCGATGATGATGCAAAACTGGATGGGCACCGACATGACCAATGACGACCTCATCAAACAATCCTCCATCGTCACCGATTATGAGCAGGAGATCGTAGGCTCAGAAATGGTGGAGGGCCGCAACTGTTGGAAAATAGCCCTGACACCCAAACCCGAGGCCTCCGTCGTCTGGGGTAAAATCCTCATTTGGATCGACCGGAAGGATTATATGCAACTCAAAATACTCTACTACGACGAGGATGATTTTTTAGTCAACAAAATCATCGCCTCGGATATCAAGACTTTCGACCGGCGGGTGCTGCCTTCCAAGCTGGAATTCATCCCGGTGGACAAAGAAGGACAAAAAACCATCATCCGGTACCAGGTGTGGAAATTTGATGTCAACATACCGGAAAAATATTTCTCCACACGATACATGAAAAGACTAAAATGATGTTAATAAAACTCGCCTGGCGCAATCTCTGGAGGAACCGAAAACGGAGCATCATCACCCTGACTTCGATAGCCATCGCCGTCCTGCTCGCCGTATCCATGCGCTCGATGCAGCTCGGGATGTACGACAATATGATTAAGAATGTGGTGGGCTCCTATGTCGGCTACATTCAGATCCATGGCAGAGGATACTGGGAGGAGCAGACCCTCGACAACGCCTTACAAATAACCCCACAGCTTCGCGACAAAGTCCAATCCATCCCCGGCGTCAAGCACCTCATCGAGCGCATCGGGACCTTTTCTCTCGGTTCCCGGGGGGACGAGACAAAAGGCGTCATGGTCTCAGGTATCCGCATGGAAGACGAACGACAAATGGTGGATTGGGATGCCCGGTTGCTCAAGGGAGAGCTGCTCCCTCCGGGCAGTGAGGATATTCTCCTCGCCAAAGGGGTGGCGCGGTTCTTCCGAGCCGATGTCGGAGACACGATAGTACTGATAGGACAGGGCTACCACGGGATGAGCGCTGCGGGAAAATTTCGTGTCGGGGGAATAGTGGACATGAAAAACCCTAAAATAAACAGCGTTAGCGTATTCCTCTCCCTTCCGGTCGCTCAGGATTACTTATCCGCCAAAAACGTCGTCACCCATCTCGTGATAGACAAAGCGGAAAACGCCGATGAAAAGCAGATGCTCAATCGTCTCACCACTGCCCTCGACACGTCAAAATACGAGGTGATGGGTTGGCGCGAAATGCTCCCCGAACTCGAACAAACCATCCTGGCCGACAGTGTGGGCGGACTCCTCATGGTCTTCATCCTGTATATGATCATCACCTTCGGTATATTCGGGACGGTGCTGATGATGACGCAGGAACGCATCTTCGAACTCGGTATTATGATGGCCATCGGAATGAAAAGGCTAAAGCTTATACTCACATTGATCTATGAGACCATCATTCTCACCATCCTGGGATTATTGATTGGGATAGCGCTGGTCTTACCCATTATGTATTATTACCATGTCCATCCCCTTCAATTGGGTTTGGATCAGGCCGAGGTGATGGAGAAATTCGGATTTGAAGCGACCGTTCCCTTTTTGTTCAACCTCCAATTGCCGCTCACCCATGCTCTTATCATTTTTATCATTTCATTGGTCATTGCACTGTACCCGGTGATTCGCATTTGGCGGCTGAATCCACTCGAGGCCATGCGCAGCAAATAACCCTGTTCACCATGCATAAAAGAAAATCATAATATATGAAGACATTAATCAAAATAGCATGGCGCAACATTTGGCGCAACAAATTGCGAAGCAGTGTCGTGATCCTATCCATCATTCTCGGCATTTGGGCGGGGCTGTTTATCATGGCCATGACATTAGGCCTCAATGAGCAACGGATTAACGGAGCCATCGACACCTACCTCTCCCATATTCAGATCCATCATCCGGGATACCTGGATGACCCCAATATTAAGAGTACGCTCAGTGAAGTCGATAAATTGGAGCAGGTAGCAGGGAGTATCCCCGAGATCAAGGCCTACGAAAAGCGCATCCTTGCCACGGGCATGGCCAACAGCGCGGGAGGCGCTTACGGGGTCCAAATCATCGGTATTAATCCGGTCAATGAGCGGAACTTGACCAGTATCCACCAACAGCTCACCGAAGGAAGCTACTTCCAAAAGTACAAGAAAAATCCCGTTATTATCGGCAAAAAACTGGCAGACAAACTGCATCTAAAGGTGCGCTCAAAATTGGTCGCCTCCATCCAAAACATCAACAACGACATCATCACCTCTTCCTTTCGCGTCGAAGGCATATTCCAAACCAATAATTCGGTATTTGACGAGTCGTCTATCTTCGTCCGCGAAGGGGATTTACGAAAGATTACCGGATTGATGGCAGGATATCACGAAGTCGCCATCCGCTGCAAGAGCATCGACCAAACAGATGCAGTCCTCGCTCGACTTCAGAGCGAGATTACACGGGATAAAGTCGAAGGATGGAAGGACATCGCTCCCGAACTCGGATATGCTCAGGAGATGATGAGCAGCATGATTTACCTCTTCATGGGCATCGTACTACTCGCCCTCGCCTTCAGCATCATCAACACCATGCTGATGGCCGTTCTGGAGCGCAAAAAAGAGCTCGGAATGCTCATGGCCATCGGCATGAACAAATGGCGGATTTTCTCGATGATCACCTTGGAGACCCTGTTTATCGCGATGATTGCGACCCCGATCGGGATGCTGCTCTCCTGGGGCGTCATCGCCTATTTCCAACGGCACGGCATCGACTTATCCATGGTCGCAGAGGGGTTGAGCAGCCTGGGCGTCGGCTCCAAGATATACACTTTTTTACCGACAAAAGAGTATTGGATAATCACCTTAATGACCCTTGTGGTCGCGTTTTTATCCTCTCTTTTCCCCGCGAGAAGGGCATTAAAACTCAGGCCCACGGAGGCCATAAGTACTTAGCATGAAATCGTAAAGTTCTGGTATGAAATCGTAAAGAGACGGCATGAAATGGTAAAGTTCTGGCATGAAATCGCAACTTCCCTGCAGGCAATACCCCACCGGGGCATCTGATAAAAACAAACTTATAAGACACAAAAAAACAAACAAGAAATGGCAGTTATAACCACCAAAGAAATTACAAAAATCTACCGGCAGGGCGACATCGAAGTCCATGCGCTCAATGGCGTGTCCATCCAATTTGAAAAAGGAGAATTTACCGCAATTGTAGGCCCCTCCGGGTCGGGCAAAACCACCTTACTCAATGCCATCGGGGGGCTGGATACCCCTACCTCCGGCAGTGTGGTAATCGACGGACAGGACATCACGCGGCTCAACTCCAATGAACTCATCGACTTCAGACTCAACAACATTGGGTTTGTATTTCAAGCCTACAACCTCATCCCGGTACTAACGGCTGAAGAGAACGTGTCCTTCATCATGTTGCTGCAAGGGGTGCCCGCCTCCAAACGCAAACAGCGCGCATGCAGGTTGCTCGAAGAAGTAGGGTTGTCGGAGCAACTGTCACGCCGCCCTGCTCAATTGTCTGGTGGGCAACAACAACGCGTCGCCGTAGCACGGGCCTTGGCGTCCAAACCCAAGTTTGTCCTTGCCGATGAGCCCACTGCCAACCTGGACTCAAAGTCCACCGGCAACCTCCTGGATATTATGGCCAAGCTCAGCCAAGAAGAAGGAATGACCTTCATTTTCAGTACGCACGACCAAAGGGTCATCGACCGGGCAAAGCGAATCATCACATTGGAAGACGGCAAAATCATTAGCGATGTTACGGTATAGGAAACTTTTAGTCTGCATACTGATAGGTATGGGTTTCTCCTCCTCCGCACAAATCCCTAAGAGCTGGAAGGAGCACCTGACCATCGACGGATATATCAAATACTTGCCTTCGACTTCTTTTGGTCGTCTCGACACCCTTCTGACCAATAACTACATCCATAATCGCATCAACACCAAGTGGTATATCAATGATCAATGGACTGTAAAAGTAGATCTGCGCAATCAATTATTCTTCGGTGAGACCGTCAGCAATACGTCGGGATATGGCGATTTGCTCGGCAAAGACAAGGGATGGTTAAAGCTCACACGCACCTTGGCAGAGGGGCACTCCTACGTGGTCCATTCGGCGATGGACAGAATGTACATCGACTATCAAGGCGATAAGTGGGAAGCGCGCGTCGGGCGGCAGCGCATCAACTGGGGCATCAACCTCGCCTGGAATGCCAATGACCTCTTCAACGCATACAATCTCGTGGACTTCGATTATCAGGAAAGACCCGGAACAGATGCCATCCGGCTACAGTACTACACCGGTGACCTGTCCCATATCGAACTCGCCTACCAACCCGACAGCACCCTCGACAAATCCATTCTCGCAGGGTTGTATAAATGCAACCGCTGGGGGTACGATTGGCAGTTGATCGGCGGACAGTACTTGACAGACTTTGTCATCGGAGGAGGATGGGCCGGAAGTATCAAGAACGCGGGATTCAAAGGGGAAGCCTCCTTTTTTAGAGACCGGAAAGGATGGAGAGATACGACCACGGCAGCGAGCATCTCCCTCTCCCTGGATTACTCCTTCAAAAACGGCCTCTACGCCAATGCATCCTTTTTGTACAATTCATCGGGCAGCAACTCCAATGCCCGGTTTACCCCTCAACGCTGGATCGCCGGCAGCCTGTCTGCCAAGTACCTGATGCCTTCCAAGTACTCCTACCTCCTCCAATTGATGGGCAGTTTTAATCCCCGGGCCAAAGGCAACCTGCTTTTGGTCTATGGACAAGGCCTGGATTTTATTTACCTCATGCCGTCATTTGATTACGAGATAAAATCCAATTGGAGCATAAGTCTTATTGGACAAGTTCTTTTGATCGACAACAATAACGGGTGGAGAAATCCCGGAAATACTATATATTTACAACTCTGGTACAGTTACTAATTATGAGTCCAAAGACAAACAAACAATTCGAAGAAATCCGGGAGAAAAGCAAGGAAAATATCCTGCGCTCCGCGCTGCACCTGTTCTCCGAAAAGGGGTACTTCAGCACCTCCGTGCGACAAATTGCACAACGAGCAAAAGTCTCCAGTGGATTGATGTACAATTACTTCAGCTCCAAGGAATCCCTCCTCCGGGCCATCACCCAAAAAGCCCTGTCCATCGTAGATGAAATCGTGGATACGGATGAAATACTCTCTCCTGAAGACAACCTGCGGAAGATGATCGAGCGTTTCTTTGAAGTGCTCGATACCAAGCGAAAACTACTGCGCATGATGCTTAAAATCAGCTTTCAAATCGAGCGATTTGACTTCGTGAAGGAGATGATAGAGCGCAAATACCAACTCAACGTAAAAGATATCTCCAGACACCTCCAGGCCCTGGGCTATGACAACCCCGAGGCAGAAGCCAGCCTCCTCATCGCTACTATGGACGGCGCCATGTACCAATCCCTCACCTTGGGAAAGATGATCCCCATTGACGCCATACGACAACAACTGATTCACAACTACTGTACTAAATCTCATACGTCAGAAGAGGAATAGTGATACATCATACGTGCGCCTATACTACACATAGCACGGAGCAAAATCGCAAATCTCAAATCGGTGTTCGGTGTTCGATATTCAAAACAATTTTACACGGAATCTCATTTAAAAGAAGCTCCTCTCCCTCATCAATTAAATTTTTCGATATCGGCATTGAACATGAGGGAGTAGAGCCTGTGCCGCCGGGGCGGTACGGGGGTGAGGGAGTACAATTGCGGGGGGAAGGTGTTGTATTCCAGAGGAATCGTTTTCCCTTGGGTAAGTTTTTTTTAGGAACACCGAACAAGGATTCACCCCGTTGAAGACACATTCAACGGGGCAAACAAACGCAGATTTTAGAAGAGTTTCTGCAATTGTTAATTGTTAATGGTTAATGGTTTACCCTATGGATCGTATATATTTCTTTACCTACCTACCTAATGTGTCCTAATGTGCCTAATTTGGTAATCAACTACTTTGATTTTGAACCACAAAGACACTGAGGACACAACAGGTTTATGTCCTGTACTGACTTCAAGTAGCATCCCACACGCCGATATCAGAAGTAATAAATCATGCGTGCGCCTATACTACACATAGCGCGAAGCACTAAGCAGCGTATTAACCTCCCGAAGGGTCTTAAGGGTATAGACTTAGGTATATACTTAAGGGTTTCCACTGAATTGCTGCTTTTTTTCCTCAGGGTTTACCCTGATTTTTAAAAAAATATTTACTTTTATGAAACTTTTTCGCCTCATAATGCATTGATAATGATATACGATACTTCATACACCCGTCCTCCTTCCGGCAGAAGTGTCGTCCGACACGATCAGATATCCCATTGTTCATATCTCCCGGATATGCTGTTTATTATTTTATCATTATTAAATTTTTTACTATGAAAAAGTTATTAATTTTTTCCGGTATGGGCTCCCG
>JALWRC010000017.1:0-21762 GCA_027080725.1 Saprospiraceae bacterium
CTTTTCCTTCTCGCAGGACAAGAATAATAAAGCTACGGTTGATATTACAGTTAGTAATAACTTCGAATAATTTTTCATAACGTTAGGTGTTAGTGTTAAAAAATAGTGACATTCCTATTCTTTTATTGGTGGGGGATGGAGTGCTTCATAGATGAATCACTTGCCTCTAAAAGAGCATGGAAGTATCTGTTCTCACTGACAAAGATAAGACGCATATGGCATATAGGAAAACATTTTTAGTAGATATTTTCAGAAAAAACAGGTAGAGGCCGTCTTGTAAGGGCAAGATCAGATGTTTTTAAAAGGGGGAATTTTGGAGATTTATGATTTGGCTTCTTCCTATATGTATTATAGGCGGACTTTCGATTTATCACTTCAGAAACCGGCGTTGGTGTTGTTCTGATAGCACGTTATGAATGCGGAGCCGTTTCCCCGCTCTGTGTTCTCCGTGGCCTCTCTGTGACCTCTGTGTTTCCCTCATACCGGAGAGGCTTTGAGCCCGTGTTTGTGGGCCTGTAAACCAATAGTCCACCATTTCATACCCGCAAACTGCACAATCTCCAAGTTTGTGTCAATCGTTCCTGCGTTTATTCTCCGCTTCCAAGTCTTCCTTCGTCAGCTTTGGAGTCGGGGTTCTTCCGAACTGTTTGTTGTAGATGAGTGCAGTTTGTAATACACACGGGGGAAATCCATTCAGTCTATTAAATCTAATTCTTCGTACTTTTGTCGCATTATTCTTCATCACAAGCCGTAAAGATGTTGTTTCGATTTGCTCTGCAGGTACTAATTATCCATTTTATTTTTGCATCCCCCATACGAGGTCAAGAGGCCCTCCGGTACTTGACAGACGTGACGCTACATGTAGGTAACGGAAGCAGAATCGACCATGGGGTGATCGCCTTTCAAAATGGTAAAATCGTGTATGCGGGAGCTGCTTCAGAATGGGCACCTCCTGCCGATGCCCGGCTTATCAAGGCAAAAGGGAAGGAAATTTACCCCGGGATTATTGCTCCCAACACCACCTTGGGGCTGCGCGAATACGAGCAAGTGAGGGCGACCAATGACTTCCGGGAGCTCGGCCAAAACAACGCCAATATCCGCTCCCTCATTGCCTACAACACGGAGTCCTCCGTCATTCCTACCGTGCGTTCCAATGGAGTATTGTATGCACAGATTGTCCCCCAAGGAGGACTCATTAGCGGGCGAAGCAGTATCGTGCATCTCACGGGACACAATTGGGAAGATGCCGTCACTCTATCCGACAACGGCCTGCACATCCACTGGCCCACCCAAAAGCTAAAACAAGGCTGGTGGGGAGACCCCAAGCCCGGAAAACCCAACACCCAATACCATGAGCAACGACAATACATCCTGCAGTACTTCCATGACGCCAAAGCCTGGTGCACAGCTCCATCCGAACCCAATATCAAGCTCCAAGCCTATTGCGACTTAGAAGAAAGCAATGGGACCCTGTATATTCACGCCAATCACCCATTCGAAATAAAAGATGCGGTCACGTCCCTCTCCTTTCTCGGCCGCCCTATGGTAATTATAGGCGGCAAAGAGGCCTGGCGCATCGGGCACTTCCTCAAAAAACAGCATGTATCCGTGATCTATATCCAACCCCACTCCCTACCGGATCGCCTTGGCGACCCGGTTCACCGGCCTTACTCTATCCCTAAAAAATTGGATAGCGCAGGCGTCACCTATTGCCTTGCCATCAATGGATTTTGGCAAGTTCGCAATCTTCCCTTTGTCGCAGGACAATCGGTCGCCATGGGACTGGAGTATGAGAAAGCTGTCCGGTCCATCACCGGAGATGCCGCAAAAATACTTGGATTGGGCGGCATGACCGGCCGATTAAAGGCAGGGTTATCCGCTGATTTTATTGTCTCTTCCGGAGATGTTTTGGATATGAAATCGTCGACCATTTCACAAGCCTACCTTCACGGCCAACCCGTGGACCTCGACGACAAACAAAAACGTCTGTATCGCAAGTATATGAAACGGTACAAATTGGAGCATTAAACCGAACGCTTTAAACCAACGGGCAGCTCCGGCTTCTTACTCGACACAATGCTTGGCAAAATCAATAAAGGTCTCCGGATTATTTCCTAATATGCCCGCCGAGTTGTTGCTCCACCTCGCGGATAATTTTCCCCATCACTTTATCTACGTCCTTGTCGCGAAGGGTTTTATTGGGATCCTGAAACACCATCTTAATAGCGTAGGAGACCTTACCCTTGCCGAGGTGCTTCTCACTTTTGTAGATATCGAAGACCGTCACTTCGCGCAATAATTTTCCGGCCGCCTTGCGAATGATGCGCTCTATGCCGGCATAGGATGCATTGCTGTCTATTACGATCGCCAGATCACGACGCACCGCCGGTGTCTTGGGGATGCGCTCGAAAAGTATCTTGGCCTTGGCGGCTGCCGGAGCGATATTCTCCCAGTGCATCAGAGCACCGAATACCGGTTGCTTGATATTATGGCCACCTAAGAGCTTTTGGGAAACGGCTCCAAACTCGGCCAGCGCCTTTGGGCCACGGAAGAACTTCATCCCATACTCCCATGCCTCATCCCCATCGATCACCTCCTCTTGAAATGTTTTTATTCCCAGGCGTCGCAATAAGGCTCTTACGACAGATTGGGTGTCGTAGAAGTCAGACTTTCGCTCTCCCTGCACCTTCCAATGTTCCGGTCTAAAATCACCCGTCATTAAGATACTGAGTTGCATTTTTTCGACGACTTCCCCGCCTTCATTTCGATAATATACCCGCCCCCATTCGTAGAGTTTGAGGTCGCGTTGCTGGTGATTGAGGTTATGGGCGACGGACTCCAGTCCGGAGAAAATCAAATTGGGGCGCATCGCGTCCAGATTGGTATTAGACGTATTGTTAATCAGAATCAGGTCCTTGTCATCGAGGCCAAGGGTCTCTTTTACCTTATTGGAGGACATCAGCGAGAGGCCCATCATTTCAGAAAATCCCAAACTGGTAAGGATGCTTCCCACCTTTCTGCGGTTGATGAGGTTCTTGTCTGCGTCCTTAAAGCTCAGGACATAAGAGAGTTTGTCCGGAAGCGGCACCTTATTATATCCGTATATCCTAAGAATCTCCTCTATCAAATCCACTTCCCGAAGAACGTCGGTTTTATTGGTGGGAACTTGTACTGTGACGGAGACTTCATCAGACGAGACGATCTTCATATCCATGGCGAGAAGAATCTCTTGTATTTTGTCAGCAGAAAGTACCGTCCCGATCAGTCGATTCGCCATTTCATAACGGAGGACTACTTCCTTCTCCGGGACAGGGGTAGGATACTGATCGATGATCACTTCATCCACCTCGGCCCCTGCCAATTCCCGCATCAAAAACGCTGCCCGTTGGAGTGCCTCGACGGTGATATTGGGGTCACTCCCCTTCTCGAAACGCATGGCTGCATCGGTGCGAAGTTGGTGTTTGTAGCTCGTGCGCCGGATAGCTTTTGCATCAAACTGTGCGGATTCGAGGAAGATATTGACGGTCTGTTCGGTGACTCCGGAGTCCAGTCCTCCAAATACCCCTGCGATACACATCGGCGTCCCTTGTCCGTCGCAAATCATCAGATCCTCCGCACCCATTTTGCGTTGGACCTCATCGAGGGTCGTAAAGGGGGTCCCTTCCGGGAGGGTTTGCACAATAATCTTATTGCCATTGACCTTGTCCGCATCAAAGGCATGGAGCGGTTGGCCGTATTCGTGCAATATATAATTGGTGATATCCACTACATTATTGATGGGGCGGACGCCTATGGCTTTGAGTTTGAATTGCATCCAATCCGGGGAAGGAGCGATTTTTACATTGCGCAAGAGCAAACCCGAATATCGCGGACAGCGGTCCGTGTCCCGGATTTCTATCTCAAAACTCCCTTTGGGGGCCGTCTTCAAGGTATCCATCTTTTGGGGCATGGACAAGGCATCTGTCCATCCTTCATTCGTGCGCAGATAGGCATTTACATCTCTAGCGACGCCGATATGCCCGGTCGCGTCCGAACGGTTGGGGGTTAAGCCAATCTCATAAACCGTGTCCTGCTCCATTTCAAACACATCAGCAGCGTGTGTTCCGGGTGCATAATCCTGCTCCAGCACCATAATTCCGTCATGGGAGCTTCCGAGACCCAGTTCGTCCTCCGCACAAATCATCCCTTCGGAAACCTCTCCTCGAATCTTCCCCTTCTTGATGGTAAATGCCTCCCCTGCCTCACCGTACAACACGGTGCCCACCGTTGCTACGAGCACGGTTTGTCCGGCATCGACGTTAGGAGCACCACAAACCACCTGTAAAGGCGCTTCGCCCCCTACATCGACCGTCGTCAAGCTCA
Source organism: Saprospiraceae bacterium (assembly GCA_027080725.1). Classification (GTDB taxonomy): domain Bacteria; phylum Bacteroidota; class Bacteroidia; order Chitinophagales; family Saprospiraceae; genus JALSTN01. The sequence continues at coordinate 4,363 of JALWRC010000017.1, forward strand.
ATCGATCTGCATTGGGATGTCGCTGGCAAGTCAGCACCTTCCCGACTTTGACCCCTTTCAGGCTGCCCTTCACTTTTTCGACCTGCTCCACGCCTTCGACCTCCAATCCGATGTCCGTCAGTATTTCTCCCAAATGTTCATCGGAAATGGTCTCCGCATTCAAGTATTCGTTTATCCAATTCTTTGAAACCTTCATTTCGCTATGTATCCTTTTTTATGGTATGAAATGGTACCATTTCATACCTTACAACTAATCTATTCTATCCCATACCCATCATTATAACAGAAACCCCATAGACGACTAAAGTAGTGCCAGCAAGAAAACGCTTCAAAATGAGAAATGTATCTTTTGGCGATCTTTTTATTTTTCTCAACTCACTGATGCCCCGGCACCACTACGTCTCGATAAATGAAAAAGCGCATCCAAAATCTTTCATTTCATAAAATTTGGCCGTTTTCTGGCAAGCACTAAGTATCGAGGATTCTTTTCAGAGCAGGTTCGATTTAGAACTTCGCGCAAAGATACACCTTTCGCCGATTAGAGGGGTATTATCCTCCGCTACTATCAACATCAATTAGGAGAAAAATAATTGCAGAATCATTACCTGAAATATCACAAAGAGGTATCTTTGCGTGATTTTTCTAAAATCGCATGCGGGTGTGGCGGAATTGGTAGACGCGCTAGACTTAGGATCTAGTGCCGCGAGGCGTGGGGGTTCAAGTCCCTCCACCCGCACTTTTAGGTGACCATTTGGTATCCGTCCTTCTAGATGTAGGAACTCTTTTGGATTAACTACAGAAGTGAGGCTGAGTGGTTACTGCTTTGTACTTAATTTTCACAAATTATTACTGATGCCTATTGTTCCGGCCCATGGACGGTTTGGTACGATTTCATACCTCATAAAAAGTGTATCAACATGCCCGGAATCAATTATCCAAAATATCAACAGTCAGTAACAATCACTTGCTTTGTTTAGCATTAACACCTGACAAATCTAATACGCATGAATATCGAATTGAAGGAAACCAAGCCCCAAGAAGCTACGATTAATGTTACCATTACACCGGAGGACTACCTTTCCGAGGTCAATGCCGAACTCCAAAAACAACGCCGGGAGGCAGATTTGAGGGGATTTCGAAAAGGGAAAGCCCCTTTGAGTCTCATAAAACGCATGGTCGGAGATCAGGTGCTCTTTCGCACGGTGTACGATAAAGCGCTCAAAGCTCTGGAGACTTACATAGAAGACAAAGAACTTAAATTAATCGGGCAAGCCATCCCCAGCGAACAACAGGCGCCTTTAGATTGGGATATTAACCGGCCCGGAGAGTATACCTTTTCTTTCGATATCGGCCTGGCGCCGGAGATCGAACTCAAAGGTTTTGACCCCGAAGACACATACGATTATTACGATGTCATGGTGCCTGAAGAAGAGGCAGAAAGGATTATCAAAGAAGCATTGGAGGACTTTGATGAATTGGAGGAAACAGAGGATCCTATCGAAGAGGGGATGGAGCTGTTACTGGAAATAGAAGAGACACAACCGGAAGAGGGAAAGGACGCCCATCAGTCCGCTTGTGAAATCGTCCTTAATGATAATGTAACAGACCAATTTAAATCCCTTTTTCTCGGAAAGAAGGTCGGTGACTCATTTGAAAATATGAACATCCATGAGGTTTTTGTAGAATCCGATGAGAAACTGGTTAGAGAGGAAATTTTGGCCTTGGATGAAGAGGATGAGGACATCTCGACAACAGATGTATTTCACGGTGACATCAAAAGAGTAGAGAAGCTTGTTCATGCGGAGGCGAATGCCGAATTCTTTAATGAGTGGCTTGGGGAAGAACACAATATCACCACGATGGAAGAAGCGAAGGCCTTCCTTCTTAAAGACATGAAAGAACAACGGCAAAAAACGGCAGATGACCTGCTCTACCGCGAGATGTTAGAGCAAGCACATTTACTCAACGCTCCTACTTTACCCAATGAGTTTTTGATACGCTGGTTTCAAGCTGATGATAATGAAAAACTTGTAACGGAGGCCGAATTTGAAAAAGCCAAAGAAATTATTTCCAAATCTCTGATCGATGTCAAGATAATAGAGAAGTTTAAAGCAGAGGTGACAAATGAGGATATCCACAATGCCTTACTTACTACCCTATATGCCAGATACCCCTTCCTGCGGGGCAATGATCAGTACACGGGAATATTCTTACAGCAAATGCTCGAAGATGAAAAGGAAGTGGATGTAGCATTTAAAAATGCCATGATAAAAAAATCATTATCTCTGGCTAAGGACCATGTCCGACTCAACACCATCACCATCGATCAAGATGCTTTTTTTGAAAAGATAGTAGCCATTAATAAATTTGACCTACAAGAGGAAGAATAACATCGGGCTACCCATCTGCTGCTCTGCGCACAAAATAACTACACATATACTCATCGCAAGCCGTCCATATTGCCGGATGGAAGACAAACTCCTATTGGCAAGTAATCAATATAGGCCTCTTATGAACCTAAAATGTTTTAATAGGTTATAGAGTACATATTTGAGTTTCCTCCGGAGAAGCTATTGCACCATAGCAATGAAACCAAGTCTTTTAAACTAATAGTTAAACAAAGCTTAAAAGCTGCTTTCATTCTTGATTTTGACAATAGATTCCACAAGGTTGATGAAATTGTTGGATTTTCGGAGTATGCTGCTGATTTACTAACAAAACCGAACAGAAAAAAATGCAGGATAAAAATGAATTTTTAAAGTACGCGACCAAGCATTTGGGGATGTCGGGAATGCATTTGGAGAAGTACATCTCCAAGACCAATCCCAACGTGCTCGGCTTTACCCCGCAAGTTATAGAAGAGCGTCAAATGAATGTCGTCGGGATGGATGTCTTCAGTCGCTTGATGATGGACCGGATCATCTTCATGGGCGTCCCGGTCAATGACTATGTAGCCAATGTAGTACAAGCACAGCTATTGTTCCTCCAATCGACAGACCCTAAGCGGGATGTCAGCATGTACATCAACAGTCCGGGGGGAAGCGTCATAGACGGTATGGGTATCTACGACACCATGCAGTATATCTCTCCTGACATCAATACGATTTGTACGGGTCTTGCGGCTTCGATGGGGGCAGTTTTATTATCAGCCGGGACAGCAGGCAAACGATCCGCCCTGCCACATGCTAAGGTCATGATTCACCAACCCTCCGGTGGCATGCAGGGACAATTTACGGATATGGAAATCTCTTACAAACTCATCAAGCACCTAAAAGACGAATTGTACAATATCCTGGCACATCATACCGGACAGGGGGTTAAGAAAATCGAAAAAGACTGCGACAGGGACAATTGGATGACAGCAAAGGAGGCCAAAGAGTACGGACTGATAGATGAAGTTTTAGAAATCACCTCTTTATCCTAACACCATAAAATCTACACCTATGTTTGACGAGGATTTTTATTGCTCCTTTTGTGGAAGGGAAAAGGAAGATACCGAAATGCTGATTGCAGGCATCGATGCACACATTTGCGAAATGTGTGTGGAGCACGCCCACAAAATCGTACAGGAAGATGGAGTGAAAAGAAGCGCCCAAAGCGGCAAGCAATCACAAAACATCTCAAATGTAACACCTCGCGATATCCACAACTTTTTGGATCAATACGTCATTGGGCAGGAAGATGCCAAGAAGTACCTTTCTGTAGCGGTGTACAACCACTATAAGCGAATCAAGTCCAGCACCGAGGAAGATATCGAAATCGAGAAGTCAAACATCGTATTGGTAGGAAATACCGGCACCGGAAAGACATTATTGGCCAAGACCATTGCCCGTTTTTTGGAGGTACCCTTTGCGATTGTAGATGCTACCGTATTTACTGAAGCCGGTTATGTGGGAGAGGATGTAGAGAGCATGCTCACCCGTTTGTTGCAAGATTGTGATTACAATGTAGAGGCCGCCCAAAGAGGCATCGTGTATATCGACGAAATCGACAAAATCGCCCGCAAGACAGACAATCCCTCCATCACCAGGGATGTTTCGGGAGAAGGGGTACAGCAAGCCCTTCTCAAGATATTGGAAGGCAATGTGGTTCGCGTTCCACCTCAAGGTGGCCGCAAGCATCCCGAACAAAAGATGGTAGAAGTCAACACCGAAAACATACTTTTCATCTGCGGTGGGGCCTTCGATGGGGTCGAAAAGCACATCGCCAAACGGCTCAATACGCAGGTCATCGGGTTTAACAAGGAAGAGCAAGCCCTCGTCGACAAAGATCATATGCTCCAGTACATCAGTCATAAAGACTTAAAGAATTTCGGGCTCATCCCGGAACTCCTGGGCAGACTTCCTGTACTCACCTACTTGCAACCGCTCGACCAAGAGGCGATGATCCGCATCCTTACCGAGCCCAAAAATGCTTTGATTAAACAGTACCAGTACCTGTTCAAATTGGAAGGAGTCGAATTGATTACTCCCAAGGAAACTCTTGAGTTTATCGCCAAAAAATCGATGGAGTACAATCTCGGGGCCAGAGGCTTGCGCTCGATTTGCGAAGCCATCATGACCGATGCCATGTATGAGGTCCCCTCCGATCCGGATAAAGCCGCCCAACTGATTATCACCCCTGAATATGCCAAAGAAAAGCTGGAGAAAAGCCATTTGAAATCACTTATCGCAGCAGCGTAGTGCTCCAGGTATGAAATAACACTCATAACAACCGAAGCTATTTTTCACTAAATCGAGGCACTCGAACAGGAGTTATGCCGTAGCATAATGACTGTTCTAGTAACGAAGAGATAGGGAAAAAGAGCAAGGTTATAGGTGTAGATATTTTGTTCTTGGAGCACTAAGTTTTATTGTTTCTGAAGCGGTACGAACATTTCTCTTCCGGCGAGTGAACTATGTCTAAAGGAAAGTGTAATTTTGCGACTTTTATCGGATGAATATTTTTCAACAGACAAAAGCCATCTACCGCATGATGAAGAGAACGTCGATTAAAGCCGTCTTAGCCAATCAGGAAACAGATTATACCACCACAGTCAAAGGATGGGTAAGAACATTCAGGAACAATCAGTTCATCGCATTGAATGATGGTTCTACCGTCAAGCCATTGCAAATTGTAGTAGATCTAAACACCTTCCCCGAAGACCTTCTCAAAAAAATCACTCCCGGTGCTGCTATCGGTGCCACAGGCAAGATTGTCCCTTCCGCCGGTAGAGGGCAGCGGGTCGAACTCGTAGCCACCGAAGTAGTGGTCTATGGCGAAGCAGATCCTTCGACCTATCCCCTCCAGCCAAAGAGACACTCCTTAGAATTCCTGCGAAGCATCTCCCATCTCCGGATTAAAACCAATACTTTCGGCTGCATTTTCAGATTGCGCCACAATCTGGCTTTTGCCATTCACAAATACTTTCACGACAACGGATTTTTCTACATGCACACTCCCATCATAACCGGTTCAGATGCAGAAGGCGCCGGCGAAATGTTCCGGGTGAGCACTTTGGATCCCAAGACCCCGCCATGCACAGAAAATGGAGAGGTGGATTGGAGCAAAGACTTTTTTGGAAAGCAAACCAACCTTACCGTATCCGGCCAGTTGGAAGCGGAACTGGGGGCTATGGGACTCGACAAGGTCTACACCTTCGGTCCTACTTTTCGGGCCGAAAACAGTAACACCTCCCGCCATCTTGCAGAGTTTTGGATGATCGAGCCCGAGATAGCCTTTGCCGATATCCACGACGATATGGACCTGGCAGAGGGCTTGCTCAAGTACGTTATCCAATACGTATTGGACCACAACATCGAGGACCTGGAGTTCTTACAAAACCGGCTAATTCAAGAGGAGAAATCCTTGCCGCAAAACCAGCGTTCGGAGATGGCACTGATTGAAAAATTGGAGTTTATCTTAGCGGAGCCCTTCGAGCGCATCACCTATACAGAAGCATTTGACATCTTGAGGAACTCCAAGCCCAATAAGAAAAAACGGTTCAAATTCCCGATCAATGAATGGGGTGCGGACTTGCAGTCTGAGCACGAACGCTATCTCGTCGAAAAGCACTTCAAAAAACCCGTTATCATCACGGACTATCCCGCCCAAATCAAGGCTTTTTATATGTACCTCAATGAAGATGGAAAAACCGTGCGTGGCATGGACATCCTCTTCCCTCAGTTGGGTGAAATCGTCGGTGGCTCAGAAAGGGAAACGCGGATGGAAGTCTTGCATCAAAGGATGGCCGAATTTGGCATCCCCCCCGAAGAGCTCTCCTGGTATCTGGACATACGTAAATACGGATCGTGCCCGCATGCCGGATTTGGTTTGGGCTTCGAGCGCTTGGTGCAGTTTATCACCGGTATGAGCAACATCCGGGATGTCATCCCCTTACCCCGCTATCCGGGTTATGCGGAGTTTTAACCACTTCGCACAAACTTTTATTCCTCGTAAAGATATTGTATACGTCCAAAGGTAATGGACTCTTCTCGTACATCATCCTTTGAGAAACTGTATCCGCTTAAATAAAAAGAGCTGTATGTAAACCAGCCTCGCTTGCCATTAAAAGTATGTATTACAAACTGCACTTTTTTGATTTGAGAAACTGAAACAATCCCGTAGGGATGCCATCTTTGTAGCCCTGTACGGGCGATAGCGAAGTGCAGGGTTTATAATATCACCTAACGCCGTTTTGGCGATATTTTTGCCCAGTACAATAGGCTAATTACTTAAGTCGTGTTGCATGCAAAAATAGTGACAAAACAAAGCATTAGTATGATTTAGTGCACTTTGTAATACACACCAATAAAAGGAAACAATAATAGTGTATATTTGTATTTGAATTCATTTTGCTTAAGAACCAGTTGCAGCAAATTTATTGTTTATGAGCATTTCCAAGCAATTCTTCCCACTTTTTTTTCTCTCACTTATTATTAGCACCTTTGGGCTTCAAGGGCAAAAGGCTTCGGATTTATCCACCGGCGTACAAGTAAGCATCGATCCTGCCTATGGCATTATTCAACTAACCTGGCATCCCGCTGCAAACACTCAAAGCCAAAGTTTGGTCCGGACACTACCTTCCAGGCACCATTACTCATTAACCAAAGACCAAAACATGGTCGAAGATACAATTGTCAAGAACAAATTCTATTCCTATCATCTATCCTCTTTCGGGAAGGTAAGTGCGCATGATTACTTATTGATTGGAATAGAAATGAATCACAGGTTTCTTTCTAATCCCGGTCCTGTATTACTCATCGTAGAGCAGTCCTTGAAAGATAGCCTTCAAGATGAGGTGGCCGAACTGAAAAATGACTGGCAGCGGGAAGGACGTTTAGTATATGAAATGGTCGTCAAGAAGGATAAACCCGTAATTGAAATCCGGGACAGCATCAAAACTTATTACAAGTCGAAAAGAGGATTAAGCCACATCCTCTTGCTGGGACACGTACCAGTCCCCTATAGTGGAAACACCGCTTGGGACGGTCATGGAAATCATACCGGCGCTTGGCCGGCAGATGTGTACTATGGTGTTCCAAGAGGAATTTGGACTGATTATAAAATAAACAATTCTTCTCCCGGCCGAAACCAAAATAAAAATATTCCTGGGGATGGCAAATTTGACCAAAACAAGATTCCCGGTAAAGTTGAAATAGCCGTTGGACGAATAGACTTCAGCAATCTACCGGAATTTTCGGATTCGGAGATAGAGCTGACAAGAAAGTATTTGGATAAACTCCATTTGTACAAAACAGGGCAGATTCAACCGGTTGAGAGGGCATTGATTGATGACAATTTCGGCTATTTTCGGGGGGAGGCGTTTAGTCAAAGTGGCTGGCGTAATTTCAATGTTTTTTTTCATCCCGACAGTATATTTTCCAAATCCGAGCATGGGGTGGATTACTTCACAGATTTGAGCAAACGGAGTTACCTGTGGTCTTACGGATGTGGTGGGGGCAACTACAGGGGAGCGAATGGAATAGGAAAAACGAAAGATTACGCATCCAATGAAGTTCAAACGGTCTTTACCATGATGTTCGGTAGCTATTTCGGAGATTGGGATGTGCAGAATAGTTTTCTGAGAGCGGCTTTGGCATCAGGGACAACATTGACCAATTGCTGGGCGGGTCGACCGGTTTGGTATATGCATGAAATGGCTATGGGCTACACCATAGGACAGGCTGCCAAGAGCACCCAAAATAATGTCAACTCCAAGTACTACACACCGGGCAACTTTGGTAGTGGCGGATGCCATGTAAGTCTTTTGGGTGATCCAACTCTCAGGATGTACATGATTTCACCCCCTACCCGGCTTTCCTTACAAAAGACAGGTATCGATGTTGTTGCCACCTGGTCTCCCTCTCCGGATAAAGAGATTTTGGGATACCGTATTTATCGCAAGTATGAAAATGATGAATATGTACAACTGAATGACTCCATTATTACAGATACCTCCTTCGTATTTCCCTATGAAAAGAAAAATGGAGTTTACACGGTGCTCGTACGTGCCATAAAGCTGCAAAAAACACGCATGGGGTCGTTTTATAATCTCAGCCTGGGGGCCATTAGTCAATATTTCAATACCACTTCTACTGAAAACCAAAAAAACTCCCACTTTCTTCATTATTACCCCAATCCGGTTTTGAATAGATTAAGCATTGAAGGGGTTCATAAGGGGGAGCAGCCACTGCGTCTGGTATTCTATAATTCAAAAGGGCAAATCGTTAAAACCTGTCAATTGGCATCCGGAACAACCGAGGTGGATTTATCGGGATTGCCCTCCGGCACCTACAACCTCATCGTATTTCACCGGTATACCATCGTGCAATCCAATCAAGTTATAAAGCTCTAGTGCTTCAGGAACAAAATAAATACAGTATAGAGTGTACAGACGCAATGCATTGCGTCTTCTATCTTCCTCTGACTCTTTGTTGCTCAAATCGTCATTATGCTACGGCATAACTCCCGTTTGAGCGCCTCGATTCAGAAAAAAATAGCTGTGTTTAATACTGGATGAACTTTGTTCCTGACGCACTAGTAACCATCAGCTTATCGTAGCTCCATTCTCGCACGATGCCTCCGGGCTGACGAAGTGCAACTTCCCATTGGCATCCTGTGCCATCAGGATCATACCGTTGGACTCGATACCTCGAATTTTTCTTGGGGCCAAGTTGGCCAATAAGGTGATTTTTTTACCGACGATGTCGGAGGGGTCATGGTCGGCAGCGATACCGGAGACCACTTGTCGCTGCTCAAATCCGAGATCGATCGTAAGCTTAAGCAGTTTATCCGTCTTAGGCACGCGTTCTGCCTCCAAAATGGTACCGGCCCGCAAGTCCAATTTGGTAAAATCATCATAGGAAAGGGTATCTTTCACCGGTTCGTATTGTGTGCTTTTATTGGCTTCCAAGGTGTCGTGCAACTTTTGCATCTGTCGCTCTACCACCTCGTCTTCTATCCGTGTAAACAGATGCTTTGGGGCGCTGACGCGCTCCCCTGCTTTGACGAGATGCAGCCCTTCGGCCAGGTCATTGGTCGCTCGCAAAAGTTCTCCATCCTCTCTGAGGTGCGGTTTGTTAAGCAAATCCATAATCCTGTCGGAGGTATCCGGCATAAAAGGCCGCGTCAGAAGCCCGAGTGCTGCAACATACTGAAGTGCCAGGTGAATGACCGGTGCGACGACTTCAGGCCGTTCTTTAATCTGTTTCCAGGGTTCGTTAAACTGCAATAATTGGTTACCGGCGGCTGACAAGTCCAACAGCTCCTGCAAAGCATTGCGAAACTCATACTTACGAAGATACCCATTGACGGCATCGATTCGATCGAAAAGATCCAACATTTCCCCCTCATGGGTCGATATCTCATCTCCTCCCCTCGCGCTAAATATCTCATCCAAATCATCGACTTCCGGCACTACCCCCTTGTAGTACTTATTGGTCAGGACGATCACCCGGTTGATAAAATTGGCCAGATTATTCACCAAGTCCGTGTTGACGGACTCTTGGAAACCACTCCATTTGAACTCGCTGTCCTTGTGCTCAGGCATAATCTTTGTCAGGTAAAATCTCAATTCGTCAATACGATCGGGCATTTCCTCGACGTATTCGTGCGCCCATACGGCCCAATTGCGGGAAGTGGAGATTTTATTCCCTTCCAGATTCATAAACTGATTGGATGGCACATTACTGGGGAGTATGAAATCGCCGTGTTCTTTCAGCAAAGCGGGAAATATGATGCAATGAAAGACTATATTGTCCTTGCCGATAAAATGTACGAGCTGGGTCTCTTCATCTTTCCACCATTTCTCCCAGTCCCCATTATTATCCAGTGCCCATTGCTTGGTAGAGGAGATATATCCTATCGGGGCATCCATCCAAACGTAGAGCTTCTTGCCTTCACTCCCCGGAATATCCCGGGGCACATCCACGCCCCAATCCAAGTCGCGCGTCATAGCCCGGGGTTGCAACCCGTTATCCAACCAACTCTTGCACTGCCCTACTACGTGATTTTTCCATTCGTCGGCATAATGGTGGGACGTCCCCTCCAGTGTCCCCTCCTCAATCCAAGCACGCAACCATTTTTCATGCTTGTCCAAGGGAAAAAACCAGTGTTTGGTTTTCTTCAACACAGGCTTTGCGCCTGAAAGGGTGGACCGCGGGTGGATCAACTCCGTAGGACTCAGAGCACTACCGCAACTCTCACACTGATCTCCGTACGCCCCTTCATAACCACATTTGGGGCAGGTCCCCGTGATATAACGATCGGCTAGAAACTGCCGGGCTTCCTCATCGTAATATTGCTCCGTCTCCTTTTCGATAAAGGAGCCTTTGTCGTATAAATCATGAAAAAACTGGCCTGCAGTCCGGTGGTGTAGCGGAGCAGAAGTGCGGTGGTATTTATCAAACGAAATATTCAGCTTATCGAAGGTCTCTACAAATAGGGCATGATACTTATCTACCACCTCCTTAGGAGTGGCCCCCTCTTTGCGCGCTCTTAGTGTAATAGCCGCGCCATGCTCATCCGAACCACATATGAAAAGGGTCTCATCGCCCATTAGGCGTCTAAATCGAGCGTAAATATCAGAGGGGATAATACAACCCGCCAAATGCCCGATATGCGCCGGTCCATTGGCATAGGGCAAAGCGGAAGTGATAAGATATCTTCGGGGTATGATCATGGCTTTGAGATTTGAAGCACAAAAGTAATCATATCTTTAAATATATAAGATATTTATTATGTATAATTTTGTGTGTCTTCAAAAAAGGACTTGATTTAACGCCAATCATTATTCTTCCTTCTTACATGAGACCATTCTTTTCAAGGGGTTCTCTCGCCCAAATCTATCCCACATTCCTTCTTTAAGGCGGCTACTTCTTCTTCCAACTTCGCCAGAAAAGCACGGTGCCGGGGCGTCCCAGGATGCAATGGGCGATGATTCAATTGGTTGAGGACCTTAATTATCCGCTTTTCCAAACTTCGTGCTTCACCGGATAGCAAGGCGCCTTTAAAATACTCCCATATGATGTCACTGGCCTCCTCGGACGGATGGACCCGGTCTCTCGCGTAAAAGCGATAATCCCGGAGTTCGTCTGTAAGTATCTCATAAGCCGGAAAATAATGCACTTCCTGCATCGATGCCAACCGGTGCGCCAACACATTGAGTAAACTTTTGCTGCGAAAACTCTCGATCAGCCCATCCCGGATATGCCGTACCGGGCTCACCGTCAAAACTATTTGCATAGCGGGATTCTGCTGATGAATCCTATTAAAAAGCTCTATGTAACGAAGGTGCATTTCCTCCAAATCCATGAGCTGCCTATCGAACAGTTGGCCGGGTTGTTTGTGGCAATTGGCGACCACCTGCCCGGACGATTTCAAACGGTAATAATGCGCCGTCCCAAAGGTCAGCACCAATAATTTGGCGGAGAGCAGATATTCCCGGCCGGATCGAATCTCTTGGTTAATGCCCCTCAGAACATCTTCCGCTTTTGGACCAGAAAAGGCCCCGTGATGTCCCCAGGAATGATACAGCTCCCCATCAAAAAAGAGATCCCGCATGCCATACTGGTATCCCTCCAAGAGCCGCTCCAACGCCCAAGCAATAGAGAGCGGATTGTATATAATGCCCATCGGGTTGGCCACTACATCCAGACGTGCCCTCTGCATCCTATCCGCCATTTCCGTTGCAAAACATGACCCGATACACAGCACTTTATCCGAATACCCAAAACGAAATGGATAGTCAGGGAGACCTACAGGTGTAGTGAGAGTATATTTGTAGGACATGAACAGTTTTATTAGGCATGAAATGGTACCAATCCGGCTGCGAAGTTACAAAACGGTTTGTATAATCCCCTCTCTTCCTATCTTGAAAAGGAAAGGGGACACCCGTTGCACTTACACTCAACCATTTCATACCATAAAAATCAAATACACCAAGCTATCCGGACAGAGCATCTACTACCTAAATGTCATTCTGTTGATTTCTCTATGTACGTACCAACTACTTGACGACCAATTTGTCCGTCCAAGCCTGCTGCCCGTTCTGTACATGAAGGAGGTACACCCCTGAAGAAACACGTTTCATGTCAATCTTCCAGGATTTTTCTCCGTAAGATTCCATCCGCAAGGGCACTTCCCGGCCGTGGATGTCTCTCAATTGGAATTGGACATTCCCGGCAGAACCGGCATCTGATAATTGAACCACAAACCAATCATTTACAGGATTGGGATAGACAGACCAAGGGGCTTCTTGCGAGTTGACAACACTCGTGGCAATACACCAGGAGAGGTCTTTGCAGACTACTCTATCCTCTCCGCAATTATCGGTAAACTTGGCACAAATCCTTCCCTTCTTTTGCCGATTATCCTGCCAGACGACCTTGATGACATTAGGAGACTTATGAAAGGGATGAATAATCTTACCATTGAGTCCTTCAATGGTCCATTGGACATCGCAGCCACGGTCAAAAAACTCCGGCAAACGATAGAAGCCCGTATCCATATCACATACAATATCCTCTCCCATTACTTCCAAAGCAGCGGGATTAACTTTGACATACCAATTCTTTTTGTGAACAACACACTGCTCCGTGCCCCCGGAGTTATTATCGGTATAATGGACTATCAGATACATCCTAAAACTGTCTTCCACTCCTGCTACATCAATCCGGTCGGAGAAAAAAGTATCTTTATGGGTGTTTACCCAAAAGGTCTCCCAGGTCGTTTCCCCCAAGGCGCATTCCGGATTGTATTGGATATCCGCTTCAATCGAAATAGAATCCCCACAGCCCGGACAGGAGGTAGAAAACGCAATCTCCGGGTCAAAAACCTCCAAGGTCAACAAGTAGGAAGTATCACAGCCATACACCTCATCCGGAAAAGTAACCAATTTATTGCATGCGCTTTCATAAAATAATTGGCCTTCCTCTGAGCGATAGGGCAACATAGTGGGGTCACAGATAAAGACGTAACTCTCTCCTATATCCCGCTGAGGTAAGAGTTCAACACGCAATATATACTTCGACAAACAGTCGGACTGCCATGGTCCATAACCGACGCAAGGTGGGTCGATACAAGAAGAATAAATCACCGTATCCGCCTCTCTCCAATAGTAACCAAAGCCCTCGTGCTGCTCCCAACAAATCGTCTTGTATCCTTGGTCAATCGGGGTAATTGGATCGATGGTGACACAACGCACTTCGTGTCCACATGCTCCGGCCCCACTTGCTCCCGGCAAGTCCACTATGGCACAAATCTCAAAGGGTTCGTCGTACAACACTTTATATTCCGTCGCATCCACACAATACTCGTTATGTGAGAAAGGGACATCATTGACGTACCAGGTGATGTCATAATCCCAAAGTTCGCCTTCCAGATTATTGCAGATGACCACCTTGCAGTCCATATCTTTCTCGTAATTTATCAGTTCGAAATTGGACGGAATCTGAGCGGCCTCACCATTGGTGACGGTAATGTCAAAATCGCAAACGTCACCTTGACATCCGTCTACCCACAAATGGTATATGGAGCCATTGTGATTAGCGGTATTTACGCTAATAGTAAAAGGATTGGTAGAGCAATCGGCGTTGCAATCTATGGCCGTTCCCCCACAACCAAAAATGATTCCCGCTTGAATTCCCTTGTTGTTGGCGCAAGAGGCCATGTCGGTATTAAAAGTGAAGGAAATAGTCTTTCCATTACCACGAAAAGCCCACCATTGGGTGTTTTGGGACGCTCCGGTGCCTAAACACAAATTGGGCAATGGCCCGGTAGGATTACTATAAGATATCGAAGTGCAAGAAAAATTATCCAACATTTCTGCGCCGCAAAGAACTCCGGCAATACTGCACTCATCTGAGCCGTCCGGACTACACTGGCTATAGGTGTTGGAATAGAGAAAAAGAACGAACAGAGCAAGGAAAAGTCGCTTCATTTTATTAGGTTTTGAATGACAAAATAATTAACACCCATGGGACCAAGACCGAAAAAATCTTTGACAATGATAGCAAAGACCGTAGTACTGTCTCCATCATCATCAAACTTTTCGGAATGGGTCTAAATTGCGAGTTTGCCCTGGCGTGACAATTGGACGAAGTATCCCCCCGTTTATCACTTAAACACGTGTAAATGTACAACATGTATTCATTTTTTAAGCATATTATCCAAAAAAACATAGAAAAACATCATATTTGTCCTTGATCGTAAATCGAAAAGTCTCCGGATCAGACATACAAAAGGATGATGAATTGCCTCGAAATCGTATGATATGAAAAGAAAACAATTCCTATACAAATCACTCTTAGGCATCCTGGGGACGGCTCTGTTAGGTGGATTATACGCTTGGCAAATTGAACCCTTTTGGCTCGAATTTGTCCGTCGTAAAATGCCCATCCGCCATCTTCCCGGCCATTTGGATGGTAAAGTATTAATGCAAATCAGCGACTTGCATGTAGGCAATCGATTTGATTACCGGTACCTCATCCAATCTCTTGAGAAAGCGAAGGCTTACGATCCTGATTTTGTGGTTTATACCGGGGATTATGTAACCTATGAATCCGAGGAGCAATTGGAGCAATTGGAGAAGGTCTTACAGCACGCTGTCAAGGGAAAGTATGGAACAATCGGTATCTTGGGCAATCACGATTATGGGGAAGGCTGGTCGCATCAGTCCATTGCAGATCAAATTGCCGTAAGACTGGACAAAGCGGGCATCCAATTACTCCGAAACGAGCAAGTGGAGATGGAGGGGCTAAACTTCATCGGTTTTGATGATTATTGGGGACCCAACTTTGGCCCCGAAGAGGTGATGAAAGTCCACAAGTCCGATAAGGCGAATCTCGTCCTCTGCCACAATCCTGATGTTTGCGACCTGGATGTTTGGTATGACTATCAAGGGTGGATTTTGTCCGGTCATACACACGGCGGGCAAATCAAGCCTCCCTTCCTAACCTCCCCCACCCTTCCTGTCAAAAACAAACGCTACTCATCAGGCGAAATTGACCTCTACGATGGACGAACCCTTTACATCAATCGCGCATTGGGACACATTATACAAGTGCGTTTTAATGTCCGCCCGGAAATCACGGTTTTTGAACTGGAAGTGGGATAACCAAAAAGCAAAATACGACGTCAGCCTATATCACTTATAGGCTAAGGACTAATGATCTGTCCACACTAGAATATCGATTAAATTGGAGCTCTTTTCGAATGTTAAATTCAAGGTTGTTAAGGGAGCGCACTAAATCTTGATTCATTGAATTCAGCTTACTGCATACTTTAGATTGTATTTTTCATATTTAGAGTTAATGCGGTATACTCAATCCAATTCGTACTCACAGTTTTCTTATAAGCTGTTAATCATTTTAATTTTTGCGTCGATTCCATCGAAATATTTCACGAAATCAGTCAAATCAGCATCAATCCAATTCAACAAATCATAAATATCACTTTTAATTTCAGATGCTCTTGTAAAATCAATTTCATTTCTTTTAAAACAAATAGGCTCGTTGTGATATACTCGATTTCTAAATTCTCTAACTCTATTCAGCTTATGATTCAGGGCCTTTCTATTTACATGAGCCGGTTTACTTGGGAAGCATTGAATTACAACACCACTAATCAATTTATAATGGTGAGTATCAAATAAACTTGTCCAAAACCCAAAAGACTGCTCTGCAATTACTTTTCCGGAAGTAATAATTCCATCTCTCTTCCGAATGCTTTTTTCAGCCTTAACTACAGAATTTTTTAAAAAGAAACGGGAAGATTTAAGAGTTGGATGACTCATAAAACCATTCTTCTCAGTAATTATCCAATTCGGGTTATCAAAATGAGAAGAAAGATTATAATTAATTGCATTTCTAAAGAAAATTTCAATTAAATTCAATATAGGATAAAATGATTGAGCAACTCTTAAATTAATACGATATAACTTTTGGGCTCTAGTCTTAGAATGCCCTGTTGCAAATAGAAATCTGTCTAATCTCGGTTTAGATAAATAGAATTCAAGTTTTCTGTAATTCACTTTTATTGAGTTTAATTTGTTCAATAAAAATAGATGTACTATCTTTGTATCGTAATGCTTAATCAAGCCTCTTTCTTTAATAGAAACGTAATTAAGTGAAAGATTTGAGCCTCTCATATTGAGAGGCTTTTTTATCTTTCATTATGTTTTTTCTGTCATAATGCTAATGTCAAATTTAGCAATTTTATTTTGTATCGAATTATACCACTAAGATACAGGCACCATAGATACCAAAACCTGTTGATAATTTATAAGGAAAGGGCGCTAACTAAAATGCTTCAGCAGGCGAATCTCCTTCTCTGAGAGTACGCGGTATCGCCCGCGCGGGATATCCTTTTTGGTGAGCCCGGCGAAGTACACCCGGTCGAGTCGCACCACTTCATAGCCGAGGTGTTCGAAAATCCGGCGGACAATGCGATTTCGCCCCGAGTGTATCTCCACCCCGATCTCTGTCTCCGGCTGTCCTTCAAGACGATCGATTTTATCTACCCGGATGGGGCCATCCTCCAACTGAAGTCCGTTCTTAATCTTCTCCAAATCTTGATCTGTCATCGGTTTGTTTAAGATAGCGTGGTAGATTTTTTTTACTTCGTTGCGAGGATGTGTCAGTTTGTCTGCGAGTTGGCCGTCATTGGTAAGGAGGAGCAAGCCGGTGGTATTGCGATCGAGCCTTCCCACCGGAAAAATACGGTTCTTCTTATGCTCCGGTTTGATGATGTCCATAACGGTTTTTCGACCCTTTTCATCTTGGAGAGTGGTTATTAGGTTCTTGGATTTATTCATCAGTAGGTAGATGAAATCCTTTTGAGGAACCAACATTTTCCCCTGATAGAGCACTTTATCAGATTCTGCCACTTCGTAGAATGGTTGGCGCATGACCTCTCCATTGA
>JALWRC010000017.1:21772-91274 GCA_027080725.1 Saprospiraceae bacterium
GCTTGACGAGCTCGGCGGCTTTGCGGCGAGAGCAAACTCCCGAATGAGCGACGTACTTATTGAGTTTCATAGTCTCCTCATTAAAAAGGGGCGTCATCAAATCCTCCGCTGTCAAACCCGCCAAAGTCATCATTCTCTCCGCTCTGACGCAAGTCATCATTCATCATAGATGGAAGTAAAAAGCTATCATCCTCAAAGTTGATAAACTTAGCAAACTGAGCGACAAACTTGATATTGACGGTCTTCAAAGCACCGTTACGATGTTTGGCGATAATGAGTTCGGTCTTACCGGGAGGATCTGTCTCATCTTGAAGCTTGTAGTACTCCGGTCGATATAAGAAGGAGACGATGTCGGCGTCTTGTTCGATCGCACCGGATTCTCTGAGGTCTGACAGTTGTGGGCGTTTGTCCGTCGTACTTCTCACCTCGACTTGCCGACTCAACTGTGCCAGAGCGATGACGGGAACATCCAATTCCTTCGCCAATCCTTTGAGTGCTCTGGAGATACTACTGATCTCCTGTTCGCGGTTGGTGCGTTTATCCCCAGCGCTGGCCGTCATCAATTGCAGATAATCGATCATGATGAGTTCGATATTGTGATGTTGTTTGAGTCTACGGCATTTGGCTCGCAATTCGAAAATATTCAAGGCCGGGGTGTCATCGATAAAAATCGGGGCATCGCTCAGTTTTTCGATGGCGCGGTTGAGCTGAGCCCATTCGTAGTCCTCCAGTTGGGCATTGCGCATTTTGCTCCCTTCGATTTCCGCCTCCATGGAGATAAGTCGCTGTGCCAGCTGCAGATTGGACATCTCCAATGAGAAAAAGGCGACGGCTTTGCCATGCTCCACTGCAGCATTGCGTGCGAGAGAGAGGGTGAAGGAGGTTTTACCCATACCGGGACGGGCTGCGAGGATAACCAAGTCCGAGCGCTGCCATCCATTTGTAAGCTTATCCAACTCTTCGAAACCGGAGGGAACTCCCGTCAAATCGATGTCGCTTTGGGAAATGGTCTCCAGCTGGGTCCTGGCCCTCAGTACGAGATCTCCTATGTGCTGGTACCCCCGGCGCAGGTTTTTATCCGTAATCTCATACAATCCTTGTTCTGCCGCATCCAACAAGTCGAAGACGTCTTTGCGATCTTCAAATGCATCATTGATGATCTGGGTAGAGACGCTAATCAATTCGCGTTGGATAAACTTCTGTGCGATGATACGGGCATGAAACTCGATATTGGCAGAAGAGCCCACCTTATTGGTCAGATCGACAAGATAGCTTAACCCTCCCACTTCTTCGAGTTTACCCGATTTGCGCAGGGCTTCCGTTACGGTAAGGAGATCGACCGGTTGGGATTTCTCAAAGAGGGAAAGACAAGCTTTGTAGATCAATTTATGCTGCTCCTTGTAAAAGCTATCCGGCCGTAAGATATCCAACACGACGGTCAAGGCGTCCTTCTCGAGCATTATTCCACCGAGGACGGCTTGTTCAAGGTCAATCGCCTGTGGCTGCACCCTTCCATAAATCAAATTGGTCATATCCCCTGATAGTCCGCGGCGCCCCCCTTCTATCGTCCTAAGTGTTGATTTTTGATCCGCCATATGTGTTTTTATCTTAAATTGTTTGAATGGTGGGACAAATGTACCATTTTAATCATATTTACCGGATGTCCCCCCCTTTAGCCCATGTTAATAACATGTAATCAACCGTGCATAACTATGTTAACTATATCCGATTTATACACCATTTGGTAATACAATGTATTAACAAACTTAATCATATAAAGATTCCATCAAATATACTTTTTCTAAAACCTGCGATACTATATCAGGATTTGAGATATCCGGGTAATAGAGGGATTAGCGCTCTTGCTACTCCCTTTCAACCGATTGACAGGCCCCAGCGCATTATGTAGCATAGAAAAAAACAAACAGGCAAAACAGAGATAATTTTTTCATATTATAATAAATCGCAATACGACCTTAGGCGTCATTCGACAAATGTGGAAAAAGAATCTCAGGCCTTGTTCAGATTCTCTTTATCCATCTTGCCGTCTTCCATTCCCAAGCGATGAGGGCGGCGACAACCAAATACTCCAAAATCACCACCCACATGGCTTCATGATATGGATAGAAGCTATAGTTGATATAGGTAAGAGTAATAAGAAAAGTCCATACCGGCACGATGCTATTGGGGACAAACACGGTTAAAAATAGGGGAAGTATCAGATACCATGGGTGGAGTATCAAACTACAGAGGGCAAAAATCAAATAGATCACCAGCAAATATGCGGGTAGCCGGCGTAAGCTATCTATTCGTTTCACTTGATAAGATACTATTAATATCAGTAAGAGCGCCAGAATCCCCATAGCCGGTCCGATGTATTTAATCAGATTATAGCCCACCATTTCATACCCAATCGCCCTAAGTAAATAATAAAAGCCGGCATTAAACTCAAACTTACGGTAGTACAATCCGAGGCTTTGTGTGAAATGGTCCCATCCCAGCAGCCCGATATACGGGATGAACAGCAGGGTTAGACAGATGGCAAATCCCAGTAGAAAACGACCTCTGTCCCGGCCCTTTCGAAAGTAGAAAAAGAGGGCTGGCAAAAACATCAACGGCAACAACTTCACCCCTACAGAGCAAGCAAAAAGCACACCTGCCCATGCGAATCGCTTCTGAGCAATAGCAATACCGCTCCACAGCAAGAAGGCGACCATCCACCCTTCGAAATGCAAGTTGCCCATCACTTCTACAATTGCCAACGGGTTGAGAAGGTAGAGCAATACCGTCCAATCGGGGAGTCGAAACATTCTGGCCACCCTATACAGGCCATAAGCAGTCATCAATTCGCCCACAAACAGAAAAATTTTCATGACCATCGTCATCCACAGGGTATTGGCAAGGAAGTCGAAGGTGGACAAGTAGAAAACGAGTTGGGCCACCGGAGGATAAACGGTATAGTAGTGGGGGGAATTGAGATGGGCGTATATCTCCTGCATTTGCCTGAGATGCATTAGCGGGTGTTGCACCAATTGATCGGGGAGGTAACGCAGTGGGTGAATGCCTTCGTGCATCAGGCGACCATCCCAGATAAATCGAAAAACATCATCCGACAAGGTAGGAAATGAGAATATCAATACACCTCTTAGCACCAAAGCGAGCAGCAGATAATGCTTCCAGGAGTGTTGGAGAATACTTAAGTGCAACGCCAACGCATATCCGGCGAAAGAGAGGGCATAACCCGTAAAAATAACCGTAAAGTCATCCTGTCTCGAATAAAATCCCAGCAGGAGCACCCCTGCCGTGAGCAGCACCATAGACAAGACTTCCCAAGCCCGGCGAACAGCCTCGTTTCCACTAAAACTCGAGCCGGTATAATCTGGGGTGGACATCTAACGCAATCGGTCCATAGAACGCACTAATCTTTCATCAGCGGCAATTCGACGAATAGCGAAAAACAAGAATGTGATCGTCAGTACCGGCAATATGATCCCCGGTGCGGGAGACACGTCACAGTTGGGAGGCAAGGTTGTATAATTCATGTAGAACCAAATGCCCATGAAGAGGGTGAAAATCACCATTAAAACCAGGGATATCCAGGAGAAGAGAATCTGTCTCGGACGATTCTTAAACAAGGCAATGGCTACGATATTTAGTACGATAATCAGACCGACAATACCCGCGGATATCGGGCTATCAAAGGCCTCATACTTACCGTCAGACAATGGAGAATCTTGGCCAATTTCAGACAGCGCCGATCCATCAATATTGCATAGTGCCAATTGTTCCCAAAGTAAAAGGCCGGCTGCTATGGTAGCCAACAATAATAAGAGGGTTTGTATTCGTTGTATCATAACTTCATGCATTTTATTTCCAAGGGTAACCGTGCTGGGCATAAGCGTCCAACAGGATGCAATATTACGGAGATTCGGATAAATACGGGAAGTTCTTCGAGGTAAATCAAAGAGAAGAAGATTAATATTAAAATAATAAATAATATCTAATATATTGGCAATATATTTGTAATACAATAAAAGTATTTATAATATTAATATTATTCAGGGCAAAATCAAATTAGGCATGCAGATCAAAAAACTAAAAAAACTCAATAAGAAAGTCCATGCGATTTTGGAAGCATTGGACCCGGAAGAAGGATTGAATTCAATCGAAAGGGATTTGATTGCCAGTTACCTTCTGAAGATGTACGCCATTATTAAGGAAGAAAGCGGGGACGTCTCAACGAGACAAACATCCAATGGGATAAAAGCGGAGCCCAGCCTCCCAAAGTCAGAAGTTCAGCTCCCTCCGGAAGTCACCCCCCCCATTGCTGCAGCGGAGCCAAAGCCCACGCCGGAAGCCTCTACTGCGCCTCCTACCACTCCATTAGAAGAAAGAAGCACGGTCCCTCAAACTACGACCATTCCTATTGACAATCCACATGAGGAAATTGAAGAGCGAATCCAAATCCTGGAAGAAATAATAACCTCCGGGCAGAGTGGTAAGGACCTATCGGACAAGTTGCGTATGCAGCCGATTCAAGACATAAATAAAGCCATGAGCATCAATGAACGCATCTTTACCGTCAACGAGCTTTTTGGAGGTAATCAGGAGGCCTTTGACAGGACGATCCGGGAATTGAACGATGCTCCCGGCTTTGAAGGCGCGAAGCGTTATTTGGCGGAGCATGTGATGGGGCCATTTGAGTGGGATAATCCGGCTAAGGCTAAGAAACTTCGACAATTTTTATCCTTAGTCCAAAGAAAGCATCTCTCGTAATCTCTCACCTGTCAAAACCAATATTATGTCAAAGATCAAAACGATTGGGGTGTTCACTTCCGGTGGCGATGCCCCCGGGATGAACGCATGCTTACGTGCAGCGGTTCGGGGTGCCCTCAAGGAGAACATAGAAGTCTATGGTATCGAACACGGTTATCAGGGCATGATAGAAGGCAAGATGCACAAGATGACCTGGAAGTCTGTCAGTGGTATCATCCAGCAAGGCGGGACGATACTCAAGACCGCGAGAAGTGAGCGATTCAGGACCAAAGAAGGCAGGGCCATTGCATACAGCCAACTGGGGCATTACGGAATTGATGCATTGGTCGCTATTGGGGGAGATGGGACGTTTAAGGGGGCGCTTGAGTTCTCCTCCGAGTTTGACGTCCCAATCATCGGTTGTCCTGGTACCATTGACAACGACATTTACGGGACCGACTTCACCATCGGATACGACACGGCGATCAATACAGCCATGCAAGCCATAGACAAAATCAAAGACACGGCCAATGCCCATGACCGGTTGTTTTTCATAGAAGTAATGGGAAGAGATGCGGGTTTTATTGCGTTGAGAAGTGGGATCGCCACCGGAGCGGAGGCCGTCCTCATCCCGGAGACCAGCACCGATGTCAACCGTCTCATTGCTAAGTTGGAGCGCCTTTACCAGGTGAAGCAGCGCTCTTGCATCGTGGTAGTAGCAGAAGGAGATGACACAGGTGGCGCCTTTGAAATCGCCAAACAAGTCGGCAATCGCTTTGACAAGTACGATATCCGAATTTCCATTCTGGGACACATCCAAAGAGGAGGAAGTCCCACTTGTATGGACCGGGTACTCGCCTCCCGTTTGGGTCTCGAGGCGGTTCATGGGTTACTCAAGGGAAAACGGGGTGTCATGGTAGGCAAAATATGTCATAAAATCATTTATACGCCGTTAGAGAAGGCCGTCAAACACCACAACGAAGTCAATCCGGTATTGGTGGACATGATTGATATCCTATCCTGAATTACGGCTTTACTCAAAAAACATCATTCCTCCCCCTTCTAAACCATTTACTTATTGTGCATGTTATAGGTTCATTCAAATTTGAAATATGGCGCAATACGATAAAAAACATTTACGAGCTGCACTGTTGTTACCGCTGGCAACCTGTTTAGTCGTCATTGTCCTTCACATCATCCGGACGGTCTTGTTCATTCCTGCACCTCCTTTCAGCGTATTACCGAGATCGATAGCTTTTTTGCCCGGCATTCTCACCTCTCCTTTTATTCATGGTGGTTATGGCCATCTCTTTTCCAATATTCTCCCTTTGTTTGCTGGTCTAGGGGTCATCCTGTTATTCTACCGCAAGGTGGCCATTCGAAGTATTTTACTCATCTATTTCATTACCGGGGGGTTGGTATGGTTACTTGCACGGGAAGTGTTTCATATCGGAGCAAGCGGAGTGGTTTACGGATTGATTTCCTTTATTTTTTGGTCAGGAATCTTCCGAAGAAGTCTCAAGGCTATCATGCTGGCTTTGATCGTCATCATGCTGTATAGCGGTATGCTAATCGGATTATTTCCGATAGAGGAAGGGGTATCGTGGGAGAGTCATCTTTTTGGGGTGGTAGCCGGCATGATCGTCGCTTACTTATACCGGCACGACAAGGAGCCCGATGAAATCAAACAGCCTTACGAATGGGAAACACTTGAAGAAGAAAAGAAGCCTTTTTTCGAAGAAGGCACCTTTGAGGACTCCCCATATTACACAAAAGATAAACCGAATACATTTGACCAAGACCAATAATCGACCGGAAAGCAATTATCTATATCATAAATGAAGCAAGAAGATACCATCAAAGCCTTTAAATCCATCGTAGAGCACCGCAGAGCGATGCGCAATTATCTTCCCGAGCCCGTCCCTCAAGAAATCATCCGTCGCTGTATTGAGAGGGCCATTCTCGCCCCAAGCAGTAGTAATCTACAGCTGTGGGAGTATTATCACGTACAGGCTCCGGACAAAAAAAAAGCCTTGGTGGAGGCCTGTATGAGCCAACCCGCTGCCGCTAATGCCCCTACGCTTATTGTAGTCGTTACGAGACATGACCTGTGGAGGCAGCGTTGTGAGGCCAACCTGAATTTTATCAGAAACCTAAACCAAAAGGAGCCGGACGACAAACCCATCAAAGCAGAAACATATTTTAAGAAGACAATTCCTGCTTTGTACACGGACTTCATGGGTATCCTGGGATGGCTTAAAAAAATCGGTGCCTTCTTCATCGGACTTCGCCGCCCAATGTTCCGGGAATTGACCGCATCAGAAGTGCGGACGATGAGTCATAAAAGTGTTGCCTTGAGTGCCCAAACCTTCATGCTGGCCCTATCGGCTGAAGGCTTTGACTCCTGTCCGATGGAAGGCATGGACAGCAAGCGAATAAAACACATCCTCGGGCTTCCCCGTGAGGCCTACATCAATATGGTTATTTCTTGCGGAGTTCGCGCGGAAGGCGGCATCTATGCTCCGAGATTTCGATTACCCGTGGAGGAAGTTTTTTTCACTCTATAACTTTGTGTAATGAAGAGGAATTCTTATTACAATATTTCATAATATATAAAATACTAGTTTTATTTTAATAATATATTACAGTGCATTCAACTAATTCAAGCATAACAGACCATGTGTCAACTGATAATTGTTAAATATCAGTTAGAGTAGTGATGAACTTATTTTTTCGCTGTATATTCGCTTTTCAAATTATTCAACCAAAAAATTAAATTTATGAAAAGAGTCCTACTTTTGACATTATTCATTACTTTGAGTGGCGGGTTAGCACTCTCCTCTCACGCCCAGGTAAACCGGCTGAAGTTAACCAAGGCCATGCTGCAAACGGCTCCAGCTCAAAGAGCCATGTACGACGGATCGGAATCAATCGGTAAGGCGAAAAACAAAAAACACGTAGATCAGCGGTATCCTGACACGATTATCGGGACGACTTTTTACGACCTCCAGACCAACAACACTCTGATGCAACGCGTCGTGGCAGACGGGAAGGGAGGATGTAAAGCGACATGGACCCATAGCCAAGATGACAGTGGCAACGGCTACCCTGACAGAGGAGCCGGCTACAACAGTTTAGATGCCAACGGATGGGCCTTTGATCCATCAGATATCGAAAGAGTAGAAGGTGAGCGCTGTGGATGGCCCAACATCGATATGTTAAGTGATGGCTCCGTCGTTATCGTAAGCCACAGTACCGCCAGTGGCAGATTGTATTTTAGCAAGTTGGCCCCGGGGGCAACCGAGTGGAGTGGCGAGCTCTTAGCAGACGGAACCGGTGTCGGACAGGTCTGGTCAAGAATGGCCGTAGGTGGAGAAGACGGCATGACCATCCATGTATTCACCTCTACCACTCCAACCGCTTTAGGTGGCGGACCATACAACGGAGTCGAAGGTCAGCCGGTGTATCACCGATCTACGGATGGAGGCAAAACTTGGGACAAGCAGGATGTCATCCTCCCCGGGATGGACAGCTCCAACTATGCCCGCTTTGACAATGATTCGTATGCTATGGCTGCGAGAGGCAACACTGTAGCTATTGCACTATTTGGAGGATGGAATGACATCGCAATCTGGAAGTCCACAGACAATGGTGAGACATGGGAGCGCATCCTCGTCAATGACTTCCCACTGGACAAATATGCCATTGGCACTCCATACACGGTAGATGATATAGGAGGAATCGACACATTGGGACCCGGAGGAGTGGACATGCCGGATGAAGCCCAGCAAATGGCCATCTTCACGTCTGACAACAGTGGATATATCACGATTGATCCGGATGGCAAATGTCATGTAGTCTTCGGTGAGATGTACCTGACCGATACGGATTTTACCGACCAAGGATGGAGTTTTTACCCCGGGTGGCCCTACTTGGACTATTGGAATGAGGACATGGCGGGACAACGCCCCGTACGCATTATGGCACCATTGGATTTAGACGGTGACGGAAGCATACTATCCGGTTCGCAGGACGGTGCAGTTATCGCCCCGTATTTTAGATCCTTGGCCTCCTTCCCTTACATCGCATCTGATGATGAGGGGACGCTATTCCTTTCCTATTCGGCGACAGACGAGCGCTTTTTTGAAAACGAAGATTCGGAATACTATCGCCATTTGTATCTGTCCAAATCGACAGACGGAGGTACCACTTGGGATGATCCGGTCGATGTCATCAACAAGGCCTTTTACGAAGGAACGGGATTTGAAGAGGACACAGCAGCTACCGAAGCTATTTTTTCCGCAATCGATTTAGATGATCAATATCTATATTTGGTTTTCCAAAAAGATTTTGATCCGGGACTATTCATCCCTCAAAATTCGACGGATGAGGTATCAGAACAAGAGATTTCTTATTTGAAATTCAACAAGCGGGACCTCAATTTAGTGGAGCGCGTGGTAAGCCCCAAGAACTATCGCATGTCGGTCAATCCAAATCCTGCACGACGCAATTCAAAGGTGAATGTACATTTTGAAATTCGCAAATCTGCCAATGTCCGTGTAGAGATGTACGATATGGACGGACAAATGGTACAGCGACAAGCTCTTGGCCAAACAGAGGCCGGAGTACATGATTTGAGCATTGTAGCTCCGGATCATGATGGAGTCTTTGCTATCAAGTTATGGGTAGGCAAATCATCCACAACGAAAAAAATTATTGTAGAATAAACGACATATATTTCACAAAAAGAGTGGCCAAACACAAGACTTGGCCCTCTTTTTGTGTTCTATTATCCATGATGCTCTATTTGCAGGGCATTTTGGGACATAAATTGGATCTTTTATTATTATAAGACGTTGCCAGACCAAATATTGAAATTCAATAAGTACATAGCAATTTTATACTTACTAACTTGTGGCCTGTTCACATGGGGGCAACCGTTGGCGGGGATAGACCCGGTATTGGACCAGGAGGTCAAACTGCCACTGGTCTTTCAGATAGGTGAATATGAGGCTTCCTATGAGCAATTATTGACAGAGTACCCCAATATGTTACTAACAGTTTGTAACAATGATATGGCCGTGGCGTACGACAAATGGATTGCTTTTCTTATGGAACTCGAGCAAAAAGCCGAAGAGGAGAACCTTGATATATTGGGCGTTAAAATGTGGATCAATGTTTTTTGGGATCAAGATGGGCAGGTACAACATATCGCCTATCACCTTAAACCCAATTCTAAAAATGTCTCTACCGAAAAGATTGGCCAACTATTGGCTCGATTCGCCCGTGAACACAAAATGAACATAGAGGCTACCCTCCCCTACTCTCATTACGGCTCTGTGGCATTCCCACTCTTTCCCCGCAGTGTAAAACGATAGTTTTAAGTCCCTACTATTCCCATGGCTCTAATGGAGCATTTTCTCTGTTATCCGCTAAGGTTTAATTTTCACAAATTATATTATTACAATGTGTAATATGTTCATATCTTTACGGTATGAAATGGTTGACAAAGGGTAGATAGCAGCCCAACTGTCCACCATTTCATACCAAAAAAGTGCTATTAACATAAAGTAGATGACAAGATAGCCAAACGTCATATCAGGTATTTGTAGGGAAAATTAGCAAGGGAGTTAGTAGAAAAAAGCATATTAAATGAGTACAAAAATCAGTTATTCGGAAGACAACATTCGCTCGCTGGATTGGCGCGAACATATCCGTCTGCGTCCCGGGATGTATATCGGAAAACTCGGTGACGGAACCCACCCTGATGACGGAATTTATGTGCTTCTCAAAGAGGTCATAGACAATTCCATCGACGAGTTTGTCATGGGATTTGGGAAGGTGATAGAAGTGGAAATTCAGGATGGCATTGTACGAGTGAGGGATTATGGAAGGGGAATTCCATTGGGAAAAGTAATTGACTGTGTATCAAAAATTAATACCGGGGGGAAATATGATTCAAAGGCATTCAAAAAGTCGGTTGGTCTCAATGGAGTGGGAACAAAAGCCGTCAACGCTCTTTCGGAGCGATTTGTGGTCAAAGCCATCCGGGATGGTAAAGTAAAGGTAGCCGAATTTGAACGAGGTGTGCTCATCAAAGACCACAAAATCACGAAGACGCAGGAGCCCAATGGCACGGAATTTATCTTTCAGCCGGACCGGGAAGTCTTCCCCAACTACCGCTTCAATCTCGAAATAGTTCAGAATCAGCTTTGGAACTACGCCTATCTCAATGCAGGGCTCAAGCTAAAAGTTAACGGGACCAGTATTTACTCCAAGAATGGCTTACTCGACTTGCTCAGCAACAAGACGGACCCCGACTCCTTGCGCTATCCTATCATCCATCTCAAGGGCGATGATATCGAAATGGCATTGACACATGGCAACCAATACGGAGAACAGTACTACTCCTTTGTCAACGGGCAATACACGACGCAAGGAGGAACCCATCTGCAGGCTTTCCGGGAAGCGATTGTAAAGACCGTGCGCAATTTCTACAACAAAAATTTTGACGCCAAAGATGTAAGAAGTTCCATCATTGGAGCCATAAGTGTGCGCATCGAGGAACCCGTCTTCGAATCACAGACGAAGGCCAAATTGGGCTCCAACAGCATTGCACCCGGCGGGCCCTCCATGCGAGGATTTGTCAATGATTTCGTAGCTGAACATCTCGATAACTACCTGCACCGGAACAGTGAGGCAGCAGCAGCATTGCTCAAACGCATTCAACAGTCCGAACGAGAGCGGAAAGAAATCGCCGGCATCAAAAAGCTGGCAAACCAAAGGGCTAAAAAGGCCAACTTGCACAACAAAAAATTGCGCGATTGCAGAATACACCTCAACGCAAAAAAGCCCGGGTTAGAACAAAGGGAAGGCAGTATGATATTTATTACGGAAGGGGACTCCGCCAGCGGTTCGATCACCAAGGCCAGAGACGTCCAGACACAGGCGGTGTTCAGCTTGCGCGGCAAGCCGTTAAACTGCTTTGGCTTGACAAAGAAGATCGTGTACCAAAATGAAGAATTTAATCTTCTGCAACACGCGTTGAATATCGAAGACGGATTGGAGGGATTGCGTTACAACAAAGTCATCATCGCCACCGATGCGGACGTCGATGGGATGCATATCCGGCTCTTACTCCTTACCTTCTTTTTGCATTTTTTTCCTGAGCTCGTGTCCGAGGGGCACTTATTCATCCTCCAAACCCCTTTGTTCCGTGTGAGAGACAAAAACCAAACCTTCTACTGTTATAGTGAACGAGAAAAACAGGACGCCATCCAAAAGCTCAGAGGGAAACCCGAAATCACCCGATTTAAGGGATTGGGAGAAATCTCCCCTAAAGAATTTGGGCAGTTTATCGGCAAGGATATCCGTCTCGAGCCCGTCACTATAGGGGACAAAACCAATATCGACCAACTAATGACCTACTATATGGGAAAGAATACACCGGACAGGCAAAAATTTATCATTGACAACCTCAGATTTGAGACGAATGAAGATCTAACCGAGCCATCTCTTGTCGATGCGGACGTTTTGTCAGTCTAAACATGACACATCAGCACACCTGTATGCCATTTTGAGAAAAAGGCATGGGTGGTACAGTAATTGAATGCCATATAATAAGGCGGAGTGTGTCCTGTATTTTGCAAACGGCTGCTTGTTTGTCATCTATAGAACATCCACCTCAAACAGCCTTCTGCTAACGGCTCTGCAGTTATAGAGATAGTGGTGCAGAACGATGTTTGGATTAACGTGTAACAAAAATATCGCACATGTTTGATAAAAATTGGGAATCCATTGTTGAGATAGATGAAGTAGAATTGGACGAGGGCCACCCCATTCCCGACATACTACCCGTAGTTGCATTGCGCAATACGGTACTTTTTCCCGAATCTATCATGCCAATCACGATAGGCCGGAGAAAATCCAAACTCGCCATCGAACAAGCGGAGCGAAGAGATCATTGGGTGGCTGTAATCACCCAAAAAGGTCAAGATATAGAGCAACCACGAAAAGAGGACATGCATACCGTAGGCATCGTCGCCAGGGTACTCAAGGTATTAAAACTCCCGGACGGCAGCCAGGCTGCCGTCCTGCAAGGCATCCGGCGTTTTGCGTTAAGAGAATTGACACAAGAGGAGCCCTATCTCAAGGGAAAAGTGCATCTTTTGCCCGAGAGGACTCCGGCAAAAGATGCGAAGGGACATGCATTATTAATACGAGCAATCAAAGAGAAGGCAAGGGAGTTGATGGAAGTCTCTCCCAACATACCACCTCCCGCTATCCAATTTATGGACAATCTCCAATCGGACAGCCAGCTTCTCAACTTTATAGCTACAGAACTCATTTCAGATTTGAAATCGAAACAGGAGCTACTTGAAATTGATGATGACCCCGCACACGCGCAACGCATCATTGCGATATTGGAGCAGGAATTGCAGCTTGCAAAAATCAAGCATCAAATAGAGCGCAAGACTCAAGGAGACATCGAAAAGCAGCAGAGAAATTATTTCTTAATGCAGCAAATGAAGCAAATCCAGCAAGAGTTGGGGCAAAATCCACAAGATGAAGAGTTGAAAAAACTCATCAAAAAATCCAAAGAGAAGAAATGGAGTAAGGAGGTCGCAAAGCATTTTGAAAAAGAGCTCAACAAAGTCAAGCGCATGAATCCACAGGTAGCGGAGTATTCCATCATGCTCAACTACCTAGAATTGTTAACGGATTTGCCTTGGGGAGAATACTCCAAGGACCACTTTGACCTACAACGCGTCCGGAAAGTTTTGGATAAAGACCATTTTGGTCTGGAGAAAGTCAAAGATCGTATCATTGAGCATTTGGCCGTTCTCAAGCTCAAAGGCAATATGAAATCCCCTATCCTTTGTTTGGTGGGGCCTCCGGGTGTGGGAAAGACATCATTAGGGCGTTCCATAGCACAAGCGCTCAAGCGCAAGTTTATCCGTATGTCTTTAGGAGGATTACACGATGAGTCGGAGATCAGGGGGCATAGAAAGACCTATATCGGCGCTATGCCGGGACGGGTCATCCAGTCCATCAAGAAAGCCGGGTCTTCCAATCCTGTTTTCATATTGGACGAAATCGACAAGATGGGCAAAGACTTCAGAGGAGACCCTTCATCCGCTTTACTTGAGGTACTTGATCCGGAACAGAATTCGACTTTTCACGACAATTATTTGGAAGTAGAGTATGACTTATCTAAGGTACTTTTCATCGCTACAGCCAACAGTCTGAACAGCATCCAACCGGCGCTATTGGACAGGATGGAAATCATCGAACTCAGCGGGTATTCGACCGAAGAAAAAGTGGAGATTGCCAAGCGGCACCTCATCCCCAAGCAAATCAAAGCCCATGGATTGAAATCCTCGCAGGTTAGACTTGGTAAAAAAGCAATTCGAGTCATAATCGACCAATACACCAAGGAATCGGGTGTTCGCTCGTTGGATCGAAGAATAGCGGCCGTGATGCGAAATATTGCGAAGAAAGTAGCACTTTCCGAAGAGTATAAAATCGCCCCATCTGTCGAAGATGTAAAAGAGATATTAGGTCCGGAGCGTTTTACCGATAATAAATATGATCGGCTGAAAGTACCCGGAGTTGCGGTAGGACTGGCCTGGACCAGCGTCGGAGGCGATATCCTCTTCATCGAGGCCAGTAAGAACAAAGGGAAGGGAAAACTCACCCTTACCGGCAATCTCGGCGACGTCATGAAAGAGTCTGCAATAACAGCACTCAGCTTCATCAAAGCTCACATAAACACTTTGGGTATTGATGAAAACGCCATAAAGGACATGGACCTACACATCCACGTCCCCGAAGGCGCCATTCCCAAAGACGGCCCATCCGCCGGTATTACCATGCTCACCGCGATAACCTCCCTCTTGAAAAACCAGCCGGTCAAACCATGGCTGGCCATGTCAGGAGAGATTACCTTGCGCGGAAAAGTACTCCCTGTTGGCGGAATAAAGACCAAAATTCTGGCTGCCAAGCGCGCCGGCTTAAAAGAGATTATGCTCTGTCGGGAAAACAAACGATTTGTAGAAGAAATCGAACCGGAATATATCAAAGGTCTCCGCTTTATTTACGTTGACAGAATGGAGGAAGTGATCGAGCATGCATTGGGAAAGTGACTTAACCCGTCCGAACTACACCGCTTTGGACATCCCTGAAAACGCCCAGGTTTCATAGATGAAATACGGCAAAAAAGTGATGAGGAGATACCATGCAAACTCGTGGTCCGGGGGGGCGGCAAACTTGCCATAAAAAAGCAGTATAATAATTAGTAAGAGAAATTTCAAGCCCGTCAAAGCCATTTGGAAAGTCAAAAAGAAAGCGCTCTTTGGCTGCTGGGTCAGGATAGCAGCACCGTACCTGACTACAACAAAGCTCCACCAGCCAAAAATTATCACACTCGCCCAACCAAGTACTTGATAGGCATGCAGTCTATCTGAAAGAGAGGCTGCGGCCACACCACCAATCACAATGCCCGATACCAGCAAAAAAGGCCTCACATGGGTGTATGTGGCGAGATTAGAGCTTCGTGACATCCCTGTAAAGTTGATAAAACCATGTCACAAAGAAGAACAGCACCAGCCCTACGGTAAACCACTGCCTTTCGGTATGAAAATAATGGTCCAACTTCTTTCCTATCCAGATGGCCAAAAAGATGAGTATCAACAACTGAGAAGCCATCCCCGAATATTTCAGATAAGCATCCGTCTTCTTCTTAACCTTCTTTTCTTTATTGGGCGGTGTCATATTTACAAATTACCCCAACTTTAAAGCGTCTTTTTCATTCCCCTTGGAGCGGCCATTGCCCTTTTCAAATCCCTTAATGAGCTGACCGCCCATTGCACACTGGACATTAAAGACCGCACCGGACTGCACGACCAGTTTATCGGTAGAAATATCACCATTTACCACTGCGCTGTCTCTAATCGTAAGCATCTCACGCACCACCAATTTTCCGGTAAATTTACCTTCTATCATAGCATCTTGACAAGTCACTTCACCTTCGACTTCGCCTGTTGAACCTATGACCAACTTGCCTTGACAATTCAATACTCCTTTTAGTTTACCATCGATACGAATATCACTTCCGGCAGTAATGGTCCCTTCAATAGAGGTGCCGTGCACAATGCTGTTTAATTGCTTGTCTCCCACCGGAGACGAAGCGACAGACGGGTTATTCTTAATTGGCTTTTTAGATCTTCCTAACATACCATTTGATTTACTGATTAAGTGGAGGGGCAACAAAAATAATACTTTTTTCACAGGAATGACTAATTCGCATAAGGATATTTTCATTTTTCTATAAATCATGAAGTCCCAGATCTTGCTAGTTCGGAATAATAATTAACTTTGGGTTTTCTAATCAAACATTTCATATCCATGTCAAATATTCCTACTCCCAACTTTAACACCAAACCAAAATCATTTTGGAAACGCCCGGAAGGAATCACAGGCGCGTTAGTCTTAGGTGGATTAGTCTTAGGCGGCGGGTACCTTTTCATGACCTTCCTTCCTACCCTTATCGCTTTGGCCAGTAGCACTTTATATCTTGCATTTATGTTGCTTGTGCTTGCAGCGATTGTCTATATGGTTCTCAATCCCAGAACACGCACACTGGTCAGCTATATGTATAAGAGTATTATGAGATGGATTACCGGAATCTTCGTCACGATCGACCCAATAGGTATTCTCAAGAACTATGTCGATGATCTGGAGAAGAATCTCAAGAAGATGAGTGGACAAATCGGAGACCTCCGCGGCCAAATGAGAAAGTTAAAAAATATCGTCTCGGAAAATGAAAAAGAAATAGAAAAGAGCATACTCTTCGCCAAGAAAGCCAAAGAGCAAGGCAACGAACAGCAATTGGTGCTTCATACACGCAAAGCGGCTCGGACAAAAGAGACCAATGAAAAGTACAAGAACATGATCAAAAAGATCGAAGTTCTGCACAAAATTCTAACCCGTATGCACCAAAACTCTGAGATATTGCTCGCCGATACCAAGGATCAAGTAAAGCTCAAAGAGCAAGAGAGAAAGGCACTGCGCACTTCCTATTCGGCAATGCGATCGGCCATGAGCGTCATCAAAGGAGACTCTGATAAAAGAGCTGTTTTCGATCAGGCATTGGAAGCCATAGCTGATGATGTCGCGATGAAAGTCGGTGAGATGGAACAATTTATGGATCTATCGGAGAACTTTATGAATTCCATTGACCTCCAAAACGCGGTGTTTGAGGAGAAAGGACTCAAGATGCTCGAAGACTATGAAAAGAAGAGTCGCTTGCTCCTCTTAGGACCGGGTAAAGAAGAGGACATCGACCTCTCTCTCCCCGCAAAAGAAGCCATACCGCGAGCTACTGACAAAAAGAAGGGAGATGAGGATGCATACGAGAGCTTCTTCGATTAATCCTCTATTGCCCTTAGGGCAGTGTAAATGCAGCATTAATGCAATCTAAATTGCTCTTGTATCTGCATGACAAAATAGTCAAAACCACTACAAAAAATCAGTTTGTATCCTCCAACCTACGGTTTTAACCGTGGTCTTTGCTCAAACTGCGGGATAGTTTGGACGGTACAGTGTATGCCTTTGGGCTCGCTATGTGTACTCTAACACCATGGCGTCACAGGTCGTGTACTCTACTTATCCTCCATGTATCCGATTGGACTTTCTCCATTCAGCGAAAAACAGTTGCGCTTGGCATTGCGAGAATTCCATTCCTATAGCACCCGTCGGCAATGTATTTTACATTTTTGGCATCATTATTGGATTATCATCTATACATCACTACTTTACGAATAATAATAAATCATAATGTATTGATAATCACCATTGGACCTCTGACATGTAGATTTTAATAGTTATCTTAAGAAATCCATAGTTGAAGTTTTTCATAGTTCGATGAATTTGAGAATAAAAAAACAATTTAGTATGTATATCAAACGAAATCTCATCATTACCCTGTCATTTGGCATCCTATTCCTCATACACATGAGTGCCCAGGCCAATGACCACATTCGTTCGTACCCACAAGAAGCCTACGACCAAGCGATAGACGAAGCACGGTCAGAAGGCAAGCTCATACTGCTTGACTTTACCGCAAAGTGGTGTACGCCTTGTCGTTGGATGAAAAACACGACATTTAAGGACCCTACCCTCACCAAATATCTCTCTGAAAGATACATTGTCGTCAACATTGACATTGACGACTTTGAAGGATATACCTTAAAGGAAAAATACCGGGTAAAGCTTCTCCCGACCTTCATTATTCTCAATTCAGAGGGCCAACAAATGGCAAAAATGGAAGAGTCGATGGGTGCGACAAAGATGTATAATATCTGCAAATCATATGACAATGGCCATGGACCGGAGAAGCATCCCCGCCCTCAAGCGCTCCCCATCAAAGAGCCCGTACTGTCAGCATCCTCTACAAGAAGTACCCCGGCTCCTGAGCAGCCAACGAAACAGAAGCATGGGCCCAAAAAGAGCGCCCCCTCCAAACGGGCGGAGGTCAACCCGGAGTCTCATTATCAACTCCAACTTGGCGTTTTTAATGACTTCAAGAATGCCAGCAAATTGGCGGATAAGGTATTTGAATACTTTACCGAAAATGTCGAAATAAAAAACATCAATGGTCATTTCAAAGTATTGCTAGGATACTTCGAATCCAAAGAAGAGGCTGAAGCAAAAAAAGAAGCGCTGAAGGCCAAATCATTTGAAAGTATTATCATCCAAATATAACCCTGCTCCGGAGGATTCATCATCGACAAACTCATGGATGTCACCAAATACTTATTACCTCTGAGAAAAGTATAAAAAAAGTGGTAAGCCGTGCAGCATTCCGGGTTTTGATGTTATTATATCCATATTACAACTGGACAAAGTCGTGTTAATGAAGTTCGTTTGTATGTATGAACCTATAAAATCATATCAATTAGATTATAATATCCTTTTTTCGTTCGTCCGGGTATTTTGAGCTAATTCTACTCAAATATCTATGTGTACTCGAAAAACAGTGGATTATATTTAATAATATCATACTTACAATGAATTAAAATAAGTATCCCAACAAAACGTTATTGGGTATGAAAAACCGGTAGATAACTTCAGCGAATGATATGCGCTGAATTCAACCATTTCATACCAATAATAATGCTAAAAAATCAAGGGTTTACCCGGATACGTATTATAATAAAATAACATACCTTTGCACTCTGTTTTAAGAAAAGGATTAAAGCGCTTATTCCCATGATCAAGACACTATGGACGGTTATCGTATTGACAGTTTTATCAGTTTTTACACAAGCTTATGGACAAGATTGTGTCATTTTAGAGACAACGGGAGGCCGGCTTGAACGTTGCAATGAGATCTGTATTGACTTTAAGGTTTCCAACTTCAAGAACGTGGTGAGCCTTCAATTTTCTATCAACTGGAATCCACGCGTGATGCGCTTAGTCCGCCTCTTTCAAAGTAGCAGCCCCCTGCCGGCCTTTACGATTAGCAACAACATCCTCAGCTTAAATGGCGGAGGGGTTATTCGCTCGTCATGGGCAGACCCAAATGACAATGCCAACACTTTGGCAGATGGAACCGTGCTTTTTACCATGTGTTTTATAGCAACCGGATTGCCCGGAGATATGACTAATGTGGAGGTTGGAAATTTTCCATTGGAAGTCGAAATGTTGAATGATCAGGACGAGGAGCTTTGCTACCGGACCAAATCAGTCCCCATCACAATTGTGCCTGCTTCTACGCTATGCCTCAATGCCACTGCATGTGGTACCGATGGCAACTCTGCCAACGGATCGATTACTGCATTTGTAGACGGCGGCAAACCCGACTACACCATAACAATCAATCCTACCGGAGCTTCCCAAACTGTTTCTACTAATTCCGGGACTGTCACCTTTAGCAATCTGGCGCCCGGCACCTATACCATTACGGCGGTCGATGCCAATGGCAACACAGAGACGAAAACAATCACAGTCGGCAGTTCTCCAATAAAAATCATTCCGGTCCGCTTAATAAAACCTAAGTGCAAAGGACAAACAGGCTCTATCCTCATTGCTATCGAAGGAGGGGCAGGAGATTCCACCGAATTTGGCATTCACTGGATGCCGGGGGATGTTTATGGCAGCAAGTATTACAGTAGATTGCAACCCGGCAAATATACCGTTACGGTCATCGACTCACTGGGATGTGAAGCCAGTATGGAGTTTGATTTATCCGACCAATTGTTTACCACCTCTTTGGATATTCTTGACAGTTCATCATGCACGAACAGCTTGGATGGTATTGCACAAGCGAAGGCGACGGGCGGGAAGTTTTTTCCGGGAGGCACCTATAAGTACTACTGGAGTCAAAACGGGGATGACGCCAATTGCGACAATGTCCCATGCGTCAGCTCCATCAACGACAGTGTCTCCGGCAAAAACCAATGGGTCATCATCCAGGATGCCAACAACTGTACGGACACCATTTATTTTGACGTACCCAGCCATAACGAACTCTTGATAGAATCTCTCGTCGTGGAAGACTCCAGATGTTCCGATGATTCGACAGGAAGTGTGGTAGTTACCGCAGTCAGCAATAACTCCACCAAGAATCAATTTACATACGACCTCACCAAATCACCCGCAGAACCCATCACGGGGGGAATTGTCACCAACAACAAATATGAAAAATACAATTTGGCACCCGGCAAATACTTTATAAGTGTCAGTGACACCAATGGATGCACCTTTGTAGATACCTTTGATATTGGGGCACCACCGCCGATGGCATTGACGGTCATCGATGCGGATACCATCACCAGTTGTACCGGAGGATTTGATGGTTACATTGAGGTCTTGGGAGCCGGAGGCAATGGAAAGCCCTATCATTACCAGTGGAGCAATAATAAAATCACTCCAAAGATCGATTCGCTGGCACCTGGTGATTATTCGGTCACCATCACGGATGACAAGGGCTGCAGTATCCAACGGAGATTTCATGTCGAAGGGCCTACCCCTCCTGAAATTACGGGTTTTGACGTCAAAAATGCCACCTGTACGGGGCTCTCCGACGGAGAAGTGACTATACTGTACAAAGAAGGCACCGGCAAGGTCACTTCTTTTAATTGGAGCAGTGGCCATACGACAGAAGTAGTCAAAATGCTCCAAGCCGGCTCTTATGTCGTCACCATTACGGATGACAATGGCTGTATGGATATCGACACCGTCGAAATTCAGGAACCGGCCAAGGCATTAACATTGGACAGCTTTAGATTAGAGCACCCCTCTTGTCCGGGAGAGACCAATGGTCTGATTGCCCTTACCGTCAGTGGTGGCACCCCCAAGTACAGCTTCAATTGGTCCAATGGAGCCACCACCCAATTGTTAATCGGCATCCCGGCAGGCACCTACACAGTGACCATCTCTGATAATGGCAACTGCCCGGATGTGGTTAAAACATTGACATTGGTGGATCCGCCACACAACCAACTCGCTTTTTTAGACTCTGTCATTGTCAGCTGCAACGATGGCAAAACCTGCGATGGCAAGTTTAAAGTACGCGCCTCCGGAGGAAAAGACCCTTCCTTGGCGTACAACTTCGAATGGTCATCCGGAGAAGTCTCATACGGTGTGACGGAAGATTCCGCCACAGGTCTGTGTCAAGGCCCTCAGTGGGTAATCGTCAACAATGACAACTGCTCTGACACCTTCCATTTTGTGGTCGGTGCACCCGAAAAAATACGCCTTACTCCACAGACCACCTTGGTGCCCCCAAGTTGCTATGGGTATAGTGATGGCTCCATCCAACTCGACATAAGAGGGGGCGTCCAGCCTTACAGGGTCCTTTGGCAGGATATGCCGGTGACCGGGTTTAATCGCCCCAATCTGAAAAAAGGGTTTTACAAGTTCTTCGTCCGGGACTTTAATAATTGCATCTATGAGGATTCTGTAGAACTCACCCAGCCGGATTCCTTCGTGGTGTCCGTTAACCAGACCCTGACAAAATCCGTTCGTTGCAATGGCGATATGGATGGACGAATTGTGCTGTTTACTCAAGGGGGTAATCCGGGAAAACGGAGTTATGTTTGGTCGCCGAATGTGAGCAATGATTCCATCGCACAAAACATACCGGCCGGGACGTATTATATCACTTCTACAGACCCGAAGGGATGCAAGGACACCATCACCGTCCGTTTGCCTAATCCACCCAAAATCAATTACGAATTGGGAGCGATTACTCCCCCACTCTGCGACGGTGATAAAACCCCGATTACGGTCACCCAAGCGAGTGGTGGTAATGGTCCGGCATTCAGTTTTACGATTAACAAAGGAGAAAAGTATGATATCAACGAAGAAGTAGAAGTATTCCCCGGCACCTATACCTTATCCATCTTTGATGCCAAGGGATGCTCCAGAGATACGACGATTACAATCGATGCTCCCAGAAAATTGGATATTGTCTTCGACCCTGCAGAAGTCGAATTGGAATTGGGGGATTCCACAACCGTCTGTATCACTTCAGAAGTCCAGCCGGGTGATCAAATCACTTGGACCCCGTCCGGTAAGACTACCATGAATGGCAAATGCATCGTGGTATCAGAAACCAATTCTACGACCTACAAGGCGACCATACAGGACAAAAACGGATGCGAAGCGGAAAACACATTTTCCGTCATAGTCATCAACAGGGGACGCATCTACATTCCGAATATTATCACCAAAGATGGCCCCAACAGCATCTTCAAAGTGTATCCCGGCAAAGGCGTCCGAAGCATTGACTTCATGCGCATTTACGACCGCTGGGGAGAGCTCGTTTACTCCAGGGAGAACCTCCAACCGGACATAGATGGTTGGAACGGAGGTTTTAAGAATGGCTCTGAAAAAATGCTGCCCGGAGTGTATGTTTACATGATTCGAGTAACGTATCTAAATGGAGAAACACAGCTATTCAGAGGGGATGTGACCTTAATGTATTAAGGTATGAAATGGTGGAATTGATACCCACAATGTAACCTACATCACCTGTTGAATAGAATGCAAGCTGTACCTTTGTGGTTCATAAAAAACAGCAATAATGGCATCAAAAAAAGGATCATTTAAAGATATAATAAGAAGCAGCAAACCGGTATTAGTCGACTTTTCTGCCGCTTGGTGTGGACCTTGTCAAGCCATGGCTCCTGTACTCAAGCAGGTCTCTAAAAAAATTGGAGACGAAGCGCGTATCATCAAGATAGACATCGACAAAAACCCCAGGCTCGCCTCTAAATATTCTATCCGGGGAGTACCCACCTTTATCCTTTTCAAAAAAGGCAAACAACTTTGGCGCGCTTCCGGCATGCAATCCGCCGCACAAATCGAGCAAGTAATCAGGGGAGCGATGTAGGTGTTATTGCTCCTGAAAACCTATTGAGGTGCATACCTAACATGCAAAGAAAGGCATACGGTGTGCACCATTACAGCCTATTCACCTTTCCATAACCTCGTGAATCCTTCCACTTATTGTCGAATAGACTCTCATATTGTAGAAAAGTAGTTCACTCACCAGGTTGCATTCCTGCTATATTTGCCTAACGCACCTAATAGCTGATAATATCAGAAAGGCTCAATTCAAAAAGGGACACTCCATTAAAGAAGCGCCCCTCGGAGCATAATCCTGATCTAACATCAAAAGAACGTAGTACGGTTTCTATCTCGGTCTTTCGACAAAGATTTTCTTATAGATGGGTTGTCGACCGGATTCTGCTATTCTAAGGAAATAAACTCCAGGAGATAATTGCTTGTCTAAAACATGCATAATCACAGTATTGGGTTCTTTATCCCAATGCCACATCACTTGTCCGTTCAGATTGATTAACTCAATCTTTGCTGTCTCAATCTTCGTCCCGCGGAGATCAATGGTAAATTCGCCAATAATCGGATTGGGAAAGATGACGATGGGGCCCTTCGAGTCATCATTATAGATTACATCCGGCCTATTCTCCATACATATGGTGGTATCTGCACTACATCCCGTAGTCAGACTGGTAACCACCAGATGATAACAGCCGAAGTTCTTGAGATTCTCTATTGTCGGTTGTTGACTCTCATAACCGTAAGGCCCTGTCCAGTTGTATAACAAATCCCCATCCTCATCGTAGTCCAACATTATACTCCCTGTGCGTCCCGGCCCCATTAGTTTGGTACTCTTTACCCTGATTGGAATCTTCTCCGGTTGGGTGATTACGAAGCCGGTATCGGTACCACATCCGTCGGGGTCAGTGATTTCGACATGATAAACGCCCGGGCAAAGTTGGTCCAGTACAGCAGTCGTATCTCCTGTATTCCAAAGGTACTTCAACGCTCCGGAACCGGTCAGTTTTATTAGGCCATCACAGGCTCCATAGCAAGAAATGTCGACATGCCCGACGGCATACTGTGGTTTGGGACAGGTCGCTCCGTTGACAAATATTACTTCTGTAGCAATACAACCGAAATTATCACGAACTCTTACCCAATACTTACCCGGCTTCAGATTTGAAATAGACTGTGTCTTCTCCCCGGTACTCCAAAGGTATTTATAGGGATAATTTCCCCCTGAAGGGTAACAAGTGGCTGTTCCGTCGTTATGATTGGGGGCTGTTTCGTCAGAAGCGGCAGCATGAACCATGAGTTCTTCTGGCTCGGAAATGGTGAAGCTCTGCATCGCTGTACAATTCTTCGAGTCGGTAACACTTACTTGATAATCACCCGGAAGTAGTCCCCAAATAACGGGTAGGTCATCTCCTTTATTGCTCCATTCATAATGGTAGGGCGCCTCTCCATGGATAACGTGGCGAATATCAATCTTGCCGTTTTCACCTCCCTTGCATTTAACATCACTCACACTCGCTATTAGGGCTCGGTATGCGCAAATATATTTTTCAATCATCACCTGAGCTTCTTTTGTACAACCGTTAGCATCGGTTACCTCAATACTGTAGGTCCCCGGTGATAAATCACCAATAGAAGCTGTTTCCGAACCGTTGCTCCACTGGTAAGTATAACCCGGGGTCCCTCCATTTGCTTTGACGGAAGCCGTCCCGTCTTCAAACTCATTACCACTTTCGTTTGTGTGATTGACCTCTATGACTAATTCCGGCGGCTCGGTAATCGTGAAGCAATCGCTCACTTCGCAATCATGCGCATCGGTGACAACAACGCAGTACTTTCCCGGGGCAAGTGCATCCAGGTCTTGGGTGACTGCTCCATTATTCCATTGATAGGTATAAGGTGGAGTCCCTCCTGCCGTTTCGATGTCAACGTTACCATCATTATCCCCAAAGCAAGTAATATCCTTTGTTTTGCTTGATGCAATAATCAACTCAGAAGGCTGATGCACTTCATAACACCGCTTTTTAACACATCCCCAGAAATCGGTAATCGTTACACAATATAAGCCCGCCCCCAAGTTCATTAACCCTTTACCCGTCTCTCCATTGTCCCATAGGAAATCATAAGGGGCTACTCCTCCTGATACCGATAGGACAATACTCCCATCTTTTGAATCATAGCACATAGCATCTGCAATATTGGCATTAATAACTATAAGAGGCGGTTCATAGACTGTATAACACTCAATGCGTTCACACGTGTAATCGTCCGTTATAGTTACACAATATTCACCGGCCGGGAGATTATATATACTTTGACTTGTCTCCCCATTACTCCATTCAAAAGAATAGGGTTGATGACCACCACCAATACTCAATAGCTCCACGCTTCCATTATTGTCACCAAAACACAAGTTACTCTTTACCAAAGAAGATAATACTTTTATTTGCTTGGGACAACATGCAGATTCTACCTCCTCACGACTATTGCAACCCGGGGCATTGTTCTGTATGTCTGCAACCGAGCCCGGTAGGCTGAGATATTTGCATATTGACTTCTCTTCACATACAGATAACTGAGGGTTCCCACTAATTGTAACAGAGGCTAGGGCATAAGGATCTACATTCTCAATAGCCGAAATGTCATTGAGCACAGAATTTACGGTGATGGTTATGTTATCCTGAACTGAGCTTAGTGCGGATAAACCATTTAAGCTCTCAAGAGAGGCATTATTCCATATGTACATATGCCCTGCGATTGAAGATAGAGATGAAAGGCCTTCAAGACTAGTCAGAGAGCTGTTTTGATATATACTAAGATCTGTTCCAATAGTTGTCAATGAATTAAGTCCGTTGAGATTCACTAAAGAATTATTTCCATCAATAGTTAAAAAATCACCAATTGAGGAAAGAGAGGAAAACCCTCCCAAATCCACGAGAACATCGTCATCACTTATATAAAGATAGCCTTCAATAACGCTTAAGGAAGAAAAGCCGTTAATGGACTCTAATAAAGGATTATGGACTACCCATAATGATTCTGTTAATTGAGTTAGTGCGCTAAACCCATCTATATCAATTAAGGAACCATTAGATTTAATAGATATATAATTTACAGAAGATAATGAGGTAAATCCAACAATATTTGACAGCGCATTATTAGAAATGATATATAAATCACTTCCTAATTCTTCTAAGTTGGATAAGCCATCTAGACTTACTAAGGCACTATTGTCCTTTATGGTTAAGTTACCGGCAATAGTTTGAATGGAAGACAATCCATCCAAATTAGTGATATCAGCACCGGAGATGATTACATCACCAGCAATATCGTGACAAAGTGGATAATCAATAGGGAAATCGTCGATCTCCTGTTGAGAGCTAAAGGTCACGTTGCCGGGTGGACATTGAGAAAATGTAAACATTGTAGATAAAGTCAAGAAAAAACA
The DNA here is from genome assembly GCA_027080725.1 of Saprospiraceae bacterium. Lineage (GTDB taxonomy): Bacteria > Bacteroidota > Bacteroidia > Chitinophagales > Saprospiraceae > JALSTN01. The sequence continues at coordinate 48,342 of JALWRC010000017.1, forward strand.
GAGTAAGTATTTCATTTGGTTACTTCTTTTAATTGTTAAATAATAGGATAATACGAATGTGTATCAAATCTAATGCAAAGATGAGAGGCGGCAACGGCTCGAAGGTTTAAGAGAAAATTAAAAAGTGTAAAAAAATGTAAAAACGAAATATCCGGGCAGGGGGAAAGATCAAAATGAATATTATTACAGCGTCTAAAAGATTTTTTTAGGCAATGTATAGCATTGGATGGGCTTAAATTATCGCCTTATAGCGGTTAGTGCTCCGGGGACAAAAACATCATAGCCTCCCAGGTGTTTTATATGCCAAAGTACGGTGATATGCCCAAAATTCTACGCAGCGTTTTCTCCATGTCCATGGCAGGTATCTATATGATTCTGTTTGCCATCGCGATAGGGGTGGCGACCTTTATCGAAAATGACTATGGGACCGCTACGGCGCAGAAAGTCATCTTTCATGCGCGATGGTTTGAACTGCTACTGCTGCTTTTTGGCCTTTCTCTTGTGGTCAATGTATTCCGGATGAAACTCGTTCAGCGGAAAAATTGGGGAACCCTCCTCTTTCACTTGTCCATGATTATCATACTGGCAGGAGCCGGAGTCACACGCTATTTCGGGCAGGAAGGGATGTTGCGCATCCGGGAAGGAGCTTCCAATAATCAAATCATCTCTTCAGACACCTACCTGTATGGCACCATTTCATACCAAGGAAAATCCAAATTCTGGAAGGACAAAGTACGTTTCGGGAGCTTGGGAGCCAACCGATATAAAAAACAAATCGACATCGCCGGAGCATCGTTTGAAGTCGTCCTCGACAGCTTTTATCCGGACGCCATCCAAAGGGTGGTACCCGCCACGGAGGGGGGAATCCCGATCTGGACGATGATCTCCGCCGGATCTTCGGGACGTGTCCGCCACCTGCTGACTTCCGGGGACAAAACGGATATCGGTGAACTTCACATCCGGGTTAGCCCGCCATCTACGGCTGATTCCACCCTGTTTGTTTGGGAAAAAGACGGAAGCTCTTATTTGAAATTGCCGGCCGAAGGAACAGTGATGACCATGGCGACCCGCCAATTGGACACACTACAAAAAGACAGCATTTACCCACTGCGACTGCGGAGTCTTTACCAAATCCGGGGACAATCCATCGTCTTTAAGGCGTTCGACCCAAAGGCCGCCATCGTCCCTGTCAACCGCTCAATGAAAATTACCTCCAATAACCCAAGCGCCTTAAAACTCCATGTCCGGCATGGGACGGAGCGTAAAGAAATCACTCTTTGGGGGATGCTTGGAGCGATCCCCGACAAGACAACGACCCAAATAAACGGTGCCGACATCGAAATGCAATACGGCTCCATCCTACAAAAAATTCCCTTCGAAGTCTATCTAAAAGACTTTCAGTTGGAGCGTTATCCGGGGTCACACAGCCCCTCCTCCTATGCCTCTGAGGTAGAGGTTATCGATGAGGTTTCCGGCCAACGATTTAGCCGGCGGATCTACATGAATCACGTATTGGACCATCGCGGTTACCGCCTGTTTCAATCCTCCTTTGATCCGGATGAGCACGGCACCATTTTATCCGTCAATCACGACCGGTGGGGTACCAATATCACCTATCTCGGCTATTTTCTTTTGGCACTGGGGATGATCCTGTCGTTGTTCTCCCATCGCGGGCGATTTCATAAAGTGCTGCACAACATCCATCACCTCCAAGAAAAACGCAAAGCCCTTTCGGCTGTAGTCGTGATCCTATTGGCCTCCGGGCAGCTACTCAGCCAAGGAGCATTCCCCGACACGCTGGCACCGATACCCACTGAGCATGCTTCCCTCTTCGGCAAAATTCTGGTCCAAGATCCCAATGGACGTATCGAGCCGCTTAACACCCTCAGTAGCGAGGTGGTGCGCAAAGTCGCAGGGAAAAACGGGCTTTTCGGCCAAAACACCGACCAAATTCTCGCAGGGATGCTCGCCTGGCCGGAAGTCTGGCAACGCCTGGCCATTATTAAAACAGGCCATCCGGGCATCAATAAAATACTCCAAATCGAACCCGGGGAGTATGCCCGCTTTGTAGACTTTTATACGCCGGATGGAGCATATAAACTCGCCAACGCCATGCAAACAGCACTCAACAAACCGGATGCCGGGCGCTCTACCTTGGACAAGGAAGTCATCAAAACAGATGAGCGTTTTAATGTGCTCTATATGACTTTTACCGGGGACATGCTTCGCATTTTTCCCAAGGCGGACGACACGTCCCACCGGTGGTACAACCCCAAGGAAGCCCAGGAGATGGACTTCGGTTCTGCCAATGTACTCACCCAAAACTTTATGCAATACTATGTCGGCAGATTACGACAAGCAATTAAAAGAGGAGATTGGACGGAACCCGATTTTGCACTTCATGGCTTGATAAATTATCAATATAAGGCGGGCAAAGATATCGCACCATCTAAGACCAAGAGGGACATCGAGATCCTTTACAACAAAATCAATCTCTTTGGATGGCTGATATTATGGTACATAATGGTGGGCTTGACCCTATTATTTTTGGCTTTCCTCGAGCTTTTCAAGTCGGGGCGCGTACCAAAATCTCTCTTTATTCTTCTCTCGTCTATGATTGTATTGGGCTTTTTGTCCCACACCATCGGACTAGGGGTACGGTGGTATCTCTCCGGGCACGCCCCGTGGAGCAATGGATACGAGTCTATGCTATATATAGGCTGGGCCGTATTACTGGCAGGTTTGCTCTTCATCAAAAAATCCACGGTTACGATCGCCGCCACCTCCGTATTGGCCGGAGTGGTGCTCGGGGTAGCGGGCATGAATTGGCTCAACCCGGAGATAACGCCTTTGGTTCCGGTGCTAAAGAGTTACTGGCTTTCCATTCATGTATCTATTATCGTAGCGAGCTATGGCTTTTTTGCCTTAGGGGCATTGCTCGGACTGATTAATTTGATCTTGTTCATATTGCGCAATCGCCGCAACGAGCGACGCATAACCCTCACGATTAAAGAGCTTTCCAACATAGCGGAAGCCACATTGACCATTGGGGTAATCATGCTGAGCATTGGGACTTTTCTCGGTGGCGTATGGGCCAACGAATCCTGGGGGCGTTATTGGGGGTGGGACTCCAAAGAGACCTGGGCCCTGGTGAGCATATTGGTCTATGCCTTTGTATTGCACATGCGCATGATACCGGGATTTAAGGATATGTACTCCTTCAACCTGGCAAGTGTCGTGGCTTTTAGCAGTATTTTGATGACCTATTTTGGAGTCAACTACTATCTCTCCGGCCTTCATTCTTATGCAGCGGGAGATCCGGTACCGGTTCCCATTTGGGTGTATTATGCCACCGCGGTGGTATTAATTCTCGCCACCTGGGCTTATTTTAAGACTGCAGACAAATCAGAGAGACACGGATGATGACGACCAAGGGCAACATATTGATAATTCGATTGAGTTCGATGGGAGACATCGTATTGACGACGCCTTTGATTCGGATTTTGCACCATATGGGGTATCGGGTAGAGTTCCTTATCAAACCCGCGTTCTCCGAGATTTTGGCAGGCAATCCGTACATCCACAAATTGCATTATTACTCCCCATCTTTTTGCAAATTCATACACTCCCCAGAAAAGCCCAAATACGACCACATCATCGACCTTCAAAACAATCTTAGAAGCCGTAAACTCACCTTGACCTTAGGCGTACCCACCACGCGCTTGAACAAAGTCAATTTGAGAAAATGGCTCCTTACAGCATTCAAAATCAATCTTCTCCCAAGCATCCACATCGTCGATAGATACATAGCGGCGGGACGTAAGTTGGGAGCTAAAAACGATGGTAAGGGACTGGATTTCTTTCTTGACGCAAGAGATATTCCGGGAGACGCCATCACCGGCACTACCCCCTTTGTGGCCATGGCCATAGGGGCCGCACATGAGACCAAATCCATTCCGGTTGAACTCGGCGCCCAGATACTCCAACAACTCCCCTACCCCGTCATCCTGATCGGGGCCCTGAAGGATTGGGAGCGGGCGCATGAAATGGCTGAACGCTCGGCACATCCCAATGTCAAAAATCTATGCGGAAAACTGAGTATTAGAGGCTCCGCTGGTATCATCAGCAAAGCAAAAGCGGTCATCGCTCCCGATACAGGAATGATGCATATCGCCGCTGCCCTCCGCAAGCCCCTCACCGTCATTTGGGGGAACACCGTCCCAGCCTTCGGAATGGGGCCCTATTATCCGGAGGACACCCCACATTTCAACATCGAAGTCTCCGGTCTTTCCTGCCGCCCATGCTCCAAACTCGGCCATCACCAATGTCCTAAAGGCACCTTCCAATGTATGAGAGGCCACAACCCCAAATCCGTAGCCGAGAAGATTTTAACGCTTGTAGAAACGAAATAAGCCCTTCCGGTGTTATTACTCTTGAAGGCAGTGTTCGTCTCTGTTATTAGTGGTGAACAACGCTTCAAAAAAAGTTGAGTTGTCAGCGCACTATCAACCATTTCATACCAAAATAATCAACCATTTCATACCAAAAAAACTAACTTATGCAACCAACCAACAGACCCCGAACAGAGTTTCCATTTAAAACCTCCAGATCAAGAGGGGGTGTTACAAAATACATCATTGGAGGCGTATTGGGACTTATCTTTCTGCTCATCCTGACCCAAACCACCTTCCTGACCATTGATCCGGGGGAAAAAGGGGTCATCTTCAAACCTTTCGGGGAAGGTATCGTCAAGGACTACACCTACGATCAGGGATTTCATATGATTATGCCTTGGAATACGATGTATGTTTATGATGTGCGCCTGCAAGAGGGCTTCGAGACGATGAAAGTTTTGAGTAAAAACGGATTGAGCATCAATATTGACCTGACTTACCGATACAAGCCGCTCGCAGACAAAATCGCCTACTTACATGATGAAATAGGGAAGAACTACAAAGAAAAGATTATCATCCCGGAAATTCGTTCTGCAACGCGGGAAGTGATTGGCAAATACTTGCCGGAAGAGTTGTATTCGAGCAAACGCGAATCGATCCAGGATGAAATTTTTGATCGCACCAAGACCGCCGTTCGCGATAAATATATCGATCTCGATGCTGTCCTCATCCGCAATGTCATCCTTCCTAAGACGCTTCAAGCAGCTATCGAGCGAAAACTCAAGGAAGAGCAATCTTCCCTCGAATACGAATACCGCTTGGAGAAAGAGCGCAAAGAGGCGCAACGCCGCATCATCGAAGCACAAGCCAAGGCCGACGCCAATAAAATCCTCAATGCGAGTTTGACGGATAAAATCCTAAAAGACAAAGGTATCGAAGCGACATTGGAGCTCACCAAATCGCCCAATTCCAAGGTAATTATCGTGGGAGGCAAGGACGGGCTGCCGTTGATATTGGGTAATCAATAATATTTCCGGTTATTATTACAAAAAGGCATTACTCTGTCTTTATAGTCCGTATCTAAACGTCATAAAAAAGCCATCCCTTCAAAGGTATTGAAGGGATGGCTTTTTTGCATCTTACATTATTAATGATGCGGCATGGTTGCGGGTAAAACGATACTACTCTTTATCCCACCACACACGGCTGGTAATCTTATCTCCGCCCGGAATCCTGTCAATCGCCGCTTGCACCTGGTCCGGATTATTCAGTTTTTCGGAACCGGGATAAACAAAGCGTCGTGGGATCGAACCACCCGTCAACTCCGGTGCTGATTTGAGCGGGGTCAACTCAGGATATCCCGATCGTCGCCAATTGGAAAAAGTCTCCATCCCATTTCCAAACGTCGCCACCCAATACTGCTCGTTGATCATCTTCAACGCCTGAGATGCGTCGAAGGGGTTATTGGCCAGATACTCATCGACCTGTGCATCGGTAATCTCTACACCATGGCCGTATAGAGAAAGGTATTTCATGGCAGCGCGCACTCCATTTTCATAATGCCCTTTGACATCACCTCCGGCTAACCCCCATCGCATTGCCGCTTCGGCCATCATAAATTCGACTTCGGCATAGGTCTGGAAGAAGAAAGGAGCGTCATAAACGATAACTCCGGATCCACCAAATATATTGATATTGGGTTTAGAGTTGGCATCTCCTCTATTGGCATCATTGATGTCCTGTCCCTCTTGCTTGTCAAAGGAGGTGTCTCCATCAACTGTCGAACATAATACGGAGACCCGGGGATCATTTCTCGATTTCAAGAAATCCATAAACGTTTTAGATATCTTTACTTGGTTCTTATGTCGCGAGGTAAAGCATTTGGTCAATGGATTGACATTGGGGCCTCCGTCATTGGGAGAGTTTTCGTATTGGTTATAGCATATGTCCTCATTGCTCTCCATCACGCCGCCATTTATTGCTTTGGTCGCCCATGATTTGGCCCCGGCTTCATCCACTTTAACCATACGCATGGCCAAACGAAGCATTAGAGAATTGGCAAACTTTTTCCACTTGGTCACATCGCCTTTGTAGTACAAATCAGCGGATCCAAAGGAGCTCTCTCCTCCCCCTGCCAAAGTAGCTGCAGCACTTTCCAATGTAGCGAGCATATCCGCGTAGATATCCTTTTGCGCATCGTACTTGGGGAATCGTATTCCCTCCAGAAAACCCTTGCCGGCTTCAAAATATGGGATATCCCCATAACCATCTGTGATACGGCTAAATATCAACACCTTTTGGACCTTGACAATCGCCAGATCGATCGCTGCTGTAGCACTTTCGCTATTCTCTAGTTGATATTGCAAGTCTACCACATTCTTGACCGTCGTCTTGTATTGCTCTTCAAACAGCCAATGCGTGTGACCGGGCTTGTAACTAAATATCGGCCCGTAATGGGTCACGTTGATCTGCTGCATATCGGGCATGAGGTGAATCATATTCCAAAAAAGATATGCCACGTAGTTACTTCCACCCGTATACAATTGGATGTAAGTAAGCTTTGTAGATGGAGCCAGCTGCGAAGGTTTTGTCGGGTTGACATTGATATCTTCGAAGCCCTTATCGCAAGCGCCGGCTGCAAATACAATTATCAATAATATAAATAATTTTTTCATTTTATATAGTTTTTAATTGTTGCTTAAAATTTTACATTAACTGCGAATCCCAGGCTTCTGGTCGCCGGCAGCCCAAAGCGCTCGATACCTTGAGAGTTCAAATTATTAAGGGAGGCCTCCGGATCAATATTGTCAATTTTTCGCATCAGGAAAAACAGATTCCGCCCGATTACAGACAACTTCAGGCTTCCGATAGAAGCCATACTTATCATACTTTTTGGTAAGGTATAAGAGAGGCTAAGTTCTCTAAATTTGACAAAATCGGTGCTGTACACAAATGCCTCTGCAATCCCGGAATTTTCCGCAGCGATATACCCGTAATACGTTCTCAAATCCTTTGGAGCCACGGTAACGGAGATAGGCTCTCCCGTATCCGCATCTACGCCTTCCACGAGCAATCCGTCTTCACGCCCTTCCAATGTCATTTTGTGCAGGCCATTGGAGATCAGGGCCAGATTCGTTCCGGAGTGTACACTTCCTCCAAATTTGCCATCAATCAGGAATCCGAGAGACAGGTTATGAAAATCAAAGCTATTCGACAGCCCCAATGTGAGGGGAGCTACTCCTTGACCCAAGATTTTATTTTCCCCTTGAACTGGTTTAGGAATAGAGCCACTCATATCGTACATGATATTCCCGTTATCATCTCTTGCATAACTGCTACCAAAAATAACGCCGTAGTGTTCCCCTACGATGTGGGAAATAATGGCATTCTTGGAGCGGGTCTGGCTACCGTCGACATTGATTGGAGTATCTTCGTCATCTGTACGAACAATCAGACTATTATTATACCCGACATTGAAGGAGGTATTCCATGAAAAGGCCGACTGACGGACAGGGGTACCACCTATGAGAAATTCAATTCCCTTGTTGGACAATTCCCCAATATTGAGAAGTGCGGCAGTATATCCCGATGAAAGGGAGGCCGAAGCACTTACAATATCATTGGTCGTCTTGTTGGAATAGTATGCGGCATCCATATACAACCGGTTTTTGAAAAGCCGTGTTTCCAGTCCAAATTCGAGCTCATTCTTTTGGAAAGGCACCAAGTTGGGGTTAGGAATCGAATTGCCATTCAATTTCCCGAAAGACTGCCCTCTGAAGGAACCTGTAACGGCATAGTCCAAATTGAGTTGATAAGGCCTTCTCGCCCCTCCTGCCACTTGCGCATAACTCCCACGCAATTTGAGATAGTCAACGGCATCCGGTAAACTCAGCGCTTCATTCAACAAAACACTACTGCTCAAAGACCAATAAAAATCATTGTTGGGGGTGGTTTTTCCAGGGTAAGACAAGGTAGAGAACCAGTCATTTCTTCCCGTAAAGGTCAGGTACAACATTCTACCGTAATCCATTTCGACAGAACCATATAGAGAATTGGTCTTTGTCTTTGAATATAGATTAAGAGGCTCAGGCAGGGTTGTATTGTTCAGATCTTCTAAGCCGACCACGATAAATCCCCGGCCTTTTGCACTTAACCCGGTAAATTGATTGGTATGAGTATTGGCTCCGATGATGGTCGTGGTCGAGATCATATCTGACAAATTCTTATCCATCCCAAGCATCAGATCCGCATCAATCGATTGGTTATTCAACTTTGCCTGGTACAACTCACCTGCAGGACGATATGCCGTCCCATAAGGCGTCACACGCTTTCTATCCAAAGTATACGCATCAATCCCTGCTCTTCCGATAGCATACAACCAATCGGTAAGATTGAATTTTAGATTGGTCGAGGCAGTGATTCGATTTTTTGTATCATCATTATTGAAATGGTTGGCTACCCAGTAAGGGTTGGTACGAAACTGGCTGGGTTGGTGTCTGAGTTCTAGTCCATCTTCCGTTTCTCCCGGTTTGAGGTCGTTAATATCCAAACTTCCCGGAAGGAGCCAGGCGATTGTATTGGCATTACCCGGAGTATCTCCGATAGTTACCCGGTTGTGGACTTTCTCACCGGTGTACTTCGCATGAATGGAAGAGGTCAAGCGGGGATGAATCCTTGCGCTTGCGTTCAAAGAGAAAGAATTTCTCTTCAAATAGGAATTGGGGAAAATATCCTTGTTATTCAGGTTGGAATAAGAAAACCGGTAATTATAGATTTCATTCCCCTTTGCCAGTGCCAAGGTGTTGGTAGCAGTGGTTCCGGTCTGATAAAACTTCCCGATATTGTTTCCCGTATACGAGTAAGGACGTTTGACCCCGTCCCAATTGTATACCTGAGAACCATCATATTTTGTACCCCAGGATTGGAGTGAGCTGGTATAAGCATCATCAATAGCCAATTTTTCATCCGAGATTTCGACGGGATTGCCATCCGCATCATATTCGTAGCCCGGCTTGAGGTGATTGTTACCCTGTCCATAGGTCGTCTGCACGTCGATAAGACCCAGATTAACTTTATCCAAAGTGTAAGAGCTCGAATACTCGACCCCCAGGGACTTCTGCCCTTTACCGGACTTAGTGGTAATCATAATGACTCCATTGGAGGCCAACGAGCCATATAATGCCGCTGCCGAACTTCCTTTCAATACGGAAATGGACTCGATATCATCCGGATTAATGGAAGATATGTCGTCTCCTCCATCCCCATGCTCCCCTCCAAACGGGCCGACGACAGAACCATTTGTATTATTAATTACCGGGATTCCATCGATGACATACAACGGCTGATTATCACCCGTCAGCGAACTGGCACCGCGAATAATAATTCGGCTCGACCCTGCAGCTCCGGAACTATTGGTGGAGACATTGACCCCGGCGACCCTGCCTTGCAAAGAGTTGACGGCACTTGTCGTCTTCACCTGTGACAGGTCTCCACCATCGACTGTCGTCAGGGAGTATCCCAATGCCTTCTGCTCCCTTTTGATCCCCAAAGCCGTCACTACGACTTCATCCAGAAGTTTGGCATCCTTTTCGAGTTGGACGTTGATCACTTGATCCGTCCCGTCAAGGATAAAAGTCTGTGACTTGTAACCGATGAAACTAAAAATCAGGTTTTTCCCATTTGTGTTTTCGGCATGGATGGTGTACTTGCCATCCAGATCAGTAGAAGAACCGACCGTAGTCCCCTCTATAATGGCCGTAACGCCAATCAAAGGCTCACTACTTCCAAGCTCCGTAACGGTACCGCTAATGGTCACCTTCTGGGCAAATGTCTGATTTGCCCCTAGCGCCGCGAAAAGCAGTAGGAACAGAAAGGTAAAGTTTCTTTTCATAATGATAGATTTATTAAGTTAGTTATTGCGACAAATATACCCAATTAATCTACATTCTCAAGCACATTGCCTAAATTTTATATATGAAATAGTAATTTATGTTAAATATCGTTAAATAGTTGGTATTACCATATTTAACACGTACCTTTACCGTGTCATCGCAATCTATATACTTTATCAAGACAATAAACCGGAACGATTTAATCAGCGAAACCGGCATTCGACGTTTTAATCACAAATTAAATCCATGCATTATGAAATCACTAAACATTCTTTTACTCACAATAGCAATGCTTGCCCTCAGCTCATGCGGGGAAGATATTTCCGTCGATTTTCAAAAAGATAGCGATAATACGGGTAAAGTCATTCTACTACCGAGCAGGCGCATGCCGATGACATCCATGACTGTAGACGACCAATTACTCGTTCACCAAAAATATGTGAAGTCGATTGTGGTCAACAACCTTCCGGAAGGCCCACACCGGATTCATATCAGCTCCGGCTTTTCAGAGTTTGCTGAGACCATGGATGCAGAGATTCCGGTCATTATTGAGAAAAACAAAACGAAAACCAAGCTCTTTGGTGTACCGCCGGACAATCCCGGGATTTATACCTATTGGGGTTTGTTCTTGGTAGCGCTTTTTCTCGGCCACCCTTAATCTCATTTAGTTCGTTCCCGCAATATACCCTGTCGTCCATGCAGCTTGAAAATTGAAGCCTCCGGTGATGCCGTCAATGTCCAATATTTCTCCGGAAAAGAACAACCCGGGGCATACTTTGGACTGCATGGTGACAGGTGACACGTCTCGTAAGTCGATGCCTCCGCAGGTGACGAATTCTTCCTTGAAGGTCGTTTTTCCAAGGACTTGGTAAAGATCATGGCTCAGGGTGTCTATGAGTTTATTCATCCCCTTCTTACCCAGCTCTGCCCATGGCTTTTCTTCCGGAAGGGCGGCACGCTTCAGCAAGTATTGCCACAATCGTGTGGGAATATGAAAGGGTTTCACCGCCATGAGGTGCTTCTTTGGGGCCTCTTGCACCATCGCAATGAAGTGCTCACGAAGCTCTTCAAAATTGCGAATTCCCGTCCAATTCACCCGGAGATTGAATCGATAATCCCTATCGTACAGATCTCGGGCAGCAAAAGAGGACAAAACGAGCACAGCCGGTCCACTCAATCCCCAATGTGTAATCAATAGGGGGCCGGAATGCGTCCAACGGGTTCCCTCTATACGTACTATAGCCTGCGGCACACTGAGCCCCGGCAAATCCAACAGTTCCTGTGGTGCCAGATTAAATGAAAAGAGAGAGGGAACGGGTTCGACGATACGATGCCCCAATTGCTCCAACCAATCCAAGCCCTCACGACGGGGAGACCCTCCGGTTGCCACGATGACTTTATCTGCAGACAGTACTTCGCCATTGGCTCCCGATATCAACTGCCAGGCACCGTCTGTGTATTTAATGGTGTTTACCCGGGTGTTCAGTTTGAGCGGGATACCCAATCGTTCGACTTCGGTTAAGAGGCATTGGACGATATCCGATGATCGGTCGGTGACGGGAAATACCCTACCGTCCGGCTCGGTCTTTAGCGGAACGCCCCTGGACTCAAACCACCGCATCGCCGCATGGTTATCAAACACTTTAAAGCTCTTTTTAAGCCATTTGCTACCCCGGGGATAAGCGGCTAAGAGTTGCCTGTGGAAGGCCGCCCCGTTGGTGACATTACACCGTCCTCCTCCTGATATTTTGACCTTGGCCAGGGGATGGGAGGTCTTTTCGAGGATGACCACCTTAGCTGTTGGATTTTCTTCTTTGGCCCGGATGGCCGCAAAGCACCCCGCAGCTCCACCTCCTACGATAGCTATTACCATTTCATACCCATTATAAAAGGCTCTCCAACTTTGCCCTCATCCTTTGCTCTGCAGCTTCGACCTCTGCTATAATCGCATTGCCTTCCTCCAACACCTTTGACCGGAATGCGTCGTCCTCGACACCGGGCATATTGATCCGGACATTCATCCAGGCACCCAATGCTGCTGCGCGCAGGCACAGAATCCCGACGCCTCCATCAGAGGCGGAAGCGGGGTTGCCCTCCTCGATCATCTGCTCGACGAGCGGTATGGCCTCCAGCACGGTGCGCATCACCTCGAGTGGCACCTCAATGGCATATTTTGTGGCTTCCTGCATGGCTTCCTTCCGCGCCGCCTTCTCTTCGGTGCTCCCTTTGGGCAAGCGCACCGCGTCAATTATCCTATTGAAAGCGTGGGTGTCTTCATCCACTAGAAACAGCAACTTGTCCACCAGCGCCTGTCCTCGTTCCGCTACGATGGAAAAATGCTCCCAGCGCTCATCCCATCCGCGTTTGTGGGAGGATAGATTGGCCACCATTGTCCCAAGTGCTGCCCCCATCGCACCGGCGTATGCGGACACGGATCCTCCTCCAGGAGCGACGCTTTCGGAAGCGATCTTGTAAGCGAAGTTGCGCAGTGACATCTTGACGAGCGGATCGCGCTCCCCGTCTTCCAATAAATATTCTATTATCTTTTTGTCCGGATCAAACGGGGCCAATTCGTCGAGGCCCATGGATTTGATGGCGATATGTATGATTTCCCGTTCGGGGATACCGGTAGACCGGTTTTGAAGGCGCAAAAAGTATTTTCCGGCATCAATCATGGCTTGTTTTGGGATAAGCCCCACGAGTTCGGAGCCCGTAACCCGCATATTCCGTTCCCGGGCAGAAGTTCTACACGCCTCGAAGGCGGTATGAAATGGTGTCATCCGCACATCTGTAATATTCATGGAAACCTGGGCGATACCATACTCCTCGATAAACCATCCGATCGCTTTCACCCCCATGAGTTTGCCGGGAATACGAACGGCCTCCCCCTTTTCATCCCGTACGATCTTCCCGGTCAGTGGGTTCCCTTGGCGTTTGACACGACCTTGCTCCCGGATATCAAACGCCACCGCATTGGCACGACGCACGGAGGTCGTATTGAGATTGACGTTGTAGGCGATCAGAAAATCCCGCGCCCCGATGACGGTAGCACCGGCACCGGGATGAAATTTGGTGGGGCCGTAATCGGGCTTCCATTCCGGGTCGGATAGTTTCTTTTCCAATCCCTCATATTCCCCCGAGCGAATGACTGCCAAATTCTTCCTTTCCGGACGGGTTGCCGCCGCTTCGTACATATAGACGGGGATACCCAGCTCCTCCCCCACTCTATTACCTAAAACATGTGCATATTGTGCTGCCTCTTCCATAGTCAATCCGGCCACAGGAATCAGAGGGCACACATCAGTCGCCCCCATGCGGGGATGTTCTCCTTCGTGCTTGCTCATATCGATGAGTGCTGCCGCCTCTTTAATCAAAAGAAAAGCGGCTTCGACCACCGCCTCAGGAGGGCCGACAAAGGTGATTACCGTCCTATTGGTCGCCTTTCCCGGATCGACATCCAGAAGTCGAACACCTTCAACCTGTTCTATTACCCGGGAAACCTGACGAATGACCTCGGCATCCCGTCCTTCGCTGATATTGGGGACACATTCGAGAATTGGTTTTGCCTTCATTTTATTGTCTTTATTTTAGAGTGCGAAAATACGCTGAATTATCCGACTTGGAGAGGCGAAGGGGGAAATAATCGAATAACATTATGTCTACATTTCCCCTCTCTTTTCGGGAAAGGGGAAATCAGTCGTACCGGAAAGAAAACTCTTCAACGTCAGAACGATTTATGAGGCAATTCTTATTTCAAATTTTATTCAATTTCCGGAAATTCTTAATACCCACCTTAAATTATAGTCTTCTTCACCGTTGCAAAACAAACTTCTTTGAAACTGTTTTACCCCCGAATTGTAGATTAATTAAATACATCCCATCCGGTAGATGGTTTAAATTCAAACTAAAATGGGTTCCTTTCACCGGTTTTTGAAGGACCACCTTCCCCTGCATATCGATTACTTGAAGAAGACCATTTTCAGTATTTGGCAATTCAATTTCAATAGTGCCATTTGACAATTTGGGATAAAAACCAATATCCATTTTTTTGAAATACACACTTGCTATTTTGGAATAAGAAAATGCTCCGTTATAATCTACATGCTTTAGGCGATAGTACCCCAAGCCCAAATGAGGAGTTGAATCAAAAAAATAATAGTATTCTTGAGCATAGCTGATACCCCGCCCTTTCCGTTTACCAATTGTATGCCATTCTTGGGCATTATCGGATTGCTCAATTTCAAAATAATCAGTATTTTGATCTTCCACACACACCCATTTCAACATAACGCCATCACCCTTTTGGTAGGCTTGGAGCGGCGACAAATATTCCACACCCAAAGGAGATTGATATTCCCAAGCCCCAATATCAGGTGTTCCGACGACAGGATTTCCACAAAAATCTATAGTAAGACCGACATCTGTCCCTGCGTCAATTGCAGGTGAACCTTCTAGTAGCTTAAAATCTTCCGGCTCGGAAAAACTACCCGAAGCGTTTTCAAAAAGAGGGGTATCAAGCACACTTTGAGGGTCAAAAGTACAACTATCCCATTGTAGTGCCTGCCATTGAGAAAAATTTCTCTCATTGATATAATCAGGAACATAAACCCAGTAAAATTTAGGCCCATCTAAATCGAAAAGATTGTAATCTGACCGAAGTGATATCGTATCAGCTCCGCTAAACCAATGAATATGGTACATCCCGGCATTAGCAGATATATTATTTTTAAAATTAACTCTGGCCCCTTTACCTGCATAATTTCTTCCTGAAGCAAAACTGCTTTCACATCCGTAAATCGTATTGTTATAACAATCTTGGACGTCTTCAAACTGCAAGCGAATCCCTACCTTGCAATTAACTACGATATTATTGTATATCTCAATTCCACTTTTATCTGAGAACGAGTTATTATTACATTGGGTTGCGATTCCATAACCTGTTGCGCTACCATCCGGATCACAATCCTTTATGAAATTGTACCTTATAACCATATTAGTAAGTCTTTGGTTGGTAAATGTATATAGCAATGGTCCGCTACCACAGCGTTCGATATAATTATTCTCAATTATCCAACCGGTTCCTCCCTGTAAACCAATAGCATGTTCATCTGAATTTTGCTGTTCTGGTAAAACTCCAATATCGTGGAAATGATTGTCTTTTATTACGATGTGATTAGCTCCTCCCTCATCAGAGTTGTCAATGCCATAAACCCCATTTCCACACCATCCGATATCACAATTAACCACTTCATTATAATCCTGTCCTTTCCAAAAACTTATACCATAATTTCTTTCCCACGCAATTTTACATCCATCCCAGCGTAAGTGATGATGATTATATTGTGAAGGCAAGCCTGAAACAGCATAGAGCGTTAAATTTTTAAAGGTAATAAAATGCAATGGTGCAAAATTGTTTATGTATTTGTCCCAGTCGAAACTATAACCGAAAAAGTAAGAATAAACCCTGTGTGTTGGATTACCATTATCTGTTAAGTGCACATAGAGGGAATCGTAAGGTGGTGGTAGGTACATTTTTCCAGGGGAGTTTTCTAAATCGGAATAATCATTGGCCACTCCGAGAATAATAGGGCTATTGGGGTCGGTAGTCTCTATATCCTGAAAATACCAGTTATAAGTATATGAGGCATGTAGGCCGATGCTCCATACATTATTTCCCCGATTGTTCCAATCCTCATAATCCATTCGTGAGTGCCCCCATATGACTCCCGGGTCACCGGGATAATCACCTCTAATGATGAGGTGATGCAAGGAATCTAGACCAGATTTAATACCAATCTTCCCTTGGATGGCAATGAGATCATGAGGCAAAGTGTCGTGAAAAACATGCCGTCCACAAATATAGATTTCATCGGTCGGACCAATGGTGCCGTCTTGAAATTTTCCATTTAATATTTCCAGTCCATTCCAAGCATTATCATAAGAAGTGCCGTCCTCTGTCCCATACGTTTGTCCAGTGAATGCAGGACGCACATACCAGGTATTTTGGGCGAATAGCAATACGTTTAGCATTAAAAATGTCGATAGAATAGTTAGTTTTTTCATATTTCTATTTTTGATAACACAATGACTTTTTATTATAAAATTTGATGTTGTATCCAATAAATTCCGCCGGGGCTTCGCCCTTTGTGAAAAGTTTAATTCATTTCTTCTGCAAAACAAGCTTCCTCGACACCATTTCATCTCCTTTTTTTAAACCAATCAAATAAGTCCCGTCGGACAGATTACTCAAATCCAAAGTGACATGATTTCCATTGAGTAATTGTCGAAAGACCACCTTGCCCTCTGTGTCAAAAACCTGGATATCGGTATTTACATTTCCGGGCAATACAATTTCAACCCGCCCCGTCGTCGGATTGGGGAGCACCTTGAAATTGATGTCTTTGAGGGCTTCCGAAATTCCTGTCACAATCTCTTTTGGCACCAGCATATTCTCCGGCGAATCGCTCAGATAAGGAGGAATATTTAGAAAATAAAAAGCATCCACCCAAAACAAATCCTGTATTTTCCAGACGGTATCTCTATCCATTTCATTGGTGACAGGAATCTTCAAAAAACCCAGTTCATCCACGCTGTGCTGAGTGCCTTCTGTCTGCGACGGTGCTTTGATATTGAGATATGCCCAGTCGTAATGAAGAAAGATGGTATCCACATCGGCAGGAACATAAAAATACATGGGTGTCCAGTCATTGAAAGTTAAAGGATGTTCTTCTGATGCTTCCAAGACAAAACGGTGTGGTGTGTCAAAAAGTGGGAAATATGTATTATAATCCCCGTTGTCAAATTCCATCCGGTAAAGCCCCGGGTTGATAATGAGGTTGGTTATCTCATTGATGGCATATTCTCCATCAAAATAACCAATCTCCAGTCTTTTATCAAAAATATAGTCGCCTGTCGCCAGTTCCCTGACATAACCTTCACCGATTTCCGACTCCCAATCAGGAGTGTAAATATTGGATTGTCGCATTTCGATACTGAGCGTTTCGTTGTTTTCAGAGAGGAAATACCAATTGGAATGGCCGGAAGGGCCTGCCGAAGCACTTTCGTCGAAGGCTTCGATTTTGGGCTCAATCATGGATGGTGCTTTGTCAGGGTAAAGCGGAACAAGATGCTTCGAATAACTACGTAAAAGAGATTCTTCGGGGTACTTTTGTAAATCATCGCTTAGCATTGTTTGCATTTCGGCACTGGCAAAATCCTCTCCATTGCTCATCCACAAAGTAGGATGAATATCCATTTCGAAGAAATTCCAACCGTCCCATTTATCAAAATTCTCTAAGAGACTATGCTCAAAAAGCAATCGCAATTGAAATGCCCAAAACTGAATGACTTGACGACGGCGGATACGATAACCGTATTGCAAAAGCGGTAGTGCCGCCTGTTGTGCCATGAGAGTATCATTGGTGGGAGTGGCCGCTTTCTCTGCTTCGTAATATTCGTGAAAAAGAATGGCATAATGCACATAGGCGTACATATCCTCCACACGCTTGTATTCAGGTGTACCGGGCTGTACTAAATCGAATGCTTGTTGTACAAATTTCAACCAACGATTTATCTTGATATACGTGTTGTCGCTGCGCAAAACGGAAGGGTCATTTTCCCAGTTTTCGTACAATGCTTTCATTGGATGAGCAGCATTGCCAAAGGCTGATTCTATCCAGTCGTTGTAGAGGCTATCCGCGTTGGCATGGATGTCCCATAGGAGCTTGCGAGCGACGTAATACGATGGTCCGCCCCGCATCCAGTTGGCTTGTGATTCGGCAGAGAATGACCTTACGTTCCACTCATTGTAAATAAACGGAAGGTGCTTTTTGAGATATTCCAACGATACTCGACCCTGCCCCAGAGGCAATCCCATATCCCACTGGTATTCTCCCAAATAATCATAGATGCCAAAATTCTGGAGTCCTGCGTTTTTCCAGCCTGTTGCTATCTGATTGAAGCTCAAATTCGTATTGTTGAAGGCCAAGGCCATTTGTCCGTAAAGATTTGGGGAAACCCTTGTATTGAGCGGTGGCACGAGATGTGAAGGGTAAATATAGAAGGAAGCCTGAGCTCCGGGAATGGCATCCACCAAACCATCGGCGACGTAGTTGGCGATATGGAGCATTTGGTCGGCTCCATTGCCCAAAGCCAGTGCATCGGGATGATAGGATATGTCATTTCCGTCGTTAGGTTCGATGGTGATCATAAACTCCTTAGGATTGTACTGCTTGTACATATTTAGCCACTCGATGCGATTTTCGAGCATGAGCTGTGCCAAATTGAGATTGCTGTATTCGAGGTTGACACCATCTCCATTGGCTCCATTGTCGATATAATCCTGCCAGGTATAAAGCGTACCATCTTCTTTGGTGGCGAAATATTCGGGATGTAACTGGAAAGTATCGGGGTCAGCAGCTATGTCATCCTGATAAGAGTGCCCAACGGCGAAAGTCGAAGGATAAGCATCCCCTTGTTGGGTAATAATACTACCTTGTTGGGTAGCCCGAAAAAAGAACTCTCTATCCCGTGCATTTTTTGTTAAAACGGATTCATATCCATCGCCATCTCCGTTGGCGTACCAAAGATTACGTGAAATAAAATCCGGTTCGTCAAATTTCTTCTTTGTGAATGCCCAGTTGGGGTTATTGGGAATAATCGTCCAGTCGGGAGAGGGCGTGAGGAATTTGCAACCCAACTGCTTAATAAAATCAAACATCCCATGTTCGACACCGATTCGTTCATTGCCGACTATAAGCACCCGATTGCTATTCACATCGGAGAGGAATGCTTCGCCATTCATAGCAGATAATGTCGCATCATCCGTGGCGGATAGCACCGTCGTATTAGGACGTATTGCCAATAAAATACCGCTGCCGTCATAGCTGTCTGTAGTATTGACGGAATAGGTATTTCCTTCGATTTGCTGTAAAAACCCGGCGAGTTCTTCCGCCAGATTAACCATATTTGTATCTGCGGTGGGCTGTAGATATATATTCTTATCTGTAAGCTGCCCTAGTGCTTGGGAAGCAATAAACAGTAAGAAAAAGACCCAATTATTTATTTTTATTTTTAACATTTCGATTGTTTTTAATTGTTAGAAAAAATACAGTATCATGCACTTAGTAGTATGTATCACTTTGCGATTACAAGCATTTTGGTTTCTGTCTTTTTACTTGTTTTCGCTATCACAAAATATGTCCCACTCATCATATCTCGAAGATCTACTCTTTTGTAGTTAAATCCCGTTTCGCTATTGATTTTATCTTCTTTAATAACCTTCCCATTGATATCAGTAATGAAGAGCTGCACATCGTCGTTTGTCATAGAAGTAAAGTCTATGTTCATATAATCTGATGCCGGATTTGGATAAACACTCATTTCAAACATATCAATTTCAACCGGATGTGTGCTTGTCCTAACAAAAGAGGTATTTGTTGGCAATATATTTAGTGTATAATCCTCCACCTCTCCATATTCAAAATACTCACAGGGAGAAGGAAATGCTTCGTAAGACATAGACACTCTCAATCGTGTTTCTCCGATTGGGACATCAAAGGGAATTACGAAATCTCCCGATATATTTTCGCTGGATGACTGTGCTGATACAAAAACCTTTTCCATTTCATCGTCAAAATCTCCATCTCGATTGTAATCAATCCATATTGTCACGTTCTCTTCATAATTATCGAATTCAAAACCAGGAGTAAGTGCAAATTCTACTTTTTGGCCTTTTGATACCTCAGCTTTTATACCCGTATAATCACCATATCCCCAATCATTACCACTGGCATATTGAATTCCATTGAGTTCAAATGACTCTATCCATTCATAATATGCCTCTTCTCCTTTTGAGCTGCAGTAATCCGTGGTAGTTGTGTCACTATTGCCACATCTTGATAAATTGTCAAGGAGTACCTGATATTTTGGAGCTATGTCTTTGTAGGGAGCATTTTGTGTAAACTGGTTTTCCAATGACCCCCAAGAACCGTATTTACCATTTTTAGGACTTACCAAAACATGATGAATGAATAACATTTCATTAGGAGTAAGAGAACTAAGTGAATCCAATAGTTCCACATAGGCATCATACATACGTGCATCGGTTTGGGCCTCCACCAATAGATGATTGTAGGGCTGATCGGTACCGAAAGGCTCTGGGGTGAAATGCTGTCCTCCTTCATAAAAGAGCAATTTTTTGTCTTTTTCAATTGCAAGATTGGCATACTTTCGGAAGCTTTTGAAATAAGCGTTATCATCATCATAATTTATACCTCGAGTTGCTGCGAACACATCATCCAAAGTAGAATTTCCATCCAACTGACTGCAATCCACTCCTAGATAGGTGGCGATTGAAATGGCATCTACATATTGCGCCGTTCCCTCTGCTTCCATTTGTGCGAACTGGCGGTCTCCGATATCAAACCAAGCACCTTGAGAAGCCAATACTCTGGTTACTCTGTCGGGCGCATCTCCAAATGCCTCTGTCCACGTCTTCAGTGCCCAGCCGATTTTTCCCACTGTGCGCTCTGGCCAAGGAAGAGATTGGTCTCCGATACTATCTAAATAGCTGGTTTGGTCAAACATCCAATTCCAGACTTCATTGGAGTATTCTATGTATATTTTTAAATCCGGATTGAGATTATTTTTAAACAACTTCGCAAGTTGAATAATATAATTTTCATCTGCAAGATGAGGGATATTTATCCAAGCATCTGAATTTGTCTCATTACAAAGTTGAATCATCCATTCGTAGGGAACACCATGACTATCATTTGAACCGTAGGCATAATAATCCACCGGAGTCCGGTCACTCCATTTGCTTACTGTCGAACTATTAATATTTCCGAATTCCATGAAGCGTATAGTCTGGAAAGGAGCCAATTTATCCCTCCAAGAACTCGCCCATGGTTGGGTCTGATAAGTGGACTCTGTCCCCGGTAACAATACTCGAATATTACGTACATGATTTCCTAATGTGGAACTTTTGATGGTCAACTGGAGATAGTCCGCATATTCTTTGGTCGGGTCAAAACTATACTCTATTCGACCGGGAACATCGGAGATAATCTCAGTGACACCACCCCCAGATATATCGACATCCCCCTCTCCATCATACAGTATGACATAATTACCTGCGGGTAGGGTGTTGGCTGCTGACCAATGCGTGAATACTATTTGATCGGCTTCTGCATTGGGGTCATCAACCGCTACCGGAATTTGAAGGGGATAGCCGTTTTCATCCAACGGAATTTGGCTGAGGAAACCGGTATTCCATTTATTCTGCCCGCCTTCGACATAAATGACATTAGTGGTTTGCCAGTTGTTTGCATTTTTCATAATATTGACAAAGGGATAAGAAGAGCCGTAATAACTTGGTGGGAATACTTGCATCCCGATTTGCAGGCAACCATTTTCTTGTGAAAAAAGAGAGAAGGACAAAAGTACTAATGCGATTAAACTGATTGATTTTTTCATGATATTACTTTTTTGAACTTACAATTTTTAAAATATGCCCCTAATACGGTAAGCATTTGATTTACCCTACCTGAGAGCTCATAAAAAAATACCTTTTCTTTTTGCGCTCATTTTCCAACATTTCTCTGCACTCTAAAGGAATGATTGTTAGGTCTTACCTCTTCTAAACCATTTTAGAAGCAAATTCAAATACCATATGTATGGGCAATTTCTGAATAGATTCTATATCAAGTAATCCAGCTTAACCATGAAATTGTTGTATTTTGTCCTCCTTTATAAAACCTCCTAAAAAATGCCGGGAAAAAGCATTGTCAATATTTGCCTTGAAGCTGTTTATGAGAAAATTTTCTTCAAGTATGCAGATAATATCCGCAATTTCATATTAGCAAAATGTGGGGACCTCAAATTAGCGGAAGATACGGTTCAGGAGGTATTTCTCAAGCTATGGGAAAAATGTGCTGACGTCCGGTTTGACTCTGTTAAGGCATTTCTATACAGGATAGCTGATAATAGACTGAAAGACCAGTTTCGGCATCAGAAAGTTGTGTTGTCCTACCGTTCAAACCATCCAAATGAAGACTTCCACAACCAATCACCGGAGCACCAACTGGAAGAAAAGGAATTCAAAAAGAAACTGGAGGAGATTATAGATTCTATGCCGGAAAAAAGTCGTGTAGTCTTCCTCATGAATAGAATCGAAAAACTTAAATACCGTGAAATTGCGGATCGATTGGAACTGAGCCAAAAGGCGGTTGAAAAGAGAATGGGAATTGCATTAGAAATCTTTCGAAAAGGAATAAATGAATGGAAAAAGTAGGGTAATATTCTATAAAAACGTAATAGGGACATGACAGAACCTGATTTTCATATATTATTGGCTAAATGGTTGGAGGGTAAGCTAACAAAAGAGGAAGAGGAACACTTGTCTTCAACTACTGATCTTGAGAAGTTAAAAGCTTCCCTTGATCGAATCGACAGTTACTCCTTTCCGCATTTGGATAAGGATGCTCTATTTGAAAAAATACAAAAGAAGAAAGTATCCAAGTCATTAAAGGCCAAACGCCTCGTTCCACTTTGGTTGAGATTAGTGGCAGCCGTATTTGCATTCGGCTTATTTGGTTTATGGTGGTGGAATACCCTCCCTACTACGATAGTTTCCGGATTGGCGGAGCACAAAACAATCCATTTGCCCGATCATTCAGAGGTTGTTCTCAATGCAGGAACAGAGCTGAAGTATTATGACAGGAATTGGAAGAATCAGCGTTTAGTTAAGCTCAAAGGAGAGGCCTTTTTTAAAGTTACCAAGGGAAAACCCTTCATTGTCGAAAGTGCAATGGGGAAAGTAGAAGTATTGGGCACCCAATTTAAAGTCAAGGATCGAGCCGATCTTTATCAGGTGGTTTGCTACGAAGGGACAGTCCGCGTTGGCTCTACAAGAGCGAATGCAAAGACTATACTTCATAGAGGAGAAGGAACCAGATGGGACGGAAAATCATTGGCTGACTTCAAAGATATGCACCTTTCACCGGAGTGGATGAATGGGGTTTCTTCCTTTACAAAAATACCTCTAGAAGAAGTATTTCAAGAAATAGAACGGCAGTATAACTGCAAAGTAAATATTTCTGATGTAAATTTGCACAGGTCATTTACAGGAGAATTTCCACATGATGACCTCCGTGGTGCCCTTGACCGGGTATGCGGTGCGATGAATTTGAAGTATGAAATCTTACAAAATGGGAAAGAGGTTAAAATTGCACCGGTGGAGTGATAGCATTCACCCCATCTCCTCCTCCATCTCCCTCCTGCTTTTCTTTTTTACTCCTTTTCTTTGCAAGGCCCAAAAAAGTGAGTTTTCATACCAAAACACCCCCTTAGAACAGGTGTTGAAAGAATGGAATAATGCACTGAATCTCCATTTTTCATACGACGATGATGAAATAAAAAAGTATTCCGTCAGTCAGTCTTTTTCGAAGCTTTCAAAAGAGGAAATGCTCCTAAAGTTACTCCGAGAGTTCCCTCTTTCCTACAAGCTTTTGTCCGCGCATAGCGTGGTTATCAGCAAATGCAAAAGTGATTTTTACCTTAAAAAAAGTGTACAACTCCATGGGCAAGTGTTCGACAAGGACACACGACAGGCATTGCCCTTTGTTAATGTCCTGATTAAGAATTCCTCTGTTGGCGCTAGCACCGATGGAAATGGATATTTTACCCTTTCCATTCCACTTGTAAGTGACGATAGTATCCAGTTGAGTTTTGTCGGATACAAAAGCTTTATGAGGCCAGCGCAACAATTCAAGAAGAGGTCTTTTTCACCAATATATATGAGTATCCAAGCCAATCAAATGCAAACCGTACTGGTAGAAGGGAATCGATGGGAAGACAGCAATATGATTGCAGCACTAAACAGCAAGGGGCCTGCTCATGAATTTAATATTTCTCAACAGGAAGATCTAGGGGGACTGGCTGAGAAGGACTTTTTGCAATATATCCAATTAATTCCCGGCGTCAACGGGACAGACGAGTCTGCTTCCAAAATTCATATTCGCGGAGGAGGCTCAGGGCAAAATATGGTGCTATTCGATCATATCCCGATGTATCATTTTGGACATTTCTTTGGTAAAATTGCTTCGATCAATTCCAATATTGTAGATAAAGTTACGGTAGAAAAAGAGGGTTACGACGCACAATACGGAGGGAGAGTATCAGGAGTAATTAATATTGAAGCCATCAACCGCATTCCCGATACAGCTTATTTACAGGTCGAAGGATCCCTGCTATCCGGTAATGTCAACCTTTCGCTGCCCTTCGCCCGACAAAAAGCAGCACTATTTGTATCGTACAGGCGTGCATTTACCGACTTTTACCACAGCCTACCATTTCAAGCCTATTTTGACCAAACCTTTCAAAATTCTCGCATTGCGGAAGACAGTGCGCATGTCAGGCTCAATGACTTGGATACTATTTCTTCGCTTACACCTAGAACATCTTTCAAGGACTTAAACGCCAAATTTGTGTGGCAACCCGATTCTCTCAATCACTGTGCATTGAGTTTTATAAAGACACTGGATGTTTTGAATTACGAGTACATTGAAGGTGATTACTTTCATGAGCGGGACAAGCTGGATGTGGCTAATTTGGGTTTAAGCCTTAATTGGGATCATAAATGGGATGCAAGATTGTCCTCCTCTGCAACTATCGCATGGTCTCAGTATGAAAATCATTATTATTATGTAGATGACATCGCCGTACCCAGAGACTCTTCGGAATTTGTTGATGACAATTTTAATCAGTTGAATGATTTTTCGTTCCAATGGAGCAATCGATTTCGTCGCAACTATGACCAAGTCACCATTGGGTACTCCCTCAATGCAATACAAGAAACAATCGACAATTTTGCAAAGAATCCGGGATGGAAATCAAACTATCATTTTCGAGATGATACGATGGCCATCAACCAAACGGTATTTTTCAATTACCAGGCGGATCTGCATTCTAAGCTTTCCCTTCGCTGTGGGGCAAGGATAAACTACTATAACCTTACTCATAGCTACTATCCTGAGCCTCGCTTCACTCTCATTTATAGACCTGTAGATGCATTGAGAATTATGCTTTCCTCCGGCCTTTATTATCAAGCCATCAATCAGATTGTCAATCGCAATAATCTCAATGCGGAAGCGCACACTTGGATTCTCTCCCGCTCGGTCGGCTACGACTCTTTGGCGATTTTTCCGATAGTTGAGAATAAGCAGAGCTCCTTGGGAATGGCTTATCGTTATAAGGGCTGGACTCTGGAGAGTAGCGTTTTTCATAAACGCTTTAGTGGCATATCCACCCATATTATTCATTTGGACAATACCGATTTTCCAGTTGATATAATTGGTGATATGAAATCGCTGGGATTTGAAGCTAGCATCCAATCATCGGGTAAATGGTTCTACACTTTGGCCAGCTATAGCTGTAGTAAGGTATTTTTTACATTCGAATACCCCACCTATCCGGTACCTGCTCCTTACGATCAGCGGCATAACTTTAGTTTTCTCCAAGGTTTTAAATACAGAGGTTTTCATCTCTCCGTATTATGGAAGCTTGGCTCGGGTCGTCCATATACGCTTCTCGGCTCTGTGGACAAAAATGGGATTATCTATGGGGACTATAACAAGGGTCGATTAGCCCCTTACCACCGATTGGATCTATCTTTTTCCTGGACATACATCCGGAACAATACACGCTTCAAAATTACCCTTTCGGCCCTCAACACCTTCAACCGGAAAAACTACCTCCAACGCTTTTATACCGCCCGATGGGAAAGCAATGACCCCGATGAAATCCCGAGGGTCATACGGACGGATCGCCAAGGCCTGCCCTTTACCCCCAACATAGGCATAATGATGCGAAAGGATCTGTAAAATGTAATTCAAAAGCATAAATGTCATCTCTTGAAGCTTAAAAATCCAACTCCTTCTCCCTCTCTTGAGAGTAAGGGATTAAAAGAAGTAAGTGAAGTATTTCACTTGAGGGTGAATGAGGGAATGGTTATTGCATTGTGAAAGGAGGCCAATTCCTATTCCCACAGTCTGCTTTCTATTACCTCTTTAACAAACTGACTAAGAGATTTGCCCTTCATTAGTGTGTCAAGAACAACATAAATACAGTATAGAGTGTACAGACGCAATGCATTGCGTCTTCTATCTTCCCTCCGACTCTTCGTTGCTCAAACAGTCATTATGCTACGGCATAACTCCCGCTTTAGGGCCTCGATTCAGAGATAATAGCTTCGGGTAAAATGGTATGAATTTCATTCCTTGTGCACTAGATTTTGCCACTCATTCCAAGCAATTTCTCTTCCAGGGTATGCAACACTATTGAAAGGCCATTTTGAATCTATCCACTCCTGTACGGTGTCAAACAAATAGGCATCTAATCCAGTTTGAACTTCACTTTGCCTTACCCACATATATACTTCGGCATCAAATCCCATTTTTGTTGAAGGCTCAATGTAAAGGCAGCCAAGGCATTTTGCTTCATTAGGAGTCATAACCGTATATGCAAAGGTTGAACCCATTTGAAATTCTTTATGATGCCATCCAAGGTCAATTAGGTTTTGCTCGAGAGTCAATCCTTTGGGCCATTTCTGATTGGGACCAAATGGTTTTGTTCTTTGTAAATGCCCAATGCTTGACATTACAGCATCATAATCCTTTACCACATCGGACACTTTTAACATGCGGATTTTCACCCTATTTGTTTCGAGGCTTTTCGGGACTTCAAAACCTTTTGGTATAAAATGCTTATTACTCATTATCTTTAGTATTCTGCACTCTTTTACTTATTGCTAATTACAACTAACTTAGATATGAGTTGTTCTATCCTGTATTCCTCTATTTTCAGATGCAGCTAATGGGGGCACTTCAATTCAAATGTTTTCTTTGTTCGATTCTCTACCTATTTTGGGATGGATTGCAAGTAACTCGGCTGCTTCAATAATAAGGCGGTTTAGTTTTTTACTATAAAGTACTGATTTGTTTCTTTTGTTCCAATACGAAAAAATACATTTTCTATCTTCTTGGGCTCTTTTAGACCAAATTATTTGTCGAGCCATTCTTCCATCTCTTTATTAGCTTCTGAATGGGACAAGTAATCTCCATTGCGTATTTGACTCCTTGCATCAGATACTGCTCGTTCCATTTCTTGCGACAACGTATATGGAGATTCGATATCAACCATTTCGATATCCATTAACCGAGAGGCTTCCCGAAGTAACTCGACATTCTCAATTGAGCTAATTTTATCTATCAGTTTTTTCTTAAGCTCTGCTGTTGACATAATAAAGGCTTTTAATTCATTATTAGAAACAAACTTCTAAAACAACTTGTTCCATTACATTTCAACTCTCCTCTTCTTTTCATTTTTTGTTCTAAAAATATAAGGATCTTCCATAAAGTTACTCTTTACCACCTCATTATTGTTTCTTAAGCTACACTTAGTAACAAACCCTCCAATCGTGGGTATTGCAAAGTGCACAAAAATGAGCCTATGCATCGTTTTGTCACCATTTTTGCAGACGACACTTCTCAAGCATTTAGCCTATTGGACCGGGCAAAAATACCGCCAAAACGGCTTTAGGTGTTTTTATTTACCCTGCACTTCGCTATGGCTCGTACAGGGTTACAAAGGTGACATCCCTACGGGGTTGTTATTGCTTTTCAATATAGAACAGTGCATTTTGCTATACGCACCCTCCATTCGTGGATATCACAAAGTGCACATTTGTGCTTTGAGTAAAAAGCATTTGTATTCACAACAGAATTCATATATTGACTAGCCTTACTTTTTGGCATTGCCCCAAAAAGTAACAAAAAGGTTGGGTGTCCTATCAAGCATTTTCTTGACGCACCAAGTATCGTTCTTTTGCCTGATATCTGCGTTCAAATTTTTATCCGTAGCTACGGCTACGCAGAAAAATTTCGCCTTGCTATCAGACAAAATAACTTCTACTTATCCATCAGAATACGCTTGTCAGGACACAGGCGAAATTAAGAGCTAACGATAGTGGGGCGGCCATACCTTCTGTTGAAGGGAACACGGCAACTATGCTTCGAAGTAAAACTTTGCCTTAATGATATTTAGACCATAGAAGGTATAATAACACTATCCCGGGTTAGCGCCGGTTCCCGCTTGGAATTTCGCCGGAATAAGCCATAGAATACATCTATCCTGTATAGTAACCTATGTTGACTTTAACTTTGTCTTTAGAATAGACACCTATTCTAAAACTACCGACGTCGTTTCTAAACCATAGACATTAACAGATTAATTGTTCTTGTGGCGCAATCAGGAACCGCAGACTACATCCACCTCAGAAGTGACGTATTATACATCTATCTTCTCAACATTCTTAAATAAAAGTGCATTTTGTAATACACACCCTCCATTCAGACCATACCCGTATCAAAGGGAAAATCACTACCTTTATCCTTCTAAAAAAGACGAACGCTTCCGGAATGGATATACACCAAATTTTTGGCAAATACTTTGAAGGGGATGACATCGCCCCGGTGGCCACATTGCTGTCCAAGCGGTTGGAAGAAGGCAATATCTGCGTGTATGCATCGGACGAAGGGACAGAGGCCGCTTCCCTCCCTCCGTGGTCCAAGCTCAAGGATTCCCCCTGGGTGGGCTCCCCCGACAGTACCCTAAGTCCCTTCATCCTGGATAACGAGCGCATCTACTTACAGCGCTACTGGACATATGAGACTGCCATTCTGGATAAGATCAGGACGCTGCTGTCCTCCCCTGCCCCGCTCCCATCTTATGATGAAATAGCGGCTCTTCCCGGCATTGAACACCCCTCCTCACCCACCGGCCAAACGGAAGAGACCGACTGGCAGCGCATTGCCATACTTCACGCATTGAAGTATCGATTGACCATCATAACAGGAGGGCCCGGGACGGGCAAAACGACGACCGTCGCCCGCTTGCTCGGGATGCTTTACCAATCTTTCCCGACCCTGTCCGCCATCGTCGCCGCTCCGACCGGAAAGGCCGCGGCACGCATGAACGAGTCCCTCAAAAATGCTTCCGTCCGGTTGGAACTCCCCGACGACACAAGACAAAAACTGCTACATCTCGAAGCCTCCACTATCCACCGTCTGCTCGGTTACCATCCGGCCACTCGACAGTTCCGCTACAATGCCCAACGGCGGTTGCCCTACACCCTGTTTGTCATAGACGAAGCCTCCATGCTCGACGCCCACCTCTTCGCCCAATTCATGATCGCCCTCCCCGATGACGCCCGGCTCGTCTTAGTCGGCGACCGGCATCAGCTTTCCGCCGTAGGGGAAGGCTCCATCTTTGGGGATTTGTGCCGGTCTGCGGGGACCAATGCATCCTTCCCTGAAGAGGAAAGGGAGTATTACCGCCACTTCATGCCCCATGCTTTTTTAACCGGCCCTCCCCCTGCGCAAGAGCCGGTGACGCTTTTGTCCGGTCATGTTATAGAGCTCCAACACAGCCACCGGTTTGACCCTTCGAAAGGCATCGGTCTCTTCAGCCGGCATGTACTCCACGGGGAAGCAGACCCCGGCAAGGTCATCCAACCCTTCTTGGGACAGGATACGGCCCTTACCATCCTCCCCGACACTACACACCGTGCATTCGAAGAATTGCTGCGCCTATATGAGGCATACGCCCGCGAGGAGGACACCTTAGCAGCCCTCAAAAAGCGTGCGGCCATTCGTACCCTGTGCACCACACACGATGGACCGCGTGGAACCAAAGCGCTCAACCTTGAAATCGAAGCCTACTTGAGAAAGAGAAACCTGCTCGGCACGTCTCAGCCCTTCTACCACAACCAACCCATTCTCATCACCGTCAATGACTACCATCTCGGCCTTTACAATGGAGACGAAGGGCTTATCCGCCGCCACCCCGACACCGGAGAGCTGATGGCGTGGTTTGAGGGCGAAGAGGAGCCCTTGCGCTCCTTTGTCCCGTCTATGCTACAAGGATATGTCACCGCCTTTGCGATGTCCATCCACAAAAGCCAGGGATCCGAGTTCGACACCGTCATCGTCGTGCTTCCCGACCGTGCAGACCACCGGATTTTGACACGCGAACTCCTCTACACCGCAGTGACCCGGGCGAAAAACAAAGCCCTGCTCATCGGCTCCGAATCCATCCTCCTCGAAGCCATCGAAAACAAAATTGAGCGCATGTCCGGCGTCATTCCACGATTAACCCACAGCCCCTCCCAAC
Source organism: Saprospiraceae bacterium (assembly GCA_027080725.1). Lineage (GTDB taxonomy): Bacteria > Bacteroidota > Bacteroidia > Chitinophagales > Saprospiraceae > JALSTN01. The sequence goes on from JALWRC010000017.1 coordinate 78,859, forward strand.
TCTAAGTTCCACCATCATGTCCGTAACCCTACATCTATCCAACGACCTCCAAAAACTAGCCGGCCAAGTGGCGAAAACTCTTCGCGAGCACCCGTTGGGCGTCTTCGAAGAAGAGCATTTCGTAGTCCAAACAGAGGGGATGCGCCGGTGGCTCTCCGTATATTTGGCACAACAGAATGGCATAGCCTCCCATTTTAAATTCTACAGTCCGGACGAACTGCTCAGAAAGATTTTTTTCATAGCTGGGCTCACGACGGAGCATATGGTTACGCCGGCCCAATTGCGGTGGGTTTTGTATGAAATACTCGGTGCCGACGATTTCATACAAGAACATCCCGTGATAAGTGATTATTACGCCGGAGAGCCGGTAAAACGCCTGCTTCTGGCCGCCGGTATCGCTGACCGGTTTGATCAATACACGGTGTACCGGCCGCAGTTTATCCTGTCGTGGAATGCCGGGGAACCGGTCTCCCTCAAGCATAAAGAGCTGGAGAAACACGCCCGATGGCAGCAAGACTTGTGGCAACGCTCCAAGCAAAAGCTCGCCGGATTTCAACTGGATGTGGACAAATCGGAACTCGGGGTACAGCTGGAAAAACGGCTGCAAGATCCGGAGGTGAGGGCCGCCATTCGAAAGGCTTTTCCGCGCATTAGCTTTTTCGGATTATCGACTTTTACCCCGTTTCACCTGCAGCTCTTTCTCCGGCGGATTTCGACCATAACGGAGGTGTCCTTTTCTTTTATGAATCCCGCGCCGGAGGAGTATTGGTATCACGATATTTCGGAGAAGGCGGCGTATTGGATACAGCGCATCTATGGGATGGACCCTGCGGGTCAGCATTTCACCCTGGGCAATCCGCTGCTGATGGACTGGGGGCGCACTTCCAAAGAATTGACCGCTGTATTTTTCGGGCAGCTCTCCGAAGAGGTGCAGATCGACAGCGAGCAACACCTCTCTCCCCCGGAGCTCCGTCAAAAAAACACCTTACTCCAAACCCTGCAAACGAACATCTACCGCAATCTGCACCCCAAGGATTCCCCGCCCATTGACACGGAATTGCTCCGGGATGATTCGGTCACCATTGCGTCCCACTACACCCGCCTTCGCGAGGTGGAGGGGCTCTACGACTACCTCTTGCGTCAAATCGAGACCCATGGTTATCATCCGCATGAAATGGTGGTCCTCGTACCCAATATGGACCAATACACTCCTTTTATACGTGCCGTCTTCGACAATGCAAAGCATCTGATACCCTACAGCATCGCCGACAGAAGTTACAACGGTATGGACAATCCCATCGGTGTCTTGCAAGCGCTCTTGCAATTTTCAGAGGAAGACCTCACCTCCGAACGGGTCTTGCAACTCCTCGAAACCCCGTTTTTACTCCGGAAGTCGGGGATTCGGAGTCTGGAGAATGTCCGGACGCTCGTCCGGGAAGCCAACATCCGTTTTGGCGCAAAAGGCGACCCGGACCTCGAAACCGACCTGGTGAGTTGGAGTGCCGGCATCGAGCGTTTGATCTTGGGATACGCCATGGTTTCCGAACAGCCGGTCGAAGTGCCCCGGCATCCTCGCCCGGTACTCCCGAGCGCTTTTATGCACGGCAATATCGCGGCGGATGGTTTGCTCCTCGCCGGCTTTGTCAAAAAACTTTTGGCCTTCCTGGCTGCACGCAAAAAAGCGAGAAACCTGTCCGGGTGGAAGCGCTACACTTTGGACCTCATCGATCACCTGATGGATATTCCCGAAAACCAAATGGAAGATTACCATTACATACTCATGCACTTAGATGCGCTGGATGAGATTGGGCCACTCCTGTCCGGTACCATTTCATACGAGATATTCGCCAAAGGTTTTGGCAACGAACTCTTCACTAACAAAACGCGGGGAAAACTCATATCGGGGCGATTGTCCTTTAGCGGGATGATCCCGATGCGGACCATCCCTTACCGGCTGGTTGCCATCCTCGGGCTCGACAAAGGGGCCTTCCCGCGGCAACCCGACGCCTTCAGTTTTGACCTGATGCAAGACGAACGCGTGTGGGGGGACCGCCACATCAAAGAACACGACAAATACTTGTTTTTAGAAACACTGATTGCCGCCAAAGATCAACTGTACCTGAGTTATGTCGGGCAAAACATAAAGGACAGAAGTCCCTTGCCTCCTTCTCCGGTCGTGGACAACCTCATCGAATATATCGGCCGCCTCCCCCCCCAGATCCCCGGACGGGACAATGCCCAATATGTGCACGACGCGCTCACCACTCTCCACCCGATGCACCATTATCACAGCAAGTATTATGACCCCGGCGAACCCCGGTTTTACACCTATCTCCAATACGGCAACACGCCCTTGCTCTCCGAGCAATTGGCCAACACACCGGAGGTCATCGACCTCCCGGTCCGCTTCGAAGACTTGAAGTCTTGCCTAAAGCATCCCATCCGGTACTACTTCAATAAGACGCTGGGCATCCGGTTTGAGCAAACGGAATTACTCCTCCCCGAGTCGGAGCCATTTGATATCAATCGCCTGGATGCGTACCAACTAAAAACGGCCCTTCTGGAAAGTTCGGGAGACACCCCGGTGGAGGATTTGATGTTGCGCTGGAAAATAGAGGGGCGACTCCCGTTAAAAAACAGCGGAGCCGTCATTATCCAATCCCTACAAGAAGATCTCGCCCCCTATCAAAAGCTCTGGGAGCAGTGGACAAAAGGCAAAGAAGCCGGGATTTTAGACGCCGCCGTGACCATCGGCGAGCATCTATTAGAAGGGCAACTCACCACCTACGGTGACACCTATATCGAAGTGTGCCTGTCGGCCACCCACTACAAACAATTCATCTCCTTCCAACTCGCACGTTGGCTGATTGGGACACAGGAGGGCCATCAAGTTCGTCAAGCCGTCCTCCTCTTCCAATACAAAGGGAAAATTGTTAGTAAGTCGTGGCGCATTCCCGATCCCAAGACGAGCAGAGCGGCATTGTCCAGATGCATCCAATGGGAGCGGGCTGCCCGGCAAAAAATCCTCCCATTTTATCCCGCAGCTGCCGGAAAATGGTTGGATACCCAACATTCTTCACGAGCGAAGAGAAGCCCGGAACAAGCCTATTACGACACGATCATGAGCAAGCGCAAATCCGGAGTTAAGTATGTTATACAAGACCCCTACCTCGCGGCCATTGACCCCGAACACTATATCAAGCCCTATTTGGATACCATTGACGAGCCGGACAATTTGCTTTGGGAGATGATGACTTTGTTTTATGAAAATGTACGATAATGAAGACAAAATACCTGCCATTTGACGCATTTTCGGTTCCCTTGGAGGACATCAACCTCATAGAGGCCAGCGCCGGTACCGGCAAGACTTACTCTATTACGCTTTTGGTGTTGCGGATTTTACTCGAGAAAAATATCCCCATTCAGGAGATTTTAATGGTGACCTTCACCAACGCTGCGGCAGCGGAGCTGGAGATCAGAATCCGCCATTTCATACGCCGGGCACACCAACTGGCCACATCCGGTGTCACGCATGCAGAAAAGGGAATCGATAGGGAAATTATCAAAATTTTCGCTCAAGCACCAACGGACAACGACAAGACCATCGAAGAAAAATTGAGTGATGCCATGCTATTTATGGACGAACTCAAGGTGATGACCATCCATGGATTCTGCCAAAAAACCCTTCAGGAATACGCATTGGAAACCGGGCAACTCTTCGGCTCGAAGATCAACAACGACCTCAACGAAACGATAGAAAGAGAAATACAGCGCTTTTGGAGAGCGCGGGTGGCTACTCTCCCGCCTTTTGCCCTAAAGTTGTTGCGAGAAAACAAGTGGGAGCAGTCGATTCTCCACGATGCCACTTCCAAGATCATTGAGGGATACGAGGTGGAGGAAACGCCCTTCCCCGGCTTTGAGGAGCTGGAGGCACTGTATGCGTTCCAACAGCATTTGGACGAACACCTCCACGATTTCATAGAAACGCATTTCGAAGCTTATGTGGAGGCCAATAGCGGGCAAAAATGCAGCAGAGCAGCGAGCGGGAAGGCTTGTAAAGAGAAGGACCCTTCCCTGCTTCACAAAGGACTTCAGAAAGCATTGACGAATGCCAAGGAGTACGAAACATGCATGGAGAGGTCTGAGATCGAACGGTATGCCCCGCTTTACGAGTGGCTCCAGTTTGCTAAGGAGAAAGAGCTCAAACTCCGGGAAAAAACCCGGGATTTGATGAATGCGCTGTTGTACCGGTTTCAGGAGGAAGGCATCCCGATGATCGAAGCGCATAAAAATAAAAATGCCATCCTCACCTTCTCCGACCTCACGCGCAATCTGTATCGCGCGCTCAACCGTCGTCCAAATCCCGGTCTCGTCCGTAAGTTGCAATGGACGTATAAAGCGGTCTTCATCGACGAATTTCAAGATACGGACCATTGGCAATACGGCATATTCAAGACGGCCTTTCACCAAGCCCCCTCGCCTCTGGTCTTTTATATCGGAGACCCCAAGCAGCTGATTTACTCCTGGCGGGGCGCCGATCTCGAGATGTACAAGCAAGCCGTCCAGGAGATTCCCCGACGCTATTCGATGAGCGTCAATTATCGCTCCGCCCCATCTTTGATCGCCGCCCTCAATGCGTATTTCCCCACCGGCAAAGGCTGCACGGCGGGAGCACTTTCCTCACCATTCTGTGACGAATCCGTCCGGTACCTCCCCGTCACGGCAGGGAAAAAAGACCTCGGAGCCCTGAAGGTGGCCAATGAGGTAATTCCCCCTTTGGAAGTCATAAAGCTACCGGAGAAAAGCACAAAAGAGGAAGCCCTCGAGTACATGGTCCACCAAACGGCACACCTGCTCAACAACGGGGCCATAACCCAAAAGAACGGCACCACTCGCCCGGTAAAACCCCAGGATATCGCCATTCTCACCCGCGGCAACAAAGAGGGCCTCCAATTGAAAATGCGTCTGGCGCGGGTGGGCATCCCTGCCATCGTTATCGATGAGACCAAGGTGTTGACGACCGAGACCGCCGTGCAATTGCACTACCTGCTGATCGCCTTGTTGGACCTCACCCCGGGCAATATCCGGCGAGCGCTGTACAGTCCCCTCACGCCTCAATATGCCAATCCGGAAGTGCACCCGGACTTGGGAAAGCATGCCGCTCAACTCTCTGCCTGCAAGCGAATATGGCTGGAATCCGGAGTTTTCTCGGCACTTCAGCATTTTTTGGCCATTTACGCTGTGCGCCACCATTTGCTCGAAGAGCAGAACCCGATGGGGGAGCGTATTTACTCCAACCTCATCCAGCTTCTCGAAATCCTCAACCATACCGAGCATTTCGAACAGCTTTCTCCGGAGAAGTTGACAGATTGGCTCGGTAGAGCCATCGAAAATCCGCCCAATATCTCCGAATACGAACAGCGTCTGGAGACCGATAATCTCGCCTTGCGCATCAGCACGGTACATAAGAGCAAGGGCCTTCAATACAATATCGTCCTTCTACCCCATTTTAATCTACCAATTCCCCGAAAGACGAATTCAATAAGCGAGCTGGTCTCCTACCGGGACGAGAACCAATCGTACAAACTGTGTATCGGCTATCCAAATGCCACCATTGAAGAGCAAAAATTGCTCGAACGCCAAGCGGAAGACCGGCGGCTGTTCTATGTAGCGATGACGCGCGCCATCTACGCCGTATTCCTCCAGGATACTGGTAAATCCGGGCTGCTCGGGGACTTTACGGTGCCGGAAGACACTGCTTTGGCACGTGTCATGCCGCCGGTTACGGTGGACAAATCTGCGCGGTACAAGGCGCCGCACCCCCCACAATATCCGCGCAATGTGCAGCCGTTTGAAGGGGATACGGGGGTGAGATTGTCCGTCACGAGCTACTCCGCGCTGGACACCCACCAGCATCAATCCATCCGCACTTTACCTCCGGAGACCTGGCCCACGCTCTACGACCGCTTTATTTTCAATGATCTCGGCAAGGGGCCACAGATAGGCACCTTTCTCCACGACATTCTGGAGCACATCGACTTCGGGTCCATGGACCATCACCCCAAAGTCATCGACCGCGCGCTCAGCCTCTTCGGGATTCCGTTGGAGGAGAATAAGGAGGGCTTGTATGAAATGGTGGAGCACATCACCCGGGCGGACATCCGATTGGATTCCAACAGTTTTGTGTTAGCCGACATTCCAAACCCTGCAAGGCTGAATGAATTGGAATTCTTCTTTGACTTTAAGCGCTGGGATCTCGCCTCCTTCCCGGCTGAAGGTGGACCGCTACAAAGTATGCGGATTGCCCATCCGGGCATCATGCACGGGTATATCGACTTGATGTTCGAACACGGTGGAAAGTACTATATCTTAGATTGGAAGTCCAACCACCTGGGATACCACACGGATGATTACGACCGGGACGGTCTTCTGAAAGCCATGGTCGATAACAACTACACCTTACAATATCATGTTTACGCCCTGGCAGCAACGCGTTACCTGCGTGCGCAGCTACCGGCATTTGACTACCAAAAGCATTTTGGTGGGGTGATTTATCTCTTTATACGGGGAGCCCGCAAGGGGCAAACTTCCGGGGTGTTTACCGCTCTCCCCAAGGAATCGACTCTGGAATGGTTAGAAAAAATGGCCGGGGAGTGACAGATATGCCTCTCTTGAAATGATGTATTAAAAGTGTAGCTTGTAATACACACACTAACACTGTTTATGTGGACTCACCTCAAACACTAATTTGTACTCAAACATCATATTATTGAACACTCTTTGCACTTGGGCTGTTTGTATATTTCAAGGAATCTATCATCCGAAGCTATTTTTCATCATCTATAAACCCAATCATTTTATGAAGTATTCATTCATTTTATTACTCATCACAGGACTATTGATTACATCATGCGGAGATAGTGGCAAGGAAGCCAAGACGGGAGAAGCACAAAAAGTGGAAGCTACCGGCTCCAAAGACGACATGCCGTACACCTTTCTTGATCCAAGTAGCCACATCGAGTGGAGCGCTACCCACTTGGGAGGGGTCAACAAGCGCTTTGGAAAGGTGCAACTTGCCGGAGCGAAGGCCCTTGCCAATGAGAAGAGCATAACACAAGCGAAGGCCGTCATTGACCTCAAGACTTTGACAGTAGAGAGTTTTCCGGAGGGATCGGAGCAAACGGGAAAATTAACGGAGCACCTCAAATCAAGTGATTTCTTTGACGTCGCCAAGTTCCCCACCGCGGAATTCGAATTGACTTCCGTAGCGCCGGGCGAAGGAGGATTCAACTCCAAGGTGACCGGCAATCTCACGATCAAAGGCGTCACCAAGAGCATTACCTTTCCGGCAAATATCACGATTACACCGGAGGCGTTGACCCTCGACTCTGCGCCCTTTACCGTTGACAGGAGCGATTGGGGACTGACCTATCACCGCAAAGGAACAGTAGGCGTCCCTGTAGATTATCTCATATCAGACGATATCGGATTTACCATTCACCTCAAGTTAAAACAGGGGAATTAACCGGGGATATTCGATAGTACTCTAAGAACAAAATAAACCCGTGCACTTGCTAAAGAAAGTGCACGGGTTTTATTAGGCAAATTGGGCTTTAATGCAAGTCATAGCCTCTACCCTACTATAAATCAATTTTTATCCGGGGCACACAGCGGGAGTCATGCATACAGAAAGTTAGACTGGTATCCGATACCATTTGAGTAAAGGACCGCCCATTGACGGTAAAGCCGCTTAGCTTAAAACTATGCCTTTTGGAGTCAAAATGAGATACAATGGTATCCTGACTATGCTCATTCCACTTAATCAACATGGTGTTTTGGTCGATTCTTCTGTTCACGGCATCATCCAAAGGGCAAGGTCTTATATTAATAAGATACACTCCTGATTCCCCTACATTATTAATCTCACAATCGCAGGCCGTAGTATCTAAAGCTGCAAGGGTATTGTCCACCTCTCTACGCTTGAATGTACCATCCACCAAGTCAAAAACTTGTATCCTCTTCCATCTGAATAAATGCTTGTTTTCGGGTGAGAGCAAATCATGCCCCTCCGCATCTTCAAGATGAAACTCCATAGGGATAAAAATATTCTCCTTAGGTCCGGGTACTATAGGCTCATCACATGAAGAACCCATCAATAATAAAAAGGAGAATAAACCGACGAAATAAATTTTAATTCTTTTCATAATAATTTATTTTTTTCTATCTCACAAATCAATAATCCTTTTCACCGCACAGTCCTTTGCCGGAGTGGTGTCTGTAGCCGGAGTTAGACAATGCATCTCGGAGGGTTGATAGCGAAACGGCTTGCCATTGATAGTCATGCTACTTGATTCAATTATATAAGAATGGTTAGAAGACTTAAATGTAGCAAAAAGAGTATCTGATGATGTGTCGTTCCATTGCACAACGGTAGTTACTTCTCTATCTCTATTGCTCAGATTATCCCAATTAGAAAGGTACACTTTCACAAAATACTCCCCATTCGTACTCCTTGTGGTATCAAAATCAAAAGAGACCCCATTATCCGGTATTGCATCCTGCCTACTCCTCTCTTTCAGTTCTCCATCTACCAGTTCCATTACTTTGATTTGGCGCCAATCAAACACCTCCGGGTGCTGCGGATTGACAATGCCAACACCATTTGAATCCGTAAGATAGAATGGTATCCACCCCGGCCTCCAATTTGTAGCTGGTCCCGGTATTAAGTCCCAGCATGATGAAAGTAGCACTGCCGTCAAAAGAATACAGCAACCAGCGATATAAAAATGCTTAATATTTTTCATAATAATTAGTTTTTATTTTAAAAAAAAAGACAAAACAAAACATAAAGTAATTCTATTTCTCGATTTCATGCACGTAAGCATTCCACGATTGATAGTTCTTCCAAGTACGATACCAACCATTATCAAAGCCTCCCCACCCCCAGTTCATGTAATAATAGTAAACAGCATGACATTGGGCGTTAACGATTTTCTTATATCCATCACAAACCCACACATGGCATTCGATAGAAAAATCGGGACAGCCTTGAAGAATAACAGGCAGCCCTCTGTCCAAATTTCCTCTGAGAATTCTCTCATCTCGAAAGCCGGAAAAATTCTCCCTTACAGCAGTCCTGAAACCAAATTGACTCACGAGTGCCTCATCTATACGCCACCATTTTCCAAGGGAAAAATCGCATGTATAAAACATATCAACACTTAGACCCGCATCATGCATTAGTCGTTGAACTTCTGGTGTGCCCTCATTACCAAATGATGGCATTAATGAATAATTATAATTAAAACTGTTAACTGGCTCATGGTATCTTATCACCTGGGCCATAGCTGTCGCAATACAACCTGTTGGACAATGATCGTCACAACTATTACATGGTGTAAATGGACATACTTCATTGCAATTATGCTCAGGGCATGAATCATTCATTGTACAATGCTGATGCCAAAGCGTAGACAACAAAGGCCCCACAATATGCTGAAGGCCGACATCACAAGGCGTGTCGTCACAATCGACTTCTATGTCACCACATCCCAAATCAGGTTCCAGGCAAGAGGGCCAATTGGGGCACTCCGGGCAACACTGTCCAAATCCACCGATGGATAGTTGGTCGTCGATGGACTTCCATAAGGAAAACGAGGAAAGTTGAGCAGAGTCCAGGGTATTATAGTACCTTTCAAACACGATCTTTCGGTTGGCCATTTCAAACCATTGAGCGATACCCGGCCGAATGGTGTCAGGGGTAAATGTCCCCATTTTGGACATAGACAACACCGGCTCTACCCTCAAATCTGCGGATAGGACCAAATATCCACCGGAAGAATAATTAAACACATAATACAAGGGATGCCCTAAAGAATCATCCATTGGATATTCGCTTAATATAGCTAAAGATGAATCAAATCCAAACCCTGCATATTCTGCAATCTCATTCATATTCAATGCGACATTTCGAGCATAAGATATTGGGACAATGTATTCCGGCGAAAATTCACGAGTGGATAGAGAAGAAATAGTCTTCGAGCCTTTCTCCATCGTGATTTCCTCATTGGTACATGAAAAAAGAAGTAGAATAGTCAAAGTCAAAACTACAAAAAGCACCGGAAACCCATTCCTACTCTCTCCTTTTATTAATTTATTCTGATTTACAAATAATTTATATGTTCTCATTTTTATCGATTTTAAGTTAAATAATACATTTATTTATCCTAAAACCAATCAGTAAAAGGGCGGATCAACCATCCACCCATATCGCCTCTTAGCCGTTACATACCGACGTGTTGACGTGTTGACGTGTTGACGTGTTGACGTGTTGACGTGTTGACGTGTTGACGTGTTGACGTGTTGACGTGTATGGGCTTTCATGCTGTTCATACGACAAATCTACAACTTTTCATTAAAACAACAAGGTTTTTTTGTTTTTTTTTGCAAAAAACACTTGATTAGCCTCATTGTAAGATATACGCACATTCAACTCGCTACAAATAACAATAACAAAGGCGATTGTAGAAGGACCACCACCTATGTGCCTGCATAGATTTAACAAATCTCACCACAGGCGAGGTATGTATGAACCCCAACTACAAGTGCTGCGTCAACTCAGAAAAGGCTTTTCAGAAAACACTCAACCATTTCATACCAAATAAAAAAAAGGTTAGTGGTCCTTACCATACCATACAATACACCCGTACAACCATAATCCTATATCCATGAGATAAATTATCTTCGCAGCATTGAAGAGTCCAAATAAAATTATAATCATGACCGCCATCCACATCCGAAAAGCGACCTCCGAAGACATGTCCGGAGTGCACGAACTCGTCCGTCAACTTGCCACATACGAAAAGGCTCCACACGAGGTCATCACCACTCCGGAGGAGTACCGGAATGACTATGCCGATGGAGTATTTGACTGTCTCGTCGCTGTTCAGGGGCATGAAATCGTAGGCATTGCCTTGTATTTCTTAGCCTATTCTACCTGGAAAGGGCGTATGTATTATCTGGACGATTTGGTGGTCCGGGAAAAAATGCGGGGAAAAGGCATCGGACACCAACTCTTTGACGCTCTTATCGAAGAGGCCCGAAAAAATGACATCCGTCGCATCAAATGGCAGGTATTGGATTGGAACGCCCCGGCCATTCATTTTTATGAAAAATACAAGGCCTGCTTCGATAAAGAGTGGTGGAATGGTAGCATCGAGGTCGGGTAGTGATTTAGGATAAAATTGCATTGGTTTTCAATGGAGGAATTTTATTCCAGTAGTACTAATATGGAAAGTATTTTTGAAGAGTTAACAAGGTAATGTGAGTCGTTTCTCCTTTCCCAGGAATATTATTTCATCATCCAAATGAGGTCCTCACAATTAGTTACATTGTCGACTTGAAATAAAGACTACAAGATGGCTTGTCTCATTATTTCAATTTCTCAACCTTATCACTATGCTTAAGCAAAGATTTCATCTGGGTAATAGCCAATTGGTTTAGGTGTAGCAATCGGTCCGGCTGTGAAACCCCTTGCTGTATAAGCATTGCATTTATACTTTCCATATTAGACAGGACAACCAATTGTTCAATAGTTGCGTAATCTCTTATGTTTCCTGATTTATACGCATTCTTGTCACGCCATTGTTTGGCGGTTCTCCCAAACAAAGCTAGTGCTCCGCGCAAGAATTAAATACCCTTAGCAAACAAAGCTATTTTTCACTGAATCAAGGCGCTCGAACAGGAGTTATGCCTTAGCATAATGACTGTTCGAGCAACGAAGAGTAGAGGAAAATAGCGAGTTTATATGAGTAGTTATTTTTTGCGAGGAGCACTAGATTAAGAACATCTGCTTCGTTAGCATAAACAAAAGTAATCTGCTTTTTACTTAACTTTTTTGGAATTAAGTATTCCTTAATAGCATCAGTATGAATATGGTAATTAAACTACTACCAGCTACAAGCTGGTAGATTTGATAACGCCTAAAGGGCGTCTAAAGACACCTTCAGGTCACTCATCTGAAATCTTGAAATCACCTTCTTTATCTTCCAAATCCTGTTTTTCTATATACTCCATTATCATCTCATCTGTTATGGTTCCTGAACTTACTACAAAATATCCTCGTGCCCAAAAATGCCTACCCCAATACATCTTTGATACTGTCCTAAACTCTGACATAATCTTTCTTGAACTTTTCCCCTTTATATATTGCATCAGTTTACTTACAGATATATGCGGTGGAACTGACACAAACAAATGGACATGATCCACTGAAACATGACCTTTGATTATTTCTACATCATTTGACTTGCATACTTCTCGTATCAAATCCCTAACACGCTTTGCTAATTCTCCTTTCAATATCTTCTTACGGTATTTCGTAATCCAAACCAAATGATATTTTATATCATAAACCG
>JALWRC010000018.1 GCA_027080725.1 Saprospiraceae bacterium
GGTAAGCACTTTATCTATTTTGACCAAATAAATCTCTATTAGATTCAAAATAATTTGTAGCTATATATTGCTGATTTATAACTTTTTATAGGTTTTCTGGCAGACACTATTTAGGAGATTTACCTGAATTTCCCTTTTTGTGGGTATGCTTTTTTGGGACCGGATCATAGCCATGTCCGCCCCACGGATGGCAGCGCCCGATGCGTCGGATGCCGAGCCATGTGCCCTTAATAATACCCCATTCTTCGATGGCATCGATCATGTAATGGGAGCAAGTGGGTTGGTACCGGCAGTTGGTTCCCAACCAGGGAGAAATGGCCACCTGGTAGAATTTGATAGGCAGGATGAAGAGTTTCCGGAGCATGATTAGGGGTTAAATATGATACGGATGCGGTCTTTATTCAGGACTTCCTCGTGCAATTTACCTCCGGCATCATAATACTGTACGATGTTTTTTTGTTCGTCGGATACACCGGTAAAGATCGTGTCTTCCACTTGGATTACGCCCGGTTTTTCTGCCGGATAAAACATATACACCCAATAGGCATGCCGATTGTCGCTGAGTTCCTTACCTACCCAAACAGGGATGATTTCCTTGTAGTCCACTTGTACGTGGAGGTGTTGGCGTACATACCGATCGATGAGGCTGTCCGCCACGGATAAATCCACTTCCTCGTGGGAGGGAACCGCCCCGGGCATGCCGTTGATGGCCTCTGCCAAATCATCTACAAAAAGGTAGAGCGTCGTGCGATATCCGGTATCTGCAGGCGAGTATTTCATGGTGAATTTACTCACATGAATCGGATGGATCGGAGATGCAGCTCCGGCACGAGCATCCAGCGGGTAGAGGAGAGGGAGCCAACAGAGTGTCAGGTACCATTTCATGCGCTTGAAGTTTTGTTCTTGGAGCACAAGGTTAGATTTGTATGTATATATTTCTTGCCAACATCGAATAGAGCCGACATTGACTTAACAAGTAGCCGCAGGAATAGTTTTTCGCTGGGGCAATTCATATTTTTTAGGATACCATTAACAAAATCATTTGTCGCAATGCGCTCCAAAGTGCGTATCTTTGTTTTTCAAATAGAGTACTTGCACTCTACCGGATGTGTGAACAGTAAGAGTTGTATCCGGAATATTATCTAATAACGCTTTTAATTAGCCGAGTATGACCTTAGCGACAATGACCCTCTATATCACCATTGCAGCAGCCATTTTTACAGCGGTTGTGACGTATTACAAGCATCGCCAAAATACGATTTGGGTTACTTTTGTGCAGTCATTTGTGGGTATTCTCTTCATCTTTTCGGGGTATGTTAAGGTAGTGGATCCGTTGGGTACTTCCTACAAGATGGAGGAGTATTTTCAAGAGTTTTATACCACCTTCTCGGAGTCCGGTCTCTCGTTTTTGGCCGGTATTTTTCCCGTACTGGAGCACTACGCATTGGCTTTCTCTATCTTTATCATCCTCTTCGAACTCATCCTCGGAATCATGTTATTGACAGGAGACAAACGCCGGTATGCGGCATGGGCGTTGCTGTTCATTTCGTTGATATTTACCGGGCTGACGGGATTCACCTATCTGACGGGATATGTCCCCGAAGGGGTTAACTTTTTTGATTTTGCACATTGGGGACCACATGACCCCAACAACATGAAGGTGACGGACTGCGGATGTTTCGGCGATTTCATAAAGATTGATGCTTTTACGACCTTTTTGAAAAGTGCTTTTCTTCTGATACCTTCGATTATTATCATCCTCAAATGGCGCTCCATGCACCGGCTGTTTTCACCGGGAATCCGCCGGGTGATTACCTGGGTGAGCATCGCGGGTTTTTTTGTCTACGCCTTGAGCAATTTTGTCTGGGACCTTCCCGATATCGACTTCAGGCCTTTTTCCAAAGGGACCCATCTTCGCGAAAAGCGACAAGCCGAACTCGATGCCATGTCCAATGTGAAAATCCTCTCCTGGAAGTTGCAAAACAAACAATCCGGGGAAATAGTCCAATTGCCCAATGACGTCTATATGAAAGAGTTTGCCAAATATCCCAAGGCGGAGTGGAAGGTCATCGGGCAGGAGCAAACCGAACCCGAAGTGGCCAAGACAAAGGCCAGTGATTTTGAAGTCACAGACAAAGACGGCAATGACAAGAGCGATGAGATACTGGACTATGAGGGATACAGCATCTGGGTTATTGCCTACCGCCTCAAAGGGGGATATGAGGAGCGCGAGGAGCATTACCTCGATACGCTGTTCCGGATGGATACCATACGGATGTCAGAAGACAGCATAGTGGTCAAGAAGGTAGTGGACAAGTTGGTGGACAAAGCCCACATGGTCGGCACGTACCTTTGGGATCCGGACTACATCAAAGCCTACACAGACCGGGTTAATCCCCTCGTCGAACCCGCCATAAAAGATGGAGTACGCGTCTTTGCCGTCGTTGGCGGAGCCGGACCTGACCAGCTCGAGAGCTTTGCCGAAGCCATAGGTGGGATTTATCCCCTCTATCAAGCGGATGACATCTTGCTCAAGACGATTGTCCGATCCAATCCGGGAGTAGTCCTTATGAAGGATGGCAAAATATTGGACAAATGGCACATCAAACAGTTGCCGTCCTATCAGAAATTGAAGGAAGAATACATCCGTTAATACGTGCGCAGATATCTCCAAAGACACGCCCGGCACACCACTCATTTACCGTTTCCCCCCGGCCGTGCACCGGATATTATCGTGGTGATTCCGGCCTACGACGAGCCGGATATTCTACGGGCGGTCGAATCACTTGCAGCTTGCCGGCGCGGGGGAATGTACATCGAGATTATCGTGGTCATCAATCACCCCATAGATACCCCTGCGCAAGTCAAAGCGACCAATCTGGCTACATTGGATATACTCAATCAATGGGCAACAAGCAATAATTCCAACGACTTCAAGCTCTTTGCCCTCCCGCTTTTTGATCTTCCCACGAAGGATCGAGGGGTTGGACATGCCCGTAAGACCGGGATGGATGAGGCGATTTACAGGTATGAAATGGTGGACCATCCGTCAGGCATAATAGCTGCTTTTGACGCCGATGCCACCTGTGCTCCCGACTATCTGAAATCCATCCGGGAAGGCTTTGAATCCCACCCAAAGGCGGATGCACTGACCATTTATTTTGAGCATCCACTGGCAGGGACAGATTATCCTGTCGAAATTTATCATGCCATTTATGAGTATGAACTCCACCTCCGGTACTACGTTCAAGGCGTGCGATGGGCGGGGCACCCGCAAGGGTGGCATACGGTGGGCTCCAGTATGGCGGTGCGAGCTTCGGCCTACGCCGCAATGGGAGGGATGAACCGCAGGCAAGCCGGAGAGGATTTCTATTTCTTACATAAGTTTAGCGCTGTCGGGCGCCTCTACCCGCTCAATTCTACAGCGGTGTATCCTTCTCCGCGTATTTCCGATAAGGTGCCTTTTGGTACGGGCAGGGCGATCGGGGATATGATGCGTACCGGTAAGACCATGGACACCTATCACCCTGAGGCATTTGAGGTGTTAAAGCATTGGCTGGAGCAGGTACAAAGATATTTTGACGATCCGGAGTCCGTTTGCGTCCCGGCGTCCATGGCTTCCTTTTTAGAGCATGCATCCTTCGATAAAAAATGCCGGAAACTCCGCCAAAACACGGCAAGCCGGGCTGTTTTTACCCGGCGATTTTTTCAAGTATTTGATGCATTTTTTATTATGAAATGGTTGCATTTTTTCCGGGATAATCATATGCCCAATGTGCCTGTCCGGCAGGCAGCAGCCCGGTTATTACAATGGCAGGATATCCCTGTAGAGCAAGGCTCCGACCTCTTGAAAGTGTATAGGGCTTTGGATAAAAACAGGACTAAATGATGCTTTGGTTCTAGAGCGGGCTTCACGAGCACAATATCTCCAATTTTCAAAGATCCTCCACCCATTCACAAATTCTCCGTATGCCTGTTACGACCTTTGGGGCATGGGTGGCAATGTCAAATGATACCTCCTCTCCCGGCTCTTCGAAATCCACATACGCCAGACGGGCAGCCAATAGATGGTCATCAAACCCAAAAGCCGATGCGGGAAGTAAGGCGACACCCGTATCCTGCAAAATCCGTTGACAGAGTTCCGCCGAGTGGGTGATGCCGGCACTCCGTAGCTTTTCCTGATGGAGAGAAAAGTCCGGAAAGAGGTAAAATCCGCCTTGTGGTGGATGGAGGCGAATATTCGCCCGGTTGAGCTGACGGTAGCAATATTGCCCCAATGAGCTCAATATACTTCTTTGTCGCGCCAGATAAGGTTTTATACTTTCGTAATTGCGATAGGCCTCCCCAGCGGCCATTTGGACGGGGGTGGGCGCACACGAATACGTCTCCGAGCCGATGCCGATGAGCACTTTTTTGAAAGGTGCAGGGATATCATCATAGAGTAATGCCACACCCAGGCGCCATCCTCCTGCACCGCACCATTTGGAAAGCCCGGTCGTAGTGATGGTCTTTTGCGGATAGTAATTGGCGAAGGATAGATGCCGGTCTCTGTGATCCAGTAGTCCATAGATTTCATCCGATATGACCAGAATATTGTGCTCCCCTACAGCCTCCGCTATACTTTGAAGTTCTTCACCGGAATACGTCAAACCATCCGGATTGCCGGGGTAATTGAAGATCATAATCGTAGTGTCATGCTTTTTTTGGCTCACTGCCCGGTGAATGATTTCGGCGGTAACTCTCCACCGCGATTCGAAGGTAGTCGGAAGCTTAATGATATGATGACCTGTGAGTTTGGCTTGCGGAGCATAGGAAACCCATGCAGGCTGAGGGATCAATACATCCGCTTTTTTGAAGGCGAGCAGTATGGAGTATAGCAGCGTCTTAGAACCCGATGCGATGAGGATATTTTCCGGCTGTACGGACAATCCATTGTGCTCCTTATGAAATCTTGAGATACGCTCCCGCAGTACCGCATCTCCTTGAACGGAGGTGTACGCCTTTTCATGGGCAGATGCCCGAAGGGCTTCGATAACGCTCTTGGGTGGAAGAAAAGGAGATTGCCCGAAGCCAAACTTGATGACGTCCCGGTTTTGGGATTCCATCAACTTGGACTGCGTGTTGATGAGCAAGGTCTGAGATTCTACGACTTCTCTATACATCGTTGCGTTTTTTTTGAGGGACATCAAATCCCCATTTGTCTCGGGCAAATATAGAAACAATATCGAGGGAGAAGGAGAAGATGGGATGTTTTGTGTTGGGGATATGCTGCACTTATATTCAAGAATTATGAGCCCCAACTCTATGCTCCGGCCATAAATGCTTAAAACATTAACGGAAATAGCTCCTATCCCGCCCGGGGACCTTCCTCCTACGTCGTCCCTATCCCAATCCTATATCGAACCGGAAGAACCGCGACCATAGAGCTGATGGAGGAAAACCTGGGAGCGTAGATGTGTGAGCCTTGAATGGCTACTAAATAAATCCTGTGTAAAAGTACAAAGAATTTGGATATTAAAGTAGTGGGGTGAAAGTTCTGATTTTGCGGAATTCTAGTGAGAAATTCGTCAGTGCAGCGAATACTGGCGACTAAAAACGGGGTACGAGAAGTTCAAGTACCTCGACATTTGGATACGATGTCGATTGCGATATTGTATCTGGAAAGGATGGAAGAAACCAAAACCGCGCTACCGGGTATTTAGACAACTAAGCCTTAACCACACCAAAGCCAGGCAATTCAGCTAATCGCGTTTGAGTGGTTGGCGCCCCCCCGTTACAGCCTGTCCCGCCTTCAAAGAGGGAAAGCCTGTAGGAAATGTGGTAACACCTTTGGCGTCACAGGTGGTGAGAGGGCTGAGGTAAGCTCCGTGTGAGGTTACTTCACTCTACTTGATTACCGCCTGGCATTTTTACTAATGCATAATTTGTACTTCTTCCACCACTTGCTTCTTTCTGCAAAATGTTTTTCTTTATCAAGTCTTGTATATCTCTTAAGGCTGTATCTTGAGAGCATTTATTTATTTTTGCCCATTTTGAAGAAGTCAACTTTCCGGTAAATCCATCAAGCAGTTTATTTATCATTCTTTGCTGTCTTTCATTAAGGATTGTAGTGGAATGTTCTTTCCAAAATTCTGCTTTATATAACACCTTTGATAAAATATTCTCTGTAGCGTTAATGGCATTAATTAAACAATTTAAAAACCATAATATCCATTCGGTAATATCCAAATGTCCTTTTTGCGTTTTTTCTAAAATATTGTAATACTCGTTACGTTCAACTCTAATTTGAGCAGACATGCTATAAAACCGTTGAACACTTTTATCTGAACGTGCTAATAACATATCGGTAATGGCTCTTGCTATTCTTCCGTTTCCATCCTCAAAAGGATGAATTGTTAAAAACCTCAAATGTGCTATAGCCGCTTTTAACACTAAATCTAATTCGTTTTCATTTTCGAACCAATAAAGAAAATTATCCATTTCTTGAGCAACAAGTTCGGGTTTAGGGGCTTCATAATGCACTTTCTCCTTTCCCATAGCTCCGGAAACTACTTGCATAGGGTCTTTTCGCCAACCGGCAACGGTAATTTTATACATATTACTTCTTCCTGTTGGAAATAATGCAGCATGCCAATCAAATAACCTATCTAAAGTGAGTGGTGCCGTATATCGTTGTGTAGCATCTAACATCATTTCAACAACTCCTTCAACATTTCTGTCTGAATAAACAGTCCCTGCAATGTCAAGCCCTAATTTTCTTGCAATGGAAGAACGAACTTGTTCTCTTTCTAGAAATTCACCTTCTATTTCTGATGATTTTAATACATCTAAAGTCAATGTATCCAATACGGCTTCATTTTGTAAATCAAAACCGAGTGTTTCCATTTTTCCCAATAATCTGCCTTGAAGGTTTCTTGTTTCACCAAGTTTCTGCAATACTCTCTTGTTGTCCCAAGTAAAGTAAGGCCAATTATCTTGTTCGTATATGTAAATTTTCATTCTCCGCATAATATGAGACAAATATAGTAATTATTCTCCGCATGTAAAATATTCACAGCATATTTTACGGTGTTTATGTTCAAAGTCTCTATTATTTTGTCTTTTTTGCTTGGTGGTAAACTCAAAGGAGTGTTTGCGTCACTAACTCCGCAACACTCTACAAATGCTATAGGCGTGGCCAGTGACGCATACATTTCATCTGCCTGCTTATTATATCTTTCATAGGTCAGATGGAACCTTTGATGATTAAAACAATCATTACAAGAATAGTTTAATGATTGTTTTAATCATGTCGGTTTCAGTTGGACAATGGTGGGCGGTAAGGGAAACGCTTCGATGTTACCTGAACGCCATTGTCGTTTTTGGGGATAAATATACGGCGGTTTGGGTGATTTTGGAGGGCTTGTAGGGGGGAAAATGCATTTTGCCTCATCTGTCGTCGTCGTGGGGCTGTGATTTGGGTCGTTTTTTGAGTTTTTTGCGACTTTTTGGCAATGGATTGCCCTGCAGTCCTAGTCCGCGCCATTAGACAGTTAGGCCTGTCCCGCCCTCCAGCGGGAAGGCTCGTACGTGTGGTGGTAACACCTTGGGCGTCACAGGTCGTGAGAGGGCTGAGGTGAGCTCCGCGTGAGGTTACCTCACGCTACTCGATTGGAGGGGTCATGCTTTATTTCAGTCTATCAGTTGATTTATAGTTAACAAATATGTAAGCTAAATATATTGTTTTATTATTAACTTCATAGAAAATAGTAGTCTGCTTACTTAAAACAGCTTTCCTTAGCCTCTTCTGAAATATGGATGTCGGGAATAATTTTGGATAGCTACGAATCAGGTCAATTTGTTTGGATAACTTTGCTTTAAAGTTATCAACTTCT
>JALWRC010000019.1 GCA_027080725.1 Saprospiraceae bacterium
CTAGTATTCTTTCTGTACAAGATGGGGTTGGGTGACGGGATACGCTCAAACAGTCATTATGCTATGGCATAACTCCCGTTTGAGCGCCTCGATTCAGAGAAAAATAGCTTCGGTTGCTATGTATATTTATTTCTTGCGCGGAGCACTAGGCCTTCCCGCTTTGAAGGCGGGACAAGTAGTATAAAGCAGTTCGCAGAACAATGACTTTCCTTTGACCTTTAGCACCAGTTCCGTGACCAGAATAAAGCGTCAGGGATGAAATGCCAAATAGATCGACCGCGGCCTTTTTTTGCATAATCAAGCGGCTCAAGCGGGATAGCCCAAGGTTTTAGCCTTTGGATTTATTCCACGCTCAATCTTTGTAATGGATTTAACCATTTTATAGCGCCTCACTTTGTGGAGTGAACCCAAGAGTCGGGCAAAAAGGACGGGATTGCAATGAATTTATATTGTTCCCGTGGCGATACGTCACTTCCGGTTAGCCAATAAATCGCTGTAAGATACAGATACCAGTTGAGAGGCATCTATGTCAAAGGCCTCCATATACGACCGGCATTGTTGCTCCAACTCCTCTGCTGTTCGCTGATTGTTTTCGTCCAATGCTTCGATTTCGACGAAGGTACCCAAACCTCTGACCGTGTCCAAATGGAATTTTACATTGTCGATGAAGTAAATCTCCCTTCGTTTATCCACAACGACTTTGATGCCAAGTGCCGCAGAAAGTGTGTCTTTCAGAGTGGAATCCGGAGTGCTCGGATAGAGATGAACAGCGGAGCGCTTTGGTCCTTTTTGGTTGTTTCTGATGTAGTGGATAAGGTTGTTTTCGATTTTGCCTTCCCGGAGTTTTAATCGACCGTGCGGTACATTAAAGTAGGTGTCTATCTGATGGTCCAGTCCTACCTGTCTTGCGCCGTGGGCCAAAAGATAATCCCTGATTTTTTGAAGATGCTCTGAACTGGCTTTGATTTCTATGCTGAGGACGGACATGGGACTAGATATTATTTATAAAGTCAGTTAATATTTGGTGCATTTCTACTTTGCGTTCGGGGGAGGTGTACGCTGCATCAAAACTATTGCGCATCACTTGGATGATTTGGTCCTGCCCCCAATCGAAGGCCTCCGAAACGGCCAGGAGATTGGCATTCATATATCCCCCAAAATAGGAGGGGTCATCCGAATTGATCGTCACTTTCAGGCCTGCCCGAAGCAGCCGGTCAGCGGGATGTGCCTTCATGTCTTCGATGACTTGAAGGTGGAGATTGGACAAGGGGCATAGGGTCAGGGGAATTTGCGCATCCTTCACCCGTTGCATGAGGCCGGGATCCTCTACGATGCTGTTTCCGTGGTCGATGCGGTCCACCCGGAGGAGCTCCACCGCCTGCCGCACGTAATCCGCAGGCCCTTCTTCCCCTGCATGGGCAGTTCGTCGCAGCCCCATTTTGCCGGCCATTTCATACAGGCGCGTAAAGTCTTTTGGCGGATGCCCCAACTCTTTGGCGGCCAACCCTACTGCTGCAAAATGCGCTTGAAGCGGGCCGATGCTCTGCAGGATTTGTATGGACTCCTCCAGTGGGCGATGTCGTAAAAAACAAAGGATTAATCCCGTCGAAATTCCGTATTTTTTCCGGGATTCTTCGACTGCCGGCAATACGCCATCAAGCATCATCGCCAGGGTTATCCCTTTGTCGAGGTGGGCCTGTGGATCGATGAAAATATCCGCGTGGAGGGTATTTTCAGTTGCGGCTCTTTGTAAGTAAGCCAGAGTGATGTCATAAAAATCACGGGAAGAGCGAATGACCTTTGTTCCCTGATAATACACCGAAAGAAAGTCTGCGAGATGATCAAATTTGTAGGCGGCTTTTAGATGGGACAGATCGGGGTAGGGGAGGGCGATGTGATTGCGCTTGGCCAGGCGGAAAATCAATTCAGGTTCCATGGTCCCTTCGAGATGAACATGGAGATCCGCTTTCGGTATTTTCGCTATGAAATCCTTTGTTGTCACTTCAGAGAAAGGCTAATACTTGATAAATGCATCTACCATATTATTGAGTTTGTCCATGTCAGCCGGATGAGTAAGCTCCCCTTCTGTCACCTTCGAATCGATGCCCGGCAAGTACAGCCTCCGGGGAAAAATCGAGGTTCCGACGTAGTTTAACACCGATGTCAGATGCTCCAATCCGACCGCATTGCCCAGTCTTCCGGAAGCCAATCCGATGAGAAAGGCCTTTTTGCCGGAAAAGTTGGATTTGTAATTGCGCACGGATACCGCATCGAGAAAGAGCTTGAGTATACCCGGAAAACTGCCGTTGTACTCCGGAACGATAAAGATAAATTTCTCCACCGGGGAAATATAGACGTCTTGCAATTGCGCCACCGCATTGTGCTGCCCTGCCTCCGTATACATCTCACTGTGGAGCAACGCCCCCGGAAGCCCCCTCAAGTCCAGTATCTGACATTCCTCTCCCTGCTGCTCGAGGCGCTTTTTTACGGCATCGCCAATGGTACGGCTCTTGCTGTCAATGCGGTTAGTCCCTATTATTATGGAGATCATATGGTATGAAATGGTTGATTAATACGGTATCCAACAAACGTAGGGGCCATAATGTTGCAATCTTTTGAATTGCCTGATTTACACGCTATGACGGAATAGAACTGCTCTGATGCCCGAATAGTCAGGGGAAAAGATCGAGTTTATATGTGTAGTTATTTTCTGCGCGGAGCACTAGAATATTACGTCTCTTCATTGGTGGAGCGGTACATCCGTCCATTAGAGTTAACTTGTTTTATGTACCACATAAAAATATATATTAGAAAAATAATATATGTATGAAAAAAATAATGTATATTTGCGCTTGTTTATCTAAGTAATATATATTAGAAATATCTAATATTAAATAAATTGCGAGGTCCATGCGCATAAGAAAAACTACCCCCCGGAACATCCTGCTTGGGATGTTACTCACTTTCGTGCTATTTCATACCTCTTCCTATGCCCAAAACGGTGTGCCGCAAGCATGCCCGGTGACGATGAAAGACGGTACGCACCTGGAACAGATTATCAGTTATCCCGCCAAAATACAATCTATCGAATGCGACAATGGGACGGAGGTATGGCGCCATCCGTATCAGGGGCGTTGGAGTGATGATCGCTATGCGGAATTATCCCTCACACAGATGCAGCTTTCCCAATGTTTGTATTTATCGGATTTTGAGTTTGATATACCACCAGGTTCGCAGGTGCATGGTATCGAACTCTGGATCGAGGGACACGTCGAGGGGCGGGGTATTCGCCCGGACAAGATCCGGTTGACCAATGCGGATGGTATGGCCATGAGTTCCAATATGGCCAAGGCGGCGGAAGAGCGCGATTGGGTAGCGGGGCAAAAGGGACAGGATGCGACCTGGCATTACGGCGGCAAGAGCACGGATTGGGGCGTGGATTGGACAGCGACTGATATTAACGATCCGGATTTTGGAGTGGTGATTCGCCTTTCGACACCGTTTATGGATGATACAACTGTAGTCCGGATAGATGATGTACACCTCAAGGTGTACTTCACTCCCATCAACCGCGTTTGTAATGACTCGTGTGCTGCTTTTATCGTAGAGCCCTATGCACAGGCCTATGGATATTTTTGGGAATTGCCCGACGGAGCGTACATCAATTCCGAAGACCCCAATAAAAATGCGATATCCATCAATACCCAGGATTTGGAGGATGGAGTATATGACATTTGTGTGAAAACCATGTCGATGTATGGACTTTCGGAACCCTGCTGCCTGCCTTTTCTAAAGGAGGTTTGCCAACAGAATACCGTCGGGGATAAGGTGTGGTCCGATCTCAATCGCAATGGCATACAGGATGCCGGCGAGCCGGGGTTGTCCGGTATCCCGGTGGACTTGATATCAGCGCGTAAGCACCGAAAAATACAAGGGGTGGTAACGGATAAAGATGGGCATTTTCTATTCGAAAATATCGATTTCGGATTGTATTATCTTCGCTTCGAAAAGCCGGTAGGTTTGATTTTTACCACACCGGGTGAGGGAGCAGATGACTCCCTGAACAGTGATGTAACCGGGTATTACGGCGAAGGGACCACACGAAGCTTTTATCTCGGCTCCGGAGAGGTTCGATTGGATTGGGACGCGGGATTGATACAGCCCTGTACGGCAGAAGCGGGTGTACTGACTACGGGCACCATATCATACCCGTGTATTCCGGATACAGGCGTCATCCTCGAAGTGCAACCTCCTGTGGGAGCGAAGGTGCCGGCGGGATACACTGCGCGTTATCTATTGGTAAGAGGTGCTTCCGGTGTCATCGAAGAAGTGCAAGAGCAACCCAAATTCCGGATTTCGGAGAAGGGTATTTGGGAGGTGTATTATTTCGTCTTTCAGCCCCTGGCAGGGCAAGGGGAATACTTTGATTTGGCTCGCATTCAAACAGGACAAACGGAGATAACTGCATTGGCGGCACTGTTGGAACGGGAACATCTTTGCAGTGCCCTAAGTGATGCGCCGGCTCGTTATGAAGTAAAAGATTGCGGAACGATACAAGGGATCGTTTGGGACGATGAGAATGAGAACGGGTTGCGGGACAGCGGCGAATCCACCGTAGAAGATATAGAAGTGGTCCTTTTGGGCGGGGCAGGTGGAGTTTTGGCATCTACCCGGACAGACAGCACCGGTTTCTATGCGTTTCAAAACCTCCCTGCAGCAGCTTATCGCATTCGTATAGTGCTCCCCAACGATTTTGAGGCAACGCTCCGGGATGCCGGAATGGACGATAGTGTGGATAGCGATATTGACAGCGATGGCAAGTCATCGGTTTTATCCCTGGATGGGGATACCCAAATGGTAGATGCAGGACTTATCTTTCCCTGCTCGGCTTTTGCGGGAAGTCTGAGAGCACTTTCCCTATCGACACCCTGTTTGGGGAGTGGGGGAAGCGTGGAAGTTAGTGTCATTGAAACAGGGGATGCCATGATCCCTACGGATTACAGCGACCTCTATCTTTTGGTGGACAATCAAAATGCCACCATTATAGCCCAAAGCGATGCACCCAAATTTGAACTATCGAGGACGGGAACATATACGGTGGCTCGATTTGTATTTCAAGGCAACCCCAATAAGCGCAAATATTTTAATCCAACCCGTATAAATCTTAACAGCACCACCTTGGCAGATATCGAAGGCATTTTGGAGGCTGAGCATCTATGCGGAGATGTTACAGATGCTCCCTTATCCCTTGTCCTCCTCTCTTGCGGCCGGATTGCAGGACAGGTATGGGAGGACCGCAACCACGATGCTTTACGTCAAGGGGGAGAACCCGGTTTGGATGCTGTTACCGTCCAATTGTTGGACGCTACCAAAGTAGTTTTGTCGGAGCAGCTGACGGGATCTGATGGGCACTATGCTTTCGATAACCTCCTGGATGCCCACTATTTCATACAAGTAAAAAAACAGCCCGGAGATCGATTTGTCGAACAAGGGGTAGGAGGGGATCCCTCCATCGATAGCGATGTGGACAGCACCGGTTTGTCTCGTGAAATAGCCGTGTCCGGAGATGAACATACGGTGGATGCCGGATTGAATTTGGAGTGTACTGTTTTTGCAGGTACTCTGCGTGCACTTCCACTTGGGGACCCGTGCTTTGTAGGAGGCTCCACCACACTACAAGCTGACCCGGTCAATGATGCTATCGTTCCGGCCGGATACGAAGAAGTGTTTATCCTGGTGAGCAGTTCGGATAGCTTGGTGAGAAAAATCGGACCGCAACCCGGTTTTGAGGTGTCTTCAAGTGGGGAATACGATATATATCGATTGGTAGCTCATCCCCGGGCGGGTCACAGGGGCTATGTGGACCTCAATCAAATCAAGCTCGACAGCAGCCGGATTAAAGAGATAGAGGACCAAATCACTCAGGGATATATCTGTGCAGATCTCAGTGATGTCGCTGCGCATTTTGTAGTGAATAAGTGTGGTTTTTTGGCAGGGCGCGTGTGGCATGATGTAGATAAAGACGGAGAGCAAAAACGCAATGAAGTGGGAATAGAACAGGTGCCGGTGCATTTGATTGATGCGGGGACAGGGGATACCCTGTCCACCAAGCTTTCAGGCAATGATGGCATCTTTGTCTTCACTTCGTTAGTAGCAGGAAGGTACAGAGTCGGGGTGGAAGCTCCCGAAGGATTTGTTTTTTCTCCGAAAGATGCCGCACCGGATGCTTCCGATAGCGATGTGGATGATCGCGGATTGACGGATGAGATTGTATTGGGATTTGGCGATCGAGTAATTGTCGCCGCCGGATTATACACGCCTTGCCCGCTACAAGCATTAGATGCGCGTCTGGAGATGCAGGCGCCTTCATCGGATTGCATTGATACATTGCCCGTGGTGTTGTCATCGACGTTGGTGCATGACACGGTTCCGGCGGGCAACGGAAGGGTGTTCTTGTTGACGGATGCCCACCATTTCATACTAGACACTGCCGCACATCCCAGCTTTGCAACTACTACTGCCGGGCAGTATCAAATATGGCAGTTGCTTTGGCCCGATGATTCGACAGCAGCAGGATATTATCCTTTGGGCAGTCGGTTTGTTCTCGGGATGCACCTCGACAGTCTGAGGAGTGATTTGGAGTCCGCCTATGTGTGCTATAGGCTGGACAGTAGTGACCACTCTGTCGTTTTGCCTCAATGCGGTCGTTTGGGCAATCTCGTTTGGCTGGACAACAACCTCAATGGACTTCAAGATCCCGGCGAACCGGGAATCAACGGGGTCCGGGTGATGATGATGGACACCTCGCATAGGATTGTGGCCGAAACCTATACCGCCACGGATCCGGAATCGGGCGAGCAGGGGGTTTACCAATTGCCTATCGCACGAAGAGACCTGTGTTATATCAAGTTTGAAGGGCCAAAACACCTGGTCTTTACCAAACCGCTAATTAACAGTGATGACCGGATGGATAGCGATGTCAACCATTCCAATGGATTCGGGACCACGGAGACGATGCTCTTGGAGCCGGGTTCGAAGCGGATGGATATCGACGCGGGAATGATTGACCCGTCGCTACTGCCTGGGAGTGTTGGAGATTATGTTTGGCTGGATGTAGATGAAGATGGCATTCAGGACGGATTCGAATCCGGAGTCAATGGCATTCCGGTAGCCCTTTACCGGCAAGACGGTAGTTTGGTAGCCCGCGACACGACAAAGAACGATGCCTTTTATAACCCCGGCTATTATCGATTTGACAGTATCTTGTCCGGTACTTACTACATCATTTTCGAAAGGCCAAGCATCTATCAAATTGCACCACCTTATAGCGGGGCAAACAAGGAGAAAAACAGCAAAATAACCGGAATCCGGGCAGATGGCGCCACAGATGATTTTGTGGTGGGCGCCGGGCAGAGCCGGATGGATATTGATGGCGGATTTGTACAGGTGGCTTCGGTAGGAGACTATGTATGGCATGACAAAAACGCCGATGGTATTCAAGACAGTACGGAGGCCGGAATTAACGGTATTAAGGTTTATCTCTACCGTCAGGATAGTGTATTGGTGGATAGTGCGGTGACCGCGCGAGACTCCCTGCATGGCACCAATGGTTATTATTGGTTTGAGCATTTGGTGCCGGGCGGATATTTTGTTCAGGTGTTAATCCCCCAATCCTTCACGTTCTCTCCCGCTGATATAGGAGGAAACGACGCGAAGGACAATGATATCACCGGTACCAATGGCCCCGGGACAAGCGCTATTTTTCACCTTTCCCCGGGGGAGCACGAAAGGGATATCGATGCGGGAATTTACATGTCTTCCATGCTGGGAAGCCATGTGTGGATGGACCTGAATGGCGATGGAATGCGGGATCCGGACGAAGATCCTGTGCCGGATGTTACCGTTCATTTGTATGACAGTTCGGGCGTTATGCTGGCGACCACCACGACCAACGCACAAGGGGTTTATTGGTTTGAATCCGTGCGGGCAGGAGAGCACTATGTGCAGTTTGATCCCCCGGAGGATTACACATTTACCAAGCATATGGACACCCATCAGAATATGAATAGTGACGTGACCGAAGCCAATGGACAAGGGACAACAAACCTGATTTCCGTCGGGCCCCATAAGATGATTATGCATATCGATGCCGGTCTCGTGGCCCAATCCCAACTTTCAGCCTATTTCGAAGCCTTCGAAGCCTATCTCGAAGGAGGTGTGGTGAAGCTCAGCTGGACCGTAGTGGATGACGATGACATCCTGGGATTTGACATCCTGCGGATGGGGGAGTCCGGGCATTCTTTTGAGCGAATCGAGCATCGGGAATTTAACGCTACCCCCTTCCTTCGGGCACAATTCGAAGCGGAAGACATGAAGGTCAAACCGGGAGAAAAATACTTTTATCGCATCCGTTTGATACTAAAGAGTGGGCGACATGTGGACTCAAAAGTACAGTCGATACGGCTACCTGATCGAAAGGAGGACTACTTCGTCTATCCGGTACCTGCCTCCCAAGTGCTATTTATTAGAAGCAATGGCAGTCATCCGGATAATACAAGCATCGAGTTGCGTACCGTGGATGGTCGCATGGTGTTCAGGAGACAGCATGAATGGGAGCATGCGCCCGTTTGGGAGATCAATGTAGAGTCTGTTCCCGAAGGAATGTATTTACTGAGAATAATGGATGGGGGCAGGTATGAAATTGTACCCATTACGATTGCCAGATAAGATGAAGAGGTGGAAAAATGCCATTCGTGCGCTGAGGGCCATCGCCGCAAACCCGTGGTTGCTCAACAAAGTCCTGGAGGACGACGATAAGGGTTGGCAAGAGCGGGTGGAGCGCCGATTCGGTTATTCGGCAGGACTTCCTTTGCTCGATTTGGGGACCTTGTTTCCGGAATTTGAGGTGACACTGGAGCCCTTCGCATTTCTCGATGGGGGCTCCTTGCCCACAGACATCGGATTGTTGGTGTCTTTGGCGAAAAGTATCGAGGATTGTTCGTATTTTGAAATTGGAACCTGGAGAGGAGAGAGTGTGGCCAATGTGGCTCGCGTGGCCAAGGAGGCGTATAGCCTCAACCTATCGAAGGAGGAGATTATCCGAAAAGGGTGGGGGGCTGATTACGCGGCGATGCATGGCTATTTCTCCAAAGAGCTACCCCATGTCCATCACCTGTATGGAGACTCCAAGACCTTTGACTACGCCGGACTGGACAAAAAATTTGATCTGGTGTTTATAGATGGAAGTCATCATTTTGATTACGTCAAAAGCGACACGGCAAAGGTGTTCGAGCATTTGCTGCATGACAATAGTATCGTCGTGTGGCATGATTACGCCTATGCACCCGAACAAATACGTCCGGAAGTGATGGCGGGAATATTGGAGGGGGTTCCCCGGAGTCTACACAGATACCTATACCATGTGTCCAACACGATGTGTGCCGTTTTTATCCGGGAAGATTTCCCCACTTCGACCCTCAAGTATCCCTCCGAACCCAATAAGCATTTTAGAGTGAAGGTAGAGTTGGTACATCGGGAATAGAAATCCTGTAACATTCACCGAAGTATTTTTTTCTTATTCGAGGGGCTTAAATGGAAGCTATGGCGTTAACATAGCCCACGGTTTTAACCGTGGGATGGATATTGCAAACGAATTTTTGGAATGGTTTTAACCATTTGTGTCTTGTTTACACACAGAGCAAGTTTGTATTGTATTTCTTTTGTTTCTGGTGCAATAAGCTCTCTTTTGGGAACGATGGAAGAAGAATTATCAACTTTGTTGGCTGATTGATATCAGGGATTAAAAGTAGCATTCCACCATTTCATACCAAAGAGAGAAGGGGGGGACTACC
The DNA here is from genome assembly GCA_027080725.1 of Saprospiraceae bacterium. Classification (GTDB taxonomy): domain Bacteria; phylum Bacteroidota; class Bacteroidia; order Chitinophagales; family Saprospiraceae; genus JALSTN01. The sequence continues at coordinate 9,852 of JALWRC010000019.1, forward strand.
GAACAATTATCCCTGTTAAACCTTATTATCAAAGAGTGTTTACTAAGATTAACTTAAACCAAGAGATATGAGATTTTTCTTCTTTATTTTATCAGCTGCGTTATGGGTGTCGATACTCTCCTGTGGCTCCGCCGGAACGTCCCAACACCTAAAAACGGACGAAAACGGATGGACGGATGACTATGAAGGTGGTTTGAAAGTAGCCAAAGCCTCCGGCAAGAAGGCATTGGTGTTGTTTACGGGTTCGGATTGGTGCCGGCCCTGTATGTTTTTGGAAAGCAAGGTGTTTCAGTCTGAAGAGTTTAAAGCACTGACCAAGGATTTTGTTTTGATACGTTTGGATTTTCCGCGTCGTCATCCGATTGATCCGGAGATCAAGAAGAGAAATCGCTCGCTGGGCAATAATTATGGCGTGAGGGGATACCCTACGGTTGTCGCATTAGGGCCGGACGGCAAAGAGATCACTCGTTGGGTTGGTTTCCGCCCATCGGATAAGGATAAGTATATCGCCAATCTAAAAGGACTGCTTTCGAAGTAACGCATGCCAGAAAATCTTCATAATTAGAAATATATCTTTTGACGATCTTTTTATGTGTGTATTACAAACAGCACTATTACGCCTTGTACGCCTTGGTGCCACAGGTTTTAAGTAGTTTGGCCTGTGCCGCCATAGCGGTACAGGAAGAGAGTGTACACCCTCTTAATCCCGAATCTCGTCTGAACAACCTCATCCCCTAATACCGCCTAGGGCGGCACAGGCTCTACCGCTAAAGCGGCACAGGCTCTTCTCCTTTGAAATATATCAAGTAATATAGTAAATACATAGCCAAAGGAGAAGGGGAATACACTCTATATCTAGCTGAGTATTACCCCAATGAAATTCCCTACAGTTAGAGAAACATAAGCCTCCCCTCTCCTTCATCATAAATATTTACACGATGTACAGATTGAATAACGCCGAGGCGTCACAGGTTATGAAGGAGTAGAGCCTATGCCGCTGTGGTGGTAGGGATGGGGGTGAGGTTGTAAAAATGTGCACTTTGTAATACACACTCTATTATTGTTTTTAAAAGGTCAGATGGGACCCTTGACGATTAAAACAATCATTTCTCCCACCAATTAGGTACAGGCTTTGTGTATTTAATAATTCTTCTAATCATGACGGTTTTGTAAATTTTGACGGTTTCCCGGCTTGCCTATCAAAGGGTTTATATGTACTTTTGCTCTCTCCCCGGGAGGTGCATTATTGTTTTCATTTGATAAATCTATCCTTCATGCCTATTCACTCGAAACTGCCTGATGTAGGAACATCTATTTTTGCTGTAATGTCCGGTTTGGCCCGGGAGACGGGAGCTATCAATTTGTCGCAGGGGTTTCCCAATTTTGATTGTCCCAAGCCATTAAAAGACTTGGTGTATAAGCATATGATAGCCGGTGACAATCAATACGCGCCCATGCCCGGCGTACCCGCCCTGCGCCAAAGTCTCGCCCAAAAGTATCGCCGGTTGCACGGTTGTGATATCGATCCGGACACCGAAATAACCATCACCGCCGGCGCCACACAAGCATTGTTTACGGCCATTACGGCATTGGTGGATCGCGGCCAAGAGGTGATTATCTTTGAGCCGGCTTACGACTCTTATGTTCCTTCCATCCGTCTTTGTGGCGCCACACCCATACCATACAAGATGCAGCCGCCGGAGTACAAGGTTGACTGGGAGCGGGTCGAAAGCATGATTACCCCGAAGACCAAGATGATCATCATCAATACCCCACACAATCCATCGGGGCAGGTCTTGTTGGAGGAAGACCTCCTCGCTCTACAAGGCATAGCGCTTAGGCATGACCTCATTTTTATGTTTGATGAAGTGTACGAGCATTTGATTTTTGATGGGATTCCTCATTTTTCGGCGCTCAGATACCCGGAGTTGTATCGCAAGAGTGTGGTGGTGTACTCCTTCGGGAAGACCTACCACAATACCGGGTGGAAGATGGGGTATACGATTGCACCTGAGGAATTGACGAGGGAGATTCGCAAAGTGCACCAATTTAACGTTTTCTCTGTCAACACCCCTATCCAACACGCTTTGGCCGACTATGTCAATAATGAAGAATGGTACAGTGCTTTACCCGGGTTTTATCAAGAGAAACGGGACTTGTTTGTCGATATCTTGAGGCAAACCCGTTTTGAGCCGGTGGATTGCAAGGGAACGTATTTTCAACTCGCCTCCTATCGTACTATTTCGGAGGAGGATGATTTGAGTTTTGCCAAGCGGATTACGAGAGAGTATGGAGTAGCTTGCATCCCGGTATCTGCATTTTATGTGGACAAAAGCGATTTCAAAGTCGTCCGGTTTTGTTTTGCCAAGACGCCGGATGTCTTGGAAGCGGCAGGTGAGCGCCTCATAAAAATATAAACTAAATATCATACCATGCACATAAGCAAACTAGATGTCACCGGCAAAAAGGTACTCGTAAGAGTGGATTTTAATGTTCCCCTATCCGAAGATGGAAAGGTCAAAGACGACGAACGGCTGAGAAGAGCCCTGCCCACCATCCGGTATCTATTGGATCAGGGTGCGGGCGTTATTTTGATGTCTCATTTGGGGCGTCCACAAAAGAAACGCCTTCCGGATGGAAGTCTGGATGTGGATAAATTCACTTTGCGGCATGTGATTCCGGCGTTAGAGCAACTATTGGGGCAATCGGTGGCCTTCGCACCGGATTGTGGAGGAGAGAAGAGCCGGGAGATGGCTGCTGAGTTGAACCTGCACGAAGTACTGTTGCTGGAGAACACCCGGTTCGACCCGGGTGAGACCAAAGGGGATAAAGCCTTCGCGAAACGGCTTGCCGCACTGGGCGATTGTTATGTCAATGATGCCTTTGGCACTGCCCACCGCGCGCATGCTTCCACGGCGGTGGTTCCCGGGTTTTATCCGGCTTCGTGCAAGGCGATGGGCTTCTTAATGGAGGCGGAACTCCGGAATGCGCAACGCGTCTTGCACCATGCCGATCATCCCTTTGTTTTAATCTTGGGCGGCGCTAAGGTCTCGGACAAAATTCAGTTGATTGAATCCTTCTTGCCCAAGGTCGAAGATCTAATCATAGGCGGTGGGATGGCTTTTACCTTTGTGAAGGCGATGGGTGGTTTTGTCGGTGATTCGTTGGTGGAGGAAGATAGGATAGAGCTGGCAAGGCATCTGTTGGAGAAGGCGCAGGAGAGCGGAGTGCATATTCACCTGCCGCATGATGTTGTCGCGGCCGATGGTTTCTCGGAGACGGCAGAAAAGGAGTTGATGCCTGCAGATCGAATTCCTCCAGGATGGATGGGATTGGATATCGGACCGAAGAGCTTGTCCAATTTCGGACACGTGATATTGCGGTCTAAGACCATCCTTTGGAATGGCCCGATGGGCGTATTTGAGATGGCGCCTTTTGCAGGTGGCACCTTTGGGATGGCAGAGTTTGTAGCCCAAGCAACGGACAATGGCGCCTACTCCCTCATAGGAGGTGGTGATTCAGCGGCAGCGGTTAAAGCATCCGGTTCGGCAGATCGTGTGAGTTATATCTCTACCGGTGGAGGGGCGATGTTGACCTACCTCGAAGGCAAGCCGCTACCGGCGGTGGAAGCACTAAAAAGCCAACTGTAAAGTGAACAACTCAAACCAGTAGGGTGCTTCGCCTGGGAAAATGACGAAGCAAAATAGATAGCCGGCCTTGATCGAAACAAAATTATTCTCTCTTTATTTTGTGTAGGGAGCGCTAAACGCTAAGCTTCGATGGTAATCGACTGATTTTCCATGAGCTTTCGAAGGTTAATCAGCGCATATCGCATACGGCCCAAGGCGGTATTGATACTGACGCGTGTCAACATGGCGATCTCCTTAAAACTCATGTCCGCATAATGGCGCAATATGACGACATCTCTCTGCTCTGCCGGAAGTTGGTCGATGAGCTTCCTCACCTTGGAGTGCTCTTGAGATTTGATGATTTTCTTTTCGGCATTGATGTCAGAATCTTCCAGGACATCGAAGATATCAAAGTCCTCTGTCGGGGAGACGATGCTTCTTCGCTTGGCACGTCTAAAGTAATCTACACACATGTTGTAGGAGATGCGCATAGCCCATTGGGAAAACTTGCCTTCGTGGTTGTAATTGCCCTTGCGGAGGGTGCGAATAATTTTTATGAAGACATCTTGAAAAATGTCATCTGCCAAACTTCTATCCTTGACAAAAAGGTAAATCGAGGTGTAAATCTTTTCTTTGTGGCGGGAGAGTAAAACTTCGAAAGACTTGTCATCACCATCCAAATAACGCTCAATCAATTGCTTGTCATTTAACTTATCTACTTGCATATCAATACACTTTGTGGGTTTACAATATTGAATTTTCAAAGTAGATTTGTTACTATAAGCAGATATTTTAGTGAATGTTGATTATTTCTGACCGCAAGATACGGCATTTTTTTTAATTGAAAAGAAAATTTTAAAACTTAACTTTATTTTAACAAGTGCTCACTACCGATGGGAGCAATATGATAATAGATGTACAACAATTAGACCATCTCTGCTTTTTGACTGTCAAGAATGCTCCTGAAGCCATTTTTTGGCGAGGTCATGTCCAAGATTTATTGCTTCTGTCCAATCCTTTTTATATCCTTTTTTGCCGGCTTTGAGTTTGGCTACGCCTTGCTTAAAATACATTTCTCCCAAGTCAAAATCTAGATTCCGCACCTCCGGATTTATTTTCTTTAGCACTTCAATGGCCTCATCGTACTGCCGTGTCCCTAACAATGCTTCGGCATAGAGCAGCAGCGCTTTGTTGTATAAATTATAGTTTTTATCGTCCTCTTTGAATTTTCTAAGGGTGAAGAGTTTAAATTCAAACAGGGCTTTATCGTACTCTTTGAGCTGTATGTGCGCTATGCCTTTTTTGTAGCGCGCTCTCCAATGGATGTATTGAAGAGCCAGAGACTTTTTTATGGCCATATGAAAGTCTTCAGCAGCAGCTTCCCACTTCCCTTCGATTATATTGAGATTGCCCCGGCCGAAATAGGCAAAGGCGTTATTTTCATCCAGCCGGATGCTTTTATCAAAATCGTACCGGGCATCTTCGTAATGTTCCAATTGGAGATTGACCACTCCACGCCGTTCATAAGCAGAGGAGTGTTTGTCAAATTTCGCAATTGCGATGTTCAATCGATGGATGGCTTCTTCCTCTTTGCCTTTTTCTCCGATAAGGGCAACGGCTTTATTGTACTCTTTGACGACCACCTTGTCTCCGGTAGGACGCACCATCGAATAATGCATGATTTCTCCATCCTTGACCATCCATGCCCCGACATATCCGGCAATGGCATAATCTGCACAAAGCTTAAAGAGGTTGACCGTGTTTTTCCAGTATTTCTCGGAGAGTTGTACGACTGTACGAGGTATGACGACTTGTAGCATTTCATCGTCAAACAGATCTTCGGTTTTGAAATGCGCATCATTGTGATAGTAATTGTCTATCCTGTTAATAAATAACGCCTTCACCTGCGAATAAGCTCTCTCATTTGCATAGTCCAATCTCCCCTGAAATATCGATTTGTAGTACATGTATTGTCTTTTACCCCTTTAGCTATCCGTATTAGCTACCTAATTTATAGAAAAAATCATTCCAAAAACGGAATTCTTCCGGATGAACTCCCTATGAATTTACTAAAGCATTGATAAACTGTTAGTGTAGGTGGTGAAAAAAACTTTTCCGCTTCAATGATAAGCAGTGTTCCTTTCAAATTGTTCTTTTATTGATGGAGGTTTTTATGGTATGAAATGGTTGATTGAAGCGCCGCATAAAGCCCTATTTCCAAACTTCCACCCCTTCGGAACAGTTGCGACAAATGTCGATTTGGGACCGGTCTTCTGATAGTTTTTTTCTGAATGCACTGTAGGCTTCACTCTTCCAGATGTCTTGGAGAGAGGTGCCTTCCCGGAGTATTCCCATCGGGTGCTTTGCGTCTTTATCAAAGCAGCAGGGGAGTACCCGGCCATCCCAGGAAATGACAGCGGAATGCCACATTTTCCAGCAGGCCTTTGGGTTTTCATACTTGCGTTTTAAGGAGTATTTCCCATCTCCGGCCGGAATGTAGCGGGAGTATTCGCGTAAGGTGGGAATCAATGGATTGCCGTTTTTGTAGTCGTATATTTGAGCGGTTTTAAACACGAGGTGGTCCACGTTTAAGGATTTAGCCAACCGTTTCATATCCTCAATCTGATGCTCGTTGTGGCGGACGACTAAAAATTGGAGTATTACAAAAGGGGTGTGAGATTTTATTGCTCTCTTTGCCTCCATGATATTCTCAATGCCTGAAAGAACGGTAGTCAATTGTCCCGAAATGCGATATTGCTCGTAGGTCTCTTGCGTGGTGCCATCTATGGAGATAATCATTCTATCCAGGCCCGATTGCACGGTTTTTATTGCATTTTCCGGTGTCAGGAAGTGGCCGTTAGTGGAGGTGATGGTGTAGATGTTCTTTTTGTGGGCGAGTTCGACCATTTCAAGGAAACGAGGATGGATAAACGGCTCCCCTTGAAAGTAGAAGATGAGATAAAGAAGGTGGGTAGAGAAGTCCTCCATCCACTTGCCAAATTGTTCCGGCGCGAGTTGACCTGTAGGGCGGGTAAAAGACCGAAGTCCACTGGGGCATTCGGGGCACCTCAGATTGCAGGCAGTCGTTGGTTCGATGGAAAGGGTTACCGGCAAGCCGAGCTGTATGGGCTTTTTCGTCCATTTACTCCAATACCAGGAAATGGTCAATAATAGCGCATGCCACATCTTCTTGGGCGTAAGTTTGGTGACGAAATTAATGCCGTCTCGGAAGGCCGGTGCGATATTCATCAAGTTAACCCTTCATTTATCAAATCATGGATGTGCACCATCCCTACGTACTTTCTTTCTTCGAGAACAATAAGCTGGTTAATGCTGTATTTCCGGAGTGCTTGCAAAACTTCAATGGCAGGAGTCGTATGCGCTATGGTCTTCGGGGCGTTTGTCATGATATCTTTTGCCGTAAGCCGGGCAATCTCTTGATGGGTTTTGAGCATGCGGCGCAAGTCTCCATCGGTGATAATTCCGAGAATGTGGTTTTCCCTTAATACCGCTGTAGCACCTAAACGCTTGGAGGTCATCTCCAGGATGACTTCATGCAATGTGGTATCGGGGGATACTCGAGGTGCCAGGTGCCGGGCTGCAAAATCCTTTGCTTTTAGGTGGTAGTATTTGCCGAGTGTGCCGCCGGGGTGGAACTTGGCGAAATCCTCAGGAGAAAACCCTGAAAGAGAACTCAACGCAGTGGATATGGCATCCCCGACAGCCATCTGTGCAGTCGTACTTGAGGTGGGCGCCAGATTGTTGGGTTCTGCCTCTTTGTCAATGGGTATAATGATGGCATAGGTAGCATCCTGTGCCAAAGGAGAATGGGGATTGGAGACCAACGCGATGGTCGTATTGCCGGCAGAACGGACGATGGGGAAAAGAGTGAGGATCTCAGGAGTACTACCGCTTTTGGATATGAAAAGGACGATATCCTCAGGGCGAATCATCCCGAGGTCTCCATGAATAGCATCGGCGGCGTGTAGAAAAAGGGCAGGGGTGCCGGTAGAGTTGAGAGTAGCTACGATTTTTTGCCCGACCACTGCACTCTTCCCAATCCCGGTAAGGACAACTCGACCGCGGGATTGATGTATGGCCATGACTGCCTGTACGAAAGCCTCATCCAATACTTCCGACATGCGCAAAAGGGTCTGCGCTTCTGAGCGTATGGTGTTCTTACCAATCTCCAATATTTTTTCTCTGTCCATTATACGCGCTGTAGAGTTCGAGATTCTGCTTCCTTCGAAAAAGCCATGGCCCGCCAACATAGCTTCGTTTGTTTCTCGAAGTCGCATTTGAATACAAGTTGCTAAAAAGTATAAACGTGTGTGTCCTCAGAAAAGTTTACCGCTTCTGTTGACTATTGTATTCTGTTCTATCCTTTTTATCCCTTTATTCATAGGGAACATTCAGAACGCATGCATTTGCCCACCTGATGTTGACAAAAAAACTATGACGTCTAATACTATTTTTATCCCTTTCGGAGTAGAACCAGAATTTGGCTACAAGCGTAGGGTCAAACCAACGCTTTTGTCGATTTTAGAGCACTTAAGTTTTACACTCGAAGAAAGATTTTTAATCGCACTTTGATAGAAAAATGATACCTTTTACCTCTGCAAGTGTTCTGAAATTATGAAATATCGTTTTTTTTGACCTTTAGATGTAAAAAAAATGCCTGATACAATAGTGTTTTGAAAAAAAAATGTATTTTTGATTATCAAATGAATGGTTGCGTAAAGAACGAGTCCTTAGATGCGTATTTGATCGTTTGATGATGGTGCCGGTCTTTCTCGATGGGCAGCCAAAAGATTACTACAAGCAATACGTCTTAGTCCCTTTGAGAATGGGGGGATGCGGCTCGGGTGTAAAAGTGATGATAGTCACATCGTATGCGTATTGGAGTCCTTTTTTTTATGTACATTCGTGTCCTTTTTTGGATAACATACCGATTGTGTCGGAGCAGTGAGAGTTGATACATTGGAAATTAGACAAAAACGGATCATCAAAGGATTTTGTATGTTTTTCGACAACCGTTTGTTTTGATGGTCCTATTTAAGGAATTATCAGTTATAAAACACTTTGGAAGCTTGGCTTTGGTGGCGGAGTAAACTTAAGATTATTATAAATTTACCAATGGAAATGATAAACGTTTCAGCAGAAGTGAAAGTGAGTTCGAAAGAGTTGCATAAACAGCTCTACCACTTTTTCGGATTTGATCAGTTTAAAGAAAAGCAAGAAGAGATCATTCAAAGTATTTTGAATGGTGAAGATACTTTTGTCATCATGCCGACCGGAGGGGGTAAATCCCTCTGTTATCAACTCCCTGCATTGATGATGGAAGGCACGGCTATTATTATTTCTCCACTTATCGCTTTGATGAAAAATCAAGTGGACTCCATACGGGGATATGGACAGAAGGATAGTATCGCTCATTTTCTCAATTCCTCCCTTAACCGGACAGAGATGCGCCAGGTCAAATCAGATATAATGGCCGGCAAAACCAAACTGCTTTACATCGCTCCGGAGACCTTGACAAAAGATGAGAATCTCGAGTTTTTTAGTAAGGTCAAGGTATCTTTCGTGGCGGTGGACGAAGCGCACTGCATCTCGGAGTGGGGACATGATTTTAGGCCTGAATACCGCAGAATTCGCGATATGATTCAGATGATTGATGGCAATATTCCCATTATTGCCCTTACCGCCACGGCCACACCAAAGGTGCGTTCGGATATTATTAAAAACCTGCAGCTTAAAGACGTCAAGGAGTTTATCACTTCTTTTAACCGGACGAATCTCTATTACGAAGTTCGCCCGAAGTATAAGAAGGAGCTGACTTTTAAGCAGATCGTGCAGATCATCAAGCAGGCCCCGGGCGAATCCGGGATTATATATGTCCAGGCGAGAAAAACGACGGAAGAAATCGCCAAGGTGCTTCAGGTAAATGGTATCCGCGCTGCGGCTTATCACGCGGGAATGGATGCTAAAACCCGCTCGAGAGTTCAAGATGAATTTCTCATGGAGGAGATTGATGTAATTGTGGCGACGATTGCCTTTGGGATGGGGATCGACAAGCCCGATGTGCGGTTTGTGATTCATTACGATATCCCTAAGAGCATCGAGAATTATTATCAGGAGACCGGTCGCGCAGGACGCGATGGCATCCTCTCCAAATGTTATGCATTTTATTCTTACAGGGACATATTGAAGTTGGAAAAGTTTCTCAGAGACAAGACGATTTCCGAACGCCTATTGGGGGCACAGCTCCTGGAGGAGGTAATCGCCTATACCGAGACTTCTGCCTGTCGAAGACAGTTCCTCCTGCATTATTTCGGAGAAGAATATACACAGGACAAGTGCAACAATCTATGTGACAACTGTGCCAACCCTAAAGAAAAGATTCAGGTGCAAGTGGAAATGCATCAAGCTCTAAGGGTTATTGACGTTCTGTCGGAGAATTTTGGAATAAAAATGTTGGTCGATTATCTTACGGGTAAGCGGACACAGGAAATACTGGATTTTAGATTTGACAAAAAGGAGTGTTTCGGTTGTGGAAAGGAGAAAGAAGAGGTGTTTTGGCACTCTATTTATCGACAGGCAATCCTCAAGAACCTCATCTATAAAGATATCGAACAATACGGGCTGTTGAAGTTTACCCCGGAAGGACGTAAGTTTTTGGAAAAGCCCTACCCGGTAGAGATTACGATCAATCACAATTACGACCAAATCACAGCAGACGAGGTTTTTAACAATGTCCATAAACGGGTAGCTATTGATCAGACTTTAGTCAAAATACTAAAGGAAATCAGGTTGGACGTAGCCAAACAGCACAATGTCAAGCCGTGGGTGGTGTTTTTTGACCCGTCTCTAGAGGAAATGGCCACTTACTATCCCATAACCTTGACGGATCTAGAAAAAATATCAGGTGTTAGCCACGGAAAAGCCCAACGCTACGGTAAGCCTTTCGTCGAGTTTATCAAGGAGTATGTGGAGCAGAACGATATCGATCGCCCCGATGATTTTGTCATCAAACAAGTGGCTAATAAATCCAAACTTAAAATCGAAATCATTAAAAGCATAGATAAAAAGATTCCATTGGATTATATAGCAGAAACCAACAAACTTACCATGGAGGAGTTGCTCGATGAGATTAACGTCATCGTTAACTCTGGCACTAAGATCAATATAGATTATTATATCAATGACAATGTAGATGAGTACGTCAGAGAAGATGTGTACGAGTACTTCTCCGAGGCCGACTCCGATAGCGTGGATGAAGCTTGCCGGGAACTCGAAGATGAAGATGTCACCCGCGAAGAAATCCAACTCATTCGCATTAAGTTTCTCTCTGAACAAGGCAACTAAACCACCGGAGGAAAACGAATGGATGATTCTATGGCAAAGAGACCCGTTATTTGGATTCTCAATGGACCCAATCTCAATCTGTTGGGCATACGGGAACCCGAGATTTATGGCAACCAATCATTTGACACCTATTTCCGTCAGTTGCAGTCCCGCTATCCGGAAATAGATTTGCACTATTACCATTCCAATCATGAAGGCGACTTGCTGGACAAACTGCACGAAATTGGGTTTTCGTGCACGGGAATTGTGTTCAATCCGGGGGCTTATACCCATACGTCTATTGCATTGGCGGATGCAGTCAAGGCAATTGAGTCACCCGTGTTTGAAGTGCATATCTCCGATGTGAGCCGGCGAGAGCCCTTTCGTCAGATCTCCTATTTGCGCCCTTACTGCTCCGGACATATCATGGGCGAAGGATTGGCTGGATATGATAAGGCGATCCGGGAGCTGTTGTCTTTGAGAAAGTAGGGGATCTCCATCATTTTTTTGTAAACGGAACACCCTTAATGTGTGACGGGGATAACGAAGTATTTATGTGCTGCCAACTATTATTTTTAAATATGGTGCAACATAATTGATGTGGATTCCCATTCATGATTATACCCATGAAGGGATCAGGATATGCTATTGATGTTTTACTCGTGCTGTGTTGGGGATTCTTTGAATGATGATTTTAGCCACAAATGGTTTTTTTGAAATGGTTTGGGTGGGCTGTTTTAGCTCTTCATTATCTTAATAACATCCAGTTCGATGTAGGGTATTTTGCGGTAGTCATGACATTATTATAAAGCGCTTATAAAAAGACATAAACACTTACACCTTGATGTTGATAAACATTACACTAAAAAACGTTGAACCAAATCTATTGTACTATGAAAAATCCACTTTTCCTTTTAGCTCTCATTTTCGGCATTTTAACACCCTTGCAGGCACAACAAACGGACGTTGTAAACGTCGATAACCGGCTTCTCTCTAAGTCCGAAACACCCCACCGCGATTACATGGAAGGCAGGGATTCTATCAAGGGGCACAACCAACTGTTTCAAGTGGGCGCCCATTGGTATTGTAGTAGGGCCAGGCCTTTTATCGGTGGTTCCATTGAGCCGATTGAATTATCTATCGACAGCTTGGCGACCGTAGATAGTATCGGGGAGGTATATGTGTTAAGCGATGGCGGGCGGAAGATGTATGACCAGGATGGGGTCTGGTATGTGGAGATGTCAATCTCAGGTCATGATACTCGAATATCGAAATTTGTCAAACTCATGGATTTTAATGCAAGGGATTCATTCCGGTTGGATGATGTACTTGTTTGTGAATATCCCGGTGACGATACCTTTCATTTGGATGTCTGGGGCATCATCGACAGCATTGCTCTGTACCCGATTAAAGATGGGCAACTGATCGAGGTGTACTACGTACGGTACAAAGGGAGAATCTTTTCAGGTAATGGCTACTTCATGGATCAATTGGATTATAACACGATGATATCCAGGGGAATTGGAGTGATTACGCCGGAGCTGACAGGGCCATTTTCACTCGATTTTTTGTTTAATACTTGTGTGTATGACCCAATTGGTGTGTACGAAGGAATCAGGTGCTTTTCTAACGATACGGTCGATTATCATTTTGTGGATTACCCTTGCGATACCGTAATAATAATCCATACCAACACCCCCGGTTTTGATGATGGTAGCAGGGTCAAGATTCTGCCCAATCCGTCCCGGGAAGACTTTGTGATTGCCGGAGCGGAAGGGGAATTGAGCTACAAGATAATGGAGCTGAGCAGTGGCAAAATGGTGGGAAATGGAAGGACCCGGGAGCATCGTTTACATGTAGATAAACCCGGAGCTTACATGGTCGAGATGCGAAGTAGCAAGTACCTCATAAGGAGAAAGATTATCAAGCTATGACCGGGTAAGAGCGTGGTCGTTCTTACTGTTTTCTGAAAGGATACAGCAAATTGTCATGTACCTCGTTTTGCTTCCCATCGAGTTGTAAAGGAGTCTTTTGGTTTTGTATGAAATTGTTATAAATGTACATTTCATTCCCTTCCGATCCGATGCCTGTAGTCTGTGATCCATTGGTAGGACCGAGGAGGCAATGATGAATGCCTATGGTATGGCTATTGGGTGCTATTTTTATGGCAGGAAGGGCATCCGTGCTATCCCCGGAAGCTTGCGTGTGAATATCCAATCCAAATATATCGATATTTTTACTATTTCGAATTGTGATCGAATGGACTTTTGGGTGAAAGCCTGCCGCCCTGGTGATGAGCAGCGAGAAGGTCTTCTTTTTATAAATGACGAGATCGCCAAAATCTCCATTCATCAGACGAATCATATCCCCGGTTTCTGCCTGCTTGACCGCCTCCTTCCAATACTTAGGGCCATCCAGGCTAAACGCATGGCCTTTGAAGCGTTCAACCCTGGCCAGTAGAGATTTGTCATAGGTCTTTCCACCGTATTTTAGACGAATAGAGAAAGGATAATCCCCGGCACTCTTTCGGGGTGCTTCTACAAGGATGCGATATACGCCCGGATGCAACTTTTCGACAGATACCCACCTTGGAGCCTTGCGAATTTCAACAATCCAAGATGTATCTTCCGGTGTTTTTGCCGTGATAAAGCCCATGGTTACCGCCCTTTCCGGACAAACCAAGGTGTCCTCTGAAATGGATATGGCCGACGGAAAATTAACTTTGCTGTTATCGTCCCTCATGTTTTGACAGGAGAGAAAAAGAATAAGCATGGTGCCAAAGAAAACCCACCTAATAATCGTCGTCTTTTTCATGACGCAAAAATACGTATAAACCTACTTACTGTCTGCCAGAGCACGCTTCAAAATTGGAATTGTATCTTTTGGCATGATTATTTGATTAGATAATGCAAAATCAACCATTTCATACCTATGCAGGAATATTACAGAAAGATTCAAGAGGCCGCTAGGCATATAAAGGAACAGATGCCGTATCCACCGTTGACCGGAATTATATTGGGATCGGGACTCGGGGATGCTATGGCAGCAGTTTCTTGGGACTTAACCCTTCCGTATTCATCTATCCCTCACTTTCCGGGGACGAGTGTCAAGGGGCATGCTGGGGAGTTGCGAATCGGCAGGATAAGCGGGCATCCTGTGGTGGTTCAAGCCGGCCGTTTTCATTATTACGAAGGGCATGACATGCGTACCGTCACCTTTCCGTTACGCGTGCTGCATGCGCTCGGTATCCGGGGACTTGTTGTAACCAATGCCGCCGGGGGATTGAATGATGCATATCACGACGGATTATTGGTGGGCATCTCGGACCATATCAATATGTTTCCGGATCATCCATTACGAGGGTTGAATGATAATCGTTTTGGAGATCGATTTCCGGAAATGGCAGGTGCCTATACGCCGCGATTGCTGGAGCGTTTTTTAGCTATCGGAAGGGAGTTGGGTATCGCAGTGGAAAGCGGGGTTTATCTCGGTCTTCCGGGACCGAGCATTGAGACTCCAGCAGAATTGAGATTTATGAAGATGATTGGAGCGGACCTGGTGGGCATGTCCACCGTACCGGAGGTGATTGTCGCAAAACAGTTGGAGCTGGATGTCTTAGGGGTGTCTATCGTCACCAATATGTGTTTTCCGGATACCGTCACAGAAGAGAATATGCACACCAAGGTGCTCGAAGTAGCCGGTAAGGCAGCCTTGGATCTATTCGAGATACTGAAGGTATTGTTGGAAGAGACCCTTTAATAAGTCGGATGAAAAGTGCTCCAAAAACATACTATTAACAAAGATTTACAAGGCCGGTTAAGCAATGAGATTTGGGCTTTTGCCGTACCTTGCCGCCGGAATTGATTTGAAGGGCCATGGCGTCCTTTTAGCACAAAAAAACATATAGAATGCAACTACATCAGGACATTGCCATTCCGGCAAATAGCGATTTTACAATATACAATATTCCTTTCGGGGTGGGACAGATCGACGGCGTCCCCCATGTCTGTTCCCGCATAGGGGATTTTGTGGTGGACTTGGTCGCCTGTCATGCTCATGGATTACTTCCCGTAGAGGGATTGGACGCTGGCACCTTACAATCCGCCTCTCTAAACCGGTTTATCGATCAGGGAAAGTCTGTGACCAATGCCGTACGCCTCACCCTTCAATCCCTACTTTCCTCCGGAGCGTCTGAGGTCGATAAGATAAAGCGCTGTTTTCATCCGGTGGAAGAAGTGCCCATGTTATTGCCGGTGCATGTGGGAGACTATACGGATTTTTATTCGAGCAAGGAGCATGCGACCAATCTGGGTAAGATGTTCCGTGATCCTGCCAATGCCTTGCTACCCAACTGGCTGCATATCCCGGTGGGATACCACGGCCGGGCCTCTTCGATTGTCGTGTCCGGTACTCCGGTGCGAAGACCCAAAGGGCAGATGCTTCCCGCAGGTGCGGACACCCCGGTTTTTGGGCCCTCCCGCCTCCTGGATATCGAGTTGGAGATGGCCTTTGTGGTCGGAAAATCCAACCCGTTGGGTTCCCGGATTGAAGTGCAAGATGCAGCATCTTACCTCTTTGGAATGGCGCTGTTCAATGACTGGTCGGCAAGAGACATTCAGAAGTGGGAGTATATCCCTCTGGGCCCTTTTTTGGGTAAGAATTTTGCCTCCACCATGTCGCCCTGGATTGTTACCATGGAAGCGTTGGAACCTTTCCGCGTCCAGGGTCCCAAGCAGGAACCGGAAGTTTTGGACTATTTGAAGATCCAAGGGGCACACAATTATGATATCCAACTCTTTGCCGATTTGATCACACCTTCTGGCGCGAAGAAGACCATTACCCATACCAATTTTAAGTACATGTATTGGAACATGTCCCAACAACTCGCTCATCACACGGTGAATGGATGTAATATGCAGGTGGGAGACCTTTGTGCTTCCGGTACGATCAGTGGTCCCGAACCCGGAAGTTATGGCTCACTCCTCGAGATTACCTGGAGAGGGGAGCATCCGATATCTATCCCGGATGGCACGGAGCGGAAATTTTTATTGGACGGAGATACCATTACCCTGCGCGGATATGCAGAGCGAGATGGTATACGCGTGGGATTTGGGGAGGCGAGTGGTAAAATCTTACCGGCTGGGTAGTACCTCTTTTCACATAATGATCGTCTTTACAGGTTGCATCCGGATGAAACAACCGGAATCGACTTTTATTTTCCAATATCGCCGTATTCGACACCTTCGGAGTACGCCACCTTAATATCGTGGTCGTGGAATGCGGCCTTTATCCCCTCATTAGTAGTGAAAAACACCTTCCAATAGTCATCCGGCTCGACGTAGGGCCGAACGGTGACCTTGATGGAGTGGCTGTCAAACTCGAGGATACCCACTTCCGGGGTAGGTTCCTTCTTAATCAAGGGATTTTTCTGAAGTACATCCATCAAGATGCGTTTCACCTCGGGGAAGTCGGCGCTGTAAGGGATGGAAACCTCCATTTCCATCCGGATCATCCCCATAGATGAATAGTTGGTGATGGTGCCGCTAATGACCAGCCCGTTAGGGATGATAAGTCGCTTTTTGCCGGGAGTGGTGATGGCAGTATGAAATATTTGAATCGTCTCCACCTGACCAAATTTCTCTTGAATCTCTACCCAATCTCCAATTTTATACGGTTTGAAGATGAGGACAATGATACCGGCTGCGAAGTTGCCCAACGCCCCTTGTAAAGCCATCCCAACCCCGAAACCCGCAGCGGCGAGTAGCGCTACCAAACCGGTGGATTTGATGCCAATGATGGTAGCTGCGATAAAAATGACTACAACTTTGAGAAGGATATTGGTCAGGGAGATGAGGAAAGGCCGAATATCCTGGCCGAGTTTGGCCCGGGTTAGAGCTCGGTCAGTAGCTGTAACTACTTTGTGGACAATCTTAAACCCGATCCACAAGACGAGCAATGCCAAGACCAGCTTGGGGCCGAAATGAATCACCCAATCGGCTAGTTTATCAGTGTAATAGGATAAATCTTCCAAAATACTTAGTGCCCGCCAGAAAAGTGCTTATTTTTATGACTGAAGGGGGTAAGGTCGGGGTGGTTATCATGTAGGAAATATGAACCCACTCGAAATTTTGCCTTGTCAGTTGATTTTTTGACTATTTTTCGTGTATAAAAGACCTTTTTTGAGCAAAATCGACAACTATGGACATAGGTTCCCCAGGCTATGCTTTGACCACATGACTTGAAA
>JALWRC010000020.1 GCA_027080725.1 Saprospiraceae bacterium
GGCAAAGCCACCCTCACCCTGCACGCTGCACCCAACTGTCTCGTCTCCTACACCATTGACCTTCCCCCTATACCGGATATAGGCCGGACGAAAACCCTTCGAGACACGACCGTCCCGCCCGGCAGGACGGTAACCATCGACCTTGGGCTCGACCCGGCGGAATGGTCCGTACAGTGGTCTCCGGAGGAATGGGTGGACTGCGACACCTGTATGCGGGTAACGATTACGCCCGGGTTGAAGGAGGGCGAAGAGCGCAAGGTGACGGTGCATCTGACCCACCGTTCGGGCTGCAGTTACGAGACGGGGTTCCTGACCCGCATCGTCCGTCAGGGCCTCTACATCCCCAATGTCTTCACCGCCAACAACGACGGGGCCAACGACTTTTGGACGGTATTCCCCACGGACAATGTCTCCATCCTGCGGACGAGGATATACGACCGTTGGGGCGAGCTGGTCTTCTACTCTGGCGAGGGTATCCCGCGTTGGGACGGCCGCTTCCGCGGCAAAGAGGCCCCCGCCGCCGTCTATGTCTATGTGGTGGAGTTCCGCGACGCAGCAGGCAAGGTCCATAAACGCAGCGGCGATGTGACGTTAGTGCGTTAGGAACAGAATAAATGCAGTATAGAGTGTACAGGCGCAATGCATTGCGTCTTCTCTTTTTCTCTGACTCTTTGTTGCTCAAGCAGTCATTATGCTAAGGCATAACTCCTGCTTGAGCGCCTCGATTCGCTACACATAGCGTGAAGTAAAATCGAAAATCTCCAATCGTTTACCCCGTGGAATAACATATTCAACGGGGTGTTCGGTGTTCAAAACAATTTTGCACAGAATTTTATTTAAGAGAAGCTCCTCTCCCTCATCTTCTCATGTATTAGATGTCGGAATTGAACATGAGGGAGAGGGTGGGTGAGGGAGTGCAGCAGGATGTCGCTCATCTCGTTTATTCATGCACATCCAATAATACTATAGAAGCAGCACAGGTTCTCCAATCGTTTACCCCGTGGAATAACATATTCAACGGGGGGAATCGGTGTTCGATGTTCATAAGACCTAAACCATAGCATTACAAATTACGGAAGTTACATTGTACGGATTGAATTTATTTGTTTACCTAACACCCTAATGTGTCCTAATGTGCCTAATGTGGTAATCAACTACTTTGATTTGAACCACAAAGGCTCATAAGGACACAACAGGCTTATGTCCTGTACTGACTTCAAGTAGCATTCTAAACGTGGATTTAAGAAGTGACTATTTATGCGTGCGCCTATGCTACACATAGTGCGGAGCAAAATCGCAAATCTCCAATCGACCCTGCGTGATAATTCTTCGTGTACATCTCCGCTTCCAAGTCTTCCTGCGTCAGCTTTGGAGTCGGAGTTCTTCCCAGCCGTTTGTCTTAGATTAGTGCACTTTGTAATACACACCCTAGCTCTCATCCATCGGCCGAGAATTGTAAATTAAATTATCTTTGCTTTTTCGTTACCAAAAGGCTATTTATGTTAAAATTTGAGGAATATTTATCCGACTTTACCAACAGTGTCAACATTGTTGATTTTATAATAGGATTGCTCACTGCGGCTATTTTATCGACGATACTCAAATACTTCTACGTAAGGCACGCCAGCTCGTTGTCCAACAGAGAAAAATTTGCCGCGCTGTTTGTTCCTTTGTCGCTTACTACGATGTTGGTCATCGCGGTGGTGCAGGCCTCCATAGCGCTATCCCTGGGTCTTGTCGGAGCGCTTTCGATAGTGCGTTTCAGGGCCGCCATCAAGGAGCCGGAGGAATTGGTATACTTGTTTTTAGCGATTGGTATCGGCTTGGTAGCCGGAGCCAACAAACCCTTGTTGGCCGTATTGGCTCTGGCGGTGATACTGCCTCTGATCTATCTCAACAGCCTCTTCAAGTCCAAATCCGCCCATGCAAAGGACCGGATGTTCTTAAACGTGAGAAGCAAGACATTGGATATCTCCCAACTCACCACCCTACTCCAGCAGCACCTCCCCTTCGTAGAGCTAAAACGCATGGATGAAGGGGAAGACGGGCTTTTTGCCACCCTTCTCATCAAGGCGACAGAGGTCGATCAGCTCAATACCCTAACTAAAGTCCTTAAGGAAAAAGACCCGCAAATCACCCTCTCCATCATAGACCAACCCGATCTGGTATTATGATATTAAAGGGTGAAAATACTACGGTCACAGCCCGGAGGGATTGGGCTATTCCCATCATGCTCACTGTATTGGGCCTCCTTGTCGCAGGCCTCCTGCTCCGCTCCCCTACTGCCTCCCGGCCCCAAAAAGACCATGCCATATTGGTGGCCTATTGCTCCGCAGAAAAGGTAGAAGGGGACCGGTTTGTAGATAACGGCATCTCTTTTGAGCACGGCAATACACAGTCGCCCAAACGCGCCATGAAAGGCAAGTACTCAAGCGGACTAACCGACCGGCTTTACGGGTTCTCTTATATCATCCAAAAGCCGGTCCCCGGAGCTACCTACAGGGCCACCGTATGGCGCCGGGGCAACAACACGGAGCACTCCTACCTCGAAGTGAAAGAAGTCGGAGGGCAGGGATTTGATGTTCGCACCCATCGCATCAGCGAAAAAGGGTATGACTACTGGACGAAGCTCCAAATCATTTTCACCATACCTGTCCACCGGAAAGTCAACGGGTATGAAATATTTGTTGCGAAGGATCCCGGGTCGGGGGATGTGTTTTTTGACGAACTCAGGATCGAAAGACTGCCAATGGACACACGCCCTCAGGGAACCGCCTTCCGTGAAGAGACCTTCGAGGTGCAGGTTGCCCCCGAAGACGCTCAAAAGCTAAAGGACATCAAAAAACGCTCCATCAAAGACGGCCTGTATATCCGGCGGGAGAGCGACGAAGTCAAAGCCAAAGTCGGAAGCACCTCTCCTCTGATGCCGGCAAAAATCCGGTTTAAAGGGGATTGGCTGGATCACTTGGATTGGAAGGGAGAGTCGTACCGTATCAAACTCAAGGGGGAAAGTGCATGGAGGGGAATGCGGGTCTTCTCTGTACAGCGCGCCATCGTTCGGGGCAATCTACGCGAATGGGTTTACCACCAATGGTTGCGCCACGAAGATGTCTTATCGCCGAGATACGACTTCATTCGATTCCGGTTTAATGGCGCCGACCCCAAGCCCTACGCCTATGAGGAGCACTTCACCAAACACCTGGTCGAGCATCAAAAAAGGAGAGAAGGCCCCATTGTGAAGTTTAATGAAAACAGGTTTTGGGAAGGGATTAAGAGAAGTTTTGACGTCCGGGACCAACTGCCGGACGGCCGCAATAAAGATGCCGCTTGGTGGAGTTCGGAGATACTGCCCTTTGAAGCCAAACGCGTCAAAAAGAGTCCTGTGCTGGCGCAGGAGTTTGAACAGGCAAAGACCCTGATGCACCAATACAAATACCATCTCGCCGCGCCTGATGCGATTTTTGATATGAAACGGTTGGCTAAATGGGTGGCCATTTCCGAATTGATGCGCGCCCACCATGCACTCACCTGGCACAACCAACGCTTCTATTACAATCCTATCACCAACATCCTTGAACCCATCGGGTATGACGGCTTTGGTCAAGAGTCCCCTCCTGCCCATTTATATACCGTAGAGGCATTTCAGAAAGGACATTTTTCCTACGAGCCCCTTCGTCAACTATTTCATACCAAGCCCTTCCTAAGAGCTTACTTCAAAGAGTTGGATCGAATGTCCCAACCCGGTTATATCAACACATTGTTAGCCCAAATGGACGAAGGCATCCGGGAGCGGGAGGGCTTCCTCCGCGCCTTCACAAAATCGTACCGCTACGACAGGGAGGCCATCCGCCAACAGGCCAAAATGATTCAAATGACGATCCTGCCCTTTGACAACAGCCTTCAGGTGTACACCCAGGGGAAGGGCAGAGACTCGCTGCATCTACAACTCGTCAATTATCACAAATTGCCACTGGAGGTGTTGACCCCATTTGGAGAGCAGGAGAGTATCCTAATTCTGCCTCAAGAAGAAGGCCAAGAGCCCCAATATATCGCATTGACCGTTCCCAAAAATATCAAGCATCTCCGCTTTGCCCTGCCCGGCACAGACCGGATAAAGACCGCGGCCATCCAACCATTTGCCCTTCCTTTGAGCCATACGGCCCGCCAAGGACTTGAACGCCTCCGTGTTCTGCCAGAAGGCGTATCGCGTCACGGCGATGAGGTCGTCATCAAAGGTGTAGTACAGATAGACACACCCCTCCATTTGGATCCGGCAAAACGGGTTAGAATCCTGGCGGGGACGCATATTGTTTTCAGCGGACCGGGGAGTATGGTGAGCAGAGCGCCTGTATTCTTCGAAGGGACAGAGGCAGCGCCGATAGAAGTCTCGAGCACCGACGGCAAGGGGGGCGCTATCGTCGTCCTCCAAAGTCCTGAACCTTCCAAAATAGCCTATACCACTTTCCGCAATCTCAACACTTTCCGGCTGGAGGGGTGGCAACTTTCCGGAGCGGTCACCTTTTTTGAGAGTGATGTAACAGTTTCGCACACGCGCTTCCTGTCCAATCACTGCGAAGATGGACTGAACATTGTCAAGTCTCATTTTGACGTCGATGACTGCTATTTTGAAGGCACTATGAGCGATGCTTTTGATGCTGACTTTTGTACGGGTACCTTAAAAAACACGCACTTTAGTCATACGGGCAACGATGCCATTGACTTCTCTACCAGTCGCATAAAAATCGAAAATTGCACCATGTCCGACATCGGAGACAAGGGAATAAGTGTAGGGGAGCACTCGCATGTGACGGCAAAAGATATCGTCATAGACGGCGCAGTGATGGGCGTGGCTTCGAAGGACCTGTCTATCTTAACGGTTGATCATATCACGTTAAAGCACTGCGAAACCGGGTTTGCCGCCTATCAAAAGAAGCCCGAATTTGGCCCTGCTCATATTCGCTGTGGCAAGTACACCGCAGAGGATGTGAAGCGTTTGAAAATGATTGAAACGGGATCTACCTTTGTACAACCCACCCAAAACGACTGAGATGAAGGATTGGAGGTATGAAATAAAATACGCCATGAGCCGGGCGGTTGCACACACCTTGCCATTGGCGATTCGAGCGCATCCCGCGGGGTTCTACAGCCCTTATCCTGACCGCACAGTCAACAACCTCTACCTCGACACGCTTAACGCCACCTCATGCCGTGAAAATCTCGATGGCATCTCCGACCGCGTAAAATTCCGGATAAGATGGTATGGCGATCCGCATGAAATGGTGGACCCGGTGTTGGAACTCAAAATCAAACGCAACGCCCTGGGACGAAAGGAGTATTTCCCCCTTTCCCCGGTCTCCGGTGTAAAAGAAGCATTGGCAAAGGCGACCTCTGTCCTTCCGGGGACCGCCAAGCTCGTCCCCTTACTGCACAACAGCTACCGGCGCAGCTATTATGTCACCTTTGACAACAAATACAGACTTACCGTCGACAGGAACATCCTTTACCAATCCGGACAAGAATTCCTAATGGGCAACCCACTCTCCATAGCAGATGACCGGGTCATTGTAGAGGTCAAGTTTGCTGCCGGCGACCTGCTCCGTTCTAAGGAAATAACCCGGCACATCCCCTACCGTGTCACCAAACACTCCAAATATGCTTCCGGAGCGATTGCCTGCCTGGCCTACCGGTGAGAGGAGGCGAAGCGAGGAAGACAGAATTGGGAGATGAAAGGGATAGAAGTGTATAAATTGAATTTAAGAATGAAAAAAATAAAAATATTTATCAGCAGTGTTCAAAGTGAGTTTGCAAAAGAAAGGCAGATGCTTGCCGATTATTTGCAAGCTGACCCACTGCTTGGGAAGTTTTTTGAGCCTTTTTTATTTGAACAACTACCAGCTTATGACGCATCTACAAAAATGATTTATTTATCCGAAGTTGAAATATCCAATATTTATCTCGGTCTTTTGGGAGAGCGCTACGGATTTGAAGATTCTGAAGGTATTTCACCAACGGAACGGGAATTTGACCATGCCACAAAACACCATAAAGTTCGCCTTATTTTTATTAAAGATACCGAAAGAAGAGACGAAAAAGAACTGAAATTTATCAATAAAGTTCAAAATGTACTGGTTCGAAAAAAGTTTTCGGGCATTGACGAGCTTAAAACATCGGTTTATAGCGCTTTGGTGAACTATCTGATTGAAAAAGAAATTGTTCAAACAACCCCTTTTGATGCCTCACTAAACCGAAAAGCTTCTTTTGAAGACATTGACAAAGAAAAAATTAAGGAATTTATAACCCTTGCCAAAGGTAAACGGGGATTCCCTTTACCGGAAACATCAAATGTAGAAAAACTGCTTACTCATTTGAATTTGGCAAAGGATGACAAAATCACCAATGCAGCTATCTTGCTTTTTGGTAAATATCCTCAAAGGTTCTTTATCACTTCAGAGGTTCGTTGTGCCTCTTTTTCCGGAGTAAAAGTTGAAAAACCTATTCCATCGTATAAGGTCTTCAAAGGTGATCTTTTTGAACTGGTTAATCAGTCCGTTGAGTTTGTGCTGAATAAGCTGGATTACCGTATTGAAACACGCAAAGAGCATGTGCAAATACCCGGCAATTATGAGATTCCCAAAGAAATCATTGCCGAAGCTATTGTAAATGCCATTGTTCACCGTGATTATACTTCCAATGCCAGTGTACAGGTGATGATTTTTCGCGATAGAGTCGAAATATGGAATCCGGGAAGGTTGCCATTAGGCTGGAATACCACAAAACTTAAAGAATTACATAATTCGGTGCCGGCTAATCCACTTATCGCCGAACCCATGTATCTCACAGGATATATCGAGCGGCTGGGTACTGGCACAACCGATATGTTGGTGTTTGCCCAAAAAGCCGGATTGCCCGAACCCGAATTTATCCA
The DNA here is from genome assembly GCA_027080725.1 of Saprospiraceae bacterium. Lineage (GTDB taxonomy): Bacteria > Bacteroidota > Bacteroidia > Chitinophagales > Saprospiraceae > JALSTN01. The sequence goes on from JALWRC010000020.1 coordinate 6,926, forward strand.
GGAGGACATGTTCAGAACAATAATTTACAGGAAAAATTTTGAGGTCACCCCGCAAGTCACCCCGCAAGTTACCCCGCAAGTCACCCCGCAAGTTAAAATGTTAATCCTTGCGATTACAGATGAATTGGGGAGATTGGAATTGCAAGAAAAACTTGGTTTGTCAGACAGGGAAAACTTTAGAATTAATTATCTGCAACCTGCCCTTGAAGCAAAGTTGATTGAAATGACCATACCGGATAAACCAAGGAGTTCAAAACAGAAATACCGGATTACCCAAAAAGGTCTTGAACTAAAAAGTAAAATAATATGATAATGAATAATCTTACAATACTCTGCAATAATATATTCGCTTTTGAAATCTTGTTGGGAAACGCCTTTCCCCGAAAATAAACAGTTAAGTCACGGTTAGAGTCACAGCTAGGGTCAATGTTAGCAACAAGGATACTTGTAATTCTCCAATAAGGGGCACTTGGAAAGTCTAAAATTTCAAAAAGTTTAGGTCGAAAACAGAGCAACGATACCGTTTAACGTCAAAAGCGATGGAATTGATTGAAAGAAGTAGAACAGATATTAACGGGTAATAAGTCATGTTATTTCGAACACCAAAATTTAGTGCAAAAAAGAATTGAAAACTGATGCCAATTATGAGGAAAGGGGGCCTTTTTACATGAGACTAAAAATGAGAACCACAATAGTGGTTTGCTATATTACGAGGTAATAATAAAAGAAGTTTATCTACATCCTGCCCCACTAAACTGTTCAATTTCTAAATCGGGGTAACGGAAGGGGTAACGGTCGAATGAGACGCGATGCATCGCGTCTCAACAATACACGCCCGTAGTAAAAACAATATTGTTTTTTTCTGCGCGGAGCGCTAGGACCAAATCAAAAATCGAGTATCCTACACAGTCCTCCCTCCCATGCGCCGCGCAATGGAATAAAAAAATCCGGCGCTTACCAACCCCGTCAGCCACATGACCCCTGCTGAGGTCAATGCTGCGCCCATGAGTCCGTACTTAGGAATGAGCCAAAAATTGGATACAATATTGACCAGCAACCCCAGCAAACCGGCGTAAAAGGCCAAATCAGCCCGCCCGAATGCAGCCAAGAGATTGCCGTAAAGACCGCGTAAAAATAAGATGCCCGTGACCCCGACAGATAGCACCACGAACACCTCCAAATAGGGTAACAATTCGTCCCCAAACAACGCGAGCAACATCGGACCAAAGAGATAGCAAAACGCTACAAAGGCGATGGATATGACCCCAAACAAAAGGTGGTATTCCCTGACAAAATTCCGGATAAACTCAACATCGCGCATCTTAGCAGATAATTCTACAAAATGCGCTGTCATATATGCGTTGGACATAAAAAGGACACTAAAGGGGATGAGGGTTAGATACTTGTAAAGTGAGACGGCTGATTCCTCCGTCAAAAGTCGCCCAATCAAAATAATATCGACAGCAAAAAGCAATTTTGCAATTACATTGGCAAAAGCGGTATGGATGCCGTACCGGATAAAAAAGCCCTGAATGGGAGGTGGGGGACTTGCCGGCTTGCGAAAATACGAAGTCTTCCGGAGATACCAATACCCCGTCGTCAGCGCCGGCGCTATCACAAACGCCAGTGCATATCCCTCCGCGCCAAAAAGCCAAGCTCCTATGGTGACAAAAACCAATACCAGGCCCCAGTGAAGCATCTCGGACCGGGCATAATAATCATTGCGTCCTGAAAGTCTAAAGGCGCCCCTCTGCATCTCGTACTCGAACGAAAAGAACAACATCCAGGAGAAAATCATAAGATAGCGACCACCCTGTGGAAAACCCCAATCCCAAATGTATCCGCTACCACAAAGCAAAGCCACCAACAGGATATTCCACTTCCTCCCCCTTCTTAAAACCGCATGATACAGAGCCATCCGGGCTTCCGGTTGTGCTAATTCAGCTCCATATTTCAATGTTCCGTGATACAATCCCAATCCCATAAACGGTATGAGAAAAGCAATAATCTGGAAGGCATAGATGGCCGGAGCCAGCCCTTCCGGATGAATGAGCCGGTAAGCCACCCAGGACGCCACTATGGAAAGCAATCTACTGGTGATTAAAGCCAACAAAATCAGTGGCCCGGAAGCTGCAGAAAATCCCTTTAATATTTTACTAAAAAGCTGAATCATCGGTCATTGTTTCGGAGCGCTTGTTTGTAAATCTTCCCATAGGCGGATGCTATAGCGCCCGGACTAAAATGACGCCGGACATAATCCAGCATTTCTTCCGGTTTAGCAAACCCGGTTTCTGCCCGGATCACCTCCTCCAGCGCTGTAAACAGTGCCATCAGGTTTCCGGAAGGCACCAAACGGCCGAAATTATCCGGAAAATACTCTTTGATCCCTCCTACATCCGAACTGACAACAGGAGTGCCGGAAGCAAAGGACTCCAATATCACACAAGGTAGATTTTCTTCCCTGCTAAACAACACAAAGACATCTGCCGATCTCATATATTCGGCGAGCTGTTCTTGAGGCATCTGGTCAATCAAACGGATTCGTGTGGGGGCCAATTCAAGTGACTGGATTTGAGTCGCATATCGTTCCGGCCTGTCCCCTATGATAGTGAGTCGCGCATTGGGATATTTCGCCAAAAACGGAGCCACTCCGTGTAGCAAACCCGTAATATTCTTATGTTCATCGATTAAGCTCGACACATGGAGTATTTCGAAGGAGGCACTTCCGGTTGTTTTCCCCCGGATATTAAAAAGGTCTGTCTTCACCACATTGGGTACCGATTCATACTCCCCTTTGAATCCCAACTGTTGCATCGATAGAGCGAGATTTTTTGACACCGGACAGACCCGAAAGGCCCGCTTAATGATCCGGCGAGCCCAAAAACGCTCTGAAGAGGTAAGCGCATGCCTGGACCCCGGTCGATATCCCGTCCAGTGCTCGGTAATAATGTATGGAATTCCCTTGAGAAGACGAAGCAGATAAGCCCCCACCCCGGCGGGAAAGGTGCGATGAACGTGAATGATGTCAAATCCCCCTACCATGGTCATCATCCTTCGGTATGCTGAAATGAAGCGATAGCTTTTAATCAAAGGATTGGCTACAGGAGGGATGTATGCGATAATCGTCCTTACCCCTGCTATGATGTCGTCCGTTATCTTTACACCACCCTTCAAATCCGGATCGGTAATGGCATGTATACAGGATACCCGGTAGCGGGTAGCAACGGCTTCCGCATGGCGTTGAATAAAATCACCATTTGTCGGCAATACCCGGCTCGGATACCAACTATTCAAAAAGAGGACATGCAATCGATCACTCATAATTTAGCTTGTACTACACTTAACTCCAACGCAAAGCACTCCCTTATTCGTACCATGTTCAACCATTTCATACCAAATCATGACGAACGATTGTAGCAGACACATGCCCCCGGGGGTCGAGATGGGTGAGTTCGACCCGCTGAATGGTGTTGATGAGCTCCGGGACCTCCGGCAGGAGCACCTTGATATAATTATCTGTAAAGCCACTCATCATTCCCTCAACATTGGAAGCCTCGAGCAAAACGGGGCGAACCGTACCAATGTAGGGCTCGTAGCCAAGCAGCTTCTTGCGTTCGGAAAGCAGGCGGAGCTCGTTATTCCGGCTTCGGCGAACTTCCATAGGGACACTCTCCGGCATTTGAGCGGCAGGGGTACCGGAGCGTTCCGAATAAGTAAAAACATGCAAATAATTGATATCCAGCGACTTGATAAAGCGAAAGGAATCCCTGAAATCCTCGTCTGATTCACTGGGAAAACCCACGATAACATCCACACCAATACAGGCTTCCGGCAAGATAGAATGTATGAGGGCCACCCGCTCTTCATAGAGATGCCGGAGGTACCGGCGCTTCATGCGCTTCAATATTTTGTTGGAGCCAGACTGCAATGGTACGTGAAAATGGGGCAAAAAGCGCTTGGAGTCGCGGACGAAGGCAATTATTTCAGGGGTAAGCAGATTGGGTTCGATGGAAGAAATGCGATATCGTTCTATCCCATCGACTTCATCCAATGCCCGAATCAAGTCGATAAACAAGGCCTCTTTTTTTGGCCTTTTGCCTTCGATGACCTCCGTTCCATTGCCAAAATCCCCGATATTGACCCCTGTCAGGACGATTTCCTTTCCGCCTGCTGCGGCAATTTGCTCCGCTTGTTGGACGAGAGACGGGATGGTCGCGCTTCTGCTTTTACCTCTCGCTTTGGGAATCGTACAAAAGGTGCAGGAATAATTGCATCCATCCTGAATTTTCAGAAAGGAGCGCGTCCGGTTGCCCATCGAGAATGAAGGCTTAAATATATTGACTTCATCGATTTCACTCACATAAATCAACCCTTTCATAGCTCCTCCCTGCAAGTGATCGAGATAATCGAGAATATGAAATTTCTCCTTGGCTCCCAGCACCAGATCCACACCCGGTATGTCGGCAATCTCCCGGGGTTTTAGCTGGGCATAACAACCGGTGACGATAATAATCGCATCCGGATTAAGCTGAAGGGATTTTCTTACAATCTTCCGGCATTTTCTATCTGCAAAATCCGTCACCGAGCAGGTGTTGATAACACACATATCCGCTCCATCCTCAAATGCTACCACATCGTAACCTGCTCCTTCAAACTGCCGCCGGATAGAGGAGGTCTCCGAGTAATTCAACTTGCACCCCAAGGTGTAAAAACTGACGCTTTTTGGTGTAGCCATTGGTATTGTCTTTGCCGGACAAAGGTAAGGGGAAATTACAATATCCTTCGCCTGACCCTATCCAAGGCTCGAATGGTGGCAGCCTCTATGTTACCCATCCGGTGGTAGGGGAAAGAATATGCTAATGCCTCGGTACGATGTCCATCCGAAACCCCTATCCACACGGTGCCCACGGGCTTCTTTGAAGTTCCCCCGGAAGGACCGGCAATTCCGGTGGTGCTTACAGCGATATCTACCCCCAAGGTCCGGACAGCGCCCTCCGCCATTTGCATGGCCACCTCTCGGCTCACCGCCCCGTGGCGCTCCAGGGTCACCGGATCAACACTTATCAACCGGATTTTTACATCATTGGCATAGCTGACTATACTGCCTTCAAAATAATCCGAACTCCCCGGCACTTTAGTAATCTCATGAGCGATATTGCCACCGGTGCAGCTCTCCGCGGTGCCCATCCTCATGCCCCGCGCCTTAAGCAGTTCTCCCACTACCCCACTCAGGGTCTCATTGTCTTCACCAAAGACAAACTTTCCCAGTACCCCTCTTACCGCCTCACTCGCATCTGCAAGCATTTGCCCGGACCTCCCCGGCTCTACGTCTCCATTGACAGTGAGTCTGATTTTGACAATGCTATAATGCGGCAAATAGGCCAGTGATATTTCCTTGGGAATCTTATCGCGTATTTTACTGACGGCTTTTTCGACCTCCGGCTCCCCCAACCCAACAGTAAGGATGGTTTTACGGGGGAGGGGCTTGAAATGGTAGAATTTCTCGAGAAATGGCCAAATCTTATCCACCATAAGGTGCTTCATCTCCATCGGAACTCCCGGCAAGGCAAAGAGTTTTTTGTCTCCTCGATTCATTAGTATGGCTGGAGCGGTACCTCTTTCGTTGAGGAAGATTTGGGCATTGGAAGGAACCCTGTTCGCTATATCCGGAATGCCCTTTTCATCTGTTCCAAACCGGCTCAATAATGCCCGGATATGGGCTTTAAGCGGCGGACTGACGACCAGTGCATCCTCAAACGCTTCGGCGATAGCATTTTTCGTAATATCATCTTCGGTAGGGCCCAAGCCGCCCGTCATAAATACCCAATCCACCTTTTGCAACAGGCGGTCAATAGAACGGACAATGGCACTGTGGTCATCTTTTATTGTTCCGGCCTCCATTACCAAAATACCATGATCTGTCAACCATCGTCCCAAGAAGGCAGCGTTGGTATTAATGGTTTGGCCAATGAGCAATTCATCTCCAACGGTGAGAAGAGCGGCTGTTAGTTGTGATGGGAAGGTAGATGGATTCATAGCGAAACAGCCTTTAGTTTAACAATAGTTTTCGATTAGAAAATACAACTCACACAAGAAAGTACATCAGATTTTCAAGCGCTTCGATGCTCGCACTATTTATACAAGCTGCGCCTGCAAATGTTCGCAGGCCCACTCATGAAGGAGGAGAGGCCCTCCGGCTGATGTTTTTGTGCCTTTGTAAAAGAGCGCACCCGGGTTTAGCATAAGCCTGTTGCCAATTTTTCATACTTTTACACTTCAAAACGAGCAGCAATGATATTAACAGACAAAAAGATATTGGAAGCCATAGAAAAGGGGGAGATTGTCATTGAACCGTTTGACCGGAGTTGTTTGGGCACCAATTCGTATGATGTTCATCTAGGAAAGTATCTGGCCAGATATACTTCCTTTCCGTTGGACGCAAAAAAGCACAACAAAATCGAGCATTTTGAGATAGGCCCGGAAGGGTATGTCTTGGAGCCCGGCAATCTGTACTTGGGGGTCACACAGGAATATACCGAGACGCACACTACCGTCCCGTTCTTAGAGGGCAAATCAAGCATTGGCCGGTTGGGCATTGACATCCATGCTACGGCGGGTAAAGGGGATGTCGGATTTTGCAATACCTGGACCTTAGAGATCAGCTGTGTTCACCCGGTACGGGTATACGAGGGGATGCCGATAGGACAGCTCATCTATTTCATGATTGAAGGCGATATAGAAAACTACTACAACAAAAAATCGGATGCTAAATACAATAAGAGGACGCGACGGCCAATCGAATCTATGATGTGGAAGAATACGTTCTAATGGAGGAATGGCGCAGGGATGCCTCACAATACTTATCGCCGTTATCACTCAAGAAGAGGAGCCAAAAAAATATATTTACAGGATGTATGACATCATACTTTGCTTTATCACTTCACTGCTCATCACGTACCTGTCGATTCCGGTAGTCATTAGCATTGCAAAGAAGAAGAAGTTTTACGACCATCCGGACGAGCGCAAGACCCACAGTGAGCCTATACCCGCGTTAGGGGGCATCGCCATATTTGCAGGTGTGATATTCTCTGTTGTCATGTGGACTCCTTTTGAGTATTTCAGCAAGTTGCAGTTTATCCTGATGGCCTTTATCATCATTTTTCTCGTCGGAGCCAAAGATGATATTGACCCGATAAGTCCTGCTAAAAAATTTCTTGCACAAGTGGCTGCCGCAGCGATATTGGTATTATTGGCCGATGTTCGCATCACCAGTTTATATGGCATCTTTGGTATCAAAGAACTCCCTTTGTTGATAAGTGTGCTACTCACTATGTTTACGATTTTGGTGGTCATCAATTCATTCAACCTGATAGACGGCATCAACGGGCTCTCAGCCAGTCTTACACTCACCATAACACTTACACTCGGAACCTGGTTTTTTCTGAGTGACCAAATGCAATTGGCCCTCCTGGGGTTTTCTTTATCCGGTGCTGCCATAGCCTTTTTGAAATACAACATCACACCGGCAAAGATTTTCATGGGAGACACCGGCGCCATGCTTGCAGGGGCCATTGTAGCCATAATGGCCATCAGGTTTATCGAAGCCCAACAACACCTCCCTCCGGATTCACCCTATATTATTCGGGCTGCTCCGGCCGTAGCCATTGGCATTATGATTTTGCCTTTGTTTGACACCTTACGTGTGTTTATTGTCCGGGTACTTAAGGGACGTTCCCCCTTTCACCCGGATCGTCTTCACATCCACCATATGATGATTGATGTCGGTTTTACCCATATGCAGGCAACCTCTATTCTGGTATTATTCAACCTTCTATTTATTTTCATGGTCCTCAAGTTTCAAAGCATCGGCAACCTCAATTTATTAATCGTTATCTTTGCGTTCGCACTTTTGTTCACGACAATGCTGTATATGATACTTCAAAATAAGCGAAAAAACAATCAGTTGTGATGCAGGTATTAGCTATTTTTGTTGGGGGCGGCATAGGAAGTCTGCTGCGGTATTTGATATCGCTCCGCTTTAAATCCATGCTGCTTTGGGGGTTGCCCTGGCCGACCATTTTAGCCAATGGGCTGGCCAGTCTGCTGCTTGGATATTTTACCGCCATTGCGATCAAAGACGGATTTAGCGCTCCCTGGAGGGGATTGCTTATGATCGGGCTCTGTGGGGGATTTAGTACCTTTTCCACCTTTGGGTTGGAAACCTATACCCTTCTGTCCGGAGGAGAATATGTTGCAGCTCTATCCAATATTATCTTGAGTGTTGTCGTTTCGCTATTGTGTATCTTAATTGGATTTTGGATAGGCGGTTGAGGGTGTTAAATCACAGTGCTTAGCAGATGAACTCAAGCTAGTGCTCCGCGCAAGAAATAAACACACATAGCAACCGAAGCTATTTTTCTCTGAATCGAGGCGCTCGAATAGGAGCTATGCCGTAGCATAGTGACTGTTTGAGGAACGAAGAGTCAGAGGAAAAGAGCGAGATTATGTGTATGGTTATTTTCTGCGCGGAGCACTATAATGTACACACCAAAGCGCCGTCAAAGATGTAGCCAATTAATGACACACAAGACGAACAATTTAACACAATTAATGATATACTTCCATGGCCCGGCATTTAAGCCCGGTCATGTTAATATTAACCAAGGAATATTGTATGAAGCAATTACTTCTATTCGCCCTGTTAAATATCTTCTTTCTCATACCTACAGAGGGGCAAAAGATAAAATTTGAAACCGGCACCTGGGAGGAGGTGCAAGAAAAAGCACAGGCGACAGATCGACTCATTTTCTTAGATATTTACACCCAATGGTGCAAGCCCTGCAAATGGATGGAGGAAAGGGTATACACAGATTCTGCCGTCGCTGATTATTTCAATCATCATTTTGTCAATTACAAGATAGACGCAGAAAAAGGCGTTGGCAAACTGCTTGCATCCCGGTACCATGTCGACCGCTATCCTACCCTTCTATTCTTAGAGGCCAGCACCACAGAAATCTACAATATTGTAGGGTATATGGATGCGCCGCAATTTTTGGAAGAGGCCAAAAAAACAACCGATCCTATGACTTTAAAGCGATTGCGGGTCTTTCAGCGTAAGTTTGATGGCGGGGTGCGTGACAAACGTTTTTTGGAAAAGTATTTGAAGTTGTTGAGCCGGGAATACAAGCGAACCGATACCCGGGTCTTTGATGCTTGGTTTCACCACTTGACATTGCCGGACTTTTTGGATTCCTCGACTATAAAGCTACTCCTCCTTACCATTCCAAACGCAAGAAGCAGGGCCTATGCGGTAGGGTTAGACCAATACGACCCAAAACAGTTGAAAGAAAGTCCACTCTACCGGGACAGTACAGTGTTGGATCAAATTGGTTATCGGATGCACCATGCGCTCGATGAGAGTTTTGCATCAGCTATGAAAGATGGCAATGAATCCCTCTTCAAAAAGCTCCTCGAATATAAGAAAACCCTTACTCTTAAAGAGCAAGACAGCCTTCCGCCCGAATTTGAGTTGGAATCCCAGCTCATGACCCTTTCGTTTTATCATCAGAATAAAAAGGCGATTCCCTTTTACAACCTCGCCAATCAACTCGTATCTGAATACGTCTTGCACAGCTATACTTCGAATACTGAGATTGACACGTTCATCCATGACACCTCGGTGGTCTACGATTTTAACTTCATCATTGATACCAATAAAATCAGCGACAAAGAGGCGGCAAACATCCTCTACCAATCCGCTTCCGGTATCCTGGACCTCAGTGAAGACCCCACTCAACTCATCAAAGGGATTGCCTGGACAAAAGCGGCACTTCAACTCCATCACGAGGTAAAATACTACCCACTCCTGGCTCAATTAACCCTCAAAACCGGACAACCGGAAGAGGCCATCAGCATATTGAGAGGGGCACATCAAAAAGCTAAGGCATCCAAGGAAGAGCGTCAATTTCTAAGGAAAGCGTTAATGGATATTTACAATTTGCAGAGACAGAAGAGACAGAAGAAAAAGCAGTAGTGCTCCTCGAAACAGGTTCATGTTCCATCGCGCAAGCGATAACCACCTACGCAATGGAACACAAACACCTGTAACAAAACGGTAGCATCTCACGGTTATCCTACCTAAATCGCAATGAAACAGAAGGTAAACTCAAACTACAAATGAGGTAGAGTATTTTTCCCTGATACCACAAGTTGCCGGATAGAAGTTATCCCCGTGGGATGTGCCTACCATAAGGCATCCCGAATGCTTATCTTACTACCACTTAGGCCGTCACTTCCTCTTTGGTGAGCTTTAGGACGTCTTTGGCTACCACTTCGGTAACATACTTGGTCACGCCCTCTTTGTCCTGATAGTTGCGGTGACGAATTTTACCCTGAACGAGTACCTTCGTCCCCTTACGCAAGTTTTTCTCGAGATAACCGGCGAGTGGGCCCCAAGCGACGATGCGGTGCCAATCGGTGGTCTCTACGTTTTCGCCGTTGGCATCCCTGTAGGACTCGCTGGTAGCCATACTAAAGGTGACGCGTTGTTTCCCACTTTCAAATTGAGTGGATTCGGGGGCTGCCCCAAGGTGTCCAATAAGTTGTACAAAATTAGTTGATACTGACATAATAATACATTTAGGTGTTAGTGAATATGTGTAAATATGAAGCCTTCATTGCTTCATTGTCGCTACAAAGATGTAGGCAAGGGGAGGGATAAAAACGAAAATTAAACGTTTATAAACGTTTATAAACGTTTAATTTTTCTTACATTTGTACCATAATACACACAACACCTTGATAATCATGAAAAAACAGTGCTTACAGTGCCATGCTATTCTTTATGGCAGAACGGACAAAAAGTTTTGTTGTGCAGATTGTCGCATACAATTTCATAACAATAAGAACCGCATTGACATGCAATATGTCACAAAAATTAACGGCTTTCTAAGAAAAAACCGGATCATTTTACGCAAGCTTTATCGCGATCGCATCAAAAAAGCAAGACGGTCAGAGCTACTGCGGCTGGGCTTCAAACCGGAGTTCTGCACCAATGTTTACCGCACAAAAACGGATAAAACCTATTTTTTCTCCTACGATTACGGCATCCTCTTCCTGCAAGATGACTTGCTAGCCATCGTCAAGAAAAAGGAGTATTTGGAGTAAGCGGGCTTGTAGGCCGGCATCGGATACTGTTGACTACTTTGTCTTTCATTGTTCCAGATAAGGAGTCTAGCATACTCTTGCTAAGGACTGTCCTCCATGACATTCCAATAGGAAGAGTGAGCTTCTGTCAATACGCCCTCGTTTATCATATCACCTAATAAACCATTTAGAATCATTCCTAAGGTATGACAAATTCAAACATAGTTGTAACACCTTATACAAACTATGTATATTGCATCGTTTTACAGATTATATCCATCCATCCACAACGACTATACAAAATGCAAAACCTCATTGCCCTTCTTCTGCTTTTTGCGCTACAAGTTTTTCTAGTCTTAAACAAAGGGCAACTATTGGGCAACGAGCCGAATGCGCTGATTTTGTTTTTCTCCTCCTTGGCCTTTGGTGGTGTATACTTACATGCTAGAAAGGATAGGCATCCAGTTCCCGTAGGCACCACCACTGTTACACAACCGGCTAAGATCGCAGGGGCCCTTGCCGGCATCCTAAGTGTCATGGCATTGTGTTTCGGATTCATGACGGTCTTTCACATGTATCCCGAAACGGGAAAATATTCGGATGTAATCCCCCAACTGGAGGCGCTTTACAATCGATTTGTAGCAGGGGACGACCCTTACGTTCCGGTCGTGTTTGACACCTATTCGGCTTATCCTGTTTATATGCCTATGCACTGGTTGCCCATAGGGATTACAAGGTGGCTTGGGATGGATGACCGCCTATTGGGATGGTTGCTGTTCATTCCGGTACTAGCCATTGCCGGCTACCATTTGATCAAATCCGAAAAGCGGTTAATCCTTCAAATTGCAGGTATTTTCATCATTGTCTCTCCCATGTGGTTGTACCTCAAATTTGCCTCTCTTGAAATGGCCATCAGCTTCGAAACGATCATAGCGGCCTACTATCTTCTGTTAGCCACAGGACTCAAAACGCGCAGTTTCCCTTTGATTACATTGGGCCTTATTTTGAGCCTTTTATCCCGGTATACGCTCATATTTTGGATTCCACTGTTAGGGTATTTATTGCTATTAAACCAGCCATTGAAGCTGAGCATCCGTATTTGGGGTATTGTGGCTATGAGTATCATCATCCTATATGTTTTACCTTTCATTGTAAAAAACCCAACGGCCCTCCAACATGGGTTGGCCTACCACCAGGAAGCGGTGGTCAATGATTGGAAAGGATATGGCGAACCACCGGTCTCCTGGTCTATGCTCAAGGGACTCAACTTTGCCCATTTCATCAAGCGAAAACTAACCGGCAGTATGGCTCATAGGGTTTATATTGCCAGGATTATTCAAGCCATCGCCTTGCTCATCACCCTGGCAATAGGAATCCTGTACTATCATTTGGAGCGTAGGCGCTACAATTACTACGATTATGCCCTGGGCTTTTTATACCTGTTTTTAATGGTCTTCTTCAGCTTTAGCCCACTGACCTATCAATACTACCTACTTGTTCCGCTGACGCTCGCAGGCTTTATGACAGCCGACGTTATAACTGACCATATCTAAAATTGTATCTCCTTTCTATTCTGCTCTTAAAGCACTAGAACATATCCCACTCTTTCAGGTTATACCTTCAAAACCCAATAAATATGACAGCAAAAGAATTTTTATTAGACCTCCCCAATCAGATGCATCCCTCTGCACTGGAAGGATTGCAGACACGTTTTCATTTTGACCTCGAAGGGGATGGTGGCGGACAATATACCGTAAGTCTGGAAAACGGAGTAGCCATAACAGAGGAAGGGCTACATGGTGAGCCCAAATGCGTAGTCAAATCCACCGCTGACAATTTTGTCAAACTTGTCAAAGGCGAACTCAACCCCATGATGGCGATTATGATGGGAAAAGTAAAAATCACCAATCCGGGAGAGATGACGAAATTCGCTAAACTCCTGGGATTGATGTAGGGGAATTATCAGGGTAGAAAGGGTCATTCAACTCACTTGCGATCGCCCCCAAGGGTGCGAAGCAGTAGGAGGCATCCTGTATGACTACGAAGGCCAGGAACCACTACTTCATCCTCCACTGCAGGCTATACCGCAGGATCTGATAATTAGAGTAGATTAAAGCGAAGAGTGTTGCTAGAGCGAAAGATTAAAAATCAGTACACATAGGATAATATGAACAAAGCAAAAATAAAAGAAAGAGAGAATAAATTATTAGAACTGACCAGAGCATTTTGCCAGCAAAAACTGAATGATGAATATTTTCAACTTTCAGAAAAATTAATTAAAAAACTTGGTCGAAAGCGAAATGTGCCATTTAAAACCGGGAGAATTGAAATATGGGCTGCGGCAATTATTCATGCACTCGGGTTGATTAACTTCTTGTTTGATAAGTCAGAAAAACCTTATGTGACAGTAAATGAAATAAATGATTTTTTTGGAACTAATCAATCCACTGTTACAGGCAAATCGAAACAAATTCGTGATTTATTAAAACTTTCGCATTTTGATAAAGACTTTTCAACCGACAAAATATCAAATAGCAATCCATTGAATAATATGTAATAGTGGACGGATTTATAGTTCCATTGAATTCACTACCTGAAGGCTTACAGAAAATGGTAAAACAAGCGAGAGCAGAAGGGAGAGATATTGAGTTTACAACACAACCAGACGAATAGGATCAAAGAACTAAAATTAGAAAAAAACAATACTCAATCGAGTAACGTGAGGTAACCTTTCAAGTGGTTTCCTCAGTTCTTTCCTAACTCGCAGCATAAAAAGACTTGTCACCACAAATTATGACCTCCCCACTAAAACGGAAAAATAGACTGTATGCGGCGGTACCTTACGCGATTAGTTCATTTCGAATTTAAGATTATGACAATAATAACTGAAAAACCCATACCCTTTAGCTTTTAGCAGCTTGTCATTGAGTTTCGTTCTGTGCAAAGATGCTAGCGTAAACAATCCCATTAGGATAAAAACATATACCTCACCGCAGAACCGTACTCCAGTGATTGCACCGTCAAGAGACCATACTATTAGAAGACCGGTGTTGGGCATCACCCCAAAACAAGAAAGAGTAATATTATTTAAAATTATATATTTGGAAGATGAAAAAGAGCAATCGTAGAAAAACCTTGCGAAAAGAAACCATTAACCGGGCAGCTAAATATTTTTTGACCGGTGACCAAGAGATAAAAAATAAAAGTATAGACATAATGTTTGAAGAACAACCCGCATTAATGCAATTCATGAAATACATGGATACAGCTCATCCAAATGAACTGAATAAAGAAATTATACTTCAATTGATGACAATTATATACTTGGGAATCAAATTTGAAAAAATCAGGATAAAAAAGATTAAATTTGGCCAAATATTGAAATCATTGGATGACAACACTAAAATGAAATCCTATTTTCATGATGACAGGTATAGTTTTGACAGTAGCGGCTTCAAGGAAATATACAACAATCATGAACAGAAGAATATTCTAAATTACACCTATTTTGCGATCAACAATCAATTTAAAGAATTTATTCAAAGTGAAAGAGATGCCATTTTCATTTTCTATTCAATAAAAACGATTGCAGATGTGATTTCTATAAAAATAATTTAGAATGACCTGTGGCATAATGATATTGTTCCCCCTACAATAGGCAGCGCGGGACATCCCGCTTTTTTGCCAAAGCGCTACGTGCTTCTTACTAATTTGATTTCTTGCCATAACTTTTTTGGCACAAAGGTCCTGCTAGTATTCTTTCAGTACAATATGGGGTTGGGTGAAGGGATACGTTTAAGCGCTGGCCTTGTGCGATCTGGCAATGTGTTGGGATTTATGAGTGGGGATTTATCAACTTTTTTTCGATTTCCTCTAAAATTTTCACTTTGCTTAAATCCAACTCTCCCTTAAATGCCCTTTGGCTTAAACTGCCGTAAAGGTTTTGTAACTCTTGCAAACTCTGTTCAAACTGTTTTTTTAGAGTTTCGGTCTTTTTTACGATTTCGGCAAATTGGTTTTGGAGGGGAAGCGGTGGAATTGGGATTTTTATTTTTTTTAGCTTTTCACCTGTTAAATGTGATATTGTTGCAGTACCTATAAATTTATTCAAACCTCCATTTTTAGTTAAAAACCAAAACATAAAAACAAAATATTCGGGACTAATAATTTCTTTATTCAATCTAATCCTATGAATTGCTTTTTGGAAATAACACTCTTTTATTTCTTCTTTCCAGATAGCACATCTTCCGATTTCTCCACCTTCACACATTAATACATCACCAAATTTTAATTCAAATTCTTTCTGTTCATCAGGTTTAAAATCCATTTCAGATAATTCTTTTAAGTTAAAATGAAACCAAAGAACATTAGAATTTCTCAAATATGGCCTTAAGTTTTTACCTGTAAATTTACTACTATCCAGCATTTTGCCTAATCTAGAAGTTGACACATCCGAGACAAGTTTCTTTTCCCATCCCTTTTCATTTCTCACCGGATCCCCAAACATCTCCAAAAAAGTAGCTTTAACAAATTCATCGAGCATTTGGATGCTTTTTTTGCGTTTGGCAATCAGTGATTCTGTATGCGAAAGTATTTTGGCTATGCGTTTTTGAGTGAGGAGGTCGGGTTTGGCGTTTTTGTATGGGATTGGGATTTTTATTTTTTTGAGATACTCTTTTGAGATATGTTTTAAACCTGCTCCGTGAAAACCTTTTTCAAGAATGGAAATATTTGAACTTAAAAAATAATAACAATATTTTACATCAATAATAAAATAATCTATTTTTTGGATAACAAAACAATCGGTTGATGTTGAAAATTTTAACTTTGCAAAATGAATGCTTGGCTTTCCTCCCGTTCCAAAAATCAAACTTTCTCCTTGATAAGTATATTCATTATAATATTTTTTCAAATCTTGACTCGAAGTATAAAAAGGATACAAACCCTCTTCTAAGCCTGCTCCAGCTTTTATTTTAGATTTCTTTAGAAAAAGAAATAAATCTTTAATTTTGTGATAAACTATTTCCATACCTAAATCATTTCCTTTAATTCTTCCAAACCTTTGATAATCTCTTTTTCCAGCCCATTTTCGCCGATGAGTTTTTCAAGTATTTCCTGCGGATGCTCGTATTCAATCTCTTCAAAAACTTCTTCTTTGTAGCGGGAAAAGCTTAAATCATAACCTTCGTCCACTATCTCCTGTTTGGTTACAAAAAAGAACTTGGCTTTGCGGTCTTGTTCTGCTTCAGGATTGCGGTTTTTATACCGGGTAACAATATCCTGCAAATCGCCGTAACCTTCCAGTTTATCTCGTTTGTCGTCCAAACTGTAACCGTCGCTTTCCATATTGTAGAACCAAATATTTTCGGTTTCACCGCCTTTGGTAAAAATCAAAAGTGCCGTGCTAACACCGGCATAAGGTTTAAACACACCGCTCGGCATTGAGATAACGGCTTTTAGTTCCGATTTTTCAATCATCAATTTGCGGGCTTCTTTAAAAGCTTTTCCGGTGCCAAACAAAACACCCTGTGGCACTACCATTCCGGCAGTTCCGCCTATTTTCAGCATTTTATAAATCCGGTTAATAAAAAGCAGTTCGGTTTTGGTTGTATTCAGTTCCAAATCTTCATTAATATCGCTTTTGTCAATACTACCGGTAAAAGGAGGATTGGCAAGCACTATATCGTATTCGGCAGTTTCGTTGTAGCTTTTACTCAATGTATCTTTGTAATCTATTTGCGGATTATCAATACCGTGCATCATCAGATTCATTAAGCCCAAACGCACCATTGTTACGTCAATATCGTATCCTTGCAAACTTCTGCCGAGAATTTCTTTTGTTTTTTCATTGAGCAAAGCTGCCTTACTACTACGAATAAAACCATCTTCGTCCGGTTTTCTTTTGTCCTTTTTTTTATCCAGCTGTGTAACAAGGTATTGATATGCACCAAGTAAGAAACCGCCTGTTCCGCAAGCGGGGTCCGAAATCCGGTGCCCGAGTTGCGGATCCACCAGTTCCACCAAAAGTTTAATAATATGACGCGGTGTTCTGAACTGTCCGTTCTTTCCAGCCGTAGCTATTTCACTCAATAGCATTTCATACACATCACCTTGTATATCTTGAAAATCCTGCCCTTTCTCCACAGCATCGCGTTCCATTGCTTCAAAAATCTCGTCAATAACAGAAATCGCTTCCTTTAAAAGAGAAGGTTTGGGTATAATGAAAACGGCATTTTTCATGTGGTGCGCAAAGGGAGAATGTTCGCCATTGAGTTGTTTCAGGAATGGAAATACATAACGGTTAATCCGTTCAAGCATATCCGCTGCCGGTAAATGCTTAAATTCGCTCCATCGCAATTTTTGTTTTTCAATACCGTTTTGATTCTTTTCTTTATCTTCTTTTGTCAGATAAAAAGTACCGTCAAATATTGATGTATATCCTTCGCCGGTAAATTCAGCATTGGCGATATTTTCAAGGTCATTTTCATCCAGTTTTTTCATAAAAAGCAAATAAGTGATTTGCTCAATGGCTGTTAATGGATTGGAAATACCTCCGCTCCAAAACTTTTGCCATAAATCGTTTATTTTACTTTTTATTTCCGTATTGTTTTGTAGTAAACTCATAATGTTATTCTTCAATATTTATTTTCCAATATCCACGAGTGCCACCGATACGGGTAATGATGTTTTTCTTAACAAGAATATCAATGTGTTTTTGGACAGCGGAAGTATTTATTTTCAATATTTCCGATATTTTTTTTCTTGAAATTTTATTGTTATTTATAATTAACTGCAGTACTTCCTTTTGTCTGTCAGTTAAATCGCTTATTTGACCACCTATTTGACCACCTATTTGACCACCTATTTGACCACCTTTCATACCACCTTTCATACCACCTTTTGTACCACCTATTTGACCACCCATTGCGCCACTTTCAAGGCTATCCAGATAATCCTGCTCAAAAGGGAAACATATTTCGAGAAAGTTTTCTGATATTTTAAATACAGAGGTATCATAAGCATCTAAAATCCGATGAATACCGGACCCGAGTTGTTCCACAAGATCAAGGTCTTTAAAAACTCGCATCAATTCTCTGTTTCTAGGCATCGAACGACCGGCAAAAAACTCCTCTCTACTCAACCCCGGCACAAGACCACCATAAGAAGTGATGGACAATCTGTCGGAATAAATTTCTACAACCGGAGGCACTTCACTTGTATAATCATTGTGTACCATTGCATTAATTAAAGCCTCACGCAATGCCCTGCTGTTAATCATTTTGCGTTCAAGTCTGTTCGCTTTCCCTGTAATTTTCGTATAGGTTTTATTTTCAACTTCAAGTTTATTGAGAACCTGCTCTGTGGCCTTAATCAGCGAACAGTAACCATATTCTTCGTTTTCTACTAAATCACTCTTGGTTTTTCCGGCATATTTTGCCACTTTTATGGAAACCGAGTTTACATCGGCAAGCAAATATGCCACATAATTAAACCGATGTTCAGGAGTGTATAAATCAAGGTTCTCAAGAAAAGCGTCATTTATTTCATACCCTTTTTCCTGATAGTAAATCTTTAATTGCTGAAACGACAGGTTTTGTTTGTTTGAGACAATCTTCCCCAACGAATTACGCGTCCGTTTGGAGAACAAATCCTCTATCATAGATACCGGCATCGGTTCTGCCGCAGATCCGACCCGCAAAAAACAGCCTTTTTCAGACATTCCTTTCTTTTTAATGTAATAGGGTTTTTCGTATCCGCTGGCAATTATCAGTTTAATAATATTTTTACCTTTCCTTTCCTCACTAACAACATCAAACAGTCCCAAACAAGATGGTAAAATATTGTTTTTAAGCCGGTCCTTTATTTTAAGTTGTATAAGCTCACTATCCCGCAATCCGGTAATATTACCTTTGTCGTCAATTCCAAAATAAATTACCCCTCCTTCGTGATAGTTCAAAAAGGCAACTACCTCTTTTTCCAAATCATCTGTCAATTCTTGTTTAAATTCTATTCTGTTTGATTCACTATTCATTTATGCAACCAGATTTTCAGTTAATTTTATAATTTCTCTTATTTCAGAAGGCGAAAAAATGCCTCGTATTCCTTTGGGATGAATAATAGTAAAAGGCGATTGAATTAAGTCCTTTTTCTCTAATTCCCCCCGTTCAATAATAAAATCACGCATCAAATGTAAAAATTCAATTTGACTTGTCGTTAAATTTGAGTGCATTTGAATAAACTGCTCAACAGCTTTGCTTACTTGTTTGTCAAAACTTTCAAGAATCTCAATACCGAGAATATGTTTAATAAATTGAATAAACTTTGCTTTATGGTTCTTATAAACTTTTTGCAAAAGATGTTCTGTGATATGCGGGTCCTCTTTTTGCAATTGTTCTGCAAGTTGCCGGCTTTCTTCTTCGGTTATTTGTTCTCCGCTTTTCAATTTTTGCAAAATAGGATTTTTCTTTACCATTTCCGCAATTTTTGCTTCTACCATTTCTCTGTATTTGCTGATACTTACCGCTTCGTTTTCCGGCCCAAATTCAACCATTTCTTTAGTCTTAACAGTATCGGCAAAATTGAATTTGTCAATTTCCGTAGGATTTACCGTTTCTTGCCTGTATTTTATAAGCGGAGAAATTGTATCTGCTAATTCATCAAATCCCTCATCATCAATATTTTTCCAAAAGTTGGTACTTAAAACACGATTGATATATTCTTTATATCTTGCAACCACATTTACCGACATTGGTAATTCACTTACCATTTCAATAATACCTTCTTTTAATGTATCGAATTTTTCTTTGTCCTCTTCAAAAAAAGCCAGTGAAGTTTCCAAAACATCTTTGCGAAAACGCATAACTTTAAAAT